>JAGAFR010000050.1 GCA_017612555.1 Lachnospiraceae bacterium | reverse complement strand
GTAGAATGCTGACTCCAGCCTTAGGTCAAAATCCTTCTGATACCGTTCGAGGTCGAACTGGAGCTCCCTTCCTTCCAGCAGTCCTATGATGAGCTGCTCCTTCATCATCGGGCGGCTCTCCTCATAGTACTTGGACAGCTGCTCAACATTCCGCCTCTGTTCTATCTGCTCATCGAGTCTCTGTCTGATACGTACGAATATGTTTCTCAGTTCATCGGCATCAACAGGCTTTAATATGTATTCCTCGGCCTCCAGACGGATCGCTTCCTTGGCATACTCGAAATCATCGTATCCCGAAAAGATAACGCTCCTAAGGTCCGGTATCCTCTCTTTGAGCTTTTTGAGAAGGGTGATACCATCCATGAAAGGCATCTGGATATCGGTCATCACGACATCGGGCTCACAGTTTTCCGCAAGCTCAAGTGCCTCCTCACCGTTCTCGGCTGTGCCGACAACGGTAAAACCGATCTCTTCCCAGTTTATCCTTTTCCTGATAGCTTCCCTTACTTCTTCCTCGTCATCAACGAGTAATACTTTGTACAGATCCATACTTCCTCCGTGCGGATGATACGCAGTCTTATCCTATGATTTTAACATCACCCGTATAAACAGACAACCTGGCCACGGTGTCCGTAGGTCAGGTTGTCGTACATGCACATATGCCTGTTTACAGCATATAAAATCAGTTTTTCTTTCTCTTTGACAGAACATCAAGTGTAACAGCCAGCAGAAGGACCATACCCTTGAAGATCTTCTGAACATCGGTCGTGAATCCCATCAGTGACATTCCGTTGTTGAGGATACCCATGATGAAAGCACCGACTACGGCTCCGACGATCGTTCCGGCACCGCCGGCAACCGCAGCTCCACCGATGTAACACGATGCGATGGCATCCATTTCAAAACCGTCACCGGCCTTGGGTGTAGCCGATCCGTTTCTGGCTGCGAGCACGATACCCGCTATCGATGAGAGGAGTCCCATGTTCACGTATACCCAGAAGAATACTTTGTTCGTATCGATACCCGAAAGGTTAGCTGCCTTTCTGTTTCCGCCGAGTGCGTATATCTGACGTCCCGCAACAGTCTTGCTCGTAATGAATCCGTATACGGCTATAAGTATGACCATAATGAGCAGTACGAACGGAAGACCGTTGTTCCTTGCAAGCTTGTAGAAGAAGAACCAGATGATGAACAGCATGATCGCAAGCTTAAGCGCTATCTGCCAGAAAGGATTGACTGCGAAGTTGTACTTCTTCTTTGTGGCGTTGCTCTTGATCTCGGAAACTATCAGTATGATAGAGGCTGCGATCGCAACCGCGATACTTACCAGATCTATCGTCCCGTCCCCGAAAGGCACTTTGATCGAAGGCAGGAATCCCGCACCGATAAAGTTATAGGATTCGGCGAAGGGGCCTTTTGTCTGTGCCTGAAGCAGTGTATATGTCAGACCTCTTCCCATGAGCATCGTCGCCAGTGTTACGACAAATGGCGGTATACTCAGGTATGCGATGAAGAATCCCGCGAACAGACCCGTCAGAAGACCTACAGCGAGTGCCGCAAGTATGGCAACCCACATGTTCATCTTGTAATCGATCATTATGATACCGGCAACCGATCCGGTAACCGCAACTACCGATCCGACACCGAGGTCGATGTTACCGGTCAGTACGCAGAGCAGCATACCGATCGCAAGGATAACGACATATCCGTTCTGCATGATAAGGTTGTTGATATTGACCGGCTTTGCGTTTGCGCCTTTTGTGGTTATCGCAAACAGGATAAATATTCCTATCAGGATCAAAAACATTCCGTACTGTTTTAAATCCATATTAACTGTTTTCTTATTTTCCATTTCCATCTCCCTTTCTCATGTGAGCCATGATAAGTTGCATGATACGCTCCTGTGAAAATTCGTCCTTGTTCAGTTCGCCCGCTATCTCGCCTTCATTGATAACGTAACATCTGTCACAGGTTCCGATTATCTCGGGCATTTCGGATGAGATTACTATTATTGCCTTACCTGCTTTTGCAAGCTCATTGATAACACAGTATATCTCATATTTCGCACCTACATCGATACCTCTCGTAGGCTCATCCATGATCAGGACGTCCGGCTGTGTCAGCATCCATTTGGCAACAACGACTTTCTGCTGGTTACCTCCCGAAAGCGATCCGACCACCTGATTGATGGAGTTGGCTTTGACGTTGATCCTCTCTTTATAATCCTGCGCCGCGACTATCTCGTCATTGGCATTTATGACACCGTTCTTTGAGAAGAAGAACGGCCTTGCCGCGATCGTCATGTTCTCTTTGATATCCCCGATAAGATTGAGTCCGTATGTTTTTCTGTCCTCGGAGATGTATGCCAGTTTGTTCTGAACGGCATCCTTAACCGTTTTAAGATGTACTTCCCTGCCGTTTATCAGAATATGTCCCGATATCTTCTGTCCGTAGCTTCGTCCGAACAGGCTCATTGCAAGCTCCGTTCTTCCGGCTCCCATCAGACCGGCCAGTCCGACAACCTCTCCGGCACGGACTTTGATGTTTATATCCTTGAGCATCTGGCGGTGTTCGTCATCGGGATGGAACACATTCCAGTTCTTGACCTCAAATACAACGTCACCGATGTTAACCCCTTCCCTGACGGGGTAACGGTTGGTCATCTCACGGCCTACCATTGATTTGATGACCCTGTCTTCAGAGTAATCATCAACGCCTTTGACAAGTGTCTCTATTGTCTTACCGTCTCTTATGATCGTGACCGAATCGGAAACGTACTCTATCTCGTTAAGCTTATGGGAGATGATGATACATGTTATTCCCTGCTGCTTGAGCTGAAGCATTATGTCGAGAAGCTTCTTACTCTCTTCATCGTTAAGAGCCGCCGTGGGCTCGTCAAGTATGAGCAGCTCAACCTTCTTGGCCATCGCCTTGGCGATCTCTATAAGCTGCTGTTTACCTACACCAAGGGTGTTGATAGGAACGTTAACATCTTCATGCTCCAGTCCCACCTTCGCGAGCATTTCCTGCGCGCGTCGCCTTGTTTCGGTCCAGTCGATGATACCCTTTCTGCTT
>JAGAFR010000049.1 GCA_017612555.1 Lachnospiraceae bacterium | reverse complement strand
GCCAGGAATTATCTGATAAATGAGCGTCCAGATGCCATATTAAACATAATAGACGGTACTAACCTTGAAAGAAATCTTTATCTTACCACTCAGCTTACCGAGCTCGGCATTCCTGTGGTAGTCGCTGTTAACATGATGGATATCGTTAAGAAGAACGGTGATCAGATCAATATCTCCGAACTTTCATGTCGTCTCGGATGCAAGGTCGTGGATGTTTCCGCGCTGAAGTGCGACGGAACCATGGAAGCAGCCGAGGAGGCGATCAAAGCGGCAAAGAACGGAAAGACTGTTCCGCAGCATACTTTCTCGGGGCCTGTTGAGCATGCGATCGCACATATCGAAGAAGCGGTCGTACATGATTTGCCCGAAGAGCAACAGAGATGGTATGCCATAAAGATATTTGAGCGTGATGATAAGGTACTTGAGCAGATGAACATATCCGCAGACAAGATTGCTCACATAGAAAAAGATATCAAGTCGGCAGAGGAGGAGATGGATGACGATTCCGAAAGTATCATTACCAATGAGAGATATGTGTATATCGCTGAAGTGATCAAATCCTGCTATAAAATGAAGAATGCCGGACTACTGAGCACTTCCGATAAGATCGACAAGATAGTCACGAACAGGTGGCTCGGACTTCCTATATTTGCAGTTGTTATGTTCCTTGTATACTGGATCGCCATGGTCGCGGTCGGAGCACCTGCAACGGACTGGGCAAATGACGGTCTTTTCGGTGAAGGTTTTCACCTGTTCGGAATGGACGGAGGATACGGTGAGATTTCAGAAAGCTACGCTGATGCCTCTGCGATCGTTGACGGATATGATGCTTATGTTGAAGAGAACGGAAGCGCTCCGACCGGAGAGTTCACGTATGAAGTGGAAGATGAAGAAACTCTTGAGATCAGCGAGGAAACGGCAAGCATCGAGGATTACGAAGCGGCCGTAAAGACGCTTGCAGAAATCGGTGATGAGCCAGATCCTGCTGATTACGGCACATGGATCCCCGGTATCCCTGCTCTTGTGGAATCGGGACTTGATGCGGCGGGCGCAGCCGACTGGCAGAAAGGCCTTATCCTTGACGGTATAGTTGCCGGTGTCGGCGCGGTACTCGGATTCGTTCCTCAGATGCTCGTCCTCTTCCTGATGCTCGCATTCCTTGAAGCGTGCGGATATATGGCGCGTATCGCTTTCGTTCTTGACAGGGTGTTCCGGAAGTTCGGTCTTTCCGGTAAATCGTTTATACCTATGCTGATCGGTGTAGGATGCGGTGTTCCCGGAGTAATGGCTTCAAGAACCATTGAAAACGAACGTGACAGAAGAATGACCATAATGACAACAACCTTTATCCCCTGCGGCGCAAAAGTACCTTTCATCGCGATGATCGCAGGCGCGATCTTCGGAGGAAGCGCATGGGTATCGACATCGGCTTATTTCATCGGCATGGCAGCTATTGTCATCTCAGGTATCATGCTAAAGAAGACGAAGATGTTTGCGGGCGACCCGGCTCCTTTTGTTATGGAGCTTCCCGCATATCATATGCCGACACTCGGAAATGTTCTCCGCTCAATGTGGGAGCGTGGCTGGTCTTTCATCAAGAAAGCAGGTACGATCATCCTTCTTTCGACCATTGTTGTATGGTTCACATCATTCTTTGGATTTACAGCAGACGGTTTCAGAATGCTTGCCGAGGACGAGCTTGAAATGTCGATCCTTGCAAAGATCGGCAACTGCATTGCATGGATCTTCACTCCTCTTGGATGGGGCAACTGGCAGGCTGCTGTTGCATCGATAACGGGACTTGTTGCCAAAGAGAATATTGTCGGAACAATGGGCATCCTCTACGGCGGCGGAGAGCTTACCGCATGGCAGGCGCTTGCTCAGGCATTTACAGGTATCACAGGTTTCTCGTTCCTGGTATTCAATCTCCTCTGTGCACCGTGCTTTGCAGCGATAGGTGCAATAAAGCGCGAGATGAACAATCCGAAGTGGACGTGGTTTGCGATTGGCTACCAGTGTGGTTTTGCCTATGTGATCGCATTTATGATAACGCAGTTCGGATGGGCAGCAACCGGCAACATGAATATCATAGGTCTGTTATTTGCTATCGCTGCTCTGGCCGGAATGGTATACATGCTGTTCTTCAAGAAGTACAGGGAGGCGGATAAGCTGGAGATTGCAAGCACGACAAGATAGGAAAGGATGTTCAAATGGTTACCTGGTTAGCAACAAATCTGGGAACAATAATCATATCCATAATTATGATCGCCCTTGTCACAGTGATAATACGAACCATGATAAGAGACAAGAAGATGGGAAAGTCAGCCTGCGGCGGCAGCTGTGCATCATGCAAAATGTGCGCTGCCTGCAGGCGGGCTGCTAAGAAGTAAATGGAAGGAAAAGGAAAGATCGTCCAGAAGGGTAAGCACGATGAGCTGTTGAGACAGGAGGGGATCTATAAGAACTTTATAACCGGAAGAAAACAGGCTGTCAGCTGGAAACTGGCGTAACCGGTATAGCGGTGTTATGATGAAGTAAAATTGAGAAAGGCGTGATCACATGAATACAGGCATTATCCCGGGCATCATAATACCGTTTATTGGAACTTCTTTGGGAGCGGCGTGCGTCTTCTTTATGAAGAACGAACTGAAGAAGTCAGTTCAAAGAGCATTGACAGGCTTCGCGGCCGGCGTTTACCGGATTCTGGCTTGGAACATTGTTCCTGCTTACGCTTGACAGTGTCATTCCCCATCTGCACCTTAATGCTGAAAAAGCCGAGGGCCCAAAGGCAAGACTTATGGGAAAGATTGAAGAGTGCATCAGGGCATTGTGTTTTTGAAGGAACAAAAGGAAAGGAATACAAAATGGATGAACGGATACCGAAATGAAAGATGTGGTCATCGGAGGTAACAAACTATGTATTCTCTGTTATTGGCAGTAATATATCTGATATTTATAAGTCTCGGTTTGCCTGATTCCCTTCTGGGATCAGGCTGGCCTACTATGCAGGTGGCGTTTGGAGTTCCGTCTTCGTATGCCGGTTATGTTTCGATGGCAATTTCATTTATGACGATAATATCGGCACTGATCAGCCCGGGGATGATCAGAAGATTTCATACAAAGTGGATCGTGATCGTATCCATCCTGTTGACTGTGTTCGGACTCCTTGGATTTTCTTTCTCGACATCATATGCGATGCTGTTCTTGTTTGTTATACCCTACGGTCTGGGAGCCGGTGCAATAGACGCATCCGTGAACCACTATGTAGCAAACAACTACTCCGGTTCGGTAATGAATTTCCTTCACTGTTTCTATGGGGTTGGTGCGGTTATCAGCCCGAATATCATGGCATTGGCATTAAGCAAGGCAAGGTGGAATGAGGGATACAGATGGACGGCTTATATCCAGATGGGAATACTTCTTATATGCATCCTGTCTCTGCCTCTTTGGAAAAAGAATGAGAATATCGCAGAGTCTGAAGAAGAGTCAGGAGCCGGTATCAGAGAAGCACTTAAGGTTCCCGGAGTGATACTGACGCTGATTGCATTCTTTGCATATTGTTCCGGAGAGGCAACCTGTTTTCTGTGGACTTCCAGTTATTTTGCCGGAGTAAAGGAAGGGCTTTCCGATGGCTTGATCGCATCGTTCGGATCGTTGATATTCGGTGGACTGATGCTCGGAAGACTGATCTCTGGGTTTGTGTCAAATAAGCTGGGGGACAGACCACTGATAAGAATAGGCATTATTGTTGAAATGATAGGGATTGTCCTTGTCATGCTTCCCATCAGTCATTATCTGCTTGCAGCGATCGGGTTTGTTGTAATAGGAACCGGTATGGGACCGGTATATCCCGCAATCCAGCATATGGCTCCGGCAAACTTCGGGAAGAGGAACAGTGCTGCTGTGATCGGACTGCAGATGGCTTCGGCCTATGTCGGAAGTACATTTATGCCTATGGTCTTCGGAAATCTACAGCAGCATATAGGTATCGGGATCATGCCGGTATATCTTCTGATATTTGCGGTTCTGAACATCGGATTACTTGAAAGAACTTATGTTGTGTTGAATAAACGGAGAGTGTAAGAATATGGTTATTGAGCATGGAGAAATGAAAGAGTATTTCCCGGAAAATGCGGTAGGGTATATAATACAAGCAAAAGGGATTCGTGATGACCGTTTTATATGGCATGCGAAGAGTTGGAAAAACAAGGCTTGTTAATGAGTTTATACAGGAGCACGACTGCAGGTGCATATCATTTATGGCAGTTGAATGGCCCCTGATGCTGTTTTAACTGATATCGGTGAACTTCCGTCCCGGCTCTTGTCGATATGGAGTAAAAGTATCAAACAGATTAAGTATCCTGGACGAGTTTAAGGGACAGGGGTACGCCACAGAGGCTGTGAAGCTTGTGTTAAAGTGGGCATTCGACCATTCGGAAGTGGTAGCTGTGGAAGCTGAATCGGATCCCGATAATGCGCCGACCGGAGTGGAAAGGAGAAACAATAGGCAATGAACGATTATACAATTCGATTAGAAGAAAAGAAGGATTACAGAGAAGTTGAAAATCTGGTCAGAGAGTCATTCTGGAATGTGTATAAACCTGGATGTGCTGAGCATTATGTGATCCATGTGCTCAGGAATGATCCGGCATTTGTTCCGGAGCTTGATTTTGTTATGGAGCAGGACGGGAAGCTGATCGGACAGAATATGTTTATGAAGACTATCATCGAAGCAGATGATGGAAGGACGGTTGATGTTCTTACGATGGGACCAATCGGCATTACCCCGGAGCTGAAGCGTAAGGGATATGGAAAGGCTTTGCTGGACTATTCGTTGGAGAAGGCTTCGGAGATGGGGTTCGGTGCCGTGCTGTTTGAGGGGAACATTGACTTCTATGGTAAGAGCGGGTTTGCCTATGCCAGAGAGTTTGGCATCCGATATCATGATCTGCCTGAGGGAGAGGATGATTCCTT
>JAGAFR010000048.1 GCA_017612555.1 Lachnospiraceae bacterium | reverse complement strand
CCTGTCCCATATCACTTAAGTGCTGGGACAGGAATCATATCCTGCGGTGCCACCCGGCTTGATGCTTTCGCATCCACTCAACGCATACCAACATATGCTGACCTTGTTAACGAAGTGTCTTCTCCGTCTCCCATACTCGCCCAAAGGCTTTCTGTTTGCCCTCGAAAGTCCATTCGATCCTGTATCCTTTATCGCAATCCCACCGCCTGCGATTCTCTTTTAAGGAGTGACAAAACCTACTACTCTTTCTCATCGGTTTTAAAATCTTATACCATACTATTCTTTTGGCTGTCAACGTTTTTTTATTTTGTTTTGCTTTTTTTCTGAACAGAGTAGCCGAACTTTCCGAGCTTTTCTCCCTGGTCATAGTACTCGCCGTGGATATACGAGACAAGATCGGTTGCGGCCAGATCGAACCTGCCGTCCCCGTCCATGTATCTCTCATCGACGGTGATACCGCACACGGTCGCAATGAACATATCGTGAGTACCGAGATTCACTATTCTGTCGGTCTTGCAGTATATGTTGACCGGACTTTCATTGATCGCGGGAGCATCAATAAATTCGGAATAATACTCCGTAAGGCCGTTTTCCTTAAACTTGTCGTGATCTTTTCCGGATCTTACTCCGCAATAATCGCAGGCTCTTACAAGGTCCTTCGTGACAAGATTGATCACAAACTCCCCGCTCTTCCTGATCATATCATAGGAGTATCTCTCCGGTCTTACGGATATACTTACCATAGGTGGGTCGGAACATATAGTCCCGGCCCACGCAATGGTAATGATATTCGGTCTGTTGTCACCAAGTTTACAACTGACCATTACTGAAGGTGCCGGGTAAAGCATGTTCCCCGGCTTCCAGTTTTGTTTTGACATTATACGATACCCTGAGCTTTCATAGCATCGGCAACCTTAAGGAAGCCTGCGATGTTTGCACCTGATACATAGTCTCCCTCAAGACCGTACTTCTTGGAAGCATCGTCAAGATTGTGGAAGATGTTGATCATGATGTTCTTGAGTTTTGAATCAACCTCTTCGAATGTCCATGACAGTCTCTCTGAGTTCTGGCTCATCTCAAGAGCTGATGTTGCAACGCCGCCTGCGTTTGCAGCCTTACCGGGAACAAAGTAAACCTTGTTATCCTGGAAATACTTGGTTGCTTCAAGAGTTGTAGGCATGTTAGCGCCTTCGCATACAGCAATGACACCGTTGGCAACAAGCTTCTTGGCATCTTCAAGATCGAGTTCGTTCTGGGTTGCGCAGGGAAGAGCGATATCAACCTTGATCTCCCACTGGTTCGTACCCTCTTTTGCCTTGTCATGATACTGTGCTGAAGGACGCTTAGCTGCATATTCTGTAAGTCTTGCACGCTTAACTTCCTTTACTTCCTTAAGAAGTGCAACATCAATACCTTCGGGATCATAAACCCAACCTGTTGAATCGGAGCATGTAACAGGCTTAGCGCCAAGCTGCTGTGCCTTCTGGATCGCATAGATCGCAACGTTACCCGAACCTGATACAGCACAGGTCTTGCCCTTGATGTCAACTCCGTTACACTTAAGCATCTCTTCCGTCATATACAGAAGTCCGTATCCTGTAGCCTCCGTTCTTGCAAGAGAACCACCGTATGAAAGACCCTTTCCTGTAAGAACTCCTTCATAAAGACCGGTAAGTCTCTTGTACTGACCATACATGAAACCGATCTCTCTTGCACCTGTTCCGATATCTCCGGCAGGTACATCAGTGTCTGCGCCGATATATTTGAACAGCTCCGTCATAAAGCTCTGACAGAAAGCCATTACTTCACGATCTGATTTTCCCTTGGGATCAAAATCAGAACCACCCTTACCGCCGCCGATGGGAAGGCCTGTGAGTGAATTCTTGAAGATCTGCTCGAAACCAAGGAACTTGATGATACCAAGGTTAACCGACGGATGTAGTCTGAGTCCTCCCTTGTAAGGTCCGATAGCTGAATTGAACTGGATACGCATCGCATTGTTAACCTGAACCTGACCCTTGTCATCAACCCAGGGAACTCTGAAAAGGACCTGACGCTCAGGTGTTGTCAGCCTCTCAAGAAGAGCATCTTTTCTGTACTCTTCCTCGTTTGCTTCGATAACCACACGAAGCGACTCAAGAACCTCCTTAACAGCCTGATGGAACTCGGGCTGGGCAGGATTCTGCTTTACTACTCTTTCGTAAACCTCATCAACGTACGACATTCTCTTATCCTCCATTTTTGATAATGATAAATGATTATAAAAAAAGACGCACGAAGGGTATCACCCCTCGAGCGCCTTTGCTCTATAGCATAATAAACCTGTGATATGATAATTGCAAGTATTTTTTATGCTGCCTTTGCAGACTGCTTCCTGAACGTCTGTACGCCTTCAACTATAAGGATGATGGCAAGAACGAACATTGCCGCAGCAAATACGAGCTGGAAGTAGTCACCCCACATTGCGGGATTTTCTGCCTTGCCTGCGATAGTGTTGCAGAGTGCTATGATCTTCTTGGCAAGGAATGTAAGTGTAGCTGCAAGCATAAAGATCATGGGGATGTAGAACATCTTATTGTTCTTTCCTACCTGACCGAGCCATGTTGCAACAGCCATAAGTGCGATACCTGCAAGGAGCTGGTTAGCTGCACCGAACAGTCCCCAGATCTGTGAAAGCGAAAGACCGCCGAGTACGCAGCCTATAACAACCATAAGCGTTGTTCCGAAAAGAGGATGTGCAAGGAGCTTTCTTGCGCCCTTTGCATCCTTCCATGTCTCTTCGTCGTCCTTAAGGAACAGCTCAGAGAACATGAATCTTGAAAGCCTTGTACCTGTATCAAGTGATGTAAGTGCAAATACGGAAACGGCAAGTGTAAGAAGAGCGTAGATCGTCTTATATACATCCGATGTATCTGCGCCGAACATTGTTGCGATACCGCCTGCAAATGCTGCAGAAGGTGAGCCGAAATCACCGTTTGTGAACTTCTCCCAAACCATACCTACAGCGATAAGAGAGATAATACCAAGTGCACTCTCGATAAGCATCGAGCCGTAGCCGATAGCCTTTGCATTCTTCTCGTTATCAAGCTGCTTACTTGATGTTCCTGTAGAGATAAGGCTGTGGAATCCTGAACATGCTCCGCAGGCAACTGTAATGAACAGTGCAGGGAACAATCCGCCGAGCTTTGTTGTCCATCCTGTATATGCAGGAAGTGCAAATGTTGCACTGCCTGTAAATGCAGAGATCAGGATACCGATAACAGCCAGACCCATCATACCGTAAAGCAGGAATGATGACAGATAGTCACGTGGTTGCAGAAGGATCCAGACCGGAACAAGTGAAGCAACTGCGATATAGATACCGATGATGATGATCCATGCCGTACGTCCGATAGCAAGACCGCAGTTAAGTCCGATAATGAGTGACAGAACGATACCTGCGATACCAATGATAGTAGCAGGAAGTGTCTTGACACCGAGTCTTGATGTAAGGATACCGTAAATGATGGCAAGGATGATGAACAGGAACGATACCATCGATGTTGTCTGGTTACCGTTGGGATTGCCGACAAAGCCGAATACACCCGCATCATCTGCCGTAAAGAAAGTACCTGCAACGACATTTACGAATGAAGCGATAACAAGTATGAGAACCAGGAGCGCAAATACGATAAAGAGCTTCTTTGCGCGGGGACCCATTGAATCCTTGATGATCTCACCGACTGATTTTCCTTCGTGACGGATCGATGCAAAAAGAGAACCGAAGTCCTGTAATCCTCCGAAGAAGATACCACCGATGATACACCATAAGAATACGGGAACCCATCCGAACACTGCCGCCTGGATAGGTCCGTTGATGGGACCTGCACCGGCGATCGATGAGAAGTGATGTCCCATGAGTACTGCAGGCTTTGCAGCAACATAGTCAACACCATCCTCCATTTCTACAGCCGGAGTCTTCTTTGCAGGGTCGATGCCCCACTGTTTTGCAAGCCACGAACCATAATAGATATAGCCCACAACAAGCAAAATGATAGCTGCGATGATGATTAATAATGCTGTCATGTTTTCTCCTCCCTATAATGAAGTTCTACAATATATTGCCAACAAGCTTCTTAAGGCTCTTGCCATGGTAGTTGTATATGGCTTTGCCCGAAGAACACTCGATCGCAACCAGTCTGTAATTGCTCCATCCCCAAAAGCCCCATTTATAGCTCTTGTAGTGTCGCGTCTTTCTGATCTGCTTCCCGATGTTATCTTCCATCGTATCCGAAACTATTATAAGCGTAATATCCGTACTTCTGTGACCGGATCCCGGTCTGACTCTTGACAGTCCCCTCTCCCACGCAAGAGCATCCAGCCTGCCCAGCAGATCCTGATCAAGCCTGTCGCATTTTGCAAAAAAAACATATTCACTCATATTCACATCGGCAACCTTTGCAGCCTTGATCAGATAATACTGCTCATTGTGTGACTCAAAAGCAGCCTCTGCAGCAAACGGTTCCTCGGGCGAATCGGTGTTTACATTATAATATCTCTCAAATAAAGGAAGAAGGGCAGCCAGTACTTCATCCGCTGTCATATGTTATCCTTCCTGTATCTAATATAGAACATTATATTATCTACTCTACAAAATCTTGGGTTAAATTCAAAATTATCTACTATATAATAGAACTTAATCGTTATCTATTCAAGTTTTTTTTATAAAAATATTATATAATAAAGCACATGCAGACATTTAAACGTTTAACAATGCAAATACTCGGATGGGCTGCGGCGCTGCTTATCGCCGCTGTTATATGTGACCTTGCATGTTTTGCTTTCTACGATCCGTGTCAGGAACTGACGAGAGAAAAGGGGTCAACAACAGGCTTTCTTCTACCCAGCAGCCACGGGATATACGGTCTCGAAGGATACTGTGTGGCAAATATTGACAGCTATGGATATGTGAATCGTGATCTTCCCCGCAGTGATGATTACTGTGTGGTTGCCGGCGCTTCTCATACGGAAGGGCTGTTCATTCCGGCCAAAGACAGATACAGTGACATCCTGAACGACATGTTATATGACGACGGAAAGCTCCATGTCATCAACATCGGAAAGAGCGGCAACTATTTTTCCGTCGTGTTGCAACACCTCGACGGCATTCTTGGCGAATTTCCCGATGCCAAAGCGATCATAATCGAGACCGATTCACTCTGCTACGATACAAAAGCATTGTATGATTCCATGATACAGGCCGGATACGATCCGGACGAAACAGCAAAGGCCCTCACGGATTCCATGTCCGGCAGCCGAAAGCTTACCGTAAAGTTAAAGCAGGCTCTTCCGCTGCTTCGGCTCATACATAAGCAGTATTATACATATCTCGAATCACTTGAAAGCGGCACAGTCTCTGATATACTCGATCCCGCCTTCTGGCAGCGGGAATATGACGGTGATTTTGAAACAGCACTTGATGACCTTATGAAGTTTATAAGGAGTAAGACCGACAGACAGGTTATCATACTCTATCACCCGGCGGTAAAGCTTGAAGCCGACGGGTCCGTATCTTTTCCGACTAACAACGCGGAACCGTACTATGAAAAAATATGCAGGGCTAACAATATAGATTTTGTAGACATGACGCCGGCTTTTAAAAAAGCATATAATGAGGATCACGTGATCCCTTACGGATTTTCCAATACAACTCCGGGGGACGGACATATGAATAAAGCGGCACATCGGATGATAGCTGAGGAACTTGCAAAGGTGCTTAAATGATACAAAACGTCAAAAAGAACAACGCCCAAAACATCATACTGCTGCTGGCCTGTTACGCTTTTTACGGATTCTTTGATCTGCGTGGACTTGTGATTCTCATAGCCCTGTCGGTCTTTACGTACCTCGGCGGCAAGAACATTAACGAAAGCCTTGTTTCGGGAGATGATAAAAGGGCCGGGATGTACTGCGCCATGTTCATAACGACACAGATCGGTGTACTGTGCTTCTTTAAATATTCAGCGGCACCTCTTCCGGTCGGTATGTCCTTCTATCTGCTCATGGCCGTAAGCTTTCTGGTCGACTGTAAAAAAGGATGCTTTCGTGATTTTCCGTCTGTAGCAGAAGTTCTGATATTCATCAGTTTCTTCCCCACGATACTCTCAGGTCCCATTCTTAAAGCGCACGAATTCATACCCCAGATATCATCAAGACAAAAGATCTCAAAAGAGCGTTTCACCCGAGGGATTTGGCTTACGGTCATTGGTCTGTTCATGAAACTGTGCATGGCCGACAGGCTTGGAGTTGCGGTAGACAAGGTGTACGAAACACCGCTTGTCTTTAGCGGGATGACTCTGTTTATTACATCTGTCGGCTACTCCCTTCAGCTGTTCTTTGATTTTGCCGGATACTCGAATATGGCGATCGGTGTAGCTACCCTGCTGGGATTTGATATACCAGCTAACTTTAATCTGCCGTATATGTCGACCAACCCTTCGGCATTCTGGACCAGATGGCACATCAGCCTGTCATCATGGCTTCGTGAATATGTCTACATCCCACTCGGAGGCAACAGAAAGGGGAAAAACCGTACATATATCAACATAATGATCGTTATGATCATAAGCGGTCTGTGGCACGGTTCAACCATTAACTTCCTGGTATGGGGAATTCTCCACGGCCTGGGACAGCTCCTTCACCGCCTTATATTCGGTAACAAAAAAGATGCACCCGCTTCAAAAGCATGGCGCATCCCTTCAATGATACTGAATTTCCTGTTTATCGATCTTCTGTGGATACCCTTCCGTGCACGAACACTTTCCGACACTCTTATCATCATCAAACGTATAGTTACATTTGCCGAAGGTGCATCATATTATTACGTATATACGTTCATATTCGGCATCATTCTTCTGATCGTTCAGTTCATCGGCGCAAGATACAACGATGGGAACGATCCGATAAAGCCTCTTTCTTTTGATAAAATGTACGCGCGCGTCATCTTCCTTGTTCTTATCATCGCTACCGCGATGTTCGCGTATTTCGGAAACGGTGCGTTCATTTACTCGCAGTTCTAGCCATCTTACTTGCCGTCATATACGATCGCGGATGAAACATCGTATTTCTTTAATCTGTCCCGTCCATGAAGGCCTGCAAGTTCCATAAGGAAGCATATCTTAACTACATTACCGCCCAGCTGTTCCACAAGCTTAGCGATAGCTTCCACCGTTCCGCCCGTAGCGATAAGATCGTCGATGATCACGACTTTATGTCCGTCTGATATCGAATCATCATGAAGATGTATGGAAGCTGTTCCGTATTCAAGTTCATAGTCCATCGAAACGGTACTTCGCGGAAGCTTCCCCGGTTTTCGTGCCGGAATGAAAGGTTTGTGAAAAAGATACGAAAGCACTGCGCCGAATATGAATCCTCTCGCCTCGGCACCGACTATCACATCAAAATCAACGTCCTTTAACATATCCACATATGTATCCACCGCAAGCTGCAGACCGTCCGCATCCGATAATACACTTGTAATATCCCGGAATATTATGCCCTTCTCGGGAAAATCCGGAATGCTTGTAACATATTCTTCAAGTTTCTTCATCGCATATATTACCTCTTTGCCTGCCACAGCCCGTGGAGATTACAGTACTCATACGCGGAGACAACTTCATCACCGTCGGTTATCGCAAATTCGGCAACCGGAGCATCCCCGGGCTTAAGAGCCTTTCTCTGGTTCCCCGCCTTGGTCTCGAGCGCGATCCATTCGATATAATGCTCAGGAAGCATCGGGTGGTCAACCTCCCCTATCTTAACGGTCACCTTGTTTCCGCTTACCTCGATCACCGGTACATGCTTTTCAACAGCGCCGTCACTTGTACCCGGAACTATCTCCTTCATCGCCTGACCGCAGCACATTATCGGTACACCGGTCTCCTTTACAATGGCAACTATCTGTCCGCAGTGCTCACATTGATAAAACTTCATTCCCATGATCCTCTTCTCCTTTCAATACTTTATAATATCCGATATCATTTCTCACCGATGGAGTTGATCTCATATGGTGTACTCTGATAGACGTAATAATTAAGCCAATTGGTATACAACAGCTGTCCTGCCGATCTCCATCTGACTATGGGCGGAAGGGACGGATCGTCATTCGGAAAATAATTCTTCGGTATATGGGGATCGAGCCCCTTTTCCATATCCCTCTTATACTCATTTGCCAGTGTATCCGCATCATACTCGGCATGACAGGTGACAAAGAACTTGCGGGAATCCAAAGTTTTTACTATCGTAACTCCCGCCTCATCCGAATCGGCCATCAGTTCCAGTTCATCTATATCCCCTATCTGTTCATGTGTCACATATATCTCTCTTGACTGAGGCGCAAAGAACTCATCATCAAATCCCCTAAACAGCGGTGATGTAGGCTTGATGACCCTGTGCCTGTATATACCCGAGAGCTTCTCCTTATAGAATTTGTTCCTGATACCGTAAAAATAGTAGAGTGCGGCATATGCGCCCCAGCACAGATAATATGTGCAGTGCACATGAGTCTCGGTCCATTTCATTATCGCACACAGTTCATCCCAGTATGCCACATCCTCATAGTCTACGTGTTCCAGTGGAGCACCGGTTATTATCATACCGTCAAACTTACGATCCTTTACCTTGTCAAATGTCGTGTAAAAACTGTCAAGATGAGTCGAATCAACGTGTGTCGGGGTGTAACTTGCCGTCTGCAAAAGCTCGATGTTCACCTGGAGCGGGGAATTCGAAAGCTTTCGAAGAAGCTGTGTCTCGGTTACTTCCTTTGTCGGCATGAGGTTCAGGATCAGAACATTCAACGGACGTATATCCTGATGCATGGCGCGATATTCCGTCATCACGAATATATTCTCATTTTCAAGTATCGCCTGAGCAGGCAGGGAGTCCTGTATTTTGATAGGCATTCATTGTCTCCTTTTGTTATCGGCCCTCAAGATATTCTTTTATGAACTCATCCTCGGAAATGATCCTGACTCCGAGCTCGCGGGCTGTTTTGTTCTTTGATGAACCCGAGGTTACATCGTTATTGATAAGGCATGTCGTATTCTTACTGACTGAGCCTGCGACCTTACCGCCTTTGTTTTCTATAATCTCTTTTAATTCACTTCGGTTCGAGTAGTGAGCAAGTGAACCTGTTATGACAAAAGTCATTCCGCCAAGGTCTGCACTTTCATTAGTTTTCTCAGGCTTCTCTATATTGATACACTCCAGCAGATCATCAACGATCCTGTTATTTTCACTGTCGGCAAAATAGTCCACGATGCTTCCGGCTATCACGGATCCTATGCCTTCTATGGCTGACAGTGTATCGGAATCCGCATTTCTTATCGCGTCAAAACCGTAGTCAAAATACCTGCACAGAACTTTGGCGTTTGATGATCCCACTCCCGGTATCCCCAGACTGTATATGAGTCTCGGAAGCGTTGTGTTCCGGCTTTTCTCAATGCCTTCGCGGAGATTTTCGAATGACCTCTGCCCAAAGCCTTCCATCTCGCATATCTCATCTCTAAACCGGTCAAGCTTATATATGTCGGCATACTCGCGGATCATTCCTCTTCCGATGAACTTCTCAAGTGTTGCCTCACTCAAACCGTCTATCTGCATTGCATCCCTGCTGACAAACAGAGTAAAGCTCTTTATCATCTTAGCGCTGCATTCACCGTTCGGACATACAAGTGTCTTTGTCCCGTTATCGTTTTCTATTACTGTTTTATGTCCGCATGCCGGACAGACCGACGGGATATCGATCCTGCCGCTTCTCGTGAGGTTTTCGGCGATCTGCGGTATTATCATGTTAGCCTTGTATACCGTTATCGTATCACCGGGGCCGAGTTCAAGGGACTCAACCATGCTGACATTGTGAACGCTGGCACGACTGACAGTCGTTCCTTCAAGTTCAACGGGATCGAATATTGCAACAGGGTTGATAAGTCCCGTTCTCGAAGGGCTCCATTCAATATACCTGAGCGTAGTCTTACTTATCTCATCCGCCCACTTAAAAGCGATGGAATCACGAGGAAACTTTGCGGTCCTGCCAAGGCTTCTTGCATACTCCAGATCATTGAGGGACAACACCAATCCGTCGGACGGGATATCGTTCTTGTCGATATTCTTCGCAAAACAGTCTATACGTTCCAAAATATCCCCGGCAGTCACCGGATGGTATTCGACAACGGAAAATCCCTGCCCGGCAAGAAATTCCATCTGTGAGGATCTTTTGTTGTCAAAATTGACTCCGTCAGCACTTACAAGGCTGAATGCAAAGAACTGAACATGCCTCTGTGCCGTAACCTTACTGTTCAGTTGTCTTACCGACCCCGAACACAGGTTTCTCGGATTCTTGTATTTACCGTCGGCATCGACCGTGGCATTTATCTTTTCAAAATCCGAATACCCTATGACAGCCTCTCCGCGAAGTATAAGCTCACCCTTATACGGTATGACCGAAGGAAGGTTTTCGAATGTCCTGGCGTTGGCGGTAACCACCTCTCCAACCTCCCCGTTTCCACGGGTAACGGCCTTTGCAAGTTGGCCTTCATTGTATGTAAGCACTATCGTGAGTCCGTCAAGTTTCCAGGACAGAAGTCCTTCATTATCTCCAAGCCAATCCCGAAGCGCTTCACGGTCTTTTGTCTTGTCAAGCGAGAGCATCGGGGAAGCATGGCGCTCCTTCGGAAGCTCATCAACAGACTCGTATCCCACAGACACAGTCGGACTGTTTGCAAGTACTATCCCCGTTTCGGATTCAAGACTTACCAGTTCATCATAAAGCCGGTCATACTCGAAGTTGCTCATGATCTCAACATCTTCGGCATAGTACGCTTTTGATGCTTCATTCAGGATCCTGACGAGTTCACGGATTCTTGCGGCTTTTTCCATATACTCTCCTTATAAGCTCCGCCAGTTCATCCTTCTCAAGTTCCCGATACGCACCGGGATCCATATCTCCGAGCTGTATATTTTCGATCCTGACTCTCTTCAGGAACCTTACATGATAATCAAAGGCTCTGCACATTCTTCTTATCTGCCTGTTAAGTCCCTGAGTCAGAGTTATCGTAAAGGTCACATCCGATATCTTTCTGATGCTGCATTTCTTCGTTGTAACGTTAAGTTCCGGCAGGAACACACCTTTTTCCATAGATGAGATGAACTCACCCGTAAGCGGTTTGTTGACACGGACAAGATATTCCCTTTCATGCCCGTTTGCCGCACGCATCAGTTGCTGCATAAGCTCCCCGTCATTTGACAGGATCAAAAGGCCCTCCGAATCCTTATCAAGTCGTCCGCAGTAAGTGACTCTGACAGGATAATCGATATAATCCATTATATTGTTCTCTTCCGCCTTCTCGGCGGTACATACGATCCCGGCAGGTTTATAAAACGCAAGATAAGCCTTACGTTCCGGACCCGCTATCTTCCTGCCTTTTACACTGACCTCATCTTTCGGATAGACCATCGATCCGTTTACGGCACTGTTTCCGTTTATCAGGACCGCTCCGGACTCCACGAGCTTATCTGCTTCACGCCTCGAACACACTCCCGCCTGAGCGAGATATTTATTTATCCTTATAGCTTCACTCACTTACCGTTCCTTTTCAATCTTTAAAGTAAAGCCCCATAAACCTGTGTTTACGGGGCTTGGATAACCTGAACGCATACTAACTCACTCTACATAGTCAGCCTTAACATAGGCCTCCTCACCTTTGTATTTGATCTTGCACCATCCGTTTGCCAGCTCCACCAGTTCGAACTGTTCTCCTCTGTATGCGGTAGCGATCTTTTCGCCGGTCTCGCTTGCAGATTTTCTGACGTTGACATTCTCCTTGACGGTGATCTTATCACCAGGTTTCAGTGAAGATGCGGTTGTTGAAGAACTTTCAGATGACTCGGTTGAAGCCTCAGCCTCAACAGGCTCCAGGAATTCACTCTTGATATAAGCCTCCGTACCGTTGTAATCTATCTTACTCCAGCCGTTCTCCATCTTCTCGTATCTCGTATATACATCTCCGGTCTTGGTCTTTCCAAGGCTCTCCGCATCGGTACTTGCTGATGCACGGATATTAACGTTGTCGCTGGTACACTTCACCTGGCTGGCTGATGCCGCCATGGACTCTGCCTGTGCCTGTGCCTCTGCTTCAGCTGCCTCTTCAAGATCCTTCTGCTGCTTTGCAACGAGTATCTCCTGTGCATCCTTGTTGATCTCATCCTTCAGCGCATTTGCCGCGGATGCAAGTGCAGCATTATCTTCAAGTGCAGAATTGTAATCCATCTCAACTTTATTGATCAGATCGGCAAAATCCTTCTGCGCAACAAGTTCAAGTATATATGCCTCTTCGTCCGCAGACAGGCTCTCGGAATTGATGTAAAGAGCTCCCGAATCATTCCTGCACACGTAAAGAGATATAAGCGCAGGAAGCGGAGTCGTCTGTCCGTTTATCACAAGATCATATGTGGCGAGCAGAAAATAAGAATTGTCTGCCGGTCCCTTCTTCGTATACACATTGTAATTGGAATAGTTGCCGACATACTTGGCCTGGGCCTCGTAGAACGCCTTCATGTCATCCGAAAGCGATGATGAAAGCGAGGCCATCGTCTCCGTATCACCCGTGCTCATTGCGCCAAGGTATGACGAAACAAGCGAATTAACATCCGCATACGCATTCTCTTCGTATTTATCCTTGGGCACTTCAACTGTTGTCTCAAGCTCGGGAATTGTCGAAGCATTGTCCTCATCATTGTTATCGTCATGAGAACTCCTGCTCCATATAACTATCAAAATGACCACAAGCGCAACAAACAGACCGCCGATTATAAAATAGCGGTAGTGCCTGGTCAGATATTCCTTAAAACCTCTTCTTGCCATTTACCAAAAACCCCTTTTATCGTCTGATCGAACTCATGAGATAAAGCCTGCACCCGAGAGGATTCGAACCCCCGACACGCGGCACCGGAAACCGCTGCTCTATCCACTGAGCTACGAGTGCATATTGGGGCCATAACGCACAAAACCCCAATTTCACACGTAGTTTACTATACCATAGGAGTATCAAAATATCAAGACTTGGTCCCTTTGGGAATAGATATACACATGATCGGAAAGAATATCATCCGGCCCAAGCTGTGTCATATTTACCTGTCTTATCATCTCATCTATATCCTGCGCACTGCTGTTGTTCTGCTTTCCCACAAGGATCAGCTCATGCACGGAGCTTGGGATCACGTAATAATCTCCACCTATGATACCTGCAAATTCACTGAGCTTATCAGGCATTGTCATTACCGCTGCCCCATTTATCATTCTTTCATTTGTTGCAACATACATGGGAATATCCGGCTTATCTTCGGGTTGTATGCCTCCGTGGTTAGCAAGACATGTTATGACATCCATTATGTGCTTAATGCTGAATCCGTCATGATCATGAGTATTCTGCTTTGCGATACCAAGCACGGTAGCTGCGTCAACTCCCCACTGCATGAGATGCTCATTTCTGACCATGATAAGGCCGTTTCCGATCTTTCTGTCATTCACGCGTACATACGCAACTATCGCCAGATCGAGAAACTGCTCATGAGGCACCTGTTCAAGAAATTCTTCGTTCTTCTGTTTATTGATCAGTTTGATGAACAACCTTTCCCTGACACCTTCAAGATCATCGAAGAATGACATGTTGATGTTAACAGACAGATCATTCTCCCTGTACAGCTCCAGGAGCCTGTCTCCGATATCGCAAATATCGCTCCCGCCCAGATAATCATCATAGTAATTGTCCATGTAGATCGTCGGTGATGCATTGTATCCTTCTTTTGAGAACGTAAGACCGCTTAATATAACCCCGTTGTTCTTTTGGGACGTGTGAACCGATACGCAAACATCTTCCGCGATTTCATTTATATAGTCGCGTACCGCAATTAAAAAATCCATATATTCCATTTTCTTCTCCTTTTAACTCAGGTTTTCACGGAAAACCTGACACTATTTTTGAAGTGATCACAGAAAACGGATATACGGATACAAAAAAAGGGCTGCATACGCAGCCCTGTAATCCAACTAAACTCTTGAGAGATACTCCCCTGTCCTCGTATCGATCTTGATCTTGTCACCGATCTCTACAAACAGCGGAACGTTGACATTTGCTCCGGTCTCAACCGTTGCAGGCTTGGTAGCACCGGTTGCGGTGTCTCCCTTGAATCCCGGCTCGGTCTCCGTGATCTCAAGTTCCACAAACAAAGGTGCTTCAATGGCGAACACGTTTCCGTTATGTCCGCAGACCTTGACCATCTCATTCTCTTTTACGAATTTAAGAGCATCTCCTACGGTATCTGCATTAAGCGCGATCTGCTCATAATTCTCATTGTCCATGAAATAATAAAGATCTCCGTCGCTGTACAGATACTGCATATCTTTTCTATCGATACGTGCCTGTGGGAACTTCTCCGTAGGACGGAAAGACTTCTCCACGACACCGCCGTTAACGATATTCTTAAGTTTAGTTCTTACAAAGGCAGCGCCTTTTCCGGGTTTAACATGCTGAAACTCGATAATCTGAAAGATTTGGTTATCAATCTCAACAGTAATACCGTTTCTGAAATCACCAGCTGAAACCATTCGGTATTCCTCCTTAAAATGTCTATATGATTGTCCGCAAAAAGATTCCTCAATAGTTTACATTACGACAGTCAATAATTCAACTCTTTTTTCATGTGAGGGCACGGTTTGTCAGGATCGTTCCTTAAATACGATGAAATAACGATCCTTTCAAGCTTTCGCTTCAGCACTATCTGGATCTCCTCTTTCGGATCTATGGGCTTTACAAGAATGTTGTATATACCCGCTCGCTTTGCACCCCATATGTCCGTAAACAGCTGATCACCGATAAAAACGGTACTGTCTTCGTCAGTTTCCATCATCTCCATTGCACGGCGGTATCCTTTTATTCCGGGTTTGCCGGCTTTATGCAGATACATGGCGGACTCCACGCTCCCGTCACGAAAGCTCTTTACCCTTTTTTCTTTGTTATTCGAAAGGAACAGTATCTTAAAGCCCATATCGCTTAACGCATTAAGCAGATCAATACTCTTATCATTCGGCGGATGATCATGCATAACAAGCGTGTTGTCTATATCAAATATTATTCCTCTCTTTCCTTCTTCATACAATTTGCCGTAATCAATGACATATGCATTCTCAATATATTCGTCCGGATAAAAATAACCTATGATATCTATCTCGACCATGAGCATGGCTGCGATCAGCATCACACAGCCGATTATCATCTTCTGCGTCATCACTTCTCCCAGCAGGAAATAGGATGAAACCGCTCCTACCACGGCTTCCATCCCCATGATAATGGCTGCCGGTGCCGGAGGGGCATATTTCTGGCATACAGTCTGAAGTCCGAACCCGAATATGGTTGGAAAGATCACAAGAAAAGCTATTCCGAAGATCAGATCCCGCGAAAAGATCCCCGGTGTGAGCTGTCCCGATACGAGCATTGCCATGATAAACGACAGTACCCCGGTTTCAAGAAACTGGACCGTTGCCAGTACAATAGGATCGTCATCCTTTGCAAACCTTGCGATCAATATCATCTGAAGTGCATAAAACACGCCGCAGACAAGTGTCAGCCAGTCACCCAGTTCTATCGAGAACTTCCCCGAAAGAGATATCAGTCCAATTCCCCAGAATCCGATAACGGCTGCAACGAAATATCGCATCCTCTGCCTCTTTCCGTTGATCACCCGGTCAAAGAAGGGGACAAGGATCACATATACGGTGGTAAGAAATGCATTCTTTCCGGCCGTCGTGTATTTACAGCCGTATGTCTGAAACATCATGGCGATAAACAGAAAAACCCCTATCATCAATCCGTGTTTTATCTGTATTATCCCCGCCGCTGACATTTTCTTCCAAAATACGATACAGAGAATGATGCCGCCCGTAAAGAACCTGAAGCCAAGCAGGTAAAGCGGTGACATGGCATCTACGGTCGTTTTTACAAATACAAAGCCAAGCCCCCAGCAAACAGTGACAAATACAAGCCCGAGGCAGGCCAACAGTTCATTTTTCTTAGTTTTACTCATGGCAAAGAGTATAAAAAAACCTCTTGCAATTTGCAAGAGGTTTAAACACTTCGGAATATCATTTTGCTATGACTATACCGTCTTCACTGCCCATGATGCTCTGCTCACCCACAAAATACTGATACTGCATGAGCGCCTGGTCCTTCTGCATATCCGAAACGGCCTTTTCCATATCAAGAGCCTCTATATCCGACTCTCTGCCCTTCATCTCAAAACCGCTCGGCTCATTAAGGCTAAGCTTTATATCTTCAAGGCTGGCATTCTGTCTCGGACGGATATCGGAAAGCCTGAGATCGAAATCCTGTACAGCGGATCTGCTCTCTGTCTTCTCCTGCGCCTGAGGCTGCTGTTCCTGAATCTGCTTCCTTACCGAAGCATCGTTAACCCTGTTATACGCGCTGTAATCAAAAGCCTGATAATTGTCAATTCCCTTTAACATCTTATTTCCCTCACCCTCATGTTGATCGGTTTACATAATCAACACAAGGAAATTATATCACATTATTTATCATTTGCAATAAATATATCGACAATCATCCGGGAAAATTTATACCGAATTTTAAAAAAATCAGAGAAAAAGATCAGAAGCCGTACCCGGCGCTTGATAACAGCTGTTTTGTATACGGATCCTTCGGATCCCGGAAGACTTCTTCATCCGTACCCTGTTCCACTATCTTTCCGTCCTTCATGACGATTATCCGCGAGCAAAGTTCATATACGACCTTCAGGTCGTGCGATATGAACAATATCGCGATACCCAGCTCTTTGTTGAGTTTTATGAGAAGGTTTATAACCTGCTCCTGTACTGTCACATCAAGAGCCGAAACCGGCTCGTCGGCCACGATCAGTCTGGGGCCCAGTATAAGCGCCAGTGCGATGCACACTCTCTGCCTCTGTCCGCCCGATAATGCACTCGGCCTCCTGCTCAGATAGCTTTCATCAAGGCCTACGAGTGAGAGCATGTTCCTTGCTTTTTCGTATCTTTCCTCTTTGGAATATCCGCCTTTTATCCTCAGCGGTTCTTCAAGTATCCATCCTATCGTCCTTGTGGGATTAAGAGACCCGTAAGGATCCTGAAATATCATCTGAGGCATTTGCGAATAATGAATGACTTTTCCTTCCGTGTCACTTAGCATACCGAGGATGGTCTTTCCGAGTGTGGTCTTTCCGCATCCGCTCTCACCCACAAGCCCGAGTATCTCTCCTTCGTACATATCGAATGATACATTCTTTACGACCTGCCTGCCCCGGGAGCCGGGAACAAAGTAGCCTGTTATCTTTTTATATCTTGCGCTGACGTTCTCGACCTTCAGTATAGGCTTTGCATTTTTGATATCAAACCGTCCGGCTATCTTGGTAAACCTCGGTATTGCAGAAATGAGGTGCTTTGTGTACTCTTCCCCCGGGTTATCGAAGATTTCATCAACAGGTCCGCTTTCCACGACCCTTCCCTTATTCATGACGATAACACGACTGCACAGTGTCCTTACAAGAGACAGGTCATGGGAAATGAACAGTATGGCTGTTCCTTTCTCCCTGTTGATCTTTCTCAGCAGTTCAATTATCTGTGCCTGAATCGTCACATCGAGTGCCGTCGTCGGTTCATCGGCAATAAGCAGCTTTGGTTCGCATATCAGTGCCGCAGCTATCATAACACGCTGTCTCATGCCGCCGGAAAGTTCATGGGGGTATTTTTCGTATACTCCTTCGGGATCGCCTATCTCCACATCCCTCAGCATGGATATCGCTGCCTTCTTCAGTTCCTCATCCGAAAGACTGCTGTGTATACGAAGTGCCTCCTCAACCTGCCATCCTATCTTTCTTACGGGATTAAGGCTTGTCATCGGTTCCTGAAATACAACGGAAATATCGTTTCCCTGTATCTTTCGAAGGTGCGATCTCTCTACACTCAACAGTTCCACATCATCGAACATGATGCTTCCCCGCTTCTTCATGTCTTTTCTCGAAAGGAGCCCGGCGATTGCAAGCGCCGACATGGATTTACCCGAGCCGGATTCACCCACGATACCTACTATCTCGCCCGGCTTTACCGAAATATCAAAATCATATACCACGGTCTCGGGTATGAGGGAATCTTCTATTTCAATGTTAAGATCAGTTACTTCAAGCATTTTTCTTAAGTCCGTCTCCCAAAAGCGAAAATCCCAGTACTATAAGTGCAATGGTACATCCGGTACATACTGCATATGCCGGTGATATGAACAGGAAAGCCTGGGCATCCGAAAGCATTCTGCCAAGCGATGACTGCGGCGGCTGTACGCCGATCCCGAGAAAGCTCATGCTTGCTTCCGCAAGAACGGCATTGTTAAACCCTATTACGGTTGACGGCATCAGTACCGTAAGTGTATTGGGCAGTATGTGTACGAACATTATCCGAAGGTCTTTGGCTCCCATCAGCCTTGCCGATCTGACGTAATCAAGGTTTTTGCAGCGCATGAATTCCGACCTGACTATACGTGCAAAGCTGGGAACAAATACGATCCCCAGCGATATTATCACCTTCCATGTGCCGCTACCGAATATGCTTATGAACACAAGTGCAAGGAGTATGCTCGGAAATGCCAGCACCGCATCGTTAAAACGCATCAGTACTTCATCAACGGCGCCTCCGTAGTAGCCCGTAAAGGCTCCCACTATAGTTCCCGCTGCAACTCCTATGGTTATGGTGCCAAGAGCAACAAGAAGTGTGGTCGCGGCACCTGATGTAAGTCTTGTGAAAAGATCACGACCGAAATTATCGCATCCCATTATATGTGCCGCGGAAGAAGCGGCAAATTTGGCACCGGCATCCATCTCATCGGGATCATACGGTGAAAACAACAATCCTGCCGCTATTATCAGGATCACAAGCACCGTTATGAGAACACCTGCGTACAGTTCGGGGTTCTTTTTGACTTTGAACATGAATTCCCGCACGATCAGTTCCCCCGCAGCCTTGGATCAAGGACTTTGTACGTAATATCAACAAGACTGTTTATGATTATGACGATCATCGCGATTATAGCTATGATCGCCTGAACTACCGGATAATCCCTGTTGGCTATCGAAGAGATCAGAAGCCTTCCGTAACCGGGGATAGAGAATACCTGTTCAATGACAAGGCTTCCGGCAACTATATCCGCAAGGGTCATTCCCAGGAAAGTGATCACCGGTATGATGGCATTTTTCAGAACGTGCTTATAGAGAACATCCATTGTGGAATTACCCCTGCTGTATGCAGTCCGCACGTAATCAAGCTTTCTTTCGGACAATATCGATGATTTGAGGAGTTTGGTGCTCATCGCCGCCTTCGGAAGTGCTATCGCTATTGCGGGAAATACCAGATACGCAAAGAACTTTCCGGGATTTATGTCATACGAAACAAATCCTCCGGGAGTAAAGACCTTAAATATCATCCCGAATACATATGTTATCAGTATGCCGAGAAAAAAAGGCGGGATAGACATTGTCAGCTGTCCGAGTATATCTGCAGCCTTTGCTATCCATCTGTCCTCATACTTTGATGTATAAAGACCTATGGGGATCGACAGTATGACTATCATGATAAATGACATGACGGTAAGCGTCACCGTTATCGGAAGCTTGGACGCCAGCATCGATCTGACGCTCACCCCGTATGAATATGATATTCCCATATCGCCGAAGAAAAAAGAAGCAAGCCAGGAAAAATACCGTACAAAAAAAGGCCTGGTAAGACCCATCTCCTCCCGCAGGCGCGCAAGCGCCTCGGGAGTAGCATTGATACCAAGCCTGTTTGTCGCCGCATCACCGGGTATCAGGTCAAAAGCGATAAATACAAACAACGTGACCAATAATACCGTCGCCAGAAAGGAAGCGGCTTTTTTGAGAATATTCTTCATGGATCACTGATCCTTTAATCTTATCTTTGCTAGATCCTGAACATACATCGGATAGAATACATATCCGTCATACTTGTCCGAAAGAGCCACGAATTCAGCCATATCCTGTATGTAGATATTGGCTGCATTATCCGCAAGATTTTCCTGAAGGGATTTGTATATCTCTACTCTCTCTTCATCTGTTTTTGCCGTGTAGACTTTCTTGTACAGCTCATCATATGCACTGTCGGAATAGTTGGTAAAGTTGTTGGGCGCATCGGATACAAATCTGTCAAGCATCGCTGTTGCGGTAAGTGAAGAAGCATCAACACCGATAAGAGTAGCTTCATAATTCCTGCCGGAATACACGTCTGACAGCCATGTATTCCACTCGACCAGCTTGATATCAGCCGTAACACCTATCTGCTTAAGCTGCTGTGCGATGACCTGAGCAGCCTCGATATGGGGCTGGTAGTTTGAAGGAACCGTTATGGAGAATTTAAACCCGTCAGGATAACCTGCAGATGCAAGCAGCTCCTTGGCCTTCTCCCGGTCGGTGGGATACTTGCCGGTCAGATCCACATAGTATTTCTTGAAAGCCGGGAACATGCTGCTTCCTACCGGGAAACCTTTCCCGTCACTTGTCATTTCCAGAACATTTTCAACATCAACGGCATATGAAAGAGCACGGCAGACATCGACATTGTCAAAAGGTCTTACGGCATGATTTAAGTATACCGCCTGAACAAGATTCATCTCTCCTTCAAGAACGTTAAAATCATCCGAAAGCTGTTTGGTCTGTGTGACCGTCAGTCTTGCGAACATATCAACCGAACCGCCGTTTAAGTTCATGACGATGGAATCTGCATTCGGGATAACCTTAAGCGTAACATTTTCGATATTTGCCGGGGTACCCCAATAATTATCAAACTTCTTCAGGATGATATTTTCCTGCGGAGATCTTGATACATACATATACGGTCCCGTACCGATCGGGTCCGTGGACGGTTTGCTGTTGCTCTTCGGAATGATACTTGCGTTCAGATTTGCGATATATGCGGGAAAATCTATATCCGGCTCTGTAAGAACGATATCGACCTGTCCGTTATCTATGATCCTGACTTCACTGATGTTGGAAAAAGCAGGTATCAAAGAATCCGCCACGTTCATACCGGCGCTCTTTTCGATACTGTATTTAACATCCTCGGCCGTAACTTCCTTTCCGTTATGGAATTTTACCCCGTCCCTGAGTATGAACGAATAGGTAAGTCCGTCATCCGATACGGAATACTCCTTTGCTACCGCCGGGACAAGATTTCCCGTTTCATCGGGTTTTAAAAGCCCCTCGTAGATGTTGAAAAGAATCTCTTTAGTTCCTGCCGCAACTGCTTCATGTGGGTCAAGACTATCTTCCAGGTCCTGTGGGATGCCTATTACGATCTTGGAAGACTCATCCGTCTTATCACCTGAGCACGCACTCAGTGCAACAGCCGGGATCAGTGTCACACACATCACTAATGCCACGATCTTTCTCTTTATCATTTTGTGTGTTTCCTCCTTTGATATTGTGTCTGCGTAAAACACTCCGCGCCGTATGGTGCGGAGTGAGACGACTTACTATATTATAGATTGTAAAAAAATTATTTCAATACTTTCTTGAGTTCGTCCATAAAAGTATTGACGTCCTTGAACTCTCTGTATACCGATGCAAACCTGACATAAGCAACAGCATCAAGGTCCTTGAGCTTGGACATTATGAGCTCTCCTATTATACTGCTGGGGATCTCCTTGTCCTCATATGAAAAGATCGCTGTTTCAACTTCATCCACGATCTGCGATATGCTCGAGGCCGATACCGGACGCTTATGGCATGCACGCAATATTCCCGCCTCGATCTTCGCTCTGTCATATGTTTCTCTGTTGTTATCTTTCTTGATTATGATGATCGGTATAGTCTCTACCTTCTCATAGGTAGTAAACCTTTTGTCGCATTCGTCACAGACCCTGCGACGTCTTATTGAATTATTGTCATCAGCCGGTCGGCTGTCTATAACTCTTGTATTCTCATGACCGCAAAATGGACATTTCATAAGTTCTCTCCTGTACTTTATTTATTGCTCTTAAGAAAATCAGGTATCTTGATGGACTTGGCTTCAACTTTGCTCTCAAGCGGAGCCGTAGGCCTTGAAATACCGGATAAAGAACTTACTGTATGCTGAGTAGGTGCGGAAGGCGTCGGTATAGCAGCCTGCCCCTGGATTCCTGCCGCCTGCATGGGCATCGTACCCGTTACCTGTGCCTGACCCATCGGAGTGTTCATCGCCGGTGCACCAGGCTGTGAAAATGCGGGATTTACATGGTTACCGTACATCGTCTGCGGCATGTTCGGCATTCCCGCTCCTATCATCTGTCCCTGCATCTGGGCAAGACCGTTCATCGGCTGCATGCCACCCGGCATACCCTGACCGGGCATTCCCATACCGGGCATTCCCTGCGACGGTCTTCTTGCATATCTGGCTGCACCCGGCTGCGAAGCCGTAGGAGCCTTAACCGCATTCTCATCTATACCTGTTGCAAATACGGTTACCGTACAGGTATCCGTATCTCTCGAATCATCCCTTGCACCCATTATAAGGTTTACTTCATCACCTGTAATGTCTCTTACGTACTCAACAGCATCATATGCGTCATACAGTGAGATATCACCCGAGATGTTGACGATCAGATCGCTCGCGCCCTGTATCGTGGTCTCAAGAAGAGGAGAATTGACTGCAAGCTTGACTGCTTCAACCGCCTTATCATCTCCGCTGGCCATACCGATGCCAAGATGAGCTATGCCCTTATCCTGCATAACTGTACGTACATCCGCGAAGTCGAGGTTGATAAGGGACGGAACATTGATGAGGTCCGTTATACCTCTTACACCCTGCTGGAGAACTTCGTCTGCCTTCTTAAGGGCATCCGCCATACTCGTTCTTCTGTCTACTATGTCAAGAAGCTTATCATTCGGGATAACGATAAGCGTATCTACATTCTGTTTGAGCTTTTCTATGCCTCCGATGGCATTTTCCATTCTCTTTCTTGCTTCAAATCTGAAAGGCTTGGTAACGATACCTACCGTAAGCGCTCCCTGTTCCTTGGCGATCTTGGCAATGACAGGAGCCGCACCTGTTCCGGTTCCGCCGCCCATTCCGCATGTAACGAATACCATATGCGCGCCTCTGATGGCGGTTGCGATAGTCTCTGCGGATTCCTCGGCAGCCTTTTCACCGATCTCGGGAACCGCTCCGGCTCCAAGACCCTGGGTGAGCTTTTCTCCGATCTGCAGTAATCTGTGAGAATTGCACATCTTAAGTGCCTGGCTGTCTGTATTGACTCCCAGGAACTCAACTCCGGCGATATTCTCTTCCACCATGCGGTTGACCGCATTATTACCGGCCCCGCCGACCCCTACGACGAGAATTCTTGCTGCAGCTTCTACTTCATTGTTTTTAATCTCCAGCACGTCTGACTCCTCCTTACAATCACTAAACTTTCCCTCATATATTTCTTGTGTCTGATCAAAAACAGACCACAATTTGTTACGTCAACAATATTACGTAAACCCATACAAACATATAATATATATATTTATTTAATTTATCAACACTTTTTTTGAAAAATAATGAAATTTTTATTCGTCTCCGGCTTTACTTTCTTCTTCCCCGATCTCTTCCTCCTGAGTTCTGAAGTTTAATATATCACGTTTTATCCGCAACCCCTTGTGGGAAGCGGTTATTTTTTGTCAACATTTTGTATATTAAGTATGGCGCATTTCGGCGAAGTATGTTATAAT
>JAGAFR010000047.1 GCA_017612555.1 Lachnospiraceae bacterium | reverse complement strand
TGAGAACACCACAGCAGCAGAGAGCCAGATTCGTGATACAGATATGGCTAAGACCATGGTTGAGTACACGAAGAACAACATTCTCTCACAGGCAGGTACAGCAATGCTTGCACAGGCTAACCAGTCTACACAGAATGTTCTTTCACTGCTCGGCTAATAGCTTCCTAACAGTCTTACAGACAACAGGTCGCTACTATAGAAAAGAGGTCGGTTATCCGGCCTCTTTTCAATTGAATAAAACCCTTTGTAATTAAGTAAGTATGGAATATAATGGAAACATGAATGAGTTGATTGAAAAGATCGAACAGACAGTATATGAACTTGTGCAATACAAGATGAACGATTATGCGGTATGTGCACAGGAACTTGCAGAAATGTTGATATCCGAATTGCCTGGGGTGATCAATTATTACAGTGATCCCCGAATGCAGGAATTCGTTGAGGATGCAAAGTATTGGCCCGCACAATTGGAGAGGATCCTGAATGCGTTCGGAGACGGTGATGATCTTGCAACAATAGATATCCTATATAATGAAACAAGGGCAAATCTTATCGAACTCAGAGACAATCTTGCAAAAAAAGGAATCCTGCGATGAGCCGATCTATCTATGATAAGAATATAGAAGCCATGAGGGTAAGGTTTTCCGATGTGATCGATTATCTCGAATCACCGGAGGATGATCTTCTCTATATTGATGAAGAAAAGGATATTACAGTTGGTACGGCTGATGTAGCAGGGAAGACAGTCCTGTGTGCTGAATTCGCTAACAGGACTATACAGCTTGACAGCTTATATGACAGCGAAGAGCTACTTGGGATATGGTACAGGTCTCTTGGTTCGGAATGGAACCTTGATGCAAAGTTAATGATGTACGGTCTTGGCAACGGTATGTTTGCCAGAAAATTTCTTCAGATGTCGAGAAATGATTGCAGCATTGTGATCCATGAGCCGTCGGTAAAGATCCTCAGAGCTGCTCTGGAAAACTTTGACCTTACGGATATATTTACAGATGTTAGGGTGAGATTTGTATTCTGGCCGCTTCACAGACAGACGGACGATATCGGAAATTATTATCATAAAGAGATATTTACGTACAAAGATCTTGACTCTCATAAATATGCATATTATCCGAATTATCCCCGTATATTTGAAGACGACGTCAAACAGTACATGGAAGGAATGAATGAAGCCCGGGATGCTGTTTATGCGGACAGGGTAGTATTTGACCGATTTGGAGAAGACTATAACAGAAATACGTTTAACAATCTGCTATTCATACCGGATTCCCTTTCTTATGAAGACCTGATAAACGAAATGCCGGATGATATCCCTGCTATTATAGTAGCTGCAGGACCTTCACTTGATAAAAACATAAATGAATTGAAACAGGCGATGGGAAAGTGTCTGCTCATCTCAACTGATACAGCGCTTAAGCCGTTGGCACTTGCGGGCATCAAACCGGATCTGGCTGCCATAATGGATGGGAAAAAGGATGACAGATATATGTCGGAGGAAGCATCCAGATACGTTCCGATGTTTTGTACGCCAAGAAGTGGCGGAAGTTTCCTTAATCTTCATAAAGGACCAAAATTCTTCACGGATTATTACTGTGATCATATTAAGGAATTTATGGATGAGGAAGGATGTTCTTTTTTGAACCTCCCAACGGGTGGTTCTGTTGCAAATTCCTGCTTTGGCATAGCGGAAAGCCTCCACTGCAGAAGAATAATACTTGTGGGCCAGGATCTTGCGTATACCGGAGACAAGACGCATTCTGCCGTTACGGTAAGAGGGGAAAAGTACACAGCGGTCGAAGATCTGGAGCATGCGGTCATGGGAGTGGATATTAACGGAGAACCCATAAGAACGTCACTGGAGTTCAAGGCTTATAAAGACTGGTTTGAACATGAGATTAAAGCGCATCCCGAGCTGAAAGTCATAGATGCAACTGAAGGAGGGATACGTATAGAGGGAACTACGCTTATGTCCCTTAAAGAAGCCATAGAACAGGAATGCACACAAAGTTTTGATTTTAAAGAGATTATGGCAAAAGTCGGCAAATTGCTTCCCGGTTCAAAGAAACAAAAGTATCTGGATTATATCGGAATGATCCCGAAACAGTTAGCTGATCTTCAAAGGCTTATAAATGAGAGTCTGATCGATTACAGAAAAATGAGAGATCTGGTCAGATCCGACAAGTATCATTCCTCGAAGTTTGGCAGCATATATAGAAAGACACAGGACTGCGCAAAGAAGATCGAAGACAGTCCGGTCATTGAATACGTTCAGAATCAGTTGCAGGAGCGGTCATCGGAACTGCTTGACGAAGTGAACAAGCTTGAGAATGACGAAAAAAGTGAACTTCTTGCAGTGTGCAGTCTGGGTGAAAAGCATTTGAAGGACATGCTTGATGCGATATCTGAACTGGAGCCGTATGTAAGTAAAATGAAAGAGAAGCTGGAATCATAGATGGATATAAGCGTGATTATACCAACCTATAACAGGGCAGGTACCATAGAACGTGCCATAAGAAGCGTCATGGAACAGACATATCCTGTTTCGGAGATCATCGTTGTAGATGATGGTTCAGTTGATGATACTGAACAGGTTGTTCTTGGGATTAATGACAACAGGATCATATATCTTAAACAGAAAGAAAACAAGGGAAATGCTGCTGCCAGGAATATCGGTGTTCAAAGTGCCAGGTATGACATGATAGCATTTCATGACAGCGATGATGAATGGAGAAGAAATAAGATACAAAAGCAGGTTGAATACTATGAGACACATATAAACTGCAGATTTGTGTATACAGAATATGTAAAGCATTTTTTATCATATGATATGGTCATTCCGGATCCGGAAGTCAATGGGAAAAAAGAAGGCCGGATGCTTGACGAACTGCTATATCAGAATACTGTCGGTGCGCCGACGATATTGATGGATAAAAGCCTGTTTAAGGAAGTGAAGGGCTTTGATGAGAATATGAAAAATCTGGTGGATTGGGATTTTGCAATACGGATATCCCAAAAAACAGATATAGGATTTTTACCGGAGGTACTCGTAGATGTAGCAGTATCAACAGATGCCGTCACCTCAGACAGAAGCGGTTACTACTTGTCCAGGTGTTATATGTTAAGAAAATACCGGGACGATTATCTTGCTACCGGTACTTTTAATGATACTGTAGAAAGCATTATGGTTATGGCATACGAAGATGGAGTATTGGAGCAGGTTAAGAATATGCTGCTTCAGTACATATCTTCTTAGGCTTTTTAATATCAATACAGTGGAAACGGAGAACGCTAATTGAATTCGATCGTCAGTGATATTCTTGATCTTGAAAATGAGTACGGACACAGTGAATTGTTTAACGGTGCAAATGATGAGAATGCAGTGCTGGATAAGCTGGGGTTGCTGATCTCTGTGATGAGGTATATTGAAAGCGGAACCGAAAAGACTGTCAGGGACAAAGCACTCTCTTCAATAACCAATCTGATCAACGCACACGCACTTTCGCCGGAAAGCGTGGCGTTTATTCTGTATTTGGAGTCTCCGGAGAATGATTTTAAATTCGAAGAGTTCTGTCGCTTGTATGAGGCGCGGTCGAAAGAAGACAGTGCCGTTTTTCGTGCCGTTTATTATAAACTGAAGTATGAAGAAGCGTACAGCAATCTTCATATGTTTGATAAATATGAGAGGATCAACGAAAAATACATTGCCCGGTATGGACATGAAGCTCCGGATGTGTTTTCCGGCAGGGGCGCTGTTTATACGGTAATAGTTGGGGGCTATGATGAACTTCATGATCCGCTTTACGTTGATCCGGAGCTGGATTATTACTTCTTTACGGACGAACCTGAAAAATACAGCTCGAGTATTTGGAAGATAAAAAAACTGGAATTTGTCGTCGAAAATGATAATACAAGAACACAGCGATATGCCAAGATGCATCCGTTTGTGTTGCTGCCGGATTATGATTTTACAATATACGTTGATGGAAAGTTTACGATAACAGGTGATCTCAGGGAATACATCAATATCTTCTCAAGAGGAAGTGGGATGCTATGCTTTCCACATCCCGAAAGGCAGACGCTGGAAGAAGAAGTTGCAGCGATAAAGGAATTCCGATATGGCCTTGATCCTATGGTCAGAAATGAACTTGATGAGCAGGTTGATGCATACAGAGCTGAGGGATATGCAGATGATGAACCGCTTGTTGATTCGGGATGTATTGTCAGAAGCAATCATGATAAGGCATTAAATGAGGTTATGGAAACTTGGTGGAATGAAGTTCTTTCCAGGACCGCAAGAGATCAGATCAGTTTGGGATATTCGTGTTGGAATCGCCGCTACAAATATGACATCTCTGCGCTTAGTATATATGATAACAAGTATTTGGATTATTGCGACCATAACGACCGATAAATGTGTTTTAGAGAGGGATGGACATGAATTTCAGATCTGTAAGCGACATGGATAGAGTTATCAGGGAAAAGCTTTCACTCATACCGAGTGATGTTGAACTGATCGTCGGAGTGCCACGAAGCGGAATGCTGCCGGCAACACTTCTTGCCGTATATTTAAATCTGCCGCTTACCGATACCATGAGTATAGCATCCGGGGCGAGCCATGCAGCGTCTACCAGGGATTATAGACTGAAAAGCTCCAAAAACAGTACGGATATAAGGGATTATAAGAAAATCCTTGTCATAGATGACAGTTGTTACACAGGCCTGAGCATCAATGAAGTCAAGGAGTCAATAGCATCAATTCCGGATTGTGATACGGAAATACTCTATGCGTGTGTATATGTAATGCCGGAGGCAACTTCATGTGTGGATATTTACTTTGAGATTGTTCCCTCTCCAAGAGTCTTTGAATGGAATATCATGAATCATTCGGTAATATGCCAGTCATGCTTTGATCTGGATGGTGTGCTGTGCGTTGATCCGACCGAAGAACAGAATGACGATGGTGAGAAGTACATTGATTTCATTCTAAATGCTAAGCCCCTCTGGACACCCAAGTTTACTATCGGAGTTATAGTAACCAGTCGACTGGAAAAATACAGATCATATACCGAAAAGTGGCTTTCGGAACACAACATTTCATATCAACATCTGATAATGCTCAATCTCAGATCCAAAGAAGAAAGAATTCGAATGGGGGCACATGCACCTTTTAAAGCGTCGGTCTATGATCAGATAGCCGGCACAAAGTTGTTCATAGAATCGGATCCGGATCAGGCAAGGTATATAGCAGAGGCTACCGGAAAAGCTGTTTACTGTGTTTCAACTAACGAATTCTATGATGAGATCCATGGTGTTGATGAGTATCTTGAAACAAAGACATCGTTGGAACAATATGCCGACCAGTTATCGAACGTGATCGGAAAGCTTCGGATACTGGCGATGAGTATAGGTGGGGGCAGTGCTGATACGAACGTGGTAAGTGCATTAACAGACAGTTGGGATGCCGTTATCAGTGATATGGAAAGCATGTATTCTTCCGATAGCGTGATAGCAGTAGATCAACTGTATACAAGATTAAGGAACAGTATCGAAGAAAAAGATAACGCAAAATGTGTAAAACTGGCAGATGAACTCGACAGCCTGTGTCGGGATGTGATCCTGAAGGAGACTACAAGACTGACGGTAGATGCAGCTGATATGGTAACCGATGCGGCATGGAGAAAAGAACTCGAACTTATACAAAGCATTCTTAACAAAGCACTTCTTGAGTCAGATGATTATGATGACGAGTATAAGTCTGAAGTGGATTATCTTAGAAGTATCGGACGTCTGCAAATGTATCCTTATAAGTGGACTGAAGAATACCGCGAAGATGAGATAAAAGTTCTGACAAATGAAACAGGTTTAAAATATGTTGATCATAACGGACATGAACTGCATCTTCCACCTTATTCGGATGATCTGGCAAAGCATGAATACAATCAGTTGATAATGGAACAGGATGAAAGGAGTCCTCATAGGTATTTCGACGACATATGTGATTTCGAAGAGGGGGATATTTTTGTAGACGTCGGAGCGGCGGAAGGGATGATATCGCTTGATGTCGTTGAAAAATCTTCCGAGATATACCTGATCGAGTGTTCGGATAAGTGGATCAGAGCGCTTAATGAAACTTTTGGTGAATATCTGGATAAAGTCCATATAATACCCAAATATGCGGGAAATATCGATTCGGGAAATTGCATAACGTTGGATTCTCTGTTGTCGGAATACAGCGGCAAACGGATTTTTATAAAGATGGACATAGAGGGCATGGAGATGGATGCACTGCAAGGCGCAATAACGACAATGAAAAACAATCATTGTCATGTTTCGGTAGCCGTATACCATACACAATCACAGGAAAGAGACATCAGAGAGTTTTTCGATAATGTGGGATACAATAGTTACCCAAGTGACGGATATGTGCTGTTTATATACGGCAGGATGGCTTTGTCTAACGGAAAATATGAAAGAATAGCTCCGCCATACTTCAGAAGGGCAATAGTCAGGGCTACTCCGGGAGAATAAAATGATGAGTGATCTTGATCGTATAAAGAACGCCTTATCGGTTAATCCGTGCGATGCATCATCATATGCTGATCTGGGAGATTATTATCTTGATGATAATATCGACCGGGCTTTTTTGTGCTATGAGCAGGCCCGTTTTTATGAACGATCATCGGAGAAGAAACAGGCTTTGACCGAAAAAATGGAAGCACTCAGACAGCAGGGAGCATCGGTCAGAAATGTTTCGATCGTGATAGCGTCATATAACAGTAAGGATGCACAGATAGGATGCATAGAATCGATACGTATGAATGTTCCTGTGGGTTCATATGAGATCGTAGTTGTTGACAATGCATCGACGGACGGGATCGCTGAGTGGCTTGAGCAGCAGGATGATATCAAACTGATCAGGAATAAGGAAAATGCCGGATTTGGTCCGGCGAGCAATCAGGGGGTCGGCATCGCAGCGGCAGATAACGATATCTTTTTCCTGAACAATGATACGATCATCCTCCCCAACTCGATCTTTCGACTGAGAATGGGACTGTATCGCGATGGAAAGACAGGTGCGACAGGAAGTGTATCAAACAGTGTGTCATTCTATCAAAGGGTTGATGAACCTATAGATACCCCGGAAGGCTGGATGGAGTATGGGATAAAGAATAATGCCCGGACGGACGATCCTTATGAAAGCGTCATTTCCCTGGTCGGATTTGCACTGCTCGTTAAAAGAGATGTGCTTGATAAAACAGGTCTGTTTGATGAGATATATGGGATTGGAAACTTTGAAGATGATGACCTGTGCATGAGGATTCGTAAGGCCGGATACGATTGTGTTCTTTGTCATGACAGCTTTATCTATCATTTCGGGTCGATGGGGTTTAAACAAAAAGGAGCGGATGAGTTTAATAAACTGATCAGTACCAATCGAAAGCATTTTGTTGATAAATGGGGGTTTGATATTACCTCATATAAAGCTCCCGGGATGGATATCTTAGAGCATATCGATGAAGATAAAAATGCGGAGTTTTCCGTACTTGAGATAGGATGCGGATGTGGTGCAACGCTCCTGAAAACTGTGTATGAATATCCCCATGCGAAGATCAAGGGAGTAGAAGAGAACCGGGCCATAACAGATGTTTTGTCATCTACTGTTGATATTGAGACAAGAGACAGGGATCGGTTATTTGATCTTGGAAACGAGAGATATGATTATATAATACTGGGAGATATTACCGGTCAGATAGAAAACATAGCGGATGTTCTGATGAGTATGTCAAATAATCTTACCGAGAAGGGATGCTTTATCTTAAGACTCTATAATCCGATACACGTCTCTGTCCTTCTTCCGATGCTAAGAGGTCACTTTGATCATGGCAGAAAGCATTTTTACACAGTAGATTCAATAGCGGATATATGTAAACGCGCGAATCTTACAATAAGAAAACTAACCGGAACAAGGGGCTACGAAGAGGCTGCTGACAGTGAGCAGGAGATCTGGGAATACCTAAGCGACAAGCTCGGAGAAGACTTCACGACACAGGCACTTACATACAATTATGTGATCTCTGTGACAGGAAATAGATAAAGTAAAAAAGGTATCATATATAACATGGTTTTTTAGGGCAATGTTGTTGACCCCGGTACTTCCATAGAAGTATAATCTATATATACTTCTATGGAAGTACTATAACGTTTCGGGAGTGTGTTATGATCATATATCATGGATCAAAGATAATAGTGGAGAGGCCTTTGTTTGGCTACGGAAGGCCGGATAACGACTATGGGCGGGGATTTTATTGTACTGAAGATATTGAACTTGCCAAAGAATGGTCATGCCAGGATCCCGAAGGGGGATTTGTCAATACTTATGATCTTGATATGAGTGGGCTTAGCGTGTATGAGATAGACAGTGGTAATGTTGTTTCATGGATAGCACTGCTGTTGACTAACAGGATCGTGAGATATTCAAGTCCGATAGAGCGAAGGACAGCAGAGTATTTGATAACCAGATTCACTCCGGATGTTTCCGGATATGATCTGATCAGAGGGTTTAGGGCGGATGATTCGTATTTTTCCATTGCCAGGGCGTTTCTGTCAAATACCATATCGCTTGAACAGCTAAGAGCAGCGCTTGAACTTGGTGGATTAGGGATGCAGATCTGCCTTAAGAGCCCGAAGAGTTTTGATATCATAAGATTCAGGGAATCGGCTCCTGTTGACGGTGCCGTGTACTACAGGCAGCGTATCAGCAGGGATGACAAGGCGAGGGATATGTTTTTCGAGATGACAGAGTATGTGACAAATGGTGGAATATTTGCCAGGGACATTATCGAGAAGGAGATGACGGAAGATGAGCTGCGCATTTCGTGAAACTTATTTGTTTGATGCCATGCGTAATCTTGGAGAGATGACGGAATATGCTCATGATGCCTGCGATGCCGACATTGACAATGCGTTAAGATGCTTTGTTATCAGCGGTTATGCGGACAGATTCGGTCACGGAGACCCGCGTGTAGTTGCAGGTATATCGGGAACCGAACTGTACATCAGGATCATGGAAAAGTGCGGAGTCCTGCGTGAATGGCCGCGAGCTCTCATTCGTTATAAAACGGATGAGCAGTACTGGGTTGGATACATACTGGCCATGTTTCAATGGAGAACCGGTATTCCGTTCAGATCGATAATTAACGTGATCAAAACCGAGGATCTGTACAGAATGTATCCGGCGCTTCATACGGCTTCGGATGACAGGGCTGTGGATTCTGTCGTGGAACTATATCAAAAACGGGCGATCGTATCGAGACTTCAGGAGTATCGAAAAATGCTGGGCATGACACAATCCTCACTCAGCAAATCATCAGGTGTCAATCTGCGAACACTTCAGCAATATGAGATAGGGGATAAAGATATCCGGAAGGCTTCTGTGGACAAGGTTCTGGCACTGTCAAATGTGCTTCATTGTTATCCGGAGGATATTATACAATGAATGAGAGCCGGTTTTTTGTTACAGATTATGCCGTCCAATTTGATCTAAAAGTGGTAAAATCCCGAAACTGTGGTAAACTATTATGGAATAAGCATATTCGGAGGCACATATGATCGAATACAAAGAACCATACGTTATAGCTGAGGCAGGATGTAACCATATGGGAAGCATGGATATCGCACACGAGCTCATTGTTACTGCGGCCATGTTCTGCAAGGCTGATGCCATCAAGTTTCAGAAAAGATGCCCTAAGGAACTTCTTACCGAGGAGCAGTATAATGCGCCGCACCCGGTGCCATACAATTCATACGGGGCTACATACGGCGAGCACAGGGAATTTCTGGAGTTCGATCTTGATAAGCACAAACAGCTGAAAAAGTGGTGTGAAGAGTCCGGGATCACGTATTCAACATCTGTATGGGATATGACGAGTGCCAAGGAGATAGTCTCGATCAATCCCAAGTTCATCAAGATCCCGAGTGCATGCAACACCAATTTCGATATGCTCGGTTATATATGCGATAACTATGACGGAGAGATACAGTTGTCGTTCGGAATGACGACTCATGAAGAGGAAGAGAAGATCGTGAAGTTCTTTGAGGAGCGCGGGCGTGCGAAGGATCTTGTGCTGTTCAACTGCACTTCCGGATATCCGGTTCCGTTTGCGGATGTGTGTCTTCTTGAGATCACAAGGATGAGAGAAGCATACGAGGACAGGGTTAAGGCTATCGGGTTCTCCGGTCATCACCTCGGTATCGCGATAGATGTTGCGGCATATACACTCGGAGCTTCTATATTTGAACGCCATTATACGCTGGATCGTACTTTTAAGGGTACGGATCATGCAGCTTCCCTTGAACCCGACGGTATCAGAAGGCTTAAGAGAAATCTTGAGAATACAAGAGATGCCCTTCAGTATAAATCTGCCGAGATACTTCCGATCGAGCAGGTTCAGAGAGATAAATTGAAGTATAGGAAAAAATAACAATGAATGTTGCTTTTATCCCGGTCAGGGGCGGGAGCAAATCGATACCCCTCAAAAACATCAAAGAGATACACGGCAGACCGCTTGTTTACTGGGTAGTTGCAGCGGCATGCGATTGCAGGTCGATCGACAAAGTATTCGTTGCAACGGACAGCAAGGATATCAAGATCTGTGTTGAAAAGTTCTGTTCGGAGGATTACGACAGGTTCGGAAAAGTAAAAGTCATCGACAGATCCGCTGCATCCGCAACCGATACCGCATCTACGGAAACTGCGATGATCGAGTTCGCCAAGGCGCATAAGTTTGATAACATCGCACTCATACAGGCGACATCTCCGATGCTTACAGGAGCCGATCTTGACAACGGGTTCAACGCATTTGCTGTCAAAGATACCGACAGCGTGCTTTCCGTAGTTCCGCAGAAGAGGTTTATCTGGGCGCTTGATAACGAGGGCAATGCGATCCCGCAGAACTATGATTTTAAGAACAGGCCGAGACGTCAGGATTTTGAAGAATACTATGTCGAAAACGGTGCATTTTATATAACGTCCCGCAAGGATCTGCTTGCCACGGGCTGCAGGTTGTCCGGAAACATCAGGATATCCCTCATGAGTGAGGATACATATTACGAGATCGACGAGCCGTCGGATTGGACGGTAACGGAGTCTCTTATGGCAAAAAGAGACGAGTCGGAGGATACAGATGATAAGGTTCCTGCTTCGGATAAGGCGGCAGAGACTTCCGAAACAGATGAAAAAAGCAGTCCCAAGTACAAAATGTTTCTCACCGATTGTGACGGCTGCATGACAGACGGCGGAATGTATTATTCCGAGAAGGGTGACGAGCTCAAGAAGTTCAATACGAAGGACGGTGTTGCGTTCCGGCTGCTTCGTGAGAGAGGCATCATTACCGGTGTGATCACGGGAGAGGATGTTGCACTTAACAAAAGGCGTTGTGAAAAGCTTAAGATAGATGTTCTGGCTCCCGGCTGTACGGATAAAGTGGCGTGCATAAACAGATTATGTGCCACATATAAGATAAAGCCCGAGGAGGTTGTGTATATCGGTGATGACATCGGAGATAAGGATGCCATTGAATTCGTCGGATTCGGGTGCTGTCCGGCAGATGCGGTTGCAGATATAAGAGCCGTGGCTGCGCTCGTGACCAAGGCAAAGGGCGGTGAAGGTGTTATCCGGGAAGTCGCCGACATGATCCTGGATTTATGATCATGGTGACCTCAAAGGCAAAGGACAGAAAGGTTGAGAAAATGGATATTGAACTGTGCGCATCAATGATGTGCGCCGATTTCGGAAATCTCAGAAAAGAAGTGAAGGATCTTGAAGAAGCGGGGATCGATTCGTTTCATATAGACATCATGGATGGACGTTATGTACCGAATTATGCCATGTCTCTTAATGATATGGCGTTTATCGCATCGGCTACCAGGAAGCCGCTCGATGTTCATCTTATGGTGGAACATCCGAACAATACGGTAGGATATTTTCTGGAAAGATTACGACGCGGAGATACGGTATATATCCATCCGGAAGCAGAGTATCATCCGTCAACGACACTTCAGAAGATAATCAATGCGGGCATGATCCCGGGTATTGCGATCAATCCCGGAACAAGTGTTGAGACAGTAGTGGAGATGCTTCAGATCGTTAAGAAAGTCCTCGTCATGTCGGTCAATCCGGGAAATGCGGGACAGATGTATCTGCCTTATGTTGCCAAGAAGTATGATAAGCTTCTGCCTCTTCAACAGGAAATGGGATTTGATGCATATTGGGACGGAGCCTGCTCGGATGAGAAGATCCGCGAATTTGCACCCAAGGGCGTAAAGGGCTTTGTTCTCGGAACGACACTCCTGTTTGGTCAGAAGGGATCATATAAAGATACGATAAAATCCATCAGAGAACTCGTATAAAACGGCGTGGCTTTCAGTGGAGATACGGAGGATGCGATGAACATCGCGCTCATCTTATCCGGTGGAACCGGATCAAGGGTAGGGGGAGATATCCCAAAACAATATACCAAAGTCTGCGGCAGAATGCTCATTGCATTCTGCCTTAATATGTTTACCAATCATAAAAGAGTTGACGCCGTATGGATAGTTGCGGCGCCCGAATGGCAGGATAAGATATCGGAGGAATGTGTCCGACTGGGGATGGATACTGATGTGATCAAAGGATTTTCGCTTCCCGGTGACACACGTCAACTGTCAATATTGAACGGTCTTCGTGACATAGATTCTTATGTGACGGATGGAGAGGATCCGATCGTAATAATACATGATGCGGCAAGACCGAATCTTACAGCGGAGTATCTTGATAAGTGTCTTGATGCGATGGAAGGATATGACGGAGTTATGCCGGTGCTTCCGATGAAGGATACCGTATACTACAGCGAGGACGGAAATAAGGTCGATAAGCTTCTTGACAGGAGCAGGATATACGCAGGCCAGGCACCGGAGCTGTACAGGCTGTCGGGTTACCTTTCGGCCAATGAAAGACTGATACCGGAAGAGATCAAGAAGATAAACGGATCGACCGAACCTGCGGTTATGGCAGGTCTTAAAGTAGCCATGATCCCGGGTGATGAGAATAATTATAAGATAACTACGAAGAAGGATCTGGACAGGTTCGTGCAGGAGCTGAAACTGAAATGAAACAGACGATGAAAGCACTCGTGCTTACCAAAGTGGGAAAGCTTGAATATATGGATGTACCCAAACCCGTTCCCGGAAAGGGAGAGTCGCTTGTAAGAGTCATGTCCTGCGGCATATGCGGATCCGACATTCCGAGAGCTTACAAAGACGGAGCACACAACATGCCGCTCATCATCGGACATGAATTCTCGGGGATCGTAGAGTCTGTCGGAGATGATGTCGATAGTTCGTGGATAGGAAAGCGTGTCGGAATATTCCCGCTCATTCCGTGTATGAACTGCAAGCCATGCCTTGACGGTATGTATGAAATGTGCAGAAATTATGACTATCTCGGATCGCGTAGAAACGGCGGGTTTGCAGAGTATGTAACGGTTCCGAAGTGGAATCTTATAGAACTTCCGGAAACGGTTTCTTATGAAGCTGCCGCAATGCTCGAACCGATGGCTGTTGCTGCTCACAGCGTAACACGATCTTTGATCGGGTTAGCCGGGGCGGAGTCTGAGCGGACTTCAAAAGTAAAAGTCGCAGTCTGCGGTCTCGGAACCATCGGAACACTTCTTGTCATGATGCTGCTCGATGCGGGATTCGATGACCTGCTTGTGATCGGAAATAAGGAATTCCAGAGAAAAACGATGCTGGATCTTGGCATACCTGCCGACTGTTATTGCGACAGCAGCAATACAGATGCGCATGATTTTATCATGAATAAGACCGACGGTATGGGTGCCGATGCGTTCTTTGAATGTGTCGGAAGCAACGAGACAGTAAGCCTTGCCATAGATTCAACAGGCCCTGCGGGGCGCATATGCCTTGTCGGGAACCCTCATTCGGATATGACGCTTGACAAGAACGTATACTGGAAGATCCTGAGGAACCAGATAACCCTGAAGGGAACGTGGAATTCGTCGTTCGGGATGAAGGAGGAAGACCGTGATGACTGGAGGTATGTTATCGACCGTATCGCATCAGGGAAGATCGATCCCGAAAGGCTTATAACGCAGAGATACACGCTTGAAGATATCACAAAAGGCTTTGAACTTATGAGAGATAAATCCGAGGACTATATCAAAGTAATGTATTCACGAACTGTTTAGAACTGTTCGCGGATATGGCTGCTCAAGGAAGGGAGAACACAAATGGGAACATTCGCAAGCCTGGATGAGGCAAGAGAGTTCTTTAAAAATGACAAGTTTGCAACAAACGCGGGCATGGGTATCGATGAGATCACGGAAGACGGAGCGGTATGCTCTGTTGTACTCGGTGACGGTCACAGGAATGCATACGGCGGAGTGATGGGCGGTGTGATCTTTACATTGGCAGATCTTGCACTTGCAGCTACCGCCAACAATATCCACAGTCTGTCTGTTGCACAGTCCGTTAATATCAATTATCTGTCGGCACCTAAGGGAGAAAAGCTGATCGCAAGGGCAAAATGTATCAAGAACGGCAAGACGACTTCTGTCATAGAAGTGAGCGTGGAAGATGATACCGGAAGGGACGTAGCCCTTTTTATCGGCACGGCATTTAAACTGCCGTCTAAATAACCTTAAAGGGTCTGATCCCGCAGGGATAATTATCGGTTGACGAAAGTGCCAACCTGGTTTATGCTATACACGAATCAAATAACTGTTCTCTTATTCAGAGTGGTGGAGATACATAGGATCTGTGAAGCCACGGCAACCCCATTTGGAAGGTGCCAACCTGAGCGAGCAATCGAACAATAAGAGGATTTAAATTGAGTTTTGAGTCCGCTTATTCCTATGATGAGCGGACTTTTGTATTGATAACAGAAAGGAGAACCACAATGGAAAAGTTTCTATTTACTTCCGAATCGGTAACCGAAGGACATCCCGACAAAGTTTGCGATGCGATCTCTGATGCGATCCTTGATGCGTGCATGGAGCAGGACCCCATGAGCCGTGTAGCATGTGAGACGGCGTGCTGTACGGGCTTTGTTCTCATCACGGGTGAGATCACGACGAACGCGTATGTTGACATGCAGAAGGTTGTAAGGGATACGGTCAAGGAGATCGGTTACACAAAGAGTGAGTACGGATTTGACGGAAACACATGTGCTGTGCTTGTCGCTATCGATGAGCAGTCAGCTGATATAGCAATGGGTGTTGATAAGGCACTTGAGGCAAAGAAAGGAGATATCAAGGACGATCTTGATACGGGAGCCGGCGATCAGGGAATGATGTTCGGTTTCGCAACAAACGAGACTGATGAGTACATGCCTTATCCCATCTCACTGGCTCACAAGCTTGCGCGTCAGCTCACCAAGGTGAGAAAAGACGGAACACTTTCATACCTTCGTCCTGACGGAAAGAGCCAGGTTTCGGTTGAGTACGATGAGAACGGTAAGCCGATCCGTCTTGAAGCGGTAGTTCTGTCAACACAGCACGACGATGACGTGACTCAGGAGAAGATCCATGAGGATATCAAAAAGTACGTGTTTGATCCCGTTCTTCCGAAGGAACTGATCGATGATAAGACAAAGTTCTTCATCAATCCCACCGGACGTTTTGTTATCGGCGGACCTCATGGAGATGCAGGTCTTACCGGACGTAAGATAATCGTTGATACTTATGGCGGATATGCCCGTCACGGCGGCGGTGCCTTCTCGGGTAAGGATTGTACCAAGGTTGACCGTTCCGCTGCATACGCTGCCAGATATGTAGCCAAGAATATAGTAGCAGCAGGACTTGCCGACAAGTGTGAGATACAGCTTTCATATGCGATCGGCGTTGCTCAGCCTACTTCGATCATGGTGGATACGTTTGGTACCGGCAAGATCTCTGATGATAAGCTTGTATCGATCATAAGAGAGAACTTCGATCTTCGTCCCGCGGGCATCATCAAGATGCTGAACCTTCGCCGTCCGATCTATAAGCAGACCGCTGCATACGGACATTTCGGACGTAACGATCTGAACCTTCCCTGGGAGGCTCTTGATAAGGTTGATGCTCTCAAAAAGTATCTGTAAGCTTATTCGATCTTTGAATGACTGACATATAATAAAACATGTACTGCTGCATGATCCCTGCATATTCTCCGTAACGCGGAAAAGGGTTTGTGCCGCAGTACTGTTCTTTTATGACTCTTGCGATCCATGTATCTACAGGAGCAAGGGCGCATCTGTGATAGGCAAAAAGCGCCACGCAGTTTGCCACTTTATCGCCTACCCCTGCAAATGATTTTAACTCATTAACGAGTTCTTCATCAGACAGGGCGTCCAATGCGTCAAGATCGACTTCATGTTCGTATACACGTCTTACCGCGCTCAAAACATACGGAACGCGGTACCCGAGCCCGCATGATGTAAGTTCTTCGCTTGTCGCCGCTGCCATTGCGGCAGGTGTGGGAAAGAATCCGTCCCGGCCGTACAGAGACACGATACGTTCAACACTTGTCCTGATCGCGGGGATACTTTTTCTCTGTGAGATGATAAAAGAGATCAGCATCTCGAACCTGTCCTGCCGGAGTATCCTGATACCTGCACCGGCCGCTGCAGCTATTTTCAGAAAATCATCATCTTCGGGGATGCTGTTTCTGATGGCGCAGTAATCCGTATCAAGGTCAAAATAGTCGTGCCACACGGTATCCCATTCTTTTTTCGTACAGGAAACCAGGTAACCGGACGGCTCCACGGTCATCTCCAGCGTTTTATCTCCGGTAACGAATCTGTATGTATCATCACCGATCTTTTTTGCCCGAAAACACTGGCCCGAGTTTATTATCTTATCAAGATCAAAATCATCTGTGATCGTTATCTTCAAAGCTTTGACTCCATGTCGTCAAGAGAAGCATATCCGTAGAGGATCGCCGAGTTTTCTATTGTATCTCCTGCGATGTTTTTGCCGGCGGCCGCATACTGTGCGACAAATCTTCCGTACAGCATGAGAGTGTTGTCGGAATATGTGGACAGTTCTCCGCGAAGGTATGTCTCATAAGATGTGTTAACCGGAGTGTCTTCCGATGTGTGTATGCTCCTTGTCTCACATGACGCCTTCGGATACTTGGCGGCGAATTCTTCCATCATCTTTACCTGGATCGCAACTATCGCCTCGATTATCTGTTTTTTATCATCGGAAATGGGTGGCAGTTCATCCTTTATCTTTGCGTATTCTTCGGGCGCGGTGGATTCCTCCATGCGGCCGTACTTTTCGGTGATCAGGTTCCATCCGCGGCTGTTTGCGGCTGTAAAGTCGGCTATGAAGCTTTCGAGCATTTCCCGGCTCCAGAGCATGTACTGACTTTTTCTCATTATATAAAAAGTCTCATGATCGTCCTGACAGCCTGCCCGTCCGCCTTCGTTTATCACTTTATCGAATGCTTTCCACTCAAGATCTATCAGCTTGTCGATAAGAGCGGATCTGTCAGTTGATCTTATGTGATCGCACCCGAATACTATCTCAAGCGCATGGTGATCCAGGTAGTCATCATCTCCTTGTGCCAGGCCAAGGTTGCAGAGCTCCTGAAGTACCTGCCGGCATATACTCCTGATAAAATCATGAGCCAGACCTTCATCAACTGCGGACCTTGCAAGCATGTCAAGTTCTTCGGAGATCCTTTGCGCCCCCGGAATAAGTGACAGTCCCTTGTACATCCACTTGTAATACGGAGAATACTTCCTGCCGAGCAGATACATCATCTGCATTGTCTGTTTGATGAATTCGGCTCTGCATACCGATGCGGTTACAAGATCGCCTCTTTGAAGCATTCTTGGGTAATTATACTGACCGGTCTGCGACATGAGGGAGGCACATCTTGCGATCTTGCGTCTCCATACACTGTCCGGATAGTGTTTTAAGAGCTCTTCCCTTATGGCAGAAAAGACACCGGGACCGTCAAGGAATACTTCTCCGTTTACGGCATGAGCGAACCTGTCGTCGTCGATCGACAGCCACGTTTCTTCATCATCCGGTACACCTTTTATGCCGAGCAGTTTTTCATAGAACTTGTCTATACGGAATACCCCGACACGTTTTCCGGCCGCCTCGGTCGTGAGGCGTTTGTATCCTTTGTATTCTTTCGGGAGCCTGTCATATTCTTTTTGAAGCTTCTTACCTATCTTCTTGTAATCCTTCTTTGGCAGCCAAATACAGAATCCGGGACCAAAGTCATGATCGGTGCTTATATCATCGTCAAAACCGAAGCATTCGCTTCCTTCACCCACAAGGCCTGCCGCGATCCGATCTTCGTATTCGGGGAACTTTTCATGGATCATGGGCATACCGTATTCTTCGAAGAACATGCGGGAAAGGTCCAGACCGGATAAGACAGAAGAGGCGTCTTTCCGTCTTTGTTCTGCTCCCTGCTCTGATTCTTTGGCAAGTGCAGCTTCCATGTTCTGTTTTGTGATCTCATAAGCTTTGCTGCGGCCGACGCTCTTTTCGATCTTATCAAGAGCCTTTTGGTAGTACAGGGCAGCGCCGGAGTAGTCCTTTTTGTGATATTTGATCTCGGCCATTGCTGACAATGCAGCGGAATAGTGGTAATCGGGTTCGGCGTCTTCCTCGAACAGTTCGAAAGCCTTTTCCAGATGGAGCTGCGCTTCGTCAAAGCGGTCCAGTTTGATGAGAGTTGTGGCAAGGTTTGTGTATGTAGTTGCCTGTTCTATCCTGCATTCATCGTGAAGAAGAGATATTCCCAATGCCCTCTCCAGGCAGTCGGCTGCGCTTTCGTAGTCGCCCATCTCCTGGAACAGAAGACTCATGTTGTTAAGAAGCGATGCATAAAGCATCGAATCCGGGGACACGTGCACGTCATAATACGACCTCACCTGCTGATAGAGAGCGTTGGATTCACGCAGCATCCCACATGCTCTGTAAGCGTTTGCTATGTTAAGAAGCGATGTGGCATGCGCCATCGAGCCTTTGAGGCTGCTGCCATCGAGGATCCCAAGGAGCTTTCCCGCAAAGGGAACAAGCTTGTCAAACTCCCCGGTCTCACGATAGTGTCCGATGAGTTCGTTAAGGAGCTGTATCATCGCATTCTCATCTTCGAGTTTTGTTGCTTCCCCCAGCCGGTCAAGCATGAACTGTTCGGCCTCTTCGATCCTGTGCTCGCTGTACAGTCTGTCTATCTCAGCAAAGATCTCATCTGTGTTCATCGCATTCTCCTTTTCTTTTCAGCGTCTAAACTCCCGCAATTTTATGAAAGAACGAATTCCATGTTAAAAGAGTTGCCGGAAGCGTTCACATTCGCATACGCACCGGATATGACCGGCATCTGCGGGAACTGATGACCGATATCAAGGTCCATCAGTATCGGCACGCCCAATTTACCAAGTATCCCAAGGACAGCATCGTAGTGATCAAAATCTCCGAATGTATCGTCAAAACGAAGAGGACGTCCGATCAGGAAACCTCTGACGTTTCGAAACCACCCGGCATTTTCCATCTGCCACAGAGCACGCCTTATCGACATTACATTAAGGTCGCAGCTTTCGAGAAACCATATGATCCCGTCGTCTTTATACCTTTCGGAAAAATCGGCTGCGCGATCAAATTTCGTCCCCACAAGATTTATGAGGCAGTCCATGCAGCCTCCTATGAGTCTTCCCGAAAACTCCGTGCTGTCTGCGGCATTTTCTCCCATATACAGAAACTGCCTGTATTTGCAGACGTCATAAACGTCACCGGTCTTCTCGTTAACATAGGTTTCCAAAGGAGCCGGTCTTTCGGGGGCTTCTTCTTCGTCCGAAGGCTTGTCGTAATGATCTTTGAACCATTTATCGTAATTGGAAACCGTCAATTTCTTTCCGCACAGCACATCAAACGCATCATCAACGCACACGTGGTGGGATGCTGCAAACTTCGATGCGCAGACGGAATAAATAGAGGCCCTGTCGCACAGGGTGTTTAACAGGAAAGTCAGATTTGTATTGTCAGAGTAGCCCATGAACCACTTCGGATCTGATGAGGCAATTGCGTCAAAATCCACAAAGGGCAGTATCTCGCACATGAGCTCACCGCCGCCGCATGATATGATGACATCGCTCCTGTCGTTTGTGAAAAAATCCATCACTTCATCTGCACACTTTTTGGGTGTGTTGCTGATGCCGATGCCGTCATCGCTGTAGCAGTTGGGACCGAGAACGGTCTTATAGCCCATCTTCTTTAATTCGCAAAGTGCACTGTCAAGATCGGACCGGTAGGGCTCTGTCGCGCATCCGAAGCTTGGCGCGATGAAGCCGATCCTGCCGCCGGGATTCAGAAATTTCGGATAGTTCATTTGGTTCTCCTTTGCTTTCTTATGATATAATAAACGAAAATGTGTTGGTAGTAAATCTCAATCAAAAGGAGGTTTTGTCAATGTATATCGATAACAGTATCTGGATCGGAAATGCGGGGGATAAGAGAGTTTGTGTTTTGCCGAAGATGGCGAACAGACACGGTCTTATAGCCGGTGCTACGGGAACGGGAAAAACCGTCACACTCAAAGTTCTGGCAGAGTCTTTTTCCGATGCGGGAGTACCTGTTTTTCTTGTTGATGTAAAGGGAGATATTTCCGGCATGTGCAGGCCCGGTCAGGACTCGGATGATATGCAGGAGCGCATCCAAAGGTTCGGACTGTCGGAGGCCGGTTTTTCATTTAAGGATTATCCGACCGCATTCTGGGATATATACGGTGAGGCGGGTATACCGCTTCGTACAACTGTTTCCGAGATGGGGCCGATACTTCTGGCAAAGCTCATGGACTTAAACGATACACAGGCAGACATACTGACATGCCTTTTCAAGATGGCTGATGATGAAGAACTGCTTCTTGTTGACATTAAGGATCTGAAAGCGATGCTGCAGTATGCAAGCGATAATGCGGGCGAGATCTCGAAGAAATACGGAAATGTAACCAAGGCAAGTGTTGCCGCTATCATTAGGGGAGTTGTGGCTCTCGAAGCGTCGGGCGGCGACAGGTTCTTTACGGAGCCGGGATTTAACATCACTGATTTCCTTCGGACCGAGCTTGACGGAAGAGGTATCATAAACATACTCGACGGTGGAAAGCTCTCGTCGGATCCCAAGCTGTATACCGCATTTTTACTGTATCTGCTTTCGGAACTGTTTGAGACGCTTCCGGAAGTGGGAGACATGGAAAAGCCAAGACTCGTATTCTTCTTTGACGAGGCGCATCTTCTTTTCGACGATATATCAAAGGCTCTTCGCCAGAAGATCGAACAGATCGTCAAGCTTATCAGGAGTAAGGGAGTCGGAATATACTTCTGCACTCAGAACCCCAGAGACATCCCTGACGAAGTGCTGGCTCAGCTCGGTAACAAGATTCAGCATGCGCTTCATGCATATACACCGGCGGAGGAGCGTGCGGTCAAGACAGCTGCGGATTCATTTCGTGCCAATCCGGAATTTGATACCAAGAAAGCCATTATGGAACTTGGCGTAGGTGAGGCGCTCGTATCAGTTCTTGATGAAGAGGGGGTACCCACCATCGTGGAAAGATGCAAGGTCCTTCCTCCGAGATCGCTTATGGGGCCGGTTTCCGATGAGGAAAAGAGTAAGGTATTCAAGGCAAATAATCTGTATCTGACATATAAGGATCCTGTTGAGACCGACAGCGCATACGAGTTCCTTGAAAGACTGAAAGCTCAGCAGGAGCTCGCCGCAAAGGAAGCGGCAGAGACGCTCGCAGCACAAAAGGAAGCCGAGAAGCAGGCGGCCGAGGAGGCCAAGGCTGCGCAGAAAGCAGAAGCAGCCGCAGCCAGAGAAGAGGCGGCCAAAAAGAGAAAGATGAAGAGCGCTGCAGGTTCGGTCGCTAGTTCCGCAGCGGGCACGATCGGGCGTGAGCTTGGCAAGAGTGTCGGAGGCAAAGTCGGAGGTAAGTTTGGCAAGACTCTTGGAGGGAATCTCGCTGCACAGCTTGGCAGAAGTTTGATGGGAACATTTTTTAAATAAATTGGCGACACACCTTAAGTTATGGATATTATTCACAAATTCTACGAGGACGAGATCAGATGTGATTATCTGGTACCGTCAATGATGAAGCGGACATGGGCAGCACAGATCGAGATACTTGCTGACCTTGATAAGGCGTGTACCGAAAACAAAATGGAGTATTTTGCCGAGTGGGGAACGCTGCTCGGTGTGATCCGACATGAAGGATTCATCCCCTGGGATGATGACATGGATATATGCATGAAGAGAGGGGATTATAACAGTTTTACCCGTAATGTATCGTCCTTTCTTCCGGAGAATTATTCCATAGTCAATTACAGATCGAGCCGTGATTTTAAACAGATGCTCAGCCGTATCGTATCAAGCGACCATTATCGGTTCGATGCCGAATACATGCACAAGTATTCGGGGCTCCCGTTTCCGATGGGGATAGATATCTTTCCGCTTGATTTTCTCTCGGACGATGAGGAGTATGAAAGAGAGCGTGAGGAAAGAGCAACTCTCGTGTTCGGTGTGGTAAACGATATGGCAAAGTACGATCTTGCTCCTTCGGCGGTTGAAGATGATCTTAAAAAGATCGAGAGCCGGTGTCATGCGAAGATCGACAGAAAAGGAGATGTGTTGACACAGCTTCGCGAGCTGCTCGAGAAGATCTTTGCGGAGGTTGATGAAAAGGATGCCGCGTATATAACGCTCTACCCGCTGTGGATGGGAGAACACTCATACAGATTCCCGGTCGGGTATTATAAGAACGGCATCAGGATGAAGTTTGAGAACACCACGATACCGGTGCCTGTGTGTTATGATGCGATACTTAAGCATAAATACGGTCCGTCCTATATGATGCCGGTAAGAAGCGGAGGAGCGCACGAGTATCCTTATTATGAAAATCATGTAAAGGTGCTTAAAGAGCACTTCGGATTCGAGTGGCCCGCATATAAGTTTAACGAAAGGGATCTTGTAAGAAGGAAAGATGCGGATGATGAAAAGACAGGCGGTGTATGTCTCTTTATCACCTACGACGCAAAAGCTTTTGCGAACATGCGCTCTCTTGCCGGATCTTATATAGACAGAGGATATGAGGTTCGGATAATGCCGGTGACAAAATATGACATAGCACCGGACATGACAGGGATCACGGCAGATACCCACACGGTAAGCGATGAATACTATCTGGAAGGGCTTGAAGAAGCGGTGGTAACGCATGATCCGGATGAGATCAGGAGTCACCCCGATGTAATAGTTACCAACTATCCTTATGATGAATACAATCTGATAACTGCGGTTGACAAGTCATTTTACTCAAGACCTCTTAGGGGATGTACCGACAGGCTGATCTATGTTCCGGCATTTGAGGTTTCCCGATTGAAAGCGGAGGATGAAAGAGCAAAAAAGCTCATGCCGATGTATGTACATACCCCGCTGGCAGCTCTGTGCGATGAGATCGTACTTCACAGTGAGGAGATGAAAGAGCGGTATATCGAGTGTCTGTGTGACTTCTCGGGTGAAGGATACCGCAGCATATGGGAAGACAAGATAACCGTATTTGAAGATGAGAAGGCGGAAAAAACAGGCACAGGAAAGAAAACGATAATGTTCTGTATCGGGCTTGCGACCTTTGCGCAGTACGGCGAACAGGCCATAGACAAGATAAAGAGTGTATTTGGGATATTTGAAGAAAACAGGGACAAGGTTGAGGTTAAGTTTGTGACCGCAAAGAACCTTAATGATGATCTTATGTCCCTTTATCCGCAGCTGTACGAACGGTTTACTGCGGAAGGTTTTCAGACTTATGACGGCGAGATCGATATTTCACAAACAGATGCTTATTACGGCGAGCCGTCACATTATGCAACAAAAATGCTGAACGCGGGCAAGCCTGTGATGATCATGAATATAGAATGTAGATAGGCTACACCGCGAGCCCCTACAACATCCTCAGAAAGGAAACATTAGCAATGGCACCTGACAACAGACCAAGAAGCAGAGAAAAAAAGATAATCGAAGGACAGGGCGATGTCCGCAGAAGAGGGAGCGGTCTTGACAGCAAGCCGCCGGGTACTTCTTCGGGATCACATGGTTCCGGTTCCGGGGGCGGCGGTTCCATGCGCGGAGGCGGTTTCGGAGGCGGAAAGCTCTTTCTCATTCTCATTGTCATAGTTGTTGTATTTGGTGGAATGCTTTTTAACAGCGACGATTCGGAAGACTATACCGACCAGTCCCAGGGTCAGAGCGCGGCTTCAAACATCGATACAGGAGCAAATCCGGCAGGTACGGGTGCGGTAGATGATATCTTCGGAACGCTTCTCGGAGGATATGAGACATCTGCATCAGACTACAGCACATACACCGCAGATGCACCCCAGATGCAGCTTGATACGAGCGTTGATCCGTCTGCCAGAGAAAAGTTTACATCGATAGTCGGACAGGGTGCGGATATGGTCACTGTCATGGTCTATCTGTGCGGTACTGATCTTGAGTCAAAGAGCGGAATGGGAACGGCTGATCTGCAGGAGATGGCATCGGCACAGCTATCCGACAATGTAAGAGTGATCGTCTATACCGGCGGATGTAAGAAATGGAAAAACAATCTTGTAAGCAGCAGCGTTAACCAGATATACCAGGTAAAGGGAGGCGGAGTCAAGCTTCTTGAGAAGAACATGGGTACAGGTTCGATGTCCGATCCCGCTACTCTTACTACGTTCATCAAATACTGTAACGATAACTTCCCTGCGAACAGGAATGAACTGATACTGTGGGATCACGGCAGCGGTTCGCTTTCGGGTTATGCCTATGATGAAAAGAACCCGGGAAGCGGTTCGATGAGCCTTTCCGGCATCAAGAAAGCAGTTTCCGATTCTGGCGTGAAGTTTGATTTTATCGGGTTTGATGCGTGTCTTATGGCAACAGTTGAAACTGCTCTCATGCTGTCAGACTATTCGGATTATATGATCGCGTCAGAGGAGACGGAGCCGGGTGTCGGCTGGTATTACACAAACTGGCTTACCGAGCTGTCAAAGGATCCGAGCATGCCTACGACGCAGATCGGTAAGAACATAGTGGATGATTTTGTCGGAATGTGTGACCGGAAATGCCCCGGACAAAAAGCTACGCTTTCGGTAACCGACCTTGCAGAGATCGCCCATGTTGTACCCGATAAACTGAATAACTTTTCGGTTGCCACAAATGGTCTTATCTCGGATGTAAACGGATATATGAAGGTCTCCGATGCAAGAAACAAGACGAAGGAATTTGCGATCTCCTGTAAGATCGACCAGATAGATTTCATTCATTTTGCTAACCTTCTTGACACCCCGGAGAGCAGACAGCTTGCGGATGCTCTTAAGTCCTGCATTAAATACAACAGGACCGAAAGGTCGATCACAAACGCAAACGGTCTGTCGGTATACTTCCCATACAAGAAAGCTTCCAAGGCCGGAGCGATGGTCAAGACATACAATGAGATTGGCATGGACAGTGCATATGCGGATTGTATCAGGGCGTTTGCATCAAACGAGCAGACGGGGCAGATGACAACGGACGGTACAGGTTCACCTCTTGCGTCCCTTTTCGGAAGCCTTTACGGAACCGATTATGCGGGATCGCAGGGAGAAAGCTACGGCGAATACACCGATGCGATCAGCGGGATCATGTCGGCGCTCCTTACCGGAAGGAGTCATGCATCGGATGATTTTAACACGGATAAACTGAAGGTTGTTAAAAACAAAAAGGGTGAGAACGTGTTTGCTCTTTCCGAGGAAGACTGGAGTAAAGTCGCAAACGTTGATCTGAATGTATTTGTTGACGACGGTGAGGGTTTCATAGATCTCGGACTTGATAATACATTTGAGTTTGACTCGGACAATAATCTTCTCGCTTCCTTTGATAACACATGGATGTCGATAAACGGACACACTGTTGCTTATTATCACACGGATACCGAAGATAACGGAACGAACTACAGCATAAACGGATATGTTCCGGCATACCTGAATGGTCAGAAAGTTGAACTCCTCCTGGCGTTTACCGACAAATTCCCGGACGGAACGATAACCGGCGCCAGATATATATACGATGACGGTACTACAGAGACGGTGGCAAAGAACATGATCGCATTATCTGCCGGAGACAAGCTTGAATTCACATGCAGATATTATGACTACAACGGCAACTACAAGGATACGTTTTATCTCGGGGATCCGCTCGTGCTCGACTCTTCCGATATCACGATCGCGAACATGAGCATCGGAGATGCCAAGGCATTACCGACATACGTATTCACGGATATGTACCAGCAGCAGTACTGGAGTTCAGTTGTTAAATAGGAGAACAATATGCAGCCGATAATCACAAGCTTACTTGAAACAGATGCCTACAAATTTTCCATGGGACAGGCAATATACCACCAGTTCTCGGATTATAAGACAACCTGGTCTTTTAAATGCCGGAACGAGGGAGTAGTCTTTACACCTGAGATGATTGATGAGATCAAGCGTCAGATCAGGATGTACTGCGATCTTCGTTTTACGGAGGATGAACTTGCATACCTTAACAACATCAAATGGATCAAAGGATCGTATGTAGATTTTTTAAGATTGTGGAAACCAAGATACGAAGACTTCGAGTTCGGAACGGATGATCCGTGCGGTCTTACGATTGAGACAAAAGGTACATGGCTCAATACATCCATGTATGAGATCCCCACACTTGCCATCGTCAATGAAGTGTATTTCAGGATGGCGTACGATTACAACGAACTTCTGGAAAGCTTCAAGGAAAAGCTCGACGCCAAGATAAACGGGATACTTGACGGAACATATGAACTGGGCGCTTTTTCGGAGTTCGGTGCAAGAAGAAGACTCTCTGGCCAGGCGCAGGAAATGGCTGTAACGGCCCTGGCAGAGGCGAAGCTTCCCGCGGGCAATCATTTTGTCGGAACGAGCAATGTCTATCTTGCAAAAAAACATAAACTGGTGCCGGTGGGAACAATGGCACACGAGTGGATAATGTGCGTAGGTCAGGGAAATCACAAGCATAACCCCGCATATTCCAACTGGTATGCACTCGATGCATGGGTCAAGGAATATGGGGTACTGAACGGAACAGCGCTCACCGATGCGATAACGACCGAGTGCTTTCTTGAAGATTTTCAGCTCACATATGCAACGCTTTTCTCGGGCGTACGTCATGACAGCGGCAGCCCTTTTGAGTGGGCTGATAAGATGATAAAGCATTACGAGGAACTGGGGATAGATCCCAAGACCAAGACGCTGCTGTTTTCTGACAGCCTCGATTTTGAAAAGGCAACTGCGATCAACAGGGCATATAAGGACAAGGTAAAGACGGCCTTCGGTATCGGTACATATATCGCGAATGATACGAAGGTGCCTGCGCTCAATATAGTAATGAAGACAACGGTCTGCAACGGATGTGATGTGGCCAAGATCTCGGACACCGCCGGAAAAGGTATGTGCAAGAGCGATGAATATGTTCATTATCTCAACCGTTGTATTGATTGGAGAATGAGACACGAAACAAATGTTGTTCGGTAAAAGATCCGCATCTTACAGAATAGATATGTGTTCGGGACCGATCGTCCCAAGACTTCTTCTTTTTACGGTCCCTCTGATACTCTCTTCAGTACTGCAGCTTCTTTTTAATGCCGCGGATGTTGTGGTTGTGGGAAAGTACGCCGGAGACAACTCTCTTGCGGCGGTTGGCTGCGTAGGACCCCTCATAAATCTGCTGGTAAGCCTTTTCATCGGACTGTCCATAGGAAGCAATGTATTGGCCTCAAGGTACTATGGGAGCGGTGACGATAACCAGATGGCCCGGACAGTGCATACTTCCATGCTGGTAAGCCTGTTGGGCGGTATCTTACTGTCTGTTGTAGGTATTGTTTTTTCGTCGAAGATACTGGTGCTCATGAACACGCCGGAGGAAACGATGGAGCTGACGAGTCTGTATTTCAGGCTGTACTGTCTCGGAATGCCGGCGTCCATGATATACAATTTCGGAAGTGCGATACTGCGTGCGGTAGGGGATACGAAACGTCCGATGTATTATCTTACGGCAGCAGGCATCGTTAATGTGATACTAAATCTCCTGTTTGTTATTTCATTTCATATGGATGTTGCGGGAGTTGCCATAGCGACCGTTATATCACAGATCATCTCGGCTTTTCTGGTGGTACGCTGTCTTATGAGAGAAAGCGGATCCATAAGGCTTGATCCGAAGAAACTGTCGATAGACAGGGATACGCTTTTCAGGATAATCCGCATCGGACTTCCCGCGAGCTTTCAGAGCATGCTGTTTTCAATATCGAACGTGATCATCCAGTCTTCGGTAAACGGATTCGGCGCGACGGTTGTTGCGGGTAATTCCGCGGCACAGAACATAGAAGGCTTCGTGTATGTATCCATGAACTCGTTTTATCAGGCATGCATATCATTTGTCAGTGCCAATGTGGGTGCCCGCAAATATGAAAGGATCAATAGGATACTGATCCGTTCGCAAGTTTGTGTAGTCATAACGGGTATGATACTTGGAGGATCGGCATATCTGTTCTCTTACGGACTGCTGTCCCTTTATACCGATTCACCGGCGGTCATGGATGCAGGTATCGTCAGGATGGGATATGTCAGCCTTCCGTATTTTCTGTGCGGAATGATGGACGTAATGGTGGGAGCCCTTCGCGGACTCGGATATGCGATCCTTCCAATGATAGTATCGCTCGTTGGTGCATGCGGGCTGCGCCTTCTGTGGATCTTCACATTCTTCAGGATGCCGATGTTTCATGAACCGCGGTATCTGTACATAACATATCCCGTTTCGTGGACGGTAACATTTCTGACGCATGTCATATGCTACGTCATAGTAAAACGCAAATTTGACAGGACTCATTCACAACGACTGAATCTTGATTAAGGCTTGAAAGTGTCGGTCATTACGGACAATAGCTTATTCTGCTCCGTTTCCACTCGCCAAGAACAGCTAAGGTCGTGATACATTTTCTTTATTTCCGCAACCGACCGCCAACCGGCATCCGTGCCTTTTGGTGGCGGTCTATCCGCTCCATCCGGTCGCGGATTTGCTGCATATATGCACGACCCAAGCTGTTCTAGGCTCATTCCAAGGTCGCACTCATAAGCAATTATCCGAAATGCCCGACGTGTTAACTCAATTCACTCATATTTCACATTTTCCATATTGACAAGCGTATAACCCGGTGGTATGTTATGTATAGATGTTAGCACTCTAATGAGGCGAGTGCTAACAATTTGAAAGGAAGGCCCCCGTGGATCTGGACGAGAGAAAAAAGAAGATACTTCTGGCGATAATCAAGACATACCTTGATACCGGAGAACCGGTAGGATCGAGGACCATATCCAAGATCGAGGATCTGAACCTGTCATCGGCGACGATCCGTAACGAGATGGCAGACCTTGTTGATATGGGATATATCATCCAGCCGCATACATCTGCCGGACGTATCCCTTCCGATAAAGGATACAGATTCTACGTTGACCAACTGATGGCGGAGAAGGAACAGCAGGTTGAAGAGCGCGAACGCGAGACCGATGAGATGAGAGGAATTCTCATCGAAAAGGCCGACAAGATGGAGCGCCTTCTCAAGCAGGTGGCAAGGAGCCTGTCGGCAAACACGAATTACGCCGCAATGATATCGGCTCCGCGCTATAACATGAACCGTCTCAAGTTTATACAGCTGTCGAGAATGGAAGCGGAGCAGATAGTAGCGGTTATCGTTCTTGAAGGAAATATGATCAAGAATCAGATCATAGATATAGATGAACCTATAGATGACGAAACGCTCTTAAAGCTCAATATGCTCCTTAACACGACTCTTAACGGGATGGCGATAGAAGATATCAACCTCGCAGTCATCACCAAGATGAAACAGCAGGCCGGAGAGCAGGCAGGGATCATAGCTGAGGTCATAGATGCGGTAGCGGAGTCGATCAAGGCAGACGAGGATCTGGAGATATACACGAGCGGTGCCAATAACATCTTCAAGTATCCGGAACTTGCGGATAACGAGAAGGCCAGAGGCATCATAACAGCTTTTGAAGAGAAGAAGCAGCTTACGGATATCGTGTATGAGACATTGTCCCATTCGGATGAGAAGGGGATACAGGTTTACATCGGAGAAGAAGCTCCGGTTGAGAACATGAAGGATTGCAGCGTTGTTACGGCAACGTACGAGCTGGACGAGGGCATACACGGAACGATAGGTATCATCGGACCGAAGCGTATGGATTACGACAAGGTGCTTTCTACCATTAAAAAGCTCACATCGGAGCTTGATGATATGTTTAAGAAGAGTTAAAGGAGATACAGGTGAGCAGCGACGAAGGAATAAAGATCGATATAGAATCTCCCGAGCAATTTGAGGAGGATGTGGAAAAGATCATGGAAGAAATGGAAGAAAAAGAAAAGAAGACCTTAAAAGAAGAGGATAAGGAAGAACCGGCAAGTAAAGAGACGGTCGGAGAGGATCCCGAAGAACAAGACAGGAAGCAGCCGGATGCGGAAGACAAGCCTGAAGGATCCGAAGGAGATAAGAAAAAGCACTTCGGCAAGAAGAAGGACAAGAAGGATCCGAGGGATGAAAGGATAGCCGAACTCGAAGACCGGGTAAAGCGCCAGATGGCAGAATTCGAGAATTTCCGGAAACGTACAGACAAGGAAAAATCAGGGATGTACGACATGGGAGCAAAGAATGTGATCGAGAAGATCCTGCCGGTCATCGATAATTTCGAAAGAGGTCTTGAAAACATTCCCGAAGGCAGTGACGCGGCATTTGCCGACGGAATGAAGATGATATATAAACAGCTGTCGGCGGAACTTGATAAGCTGGGAGTCAAGCCGATAGAGGCAGTCGGACAGCCGTTCGATCCGAACTTCCACAATGCGGTGATGCAGGTTGAGAGCGAAGAATATGAAAGCGGAACGGTAGCGGCGGAACTTCAAAAAGGATACATGTACCACGACACACTTGTAAGACCGAGCATGGTCTCCGTGGTCCAGTAAATGAAGTGTCGTGATTTTATAAATTGAATGCTATTCTCATAAAATACGTATAGTCAGGAGGTAAATATTATGAGTAAAATAATCGGAATCGACTTAGGAACAACAAACAGCTGCGTAGCAGTTATGGAAGGCGGTAAGCCTACCGTAGTAACAAACACGGAAGGAGCAAGAACAACACCTTCGATCGTGGCTTTTACCAAGAACGGAGAGCGTCTTGTCGGTGAAGCCGCAAAGCGTCAGGCAGTAACAAATGCCGAGAATACCGTTTCCTCTATCAAGAGAGAAATGGGAAGTGATTACAAAGTAAACATCGAGGACAAGAAGTACAGCCCTCAGGAGATCTCTGCGATGATCCTGCAGAAGCTTAAAGCCGATGCGGAAGGTTATCTTGGAGAAAAGGTAACGGAAGCTGTCATAACGGTTCCCGCATACTTTAATGACGCACAGCGTCAGGCTACAAAGGATGCAGGTAAGATCGCGGGCCTTGATGTTAAGCGTATCATCAACGAGCCTACGGCAGCTGCACTTGCCTACGGTCTTGATAATGAAAAAGAACAGAAGATCATGGTATACGATCTTGGCGGCGGTACATTCGATGTATCTGTCATCGAGATCGGCGACGGAGTCATCGAGGTTCTTGCTACAAGCGGAAACAACCGTCTCGGCGGAGATGATTTTGATAACAAGATCACACAGTGGATGCTTGATGAGTTCAAGAAGGCAGAGGGAGTAGATCTGTCGAACGATAAGATGGCTATGCAGAGACTTAAGGAAGCAGCCGAGAAGGCTAAGAAGGAGCTTTCAAGTGCCACAACGACGAACATCAACCTTCCTTTTATCACTGCTACGAGCGAAGGTCCCAAGCATTTTGACATGAACCTTACAAGAGCCAAGTTTGATGAGCTTACACATGATCTTGTAGAGATGACGGCAGAGCCGGTAAGAACCGCTCTTAAGGATGCAGGTATCACCACGGCGGATCTTGGTCAGGTCCTTCTCGTAGGTGGTTCGACAAGGATCCCTGCTGTTCAGGATAAGGTTAAACAGCTTACAGGCAAGGAACCTTCCAAGAGCCTGAATCCCGATGAGTGTGTAGCACTCGGTGCTTCGATCCAGGGTGGTAAGCTTGCAGGTGACGCAGGTGCGGGTGAGATACTTCTTCTTGATGTAACTCCTCTTACACTTTCGATTGAGACAATGGGAGGTGTAGCAACACACCTTATCGAGAGAAATACGACGATCCCTACCAAGAAGAGTCAGATATTCTCAACGGCTGCGGATAACCAGACCGCTGTTGATATCAACGTAGTACAGGGTGAGAGACAGTTCGCAAGAGACAACAAGTCTCTCGGACAGTTCAGACTTGACGGTATCCCTCCGGCAAGAAGGGGAATACCTCAGATCGAAGTTACATTCGATATAGATGCAAACGGTATCGTTAACGTATCTGCCAAGGACCTTGGAACAGGCAAGGAGCAGCATATCACGATCACATCCGGCACATCGATGAGCGATGACGAGATCGAGAAGGCTGTCAAGGAAGCCGCACAGTATGAGGCAGAGGATAAGAAGCGTAAGGAAGCGGTTGATGCGAAGAACGATGCGGACTCATTCGTATTCCAGACAGAGAAGGCTCTTGAGGAAGTCGGTGATAAGCTCGACGCATCAGATAAAGCAAATGTAGAGGCTGAGCTTAACAAGCTCAAAGAACTCGCAGAGAAGGCTGATCCCGAGAATATGACGGAGGATCAGGTCGGCGAGATCAAGGCCCAGCAGGAAAAGGCAATGTCAGCGGCACAGAAGCTGTTCGAGAAGATGTATGAACAGGCTCAGGGTGCAGCAGGCGGAGCAGGTCCGGATATGAGCCAGTTTACGGGAGCAGGCCCCGACATGGGATCGGCTTCGACAGGATCCGACGGACCGGCACCGGATGATGTTGTAGACGGTGATTTTAAAGAAGTATAACGGATAAAAAACAATGGCAGAGAGCAAAAGAGATTATTATGAGGTCCTCGGTGTTGCCAAGAATGCCGATGACAGCGCGATCAAAAGTGCATATCGAAAGCTTGCCAAGAAATATCATCCCGATATGAATCCGGGCGACAAGGATGCGGAGGCCAAATTTAAAGAGGCCTCCGAAGCCTATGCCGTCTTATCGGATCCCGACAAGAGGCGCCAGTATGATCAGTTCGGTCATGCCGCATTCGAACAGGGCGGACCCGGAGGATACGGCGGATTTGATTTTGGCTCGATGGACTTCGGCGATATTTTCGGTGATATATTCGGTGATCTGTTCGGCGGCGGAAGGAGCCGCGGAAGCAGCAGATCATATAACGGACCGATGAAGGGTCAGAACCTTCGCGCGAGCGTACGGATCACGTTTGAGGAAGCCATCTTCGGATGTGAAAAAGAGATCGAGCCTCTCCAGAAGGACGAATGCAAGACCTGTCACGGAACCGGAGCGAAGCCCGGATCGAATCCTACCACGTGTACAAAGTGCGGCGGAAAAGGACAGGTAGTGTTCACGTCCCAGTCGCTTTTCGGCACGGTCAGGAACGTTCAGACGTGCCCGGACTGCGGAGGGACAGGTAAGGTCATCAAGGATAAATGCCCGGACTGTCACGGACAGGGATATATCGCATCACGTAAGAAGCTTGCCGTATCGATCCCTGCAGGTATAGATAACGGACAGTGCGTACGGCTTCGTGAAAAGGGTGAGCCCGGATCGAACGGAGGACCGAGAGGGGATCTTCTTGTTGAGGTTGTGATAGCAAGCCATCCCATCTTCCAGAGACAGGATATGGATATATACTCGACCGCTCCTGTTTCGTTTGCGGTGGCCGCTCTCGGAGGAGACATACTGATCGATACAGTTGACGGAAAGGTCGCATACACGGTCAAGCCCGGAACACAGACCGATACGAAAGTAAGACTCAAAGGAAAAGGCGTACCGTCGCTTCGAAACCAGAATGTCCGCGGTGACCATTATGTTACGCTCGTTGTGCAGACGCCCACAAAGCTTTCTTCGGACGCCAAGAAGCTTCTGAAAGAGTTTGATGAGGCGACTTCTGATTCTCTGACGGCTGTGGACAGATACAAAGCTTCCAAGGCCGGGGACGACGGACAGAAGACGGAAAAGAAGAAACGTGGATTCATGAAATAAGCACTGATACAGCAAAGAGCCGCAGATCTGTTAGTGTAAAATAATCATTGGCAAAAATATAGGGAAGTAGGAGAACCCACTTCCCTATCATACAGATTTCCTCTAAGATGTTGATTGGCTAAAAAAACATTAAAGGAGGAACATCTGATGGAGTCTATTGTAGATGAAAC
>JAGAFR010000046.1 GCA_017612555.1 Lachnospiraceae bacterium | reverse complement strand
GTAGCAAAGGCTCTTGCCGAGACAGATGCTACCACGATCATCGGTGGCGGTGATTCAGCAGCTGCATGTAACCAGCTCGGATTCGCAGACAAGATGAGCCACATCTCAACAGGTGGCGGTGCTTCGCTCGAGTTCCTCGAAGGTAAGGAACTGCCGGGTGTTTACGCTGCAGATGACAAGTAGAATAGATGTTTGATTAGGGAAGGACATGATATATTCTCGACGGGGCATTCCGCAGGCTCGTTACTTAGCGAGGTATTGTCGAGCTTAGTAACGTGAGCACCGAGGACAATGAGCGGGAGCGTCCCCGGAGAGAATGATATCGATGGCCTGACCGGAAAGAGAGGTAATACATATGTCAAGAAGACGTATAATAGCCGGCAACTGGAAGATGAACAAGACTCCCAGCGAAGCCGTTGAACTGTGTGCAACACTTAAGGATCTGGTAAAGAATGACGACGTAGACGTTGTATACTGCGTACCCGCTATAGACATCGTTCCCGTTGTCGAAGCAGTTAAGGGAACCAACGTAAAGGTTGGTGCCGAGAACTTCTATATTGAAGACAAGGGTGCGTTCACAGGTGAGATCTCAGCTCCGATGCTCAAGGATGCGGGAGTAGAGTATATCATCATCGGACATTCAGAGAGAAGAGATATCTTCGGTGAGAACGATATCCTCATCAACGCCAAGGTTAAGAAGGCATTTGAAGCAGGCCTTAAGCCCATCCTCTGCTGCGGCGAGTCACTTGCGCTTCGCAAGGCCGGCACATACAAAGAGTGGATCGCTCGTCAGATCAAGTGGGATCTTGACGGTGTTACCGCAGATCAGGTCAAGAACCTTGTTATCGCATACGAGCCTATCTGGGCTATCGGAACAGGCGAGACAGCAACCGCTGATCAGGCTGAAGAAGTATGCAAGATGATCCGTGAGATCATCGGACAGATGTACGATGCAGCTACAGCTGATGCAGTACGTATCCAGTACGGCGGATCGATGAACGCAGGCAATGCCGCCGAACTTCTCGGCAAGGACAACATTGACGGCGGACTCATCGGAGGAGCAAGCCTTAAGCCCGATTTCGGACAGATAGTTAACGCTTGAATTTAGATTATGAGTAAGACCCGGAAGATCATCATCGTTATAGCGAGCATTGCACTTGTTGTTTGCGCTTTCATGCTCATCAAGACCACGCTTGAATATAAGCGTGCGGAGGATGAATACACAAGCCTTGAGCAGTATGCCGTTATGGGCGATGGTGATTTTTCCGATGAAGAAGCTCCTTCTGAGGAAGAGATCCCGGAGGTGGCAGCAGAAGAAGAGAAGACGCTGACGCGTAACTATAACAGGGCTGATTTTCCGGATCTGACAGTCGATTTCGACAGCCTGAAGAAGATCAACTCCAGTTTCGTGTGCTGGCTGTATGCGCCGGGAGCCGAGATCAATCACCCGGTCGTACAGGGAACCGATAATGAGTTCTATCTTCATCATACGTTTGAGATGCAGAAGAACAGCAGCGGATGCATATTCATGGATCATGAGGTCGATCCGATGCTCACGGACCGCAATACCTTCTTCTACGGCCATAACATGAAGAACGGCACCATGTTCGGGCATCTCAAGAATTACATCAACAACAAGGAGGTGTATGACAAGGACCCTTACATCTATGTGTTCAGGCCCGAAGGCATATACCGTTATGAGATTTTCTCTTATTATCTCGACACTACGGATTCCAAGATGTATTATACCTGCAAGACATTCAAGGAATACCGCGCTTATCTTCGTGAGGCGGCAAAGCTGTCGGTTCGCGAATGTGCCGCAAAGGCTGATCCGGATACGAACATAGTTACGCTTGTCACCTGTTCGGGAAGCGGATCCAACAAGCAGAGATTTTTTGTACACGGCGTTTTCAAGGACGTGTATTTGTACTGATAGGATGAGATTATGCGTTTAACACATTTTCGCTACAAGACAATTCTATTCCGGGCGTGCGCGGCCTTCTGCATTATGCTTTTGGGGACTACGGTCTTTATTGCCGCACGTGTACGTGAGGTTATAGAGATAGGGGATATGAAGCTCCTCTCAAGCTCGGTTAACGGATGTATACAGGTTGTACTTTGCCTTATGTGTATCATCATGGTGCTTACCGACAGAAAGAAAGGGCTTGTGTGGTCGTACATCATACTCGGAATATCTGTAGCCGGATCGCTCAGATCGGTGGTAGTAAGCCATAACTTATCAACGGCGCCGGGTACGTTCAGCGCGATCATGTTCCTTATCGCTATCACACTTATATCTCAGCAGATCAAATACAGCAACATAATGGCAGTTACCGATTCGATAACCGGGCTTCTTAACAGATACGGATTTGACCGCGACATCCGTAAGAAGATATGGTTCAACGAGCGCGGACGCGTGATCTTCATACATCTAGACGGGTTTCTTCCCGTTAATGCCAATCTGGGCCGCAAGTACGGAGATGAGCTCCTGACGATCGTTGCGAACCGTATCAAAACGGTGCTCGATGACAAAGGATCCGCATACAAGATCGAGGGAGCGGAATATGCCGTTATCCTGCCTGAATCGGCCGATTACAATTCAGTCGTAAATGCGCTGATCAAGTCTATTGAAGATACTATAACGCTCAATAAGGACGGAGTTCCTTCCAATATATATCTGTCCGCTTTCGTGGGCATAGCTGATTTTGTCGATTCGTCAACTGATGCGGATACGATCATGAAACGTGCCGACATCGCGATGAATTATGCGATAAAATCAAGTACCAGAAAATACTATGTATTTAACGATGAGATGAAGGAAAAGCTGGAGCATCAGCTGTATGTCGAGCGCATGATCAAGGACAGTCTGCGTAACGGCTACTTCTACCTTGTCTATCAGCCCCAGTTCACTCTTGAGGATAAGAGACTGCGCGGATTTGAGACGCTTATCCGCATGAGCGCTCCGGGAGGTGTCAGGATAGCACCCAGCGAGCTGATCGGTGTGGCGGAGCTCTCGGACCTTGTTCTTGATATCGACAGATTCGTGCTTAAGCGCGCCATGGAAGAGTTCCGTGAGATATGCTATTCATCCGGCAATACGATCACCGTTGCCGTTAACATCTCAGCTAAGGATATTGCAAGAGCCGGCTTCGCCGAAAAAGTCCTCGCCGTCATCGATGAGGTCAGATTCCCGCCCGAGTGCCTGGAGATCGAGATCACCGAGTACTCGTTCGTGGAAGAGGGCAGCCATACGATAGAGAACATCAAGATGCTTCGTGATAATCAGATCATGATCGCCCTTGATGATTTTGGCACAGGTTATACATCGCTTGAGACGCTGATGAAGCTTCCGATCAACCTTGTGAAGATCGACAAGTCGCTCATCGACAACCTTGTCCGCAACGAGATGAACATGGATTTCGTAAAATCAGTCATCTACATGGGCCATATCATGGATGCCGAAGTCATCGCCGAGGGTGTTGAATACGAGAATCAGATCGAATCTCTTAAGGAGCTCGACTGTGACTTCATCCAGGGTTTCATCTGGGGCAAGCCCATGGAATATGACGAGGCAAGAGAGTACGCCCTCGAAAAATACCCCGTATAATACGGGAAAATAATACTCGAAGAGCAGATTGGCAAAGTTGCACAATACCGACCGTGCAACTTTGTTTATTTTTTAGAGTCAAATTTTTAAAAAAAATTGTCGATAAAATGAACCTTTTTTTGGACCGCGAAAGTCATTAAAAATATAAGGGAATAGGGTAATTATGCCCATTCCGAAGTTATGTAAACCTAAAGAAACCAGGAAAGGTATCAAAGGAGAAACATTATGAGGAAAAGAAGGAATTGGTTCAGAACTACTACGGCGATGATAGCACTCATCGCGATGGTACTGGAGACCGGATTTTCATCAGTAGCCACCATGGCTGCCGAAGTTACCACGGAGGACGGCATCGTTGTCAATACCGATGCTGTTGAAGAGGCAGGCGACGGCGCTGATGAAGGGCTGAACATCGAGGTTGTCTCGGACGACGAGAAGTCGGGCGAGGAATCCGATGTCATCACTGAAGAAGGATCCGAGGAGACAAAGGAACCCGAGGATACGAAGGAGTCCGAAGAGCCGCAGGAGCCCGAGGAGAAGAAGGAAGACCTCGGCGAGAATGCAAACGCCGGCGACGGAACTATAGACGTAACTGACTCCGGAATAAGGGGTTCGGGCTTTGATGAGGTGTCCATATATGTTGATACGACGGATCTTGCCAACAAGGACAAGTTCCATGTTGAATTCAACGGACCAGCGAGCGCATCCTATAACCCTGCTCTTAACGACGATCTCGATAAGACAGCGGACGGACGTTATGATTTCACCGGTCTTGAAGGCGGTGACTTCAATATTCGCGCTACATCCTCCGATAATGTATCCCTTTCCTATTTAAATAAAAACGGATATCCCACGATCGTTGCTGTATCAAATGACAGCGATAAGGTTCTTACTACCAAGATCCTCACGGCTACGGACGAGTCCAAGATTTCAGCTGTAACCGGTGAAGGTTATGAAAGCATAACGGTTAAGTTCAATACTGAAGACCTCTCAGACAAGACATCGTACAAGTTCTTTGTTGAGAGCGACGCAGATGCAAAGGTTGACGGCGCATCCGCAAAGGACGGTATCGTATTTGGTAAAGATGCCGGATCGGCTAAGGTTGAAGGACTTGACGGAAAAGAATTCACGGCATACGTGGTTGCTGAGGGTGAAACTGCTATAGAAGCAGTTGCTGAGGCAACAAGTATCGCAGACGGCGTTGCAACGATCGACATTAATGATGTTGCAACAAAGCGTGTATACGAATATGAAGATGACAAGATCTATGTAAGAGCAACACTCGAGAAGGCAGATGCCATCCCGGATGATGCTTATTTTGGTGTAACTCCTCTTACGGAAGAAGAAGCAGCTAAGTACCTCGAGGCCCTTAACAAGGACAAGGATGAGGAAAAAGGCGATGTTCTTGCAACCGCAGAGAACACACTGCTTTATGATATCGGATTCTATAAGGATGAGACCAAGGCAGAAGAGATAGAGCCGGAAGAGGGTTCTGTATCGATCTCGATTGAATTCAAGAAGGATCAGCTCAAAGAGGCGATTGGAACTCAGAATTCAGAGGACATCATAGTTTCTCATTTTGTTGAAGATGGCAATGATATCTCGGCAGAAACAGTTAATTCAGATGCCTCGGTTGAGGAAGGGACCGTGGAGTTTGAAACAACCAGTTTCTCGGTATACGCCATTCAGGGTAACGGAGATATTATTTTTACCCCCGGAACATCAAGGAACTTCAAAGAAGCGCTTGGTAATAACCTTTATTATGGACTTGTTGCCAATTCAATAACTCTTCATGGTCATATGGAGACGAATTTCGCCACAAAGTCATTGATCGAGTCCGGTGGCGAAAACTCCGGAACAGCTATTAATTCGTGCAAAAATAAGGGTGGTGGAACAGGATATACCTTTATTGGCAGTTATACAGGTGATGGTTTCTCGATTACGGACAATGGTAACACCGGAAATGTTGTAGTATACACAACCCCGGAAGCTGCCAGCAAGTTTAAGAGAAAGACTGAAAATGGCGAAACTATAATTGACATGGGTAGTACACGTGTTGATACTACAAGTTACAGTCAGGATCAGATCAACCAGAGGGTTACCAATCTGTTGAACGAAGCAACCACAAATTCAACGAATATGGCTGCTGAAGAAAATGCCGTTCGTTTGATGGGAGAAGAGGCTCTTCTGAACAAGATCAAAACCTATCCCGAGACAACACAGAAGAAGTATACACTTGACCTGACCAAATCCGATGCAGGTACATATTATTTTAATTTCAACGATGGTGAATTCGGTAGTTGGGATGCAGGAGCAGATAGTCTTCTTATCAGAATATTGAGTACACAGACGGTGGTGTTCAATATTCTGGATGAAGGTGAAGTTACCCTTAATCAGAACTGCAAACTGTCTATCGATAATGGTGGATATCTTGCTCCTGATGGTACTCAGCCTCAAATGAGTGAACACCTTATCTATAATATTCCCAATGCTTCAAAAGTCACGCTCGCCGGTAATATCGACGGAACATTCATCTGCCCGTCAGCTAATGCTTATGTTAATGTCAACTGCGGTGGTTGGCTTATTGCAAAGGATATTCCGAAGGTTGGTGGAGCAGAGTGGCATTGCACATGGCACGATATGCCTATCACCGAGACGGAAGAAAAGGAATATGAGTTTAAGATCAATAAGGTTCTTGAAGGTGCCGTAGCAGGCAAGTGGCCGGCTGAGGGCTTTACTTTCACGCTCGAACCATATTCAAGCTCCAAAGATACCAAGAACTACTGGGATCCTAATCCGCCCATGCCGGATAAAACACAAATAACGATTCACGAAGGAGAGGATCCGACACAGAACGGCGGGTCTTTCGGAAAGATTTCGTTTGATGCAAAGAGTATATATGATAGTGGTAAAGCGAAGAACCGTGGATCCGATCATTTTAATGGCACTATTGGACTTGTAGACAAAACTCATATGGTCTACATGTATACGATCAAGGAGACGATACCTTCAGGTGCCGTAGAGTATAAGGTGGCAAACGCTAACGATGTTAAATTTGAAGGTGATGATGCAGGCAAATACTTCGTTAGGAATGGTGTGATCTATTATCACGATTACCTTGAGAATGAGGACAGAGTTAAGTACTACATTAAAGATGGAGTCATCTATGACGCTGAGCCTTGGACTCTGAAGATTTGGGTAAATGCAGCCAAGATTCAGCACCAGGATACAGTGGCTTATATAATCGATCTTAGTACAGGCGACAGCCATACCAAAAAGGCCACGGCAACTTTCTGCTCACCCGAGGGCGAGCAGGCGATCACATTCACCAATAAGCTTGAAACAAAGCCCAACACAGTGCCGATTAAGATCGAAGGTGAAAAGAAGGTTAATGGCAAAGTAACTGACGTACCAACAGGTAAGTTCAAATTCAACCTGTATACATATGATAGAGATAACCAGTGGAATGCACCTGCAGCAGGGTTTAGTGATGTAGCCAATGTAGGTAATCATTTTGAATTCCCTCAATTTGATCTTGATATTGCATATGCAACATCCTGCTTTGATGCCAATGGAACTCAGATTACTGATAAGAAACTTTTTGCATCGCAGGGTAAGACAGCTTACTTCTATTACAAGATAGATGAGTCAAATGATTGTGCACCGTATGCATTTGATAAGGCTGTATATGTTGTTAAGGTAAAACTGACAAGAAAAGAAAATGGCGTAGATTTTGACAAAGAGGTCAAGTATTTCCGTTTTGCCGATCCGGACAAGGTTAACTGCAAAGAGAATCCACAGCAAGACAAGGTTGATGAAGCAAACGGAATAACGCTTTCGGAATCTATATCATTTAATAACAAATATACCGCAACCGGTACCACTACTATAGATGGTATAAAGTATCAGAAGAATCTTGCTCTTAAAGCAAATGATTATACTTTCACGCTGAAGAGCACAGATGATACTAAACTTGGTAGCAGACTGACAAATATTCCTGTTAATAATGACGGCGAATACTATGTTACCAACGATGCAGCCGGTAACTTCAGTTTCGGTAGTCTTAAGTATGATGAAACTGATATCGGCAAGACATATACATACACTGTTGCCGAGAAGAAGCCTAATCCGGTAAAGGAAGATATCACATACGATGAGAATGTATTCACGGTAAAGGTTACGGTTACCGATAACGGAAACAAGACTCTTACCTGCGCAAAGGAAATTACTTCATCCAAGATGAATGGTAAGATCGAGTTTACCAATTATTATTCGGCAAAGGGTACGGTTCAGTTCCATGCGCAGAAGAGATATGCGGCAAACAGCGGCCTTTCTGAGGATAGAGAGTTTACATTCATACTGACAAAGGTTCAGGGCAAGGGAGATAGCCAGAGTAAGACTATTAAAGGTCAGAAGGTAGCAGACTTCAGTCCGATCGAATTTGTTAAGAAGAATAGTACAGATATCGGTGATGTCGGAACTCATAAGTATACGATCAGAGAGTTTATTCCTGACGGAGCTACGGAGTATTCGTATAATGACACGGCTCATACCGGTCTTAAGTTTAAGATCAAGGACGGCGTGATATATGATGACAACGTTTACTATATTACTGTTGTAGTGACAGATCCGGATGATAATTCAGGTATCCTTCAGAAGGATATCTACATGGCATGCAACAGAGAGCCTGTAGTAGGTGATGATAGTAATGATAAGGTTGTTGAAACTGTACAGCCTGTATTTGTAAACGATTATCATGTTACAGAAACAACGGACACCGTTGGCGGTACAAAGATTATAACCGGTAGAAACTGGAAGGACGAAGACAGAGGTAAATATACTTTCCAGATCGCTTATGATACGAATGATACTCAGACATCTGATGCCATAACAAATGGCGATGTTATCGTTCCCGGTGCTTCTGATTCAAACAAAGGTAAGCAGACTGTCCATAATGGTGAACATACCGGTGAGGCGGCTGACGAGTTCAACTTTGGAGCCATAACATTTAAAAAAGAAGGCGTATACAGATTCTACATCAATGAAGTTGAGCCTTCAGAAGAAGACAAAGAACAGCATATGACCTATTCGGGTGATACCTTTGTTGCCGTATTTACAGTTTCAGATGATGATAACAATGGAACGCTTGAAGCTGATCATGAGCTCTACAAGATCGTAGATGGAGCTGAAGTTAAAGTGGGTTCTATCAGCTTTACCAACGAATATAATGGTGAGGGTGATGTTACTCTCTATGCTCAAAAGGTTGTCAATGGTACAAATACCCCCGAGGAAGGAAAGTTTGGATTTACTCTTACAGGAAATGGCGTCAGCGAGACCAAATATAATGATGATAAGGGTAGCGTTGCATTTTCGACGATCCATTATACAAATGCTGATCTTGGAGGAAAGGCGTCTGAGACCTTTACTTATAAGGTTAAAGAGACCAAGATAAAGATAGGAACTGAATATGTTGATATTCCGGCGAATGGTGTGATAGGCGGATATACATGTGATACAAGCGAAAAGACGATCACGGTTACCGTTACACGCCAGGCCGACGGATCTCTGACAGCGGTTCCTAATGAGAGAACGGCCGGTTTTGATGCAAAGTTTGATAATACATACTCTGCAACAGGCTACACATGGATCGAAGGATCCAAGACTCTGACCGGAAGAAAATACACAGGTGACGATGTATTTGAGGCAGAGCTTTACAGAGGGTATCCTGCAGCTAAGGATAACCTTCTTGATACAACGATCATCACGAAGAAAGCTACTTCGAGCAGTAAGGGAACATTCAGCTTTGGTTCGAAGGACGTTAAGAAGGATTACTTTACATTTAATGCCGCAGGAACGTTTACCTTTACGGTTAAAGAAGCTATGCCCGATCCTGAAAAGGTTCAGGGTGTAGTAATCGACGATGATGGAGTTTACTATCTTAACGGCGTTAAGTTTGATGCTCATCAGTATAAGGTAACGGTAACAGTTACCGATAACCATGACGGAACACTTACCTGCGTTCCTGAGATAGAAGGCGGTCCGATCAACTTCGTTAATACTTTTGCAAGCGACGACCAAGCAGTATTTGCCGCAGAAAAAGTTCTTAAGGTAGGAGCAAAGGACGGTACACTTAAGGGTGGAGAGTTTAGCTTTACACTTAAGAGCGCAGACGGTAATCCCAAGACTCTTGAGAAATCTAAGGATATTGTAGCCGGCGGATCGGTTACATTCGATGCTATAAAGTTTACTCAGAATGACCTTATTGAAAGAGATTCAAATGGCGATCCTGTCAAAGATGAGGACGGAAACGACAAGTATGTTGAGAGCCGGACATTTGAGTATACCATAACTGAGGATCGTCCGAATACTGCAACGATCTCTGATACTTTTGATGGAAAATTATACTATAGGGAAGAGAATGGTAAATATTGGTATTCATCCGAAGTATTCACGGCCAAGGCAATCGTAAAGCTTGAAAACGGCAGCGTGAAAGTCAGCACAGAATACTATAACAGCGATGGTGACAAGGTAGATGCAGCACAAGTTAAGTTCGAGAACAGATACATAACAAACGGTCACGTTGATCTTAGCGCTTATAAGATTCTTAATGGCAGAAAGATGACAGCGGATTATCCGTTCACATTTAAGCTGAGGGAAGCTGACGGTAAGGGAATCAAGGATGTAAACGGTAATCTGTTTACTGAGCTTGGTGCGTCGACACCTATTACTGCCGGAACAGATATAGCTGCCGGAACGGAAGTTGAGGCTACGTTCCCGACTATTTATTATACTGCTGAAGATCTTAATTCTGATGCAAGTACGGCTATAGGTACCGATGGAACATATGCTAAGTACTATATTATCACTGAGGTTATTCCGACCGATGCTACACCGATAGACGATGGTAAACATTACAAGTATAACGGATATACCTATGATGCAAGACCATGGTTTGTGGAAGTTAAGTTTAAGGATAACGGTAATGGAGAGATCGAACTCGTTGGGTCTCCTCGTATGCGCAGACCGGGTGAAGACTACAAAGAAGAAGGTTTCTGGACATCGTTATGGCATACCGTTGCGGGTGGCGTTCAGAAGTTCTTTACCGGTACAAATTCGTTTGATGACAAGGCTCTGTTCACGAACGAATACGCAGCAGAAGGTTCGTTAGAGCTTTCGGCAAGGAAGATACTTGAGAACAAAGAACTCAAGGCTGGCGCATTTACCTTCCTGCTTGGAATCCACGACGAGGATGGAAACTTTGTTACAAAAGACAGAAAGACCATTAGAGTAGATGCTGATAATAAAGTACTTGATACTGTAGTATTTGATAAGATCCCGTATTCAGAGCCGGGTGAATTCGAATACTATATCAAGGAGGAACTGCCTGATGGAGGTGATTATGTAGGTGACAAGTACGTATTGAATGGAGTAACGTACGATACCACCGAGCATAAAGTTAAAGTTTCTGTTACGGATCCGGGTAATGGTGTGCTTTCCGTAGCAGCAACGATTGACAACGCAACGAGTCCTGTAATGTCAACAACTGTTGAGGTTGATGGCAAGATTGTCGGTGCATGCAAACCTACGGCTATTGATTTTACAAATACATATGATGCGAAGCCGGTTAAGGTTAAACTTGAAGGTGGTAAGGAACTCACGGGAAGAGACCTTACGAATGAGGATTCATTCACGTTCAAGATCGAGACGACCGGTAATACCAAGGCTCTTCCGGAAGATTACCAGAAGGAAGTTACCGTATACAATATAAACGGTCATTTCGGATCATTTACGTTTGCTCCGATAGAGTATACCTTTGACGATATGGCACTTGGTAACGGAAAGTATGCCGACAGTAAGACGTTTAGCTATAAGATCTCTGAGGTTATAGGAAACATTGATGGTGTTACATATAACCCTGCAGAAACTGAGTACAACGTAGTTATCGAGGTTACCAACGCAAATGGTAAGCTTTCTGCTAGAGTCCTGAGCAATGAAATGGAGAAGGCAAAAGGCGAAGGTGAGATCACTGCCGATGTAGGTGGGTTTATCAATAACTATGATGCAAACGGTGATCTTACACTCAGTGCTTCCAAGACTGTTAAAGGTACTAAAGAGTCTGATAAGACATTTAACTTCAAACTTACCGATACTACCGGTGCAAAGATAAGAGTTAAGACCGCATCGGGAACAGATGAAGTAGATAAGCTCACAGCTTCCTGTGTAAACGGCGCAAGCGACAGTTTCGGCACGATTGCTTATACGCTTGATGACAAGGATAAGACCTTTACATACAAGGTTGAAGAGGTTGCTGGAAATGATCCGGGATATACATATACCAAGGATTACTATCTTGTAACCGTTTCTGTCAGCGATGACGGTAAGGGTGGTCTTACTGTTTCACCGGATACCAAGAAGTATGAATTCGATACGGAGAAGGGTGAGTATAAGGCTCCTATTGATAAGGCAGCTATCATAGCCTTCCCGTTCGAGAATGAGTACAAGGCAGATGGTCATGTTACTATAGCCGGAACCAAGACTCTGGTAAACAAGGATCTTGTGACAGGTGAAGAAAACCAGACGTTCCACTTCGAACTCAGACAGAAGAAAGGTGAAGGAGAGTCTGCTGTATATGAGAAGATAGCCCTGGACGGACAGGCAAATCCTGCCGAGATCGAAAAGGAAGGTGATTTCTCATTCACGATCAACTACGATCAGTCTGACATTGACAAGACATATTACTACACTGTCAATGAGGTAGAGGCTGAAAACGATGACGGAACAGGGGCTATTATCTACGATGATGAAGTTTACTACATAACAGTTACGATCACTGACAAAGGAGACGGAACTCTCAATGTAGTTAAGAGTATCAAGGATAAGGCCGGAAATCCTGTAAGCAGTGATGATATTGAAAATCCCAAACCTTGCGCATTTGAGAACATCAGGGTCATTCCGGATTCGATTCAGTTTAAGGCTAAGAAGACTCTCGGCGGAAAAGCTCTTGCCGAAGGAATGTTCAAGTTCACTCTGACCGGTGGAAATGGCAGCAAGCAGGAAAATCAGACAGAAATAACCAACAGCAGTAATGGTGATGTGCTGTTTAATGCCATTGAGTTTACGAATGAAGATAAGGGTAAGACATTTACCTATACCATCACAGAGCAGAAGCTGGCCGGATTGGGTATCAATTACAGCAAGACCGCTTATACAGCTACTGTTGCTGTATCTGAAGAGGGTGGCAGGATCAAGCTTGATACTACCCTTAAGGCTTCGGACGGAACAGACATAACTCTTGAGCATAACGGAAATGTATACTATGCCGATAATTTCAAATTCGTCAATGAGTATGTTTCCAAGGTTCCTGTTCAGATCGGCGGATATAAGGATCTTGTAGGATTTAATGATCAGACAACTCTTGGTAAGTATTGGTTTGCACTTGTTGACGCTAAAACAAACGAAGTTGTCGAGATAAATGGAGTTAAGCAGATCAAGTCCGTTGAGCCTGCAAAACCGGATGAGAAGCCTACATTTACATTTGATCAGCTTGTATTTGATCAGAATGTGATGAAGGATCCGGATCATGAAGGCGAGTATCTGACAGAAGTAACCAAGAACTATATTGTAAAAGAGCTTAAGCCCGGTGATGCAACTGATGATCCTAACGTACCGGTTGAGCAGATTCCTAATGTAACGTATTCAACTACTGAGTATCCTGTTCAGGTTAAGATAAGTTACAGTGATGAGACGGAGACAAAGGGACTGCTTACAGCTACTGTTACTGCAAATGGTATTGCGGGTGAAAAGGAAACTGTTAAAGATGGCGATATCACCTATATCAAGGTTGACCTTAAGGGCCTTGGCTTCACCAACACATATGCTGCTGAAGGAAGTATACCGTTTGACGGTGTAAAGACTATTTCAGGTAAGAATCTTGATGAAGATCCGAAGTACACATTTACGCTTTCATACGATAAGGAAGCAACACAGCCTGTATTTGTCGACAAGGATGGCAATGAGGTTGAGGCAAACGCTTCAGACGCTATCAAGCAAGAAGTTAAGAACAGGGGCCTGGCATTTACATTCAATTCTATCCACTATGATGCTACTAAATTAGGAGAGCATGTATACTGGATCAGTGAGACTGCTACGGCTGACGGATCTTCCGAGAAGGATGGCAAGAAGTACAAGGCTGTTGTAACTGTAGGAGAAGGAACGGGCGGAAAGCTTTCTGTATCCAAGGTTACTTACAAGGTTATGCTTGACGGGAGCGAAACTCTTCTTAAGGATGACGAGAAGGTAACCTTTGATAATGAATTCGCTGCAAAGGGCGAGATCGTTATCGACGGCATCAAGAAGATGTACAACAAGCCTCTTAAGGACAAAGACTTCACATTCGTTATTAAGGATGAGAACGGGGATGTTCTTAAGGGTGCAGACGAAAAAGAATATAAGGTAACAAATAGTCCGAAGTCGCTCAATAATATTGATGAGCTTCTGGCAGAGACAGAGTTTACATTTGATCCTATCAAGTATGATCAGGAAGTACTGAAGTCAGGAGATACATATCTTCCTACTGTTACTAAGTACTATACGGTCGAGGAGCAGGTAACTGACAGAAAGAATGGCGTCACATACTCGAAGGCTGTTTATGTTGTAGCAGTCAAGATCGACCTTAATGTGGCAGAGAAGAAGCTTGATGTCAGCAAGGAAGTCCGCATGTACAAGGATCAGGCCGGAAAGGTCACTTCAGCAGAAGCACCTGAAACCGGACTTGCGGCAATCTTTGCTAAACTGTTACCTATCAAGAAGAGTGCTGATGTAACAACCTCAGATATAGTATTTGAGAACTCATACGATTCGGGTTGTGTGATCGATCCGCCTATACTTCGCAAGCAGATTATGGGTAAAGAAATTGAACTTGGTGAGTTCGAGTTCAAGATCGAAGGTCCCGGACTCAGAAGCTCTGAGAAGTATAAGGATAAGTATGAGAGTGTTGTAAAGAACGGTCTGGCATATTGTGAGAAGACCGGAAAAGAAGAGACATATTATTACGATTACAAGGGTGAAAAACATGACCTGCCGATAGGTGAGATCTTCGTTGGAGACATCCATTACAAGTTCATTGATCTTTGGGCTGAAAAGGGTACAGGAGTACCTGAAGAGTTCAAGGATGAATGTAAGGACGATTTCTATGACCTGGAGACAGGAGAAGCACTCAGGACGTTTGTTTATATCGCAACTGAGGTTCCGAAGGAAAATGACGGTAAGAAATATTCGCCTCAGAGGTTTAAGCTTACAGTCAGAGTGCATGATGAAGATGGTCAGCTCATCACAGATCCGGTGATCGAGAATATGAAGTGGGAAGCGCTTACTCCTACCAGACTGTCGGATAAAGAAATGACCGATACGTTCCTGAATACGTTTGATCAGACAGGATCTATCGATATTCCGGGTCTTAAGAAGATGAAGGGTCGTGAACTTAATACGAACGATATCTTCGAGTTTACGATCACAGATGACAAGACCGGCGAGTCGTTTACCGTAAATAATACGAGAGACAAGGACGGAATCCCGAGACTTGTAGAGTTCAAGGCTGCAGATGCAAAGGCACAGAACAAGTCGATCCTGAACTACAAGTATGGTGCCGAAGAGGTCAAGGAAGGTGATGTTACTAAATTTACCAAAGTAGATGACACCGGTTATCATACGTATACGATCACCGAGACTGAGTATAATCAGAACGGTGTGAAGTCATCGACCGATACGTTTAAGGTTACCGTATTTGTTGAGCCTAACCTTGATGAAAACGGCGATCCGATACTTGACAAGGATTATCATGGAACACTGAAGACAAGTATAAAAGGTGTCGACAGGATACTAACAGATAATAATAAGATTCCGTTTGATTTCGCTCAAGATGAGAAAGTGAAGTTCGAATTCGAGAATGAGTTCCTTGCAAGCGGTAAGACCGATATTGAAGGTAAGAAGATCGTAAAGACACTTGCCGGCGGAGATCTTTCAACACCGGAGTCACTTGAAGATAAGTTTGAGTTTGCACTCTACAGTTACAGCGATGCGGACAGAAGACTTCATGAGACTCTTGTAAGCCAGGCGAAGACTAAGGCTGACGGTTCATTCAAGCTTGATATCCCTGCATTCGATCAGGAGATACTCAGGAAAGAGAATGGAGAATTTGAGACTTCCAAGACTCTGTATTACAGGATCAAAGAGGTTAAGCCTTCAAACGGTGTATGGACGGAAGACAATACATTGTTCGAGTGCAACGGATACGTCTTCGATAACACCGAGTATGATGTTGACCTGACGATAACCAATAACGGCACCAAGGATCTTGAGATCAGTAAGGTCTTCAAGAAAGCTGATACGGGTGAGGTAGTACCTGCTGTTACCTATACCAACAAGAAGATAGAGTACAGAAAGATAGAAGGTGACAAGCACTGGAATGATAATAAGGATGCCGATCCTCTTTCAAGACCTGATGTAACGATCCATCTGTACTCAAGCGTTGTGGGCAACGGTATACCGTTCATCAATACCGTAACCCTCTATGCAAAGGATTATAACGTTCATAAATACCATTATAAGTTCGAGACTGATAAGGATGGTAAACCGCTTCCTGTATATGATGCAAAGGGAAGGACCATCACATACTCAGTCAAGGAAGTTCCGATCGACGGATATCTGTGTGAACAGAATGGATTCGACTTCTATAACACGAAGGGCGAGATCCTCATCAGAAAGATCGATGCTGTTACGAAGTACCCGCTTGCAGGTGCAAAACTTGCCATCTACGACGGAACTGATAAGGTTGAGGAATGGGTATCGGAAGAAAGTGCTCATGTGGTTGTAGCTAAGCTTACACCGGGCAAGACCTATACGCTCAAAGAGATAGAAGCTCCTAAGGGATATGCAGTAGCGAAGGATCAGACTTTCGTTGCACCGGCTCTTGGAAAGGGTGCTGTGGTTGAGATGGCAGATCCTCCTATTGTAGGTTCGGTCAAGCTGACCAAGAAAGATAAATCGACACAGGAGAAGCTTGCAGGTGCAGAGTTTGAACTGTACACAACTACCGGAAAGCGTATATATGCTACCGGAACAACAGGAAACTACACAGTTTCTACAGCCACGACTAACGGCGTATTTGTAACGGATTCGACCGGAAGCCTGGTTATCTATAATCTGCCTTACGGTACATATTACTTCAAAGAGAAGAAGGCACCTGCGGGATATGCACTTTCGAATAAGAGAGAAGGCTTCACCATAATCAAGAACGGTGAGCAGGTAGAGGTTACATACGTTAACGTTAAGGCAACCGGCTCTGTAAAGCTTCATAAGGTCAGTGCATCGGGTACGAGATCGCTTTCGGGTGCTGTATTTGAGCTTTACTCGGCAACACCGAAGACGGCAGCACAGGCAGCTGCATCGACGATATTCTCGAATGCATACTACAAGTACGGTTCATATCGTACTAACTCGGCAGGTGAGATCTATGTCAGCGATCTTCCTTGGGATGATTACTACTTCATAGAGGTAACCCCTCCGACAGGATACAAGCTTCCTAAGGATGTAAACGGTGATGATCTGGTATATGTATTCAGGATCGATGAATCGAATGCCGATTTGCCGGTAGAACTTGGAGACATTATCAACTATCCTGAGGAGACACCTCCGCCGCCGACACCTACGCCTACGCCGACACCTACACCGACGTATACGCCTACGCCTACGCCGACACCGCCTCCGACAACGACACCTACGCCTACCCCGACACCGGGAGTACTTGGTGAGAGAATCAAGAAGGGTGGAGTAGTACAGGGAGTACTTGGTGTACGTGCTAAGCCTACCAGCGGCGTTCTCGGAGTAAGAGTTGGTCCTGTGACCGGAGACGCAAGCAACATAGTTCTGTGGCTGTTACTCCTTACAGCATGCGTAGCTACTATCGTGGCAACAATTGCAACAGGTAAGAAGAAAAAGACAGTACCACAAAGTAAATAAGCAGTAACAGATGAAGGGTCGGCAATGCCGACCCTTCGTTATAAGAATAATACGGTGACAATTATTAATTGGCGCAAGAATCAGGAGATAAACTGATTATGAAGACACGAGAAGAAGTATTGGAATACGGTCTGTCGTTTCCGGATACATTTCGGGATGCGCCTTTTCATGATGAAAACTGGCAACTTGTCAGATACAGTCCTAACCGGAAGGCGTTTCTCTGGACGTATGAGAGGGAAGGCCTGATCAATCTGAATGTCAAGGTCGATCCCGAGAAGGCGTTTTTCTGGCGCGAAGCGTATGAAGCGGTAATTCCCGGATACCATCAGAACAAGGAACATTGGAATACGATAATCCTTGATGGGAGCATTCCGGATAAAGACGTGAAGATGATGATCGCGGAAAGCTATGACCTTGTCAGTGACAGTCCGTCGAAAAGGATATACGAGGCGGTCCGTAAGATACCATACGGACATGTGGCGACTTACGCACAGGTTGCACAGCTTGCGGGAGACAGGAAGATGGCTCGAGCCGTAGGCAACGCCCTTCATAAGAATCCCGATCCGGACAATATACCGTGCTTTAGAGTTGTCAATTCAAAGGGTGAACTTGCAGGCGAATTCGCGTTTGGAGGATCCGGAGTTCAGGCAAGACTTCTTGAGGCTGAAGGGATAACAGTCAGGGACGGCCGTGTCGATCTCGCACAATATCAGTGGAAACTGTAACGTTTACAGATTTTGCTTGATTTTATGCGTACACTGTGTTAGAGTAGCAAGGTACGAGTTTTATAGTTAGCCGGAGGTGTTTTATGGCAGCATTGAGGATAGTTCTTACAATTTTATTCATACTTGTGAGTGTAGTACTGGCAGCGATAGTTCTGATGCAGGAAGGCAAGAGCGCAGGACTCGGTGTCATAAGCGGAGCAGCTGATACATACTGGGGCAAGAACAAGGGACGTTCCATAGAGGGAAAGCTTGAGAAGATCACCAAGATCCTTGCCGTTGCGTTCATGCTGTTTGCGATAGTGCTGAACATGAATGTGTTCTAAGCAGTATCGGATATAGTTTTGACATTGTGAGACACTCAGTTCATGGGTGTCTCTTTTTTATCATTATTTGCAGAAGTTTTTATGGAAGAGATCACAACGCGGAAAAACAAAATACTGGAGCTGATGAAAGAGCCCTCCTATGTTCCGATGAAGGAAAAGGAGCTTGCCATTTTGATGCAGGTAAATCCGGAGGATAGGCCTGTTTTTAAGGCATGCCTTGATGAACTGTTAAAGGGCGGGCTTATATCAGTCAGCAAGCGCGGCAAATATATGCTGCCAGAGGCGAAAACGCTCACAGGCGTATTCTCGTCGAGCGGACACGGGTATGGTTTCGTTCATGTTGACGGCATTGAGGATGATTTTTTCATAAGTGAAAAGAATACGGGTACGGCGCTGCATGGGGATACAGTGCGGATCGATCCGTATGAGGTACCGTTCCGCGGAAAGAGGAGAAATGCGGGCAAGAGCCGCGAAGCCGTTGTTGTTGAGGTTACCGAGCGTGAGACCGATCTGATAGTGGGTACGTATGATGCGGCGAAAAATCATTACGGTTTTGTGATCCCGGATTCTACGAGGATAGACAGGGATATCTTTGTTCCGCTTGAATACTCCATGAACGCGGTGGACGGGCACAAGGTTGTTGTCAGGATCACTGATTTCGGTGACAGATACAGGAATCCCGAGGGCAGGATAATTGAGATACTGGGACACTCGGATGATCCGGGAATAGACATACTCTCGATACTCAAGGCATACGGTGTAGAGCCGGAGTTCCCCGATAAGGTGTTAAATCAGGCGCAGAAAGTTCCGCAGGAGCTTAGAGCCACTGACTACAGGGGCCGGGAAGATATCAGAAGCCTTGATATGGTCACGATCGACGGCCCTGACTCCAAGGATCTTGATGATGCAGTCAGTCTTACGATAGATGGAGATGACTATATTCTCGGAGTGCATATTGCGGATGTGACGCATTACGTGAAAGAGGGTTCAGCGATCGACAGAGAGGCACTTGAGCGTGGTACAAGCTGCTATCCGGTAGACAGGGTAGTGCCGATGCTTCCGCAGCAGCTGTGCAACGGGATCTGCTCGCTTAACGAAAATGTTGACAGACTTGCGGTGTCATGCTTTATGACAATAGATAAAAAGGGAGTCATTAAGGATAACAGGTTTGCGCTCACGGTCATAAACACGAACCACCGCATGATCTATGGTGATGTTGATAAGATCATAACGGATCACAATGAGTCATTGATGGAAAAGTTTGCCGATGTGTCGGATATGCTTATCAGAATGCACGAGCTGGCGCTCCTTCTCAGACACCGGAGAAAATCACGCGGATCGATCGATTTTGACCTTCCGGAAACCGAGATGGAGCTTGACGATAACGGGCATCCCATTGCCATATATCCCCATGAGAGAAACAATGCAACCAAGCTTATAGAGGATTTCATGCTGGCAGCGAATGAGACCGTTGCGGAGCATTTTTTCTGGGCACAGGCACCGTTTGTCTACCGTATACATGAAAAGCCGGATATGGACAAGATAAGGAAGCTGGCGACGTTTATCAGGAATTTCGGGTACGGAATAAAGATAAAAGGCGATGAGTTGCATCCCAAGGAGCTGCAAAAGCTCTTGTCCGGTATCGAGGACACGCCCGAGGAAGCGCTCATATCGCGGCTGACACTCAGGTCGATGCAACAGGCCAAGTATTCAACGGACTGCTCGGGGCATTTCGGTCTGGCACTCAAGTATTACTGCCATTTTACATCGCCGATAAGAAGATATCCCGACCTTCAGATACACCGGATCATCAAGGATTCCCTGCGCGGAAAGCTTGATGAAGACAGGATGGAGCATTACAGAAATATACTGGGTGAGGTTTGCCGCCGTTCGAGCAGCCGCGAGAGGATCGCGGTCGATGTGGAGCGCGAGGTGGACAAGCTCAAGAAGGCTGAATACATGCAGGATCACATCGGTGAGGTCTTCGAAGGCGTCATCAGCGGGATAACGAACTGGGGCATATACGTGGAGCTTCCCAATACGGTGGAAGGTCTTGTGCATATATCCAAGATCGAGGGAGACTATTATACGTACAACGAGGAAACATACGAACTCGTGGGGCGCGGCACCGGCAGGCGGTTCTGTCTGGGAACGCGGATCCGTGTTGTATGCAACATGGTCGATATCGGGACGAGAACAGTAGATTTCATTCTTGACCCGATCGAAGATCGGGTAGCCGGAGCGGCGTTTGAGCGGGTACGGTGATTATAATCTATCGATAAACTAACAGTTTATTCTTATGAATATGCTTTGTGGTATAATGCTTTTATAGAGATGAGACGATATCATGGGTAAAGAAAATACAGGCATCAAACTGATCGCCAATAACAAAAAAGCATATCATGATTTTTTCATAGAGGAGAAGTACGAAGCAGGGATTGCACTTTTCGGAACTGAGATAAAATCACTTCGCCAGGGTAAGTGCTCGATCAAAGAGTCTTACGTCGGGATCGAGAACGGTGAGGCATTCATTTACGGAATGCATATCCCTCCGTATGAAAAGGGCAATATATTCAACAAGGATCCGATGCGTACGCGAAAGCTCCTTCTCCATAAACAGGAGACGCGTAAGCTCCTCGGAAAACTGACCGAGAAGGGATATACGATCGTTCCTTTGCAGGTGTACCTTAAGGGAAGCCTTTGCAAAGTGGAGATAGGCCTTGCCAAGGGTAAGAAGCTCTACGATAAGCGTGAGAGCATTGCGGCAAGAGATCAGAAGAGGGAGGCGGAGAGAGACTTTAAGGTAAGTATAAGATAGGTTGTTGGCAGGATTTACAACCAACATCGAATAATTCGCATTCAAAATGCTCATTATTCGACGTCGCCGCGTCACGATTGGCATATAACTTGTGGCGCGACAAAGGAATTGGCATTAGCCAATCGTGACATGGGCTTGTACCGGTTTCGACGGGGGTCCAGAACTTAGGATAGCCATCCGCGGCCTCATACCGCGTCAACAAATGAGAACTTAAATTTAAACGCAAACAATAAGTATGCGGTAGCAGCCTAAGCGCTGCTTGTCGCCCGCACTTAGCCTACTGAGTGCGGATACGGCATCAAACAGGTAGGGAACCTCACGCGCAAAGCTTTGAGCGTGCGAGAGAACTATGAAGCTACCGGCGTTGCCGGTTTGTCATTTGTCTTGCAGCTTCGGGAATCTTTAACAAATGACTGTGATGGGAGAAATCTTAACGGAAGGGCTTTCGGACGCGGGTTCGACTCCCGCCAGGTCCACTACAAGAGAGTTGTGTCGAACCCGCGTCATTGGAGCGCAGGTTTGAAAAACTCCCGCCAGGTCCACTAGACTGTGTTTTGGCGAACACTTGTCCATTAAGGTGTTCAAAACACGAATTTACTTGATTTGCGCCTACTGCTGATGTTTATCGATTCTGTGAAAGGAAGGATATATCCATTCAAATGGATGTGGTGCATTAATCCTTTTGTTTTTATGATGATATCTATCGCGTTATCAAAGATACTTCCTCAGACTGCTTTTACGAACGGTGTGTTTAACCTGGGACAACAGAGCACGGGTTTGTTTTGAGCAGATTTTTTTACGCCGTTTATGAGAACGGAGGTGATGTTCATGGCTCAGATACAAGTAAATGACCTGACTTTTTCCTATGACAAAAGTGCAGATGATGTCTTTACCGATGTTAATTTTTGCATAGATACTGATTGGAAACTGGGACTTATCGGCAGAAACGGAAAGGGTAAGACGACCCTGTTGAATCTTTTTATGGGAAGATATGACTACAGCGGCAGCATTAAGGCAAGTACCACATTTGACTATTTCCCGTACCCGGTAATCGAAACGGACTTGACACAAACTGCAACCGATCTGATGGAAAAATGGAAACCGAATATAGAAATGTGGCAGGTGCTGGTCCAGATTAACGAACTTAAGATGGACAGTCAGTGCCTGTACCGGCCCTTTGGGACGCTCAGTAACGGTGAGCGGACAAGGGTAATGCTTGCAATACTTTTTGCGGATGAGAATGAGTTCCTGCTCATCGATGAGCCCACAAACCATCTGGACAGCCGTGCACGCGAGATCGTAAAGGAATACCTTGCATCGAAGAAAGGGTTCATCCTTGTCTCGCATGACAGAGATCTGCTTGACGGAGTATGCGATCACGTACTTGTTCTTAACAGGTCATCGATCGAAGTTCAGGCGGGGAATTTTTCGACATGGTGGGAAAACAAAGAGAAGAAGGATGCTTTTTCACAGGCAGAAAACGAAAAACATCTTAAGGAGATAGGAAAGCTTCGTGGTGCAGCGGATCGAAACAGCAGATGGGCACAAAAGAGCGAGAATGCAAAGATCGGATTTGATCCGGTCAAAGAGCATGACAGGAGTATTGCAACAAGGTCGTTCATAGGTGCGAAAACGAAAAAGATGCAGGCACGTGTCAAAGCGGTTGAGAAGCGCATCGACCGCGAGATAGTAGAAAAAGAGGGGTTGCTTAATGATATAGAAAAAGTGACCGATCTGAAGATTCAGCCGCTTCGGTTCCATAAGGAAGTGCTTGTAAACGTAAGGGATGTGTCGCTTCGATACGAAGGCGCAGAAGACCTGTTTTCGGGGCTTCGTTTTCAGATAAAGAACGGTGACAGGATAATACTGTCAGGCGGGAACGGTTGCGGAAAATCAAGTATCGTTAAAGCGATATTACAGAAGACGGATCTGGCTGATCGGGTATCAAATACAGGATTATCGGTGTCGGGAGATCTGGATGTAGCTGCAGGTCTGAAGGTGTCATATGTCGATCAGGATACGTCGTTTCTGACCGGTTCTTTAAGTGATTTTTGTGAGGACAGAGCAGTTGACGAAAGCCTTTTCTTTGCCATCCTGAGGCAGCTTGATTTCGGAAGAGAGCAGTTTTTTAAGGATATGTCCGACCTTTCGGAAGGACAGAAAAAGAAGGTTCTTATTGCGGCAAGCCTGATCACGCCCGCTCATTTATACATATGGGATGAACCGCTTAATTACATCGATGTGTTCTCGCGAATGCAGATCGAAAAACTGATCCTTCAGTATGAGCCGACAATGCTGCTTGTTGAGCATGACATACGGTTTGGCGAAAAAGTGGCTACGCAGGTTGTAAATACAGCTTAAGGATTCATCGCTTTTTTATATTCACGGGGAGAGAGATTGTAAAACTTCTTGAAAGTTTCGGCCATATAACTGGCGCCGGAAAAACCGGTCATCTCGGCGATCTCTGACATGGAGAATGTACCTGCCTGCAGCAGATCAGCCACCTTTCTGGCACGAAAATGCATGATATACTCGATAGGAGTCATCTGCGTGTATTTATTGAATATGGAGTTGCACAGAGATTTACTGATCCCTCCCGCGGAGGCGACCTCATTTAACGTGATACTGTTCATATAGTTTTTGTCGACATAGTTCATCATGGCTTTGAGAACTTCGTTATGAAGATCCTGATTCATCATATCATCCGGAGAAAACTGGCCGGATTCGTTTACGCGGTCCAGTATCAGCTCCCAGATCTCATAGAAAACCTTAGTGATAAGGAATTCATTGCCCTTGGCTTTGTGTTCCAACTGAAGCATTAATTCCTGCATTCTTGCGGCATCACGGTCACCGTTATGAAAATGAATGAAGGGCACTTTTTTGTTGCCGGTAACCGGCAGTATGGCCTTGGCTTCCACGGCATAATTAGAGCAAAGAATACGCGGATGCATGACAGCGATTATATATCGTCCCTCTTTGGGCGGCAGGGCGTACGAATAGTGTAACTGGTCGGAATTAACAAAGAGAGTGTCACCCTTTTCGAGGAAAATACTGTTCCCGTTTACTGAGTATCCCATACAGGAAGAATGAACGCTGAGCAGTTCAACATCTTTGTGAAAGTGCGTAACCTTTTCCCAGGTGCATCCGCTGTATACATATCCGTCATGTATATATGACGGAAAAGTGGGGTCATCATAATTGATGATCTCGGATCCGTCTTCTTTTGTTCTTACAAGACCTCTGTACTCGTTTATCACAATATTCCACAACCTTTGCAAAATAGTTATAAAAATACGGAATTTTACCCGTATTTTGTAGAGGATATTTGGAGTATAATCCGATTCATAACAAAAATCAATAGGCCGATGTTCAATACCCGGGGAGGTGCGAAATGGTAAAAGACCAAAATGAATACGCGATCATAATGAACGGTATCGTAAAAGAATTTAAGGTTCTTAACAGACGCGAAGGACTTAAGGGAAGTCTTATGGATCTGTTTTCAAGGGATTACAGGACGGTTACTGCTGTAGACAATATATCCGTTAAGATACCGAAGGGACAGATAGTGGGATACCTGGGCCCTAACGGCGCAGGAAAATCCACCACGATCAAAATGATGACAGGGGTACTTGAACCTACACGCGGAGATCTGATGGTAAACGGATGCATCCCATACAAAAACAGGACGGTGAATGCGGAAAAGATCGGAGTGGTGTTCGGTCAGAGAAGTCAGCTATGGTGGTCGCTTCCGCTTATCGAATCATTCAAACTGTTAAAAGAGATCTATCTGATACCGGATGAGAAATATAATGAGATGATGGAACTCTATGGAAGTATTGTGGATATGGATCCGTTACTTCATAAGACGGTACGGCAAATGTCACTGGGACAGAGAACGCTTAGTGACATACTGGCGGCATTTCTTCACGATCCGCAGATAGTATTTCTGGATGAGCCGACAATAGGTCTTGATGTATCAATGAAATCCAAGATCAGAGAACTTATCAAAGAGCTTAACAAAAGAAAGCAGACTACGGTTATCTTAACGACGCATGATATGGGAGATGTTGACGCTTTGTGCGAGCGCATCGTTATCATCGATCACGGAAAGATGATCTACGATAATGACATGGACCATCTGAAGACATATTTCGGATCCTACAGAACGCTTAAACTGAGACTCCATGGTGATGTCTGGGAAGAGGAGGTCATCGATGAATCCAAAACGGATGTGATGTCTGTCATCTCCAAATATCAGCAAAAAGGAAAGATACTGGATATCAAGCTCGAAGAGATATCAACGGAAGAAGTGATCAAGAAGATATATGAAGGAGTAGCGGGATGAGAAAATATTTAGCCCTGACAAGAGCGGGCATCATGGAAGAACTGCATTTCAGGCTCGGTACTTTTGTTACTGTATTAGGGAATCTTATATACCTGACCCTGGTCTATTTTTTGTGGAAGTCTATCTATGCTTCTTCGGGAACCGACGTGGTGAACGGAATGAGCTTTACCGATACGATAATCTATCTGGTTCTGGCAACGGCGCTGTTTAATTTCCTTGAGATGTATATAGTGTGGGATATGAGCCGTAAGATCCAATCCGGATCCATTATACTGGACCTGCTTAAGCCGATCAAATATCACAGGTTCAATTTCTTTAACTATTTCGGAAACAATGTGATGATGTTTTTTTCGACTTTTCTGCCGACGTTTATCATTGTTTTCATTATAACCCGAGGAGCGATCCGGGTTGGATTAAACATGCTGTTCTTTGTTGTATCGGTGGTGCTGGCCCTGCTTGTCAATTATCACATAGAGATGTTTACGGCGACGATAAGCTTATATACGGAGTCCACATGGGGTATCAATATAGTCAAGGAAAGTATCGTGCTGCTGTTTTCGGGAGCGACCATACCTCTTGTGTTCTTTCCCGAAGCGATCCGCAGGGTAGTGGAGTGCCTTCCTTTTCGCTGCATATATGACACTCCGCTTAACATCCTTCTGCAAAAACCGGGTTATACGCCGGATTCAGGCCTTTGGTGCATGCTCGGGCTGCAGCTGCTCTGGTGCGTTGTATTATCCGTCATATCCAAACTGTTTTGGAACTTTTCCATCAGAAGGATCACGGTGAACGGGGGTTGATGAATATGGAAAATAGTATGGAAGTAAAAAGAGGATTTGCGTTTTATTGGAGGATATACCGAAAAGTATTGATCCAGGATCTTAAAAGTAAAATGAGTTACCGGGCGGATTTTATCATATCCACATTTGGTATGATAATGACAAATGTAGTGGGATTCATGTCGTTCTATATTCTGTTTCAAAACTTTTCGTCCATCAAAGGGTGGAATTATTATGAGATGCTGTTTTTGTACGGTTTTTCCCTGATCGCGCTGACACCGCTCCAGTGTCTGTTTGACAATAACTGGACTCTGCGTTATGCCGTGGAAACGGGTGATTTTATCAAATACTGTTTCAGGCCGATCAACATATTCTTTTACTTTATCTCGGAAGTATTTGATGTAAAAGGTTTGGGACAGCTTGTATTCGGGATCGGTGTGCTTGCGTATGCCTGGAGGAATCTTGCGATTCCGCTTACCGTGATCACTATCCTGAAGCTGTTGTTATTGCTCATCACCGCATCTTTGTTCATGATAGCCATAATGAATTTTGCGGCGGCAACGTGCTTCTGGATACAGCGGTCAGGTTATGTCATGATCCTGATGTTCAGATTTAAGGATTATGCCAAATATCCGGCCAGCATCTTTGACGGGATATTCAAGATCATTTTCACATTTGTGATCCCGATCGCGTTTATTGCCTATTATCCGTCGCTTGTTTTGCTGCGGCCGGACAGCATACCGCTGTTGTCATATATCTCACCGCTCCTGGGAGGCTTATTCTTCTGGGGCAGTTATAAATTCTGGATGCTTGGAGCAAGGAAATATAACGGTACGGGTTCATGATCTCAGAATGTTCACTATACAACTTGCCCCAACGATGATATAATCATCCCCGAATTGATGGTTTCTTAGGGTGAGAGGAGTGTTCTATGCGTAAGATTGCGAAATTCCTGTTTATAGTAGTGGTGGCAGCAGTTGTCAATGTATTCCCCAATAACGTTAATGCGATGGAAATGCCTAATGCGGAGGAACCTGCGGTTACTCCGGTTGCTCCCACGTATATTGATGTAAGTATAGATACACAGACGCTTGTTTACTATGTGAACGGTGTGCCGGCACTTATAACCCCCTGTGTTACGGGACAGCCCGGAAGGGGTACGCCGAGAGGTGTTTTTGCGATCAACAGCTGTGTTCCCGGAAAATACTTAACCGGCCCGACATGGCATGTATGGGTTAACAGATGGATGAGATTCTGCGGGAATTGCGGAATTCATGATGCATCATGGCGCAAGAGCTTCGGCGGAGAGATCTATAAAACGAACGGATCGCACGGATGTGTTAACATACCGCACGACCAGGCTGTACAGTTGTACAGCATGGTCGGCGTGGGAACTCCCGTTATTGTCCATTAACTGTGCTGAACGGTTTCTGGGGAAACCGAGGAGATATTTCAGCACGGCCCTGATCTAGATAAGAAGTAATGGGACAGGGGGAGAAACTTCCCCCTGTTTTTAGTATAAAAAAGTGTTTTACAAAATCTGTTTCGTATCACCCCATTTTTTTACCCACCATATCCGTATTTAATACCAGAGGTCAGAAAGACCCCGGATGAGCTCATTTTTGAAAACTGGCTAAGGCTTTCAAATGCCTTGGTTGCGAAATGTTCAAGTAAAAATGGAGGATTGGATATGATCGGAAATAAACTTAATAAGAAAAAAACAGCAGCTGTAATAACGGGATTACTTGCCATAGCAATGGCAGCAACGGTAGTGGCAGCTCCCGGAGGTTTTGGCAGAGAAGCAAGACAGCAGATGGGCACGGAATCCGTTCAGGGGCAGAGACCGGAATTTCCCGAAGGACAGGACCGGCAGATGACCGAGGGGCAGAGACCGGAACTTCCTGAAGGACAGAATTCTCAGATGAAGGAGATGATGGGACCGGGAAGAGGTATGGACTGCATTGATACCGAAAAGATCAAAACTGAGATTGACGCCCTTGAAGATGAGGAAGTAAAATCAGAACTGCAATCACTGTTGAGTGATTATGAGAAAGCAAAGAATGCACTTGAGTCGGCTCTTGAAGATGCGGGGATAGATACAAGACCGCAGCTTCCGGATAAGACGGATAAAACGGAAAAAACGGAATAAGCAAACAGTATGAATGACATGGCGGAAGCTGCCGTATCGGACAGGCAACTTCGGGAAAACTTCATACGCGACAACGAACAGACCATTTTAAAGATCGCTTCCAAGGTGTCGGGAAAGTACATAACAAGAAGTGACGATGAATGGTCTGTTGCGCTGCTCGCATTTAACAAAGCGATAGATACGTATTCAAAGGACAGGGGTGATTTTAGCGGGTACGCTGCGGTACTTATCAAAAGATCACTTATAGATCATTTCAGATCCGAGAAAAAATACGACCGGGAGATTCCCGTAAGCCATGAAATCCTGACAGGTGAAGGAGATTATGAAACAAACAGCGATGTTTTGAATGCCGTCTCGAAGGAGAGTGCGGATGAACAGGACAGGCTGGAGAGGGGAAGGAATCTTAAGGCAGAGATAATCGAGGTAGATGAGATACTTAAGGGATACGGGTTTTCGTTCCGGGATCTTAAGGATAATTCCCCCAAAGCGGGCAAGACAAAGACAGAGTGTGCGAAAGCAATATCATATATACTCGATAATGAGGACTGCTTAAGTTCGGTGATCGAATATCAACGACTTCCGATAAAGGAAATATCGGAAGGAACGAGAGTTAAGAATAAACTTCTGGACCGCTACAGGCGGTATATCATAATGGCGGTGGTGATATTAAATGGAGAATATCCGCTGCTGGCAGACTATCTGAAGTACGTAAGAAAGGAGGGAGATGGGTGATAAAGGTTGTAGTATTGGATGTAACCGGAAACGAAGCGACGGTCATGACGGATGACGGCGATATCATTGGGATCCGGAACAGAGGTTATGATATCGGACAGGAAATAAATAT
>JAGAFR010000045.1 GCA_017612555.1 Lachnospiraceae bacterium | reverse complement strand
TTCGCGGGATCAGTACGCTTGGATTTCGTTATCCGGAATATATTACAAAGGAATCGTTTGAGACTTTTCGCGATGAGTGGGGTGCCAACACGATAAGGCTTGCCATGTATACGGATGAGCCCGGCGGGTATTGCACGGACGGAGATAAGGAAGAACTGAAGCGCCTCATGATAAAGGGAGTAGAGATAGCTACCGAACTGTCGATGTATGTCATCGTGGACTGGCATATACTGTTTGACAAGTCTCCGATGGTGTACAAGGATGAAGCCATAAAGTTCCTGGGTGAGATGGCGCAGCTTTTTGCGGACCATACAAACGTGATCTATGAGATATGCAACGAACCGCAGGAGTCTCCTTTTGCATCCGTGATACGTCCCTATGCGAAAGAGGTGATTCCGGTCATCAGAAAGCATGATTCCGATGCGGTCATCATTGTCGGCACCAACAACTGGTCACAGGATGTGGATGAAGTTATAGGACAGGAAATAGAAGATGCGAATGTTATGTATGCACTTCACTTTTATGCGGCTACTCATCAGGAAAAACTGATGAACAAGGCAGTTACCGCTCTCGAGGCAGGCATACCCGTATTCATAAGCGAATGCAGCATATGCGATGCATCGGGAGACGGAACTATAGATTATGATTGGGGCAAAAAATGGATCGATCTTGCCGATGAAAATCAAATGTCGTATATCGTGTGGAACCTCAGCAATAAAGATGAGAGTTCCGCTGTTATAAAGCCGGACGTTACAACTCTTTCACACTGGAAAGATGAGGAGTATTCACAAACCGGACTGTGGTTTAAGAACAGGATGTCCGGCAGGGGATGATCATAATTTCACGCCTTTTAAGAGATCTCCGAGAGATGTTCCGATATTCTCGGATTCCGGTATATCAAGTTCGCCTTCCTCAACAGACGGCTCTTCGGGGTTTTCAAGAAGCGCTTTGATGGAAAGCGAAATCTTGCCGTCCTTGATCTCTATGACCTTAACGTCAACTTCCTGGCCTTCCTTAAGTACAACACCGGGATGTTTGATCCTCTCATGAGATATCTGTGAGATATGAACAAGACCCGACATATCATCGCCGAGGTCGATGAATGCGCCGTAATCTTTAAGAGTGGCAACGGTGCCGTGGAACACCTGTCCCACCTTGACGTCGGATATCTTTTTCTTACGGCTTGCTTCCTGACGTTCCTTTAATATCTCTTTGGCGGAAAGGATCAGCTTGTCATCGTCCATGTTGGCTTCAAATACTCTTACCTCAAGCTCTTTTCCGAGAAACGGGTTGCAGTCGTCTATTCTTTCAAGGGATAATTTGGAAACGGGGATAAAAGCTCTTATTCCGTCAAAATCGGCAACAACGCCGCCTTTTACTATTCCGGTCACCGTGACGGTGATGATCTCTTTTGATTCTTTAAGCTCCGCGGCTTTTCTCCATGCAAGAAGCGAATCCGTATCATGTACACCGTCACCCATAAGGCTGTAGGATTCCTCAAGCATTTCCTCGTAGTCCTTCATCGTCTCTTCCATCTTTGATCCTCCCAATATCAGAAAAATTAAAAAAACCGATATATATTCTACTATAATCGGGCCGACAGTACAATTAATACTTGAAGTCTGCGCTTTTTTTGTGGATAATAGTACCCATGATTCTTGATGAGATAGTAAAGGACAAGAGAATAAGGCTTGAAGAGCATAAGGCTGTTTATCCGCCGGCTCAGGCCGTATCCGATGCGGATGCATCGGTAAAAGCCGGGCGAAGATGCGATGATGCTTTTTTTGCCAATCTGGCAAAGCCCGGCATATCGATCATAGGAGAGTTTAAGAAAGCATCCCCGAGCCTTGGAGTGATAGAGCAGAAGATAGAGCTTACCGACAGGATTGACGAATATAATGCGTCGGTTGATGCGATATCCGTGCTCACCGAAGAAGATCATTTCAACGGTAATATCGGATATCTGAAAAAGGTGAGGGAGATAACGGATCTTCCCATACTGCGCAAAGATTTCATGATAGACGAGTATCAGTTCTATGAAGCAAAGGCAGCCGGTGCCGATGCGGTCCTTCTTATCACGGCGATACTGGATGATGTTCAGATGAAGGATTTTTACGATCTTGCAAGGGGACTTCAGATGGGCGTGCTGGTCGAGACCCATGACGAATACGAGATAGAAAGAGCCCTTAAGACAGATGCACGTATCATCGGGGTCAATAACCGGAATCTGAAAGATTTTTCGATAGAGATAGGTAACACGAAAAGGCTCAGAAAGTATATCCCCGAAGACAGACTGTACATAGCTGAGAGCGGGATCATGAGCGATGAGGATGTAATGCTGCTGAAGGAAGCGGGCGTTGACGGATTCCTTATCGGAAGAGCCTTTATGGAATCGGCTGATCCGAAGGAGCTTGCGCAAAAATGGAAGAGCATGTAGCGCATGTTAAAGTCAAGATATGCGGGCTTACACGCGAAGAAGAGGCGCAGTATCTTAATGATGCGGGTGCGGATTATGCCGGATTTGTCTTCTATGAAAAGAGTAAGCGAAATGTATCTATCGATCAGGCGGTAAGCATAAAGAAAAGGCTGAACCCTTCGATCAGGAGCGTCGCTGTAACGGTGGATCCCGATACGGACATGATAAGGAAGATCGAAGAAGCCGGGTTTGACATCATCCAGATCCACGGGGGAATCACAAAGGAAGAAGTTGCTGCGGCATCGATCCCTGTATGGGCTGCCGTAAACGCAAAGACTTCCGATGAAGCCGAAGACAGGATACGCGCGATTGAAGATGATCTTGGAGAACTAAGAGATAAGATAGAAGCATACATATTTGACGCACCGTCCTTTGGCAGCGGAGTCAGAAGCGACTGGACGGGCGGAGGAAGACCGGATACGGATAAACTGTTCGTTCTCGCCGGAGGTTTAAACAGCGAAAACGTAGCGGAAGGCATAAGGATATTCAAGCCCGATATAGTAGATGCAAGTTCATCTGTTGAGGGGTCGGAGGGTAAAGACAGGGATAAGGTCCTTGATCTTATAAATGCGGCACGGAAAGGCGGCAAAAATGAATAAAAAAGCATACTACGGCGAATACGGCGGACAGTTCGTCTCGGAAAGCCTTATGAACACGCTGAATGAGATAGATGAGGCGTTTGAGGCGGCGATAAAGGATCCGGAGTTTATTAAGGAGTATAATTATTACCTGCGCCAATACGTAGGACGCGAGACTCCGCTGTACCTTGCAAAGAGACTGTCTGAAAAGTACGGTACGAAGATCTACCTTAAGAGAGAAGATCTTAACCACACCGGTGCTCACAAGATCAACAACGTCATAGGCCAGATACTTCTGGCAAAGCGTATGGGCAAGAAGAAGATAATAGCTGAGACCGGAGCCGGACAGCACGGGGTTGCTACCGCGACGGGATGCGCTCTATTTGACATGGAGTGTACCGTGTACATGGGCAAGGAAGATGTCAAGAGGCAGGCTCTTAACGTTATGCGGATGGAGATGCTCGGGGCAAAGGTCGTATCGGTCGAGTCGGGATCGAACACGCTTAAAGATGCCACGAACGAAGCGATAAGAACATGGGCCAAGACGGCGGAGGATACGTTCTATATAATCGGATCGGCTATAGGCCCCTATCCGTATCCGAAGATGGTAAAGGAGTTCCAGTCGGTCATAAGCAGGGAAGCAAAGAAGCAGCATATGGAAGCCGAAGGAAAACTTCCTGATGTAGTTATGGCCTGCGTGGGAGGCGGATCCAATTCCATAGGTATGTTTGCTGATTTCATAGATGATGAGAGCGTCGAACTGATCGGTGTAGAGGCAGCGGGAAAAGGAATAGATACGGATGAACATGCGGCTTCGATGGCAAAGGGAAGACCCGGAGTACTTCACGGAACAAGGTCGTATCTTCTTCAGGACGAGAACGGCAACATCAATCTCGCACACTCTATATCTGCGGGACTTGATTATCCCGGGGTAGGCCCGGAGCATGCGTATCTTCATGATACGGGAAGGGCAAAATATGTTCCGATAACGGATGCCGAAGCCATGGATGCGCTGATGGAGCTGACACAGACCGAAGGCATCATTCCGGCGATAGAGAGTGCACATGCGGTTGCATATGCTTTCAAGAAGGCGAAGGAGATGACACCCGAACAGTCCATGATCATATGTCTTTCCGGAAGAGGAGACAAGGACGTGAACACGATATCGGATTATCTTGCAGGGAAAGGATATCTTAACTGATGAACAGGATAGTATCACATTTGAATAAGCTCACGGAAAAGGGCGAGAAGGCGTTCATAACATATATAACCGCGGGACTGCCCGACATGGACACGACGGCAGGGCTTATCAAGGCTCAGGAAAAGACGGATATCATAGAGCTCGGTATCCCTTTTTCGGATCCTACCGCAGACGGCCCGGTGATACAGCAGGCATCATATGAAGCGATACTTGCGGGTGCGACTCTTTCAAAAGCATTTGATCTGATGAAAAAGCTTCGTGCAGACAAGGTTGAGAAGCCGATCGTGTTCATGCTCTATTACAATACGATCGCCGGAATGGGAGTCAAAGAGTTTGTAGAGCAGTGTCATGAATGCGGAGTGGACGGTCTGATAGTCCCGGACCTTCCGCTTGAAGAACAGGAACCGCTGAAAGGAGCGCTTTCGGGTGATGATGCGACGATCCTCATACAGCTCGTTTCCCCCGTATCAAAGGACAGGATACCGGAGATACTAAAGGATGCACAGGGATTTGTATATTGCGTCTCTTCAATGGGAGTCACCGGGCAGGCGGCTGATTTTCACAAGGAAGTAATAAGCTATCTGTCTTACGTAAAAGAGGTCTCGAAGATACCGGTCATGATGGGATTCGGTATCAGGACCGCCGAGGACGTAAGACCCATGAAGGATATAATAGACGGTGCGATAGTCGGATCGTATTTCATCACACTGATGAGAGAATCCGGTTTTGACGGCGCACGGGCAAAAGAATACACAACACGATTCAAAGAAGAGCTTAATTCACTGTAAGGACAGAAACGGAGGGCATCATGATCAAGGAAGCAATCGAAAAGATCGTAACACGCGAGGACCTCACATACGATGAGGCATATACCGTTATGAACGAGATAATGGACGGCGTGTCTACACCGACTCAGAATGCGGCATTTCTTGCTGCTCTTTCAACAAAGAGCGCAAAGGCCGAGACCATCGATGAGATAAGAGGGTGTGCAGCCGCAATGAGAGAGCATGCAACAAAGTGTGATACCGGAAGTATGGATACTCTTGAAATAGTCGGAACAGGCGGAGACAGAGCAGGAAGCTTCAACATCTCAACGACAACCTCATTCGTTGTGGCAGCAGCAGGTGTCAAGGTTGCCAAGCACGGTAACAGAGCAGCATCATCAAAGTCCGGAACGGCAGACTGCCTTGAGGCGCTCGGGGCCAAGATCGATCTTGAGCCCGAGAAATGCGTGGACCTTCTTGATAAGACGGGATTCTGCTTCTTCTTTGCACAGAAATATCATTCGTCAATGAAATATGTCGGAGCCATCAGAAAAGAGCTCGGGTTCAGGACAGTGTTCAATATCCTCGGACCTCTCACTAACCCGGCATGTCCGAAAAGGCAGCTCCTGGGTGTATATGATGAATACCTTATCGAGCCCCTCGCAAGAGTTCTGTACGGACTCGGAGTTAAGAAAGGCATGGTCGTATACGGACGGGAAAAGCTTGACGAGATATCCGCCGTAGGAGAGACAGCGGTGTGCGAATTCGAGAACGGCCGTTATACCACATACGAGATCACACCCGAAGAATTCGGATTCAGCAGATGTGCCAAAGAAGATCTTGTGGGCGGCACACCTGAAGAGAATGCAAAGATAACACGAGATATCTTAAGCGGCAAGGATATGGGACCGAAGAGGAGTACCGTACTCATGAACGCAGGCGCCGCAATATATATTGCGGATAAAGCTCCTTCCATGGAGGAGGGCGTTAAAATGGCCGCACAGCTGATTGACAGCGGTGCAGCCCTTGAAGCCATGGAGAAGTTCATTAAAGAGTCAAATGCCTGATCAGAAACTCTTGATCCAGTTGATCAGTGAGTCGTGATGAGTATTTGCATCAACGTCACGCCGCATCTGATCGGTAACCGGACCGTTCTTTTCCATCCTTGCGATTATAGCTTCCTGAAGACCTCTTATTATACCGTCTTCATATGATCCGCGGGATTCATTTTCACTGATATCAACAGGAGCTTCCGCCTTTGTTTCGGTGGGAGCTTCTTTTATTGTATCTGCAGGTGTTTCTGCTTTGGGTTCCTCTTTGGGTACTTCAGCTGTATTGTTATCTGCAGGTTTAACTTTGGCATGAGTCTTGGGTGTCTTGGCAGCTTTCGCAGCCTTCGGAGAACCTACCGAAGCCGCACAGTCGGAATTAACCCAGATATCACCCGAGTTAGCATCAATATCAACTGTTATCTGACCGCTCTGTACGGGTACCGTCTTTTGCGACAGCAGTCCCGTGTATGTGCCTTCTCCCTCGGCGGGAAGCGTGAGCTGACATGGATTGTCATCGTTGTTTACGGCTGTCAGGCAGTAGCTGTCGCCGCTTTTTCTCGAAAATGCGTACTGGCGGTTCGTAAGGACGAGCTCCCTGTACTCACCGTATGAAAGTGCGGGAATGCTGTGCCTTATGGCACCGAGTCTTGCGATAACTGCTGTTATTGGATTATCTTCTATCGCGTTTTTGTAGTCGTTGAGGTTCAGTGCGGGACGAAGAGAATCATCCGAGTATTTTTCCTTCCTGCCTTCGATACCGAATTCGGATCCGTAGTATATCGAAGGTATTCCGGGAAGAGTATACAGAAGTATGTTCACCGGCGTCATATGAGCTTTGTTGGCAAGCTTTGTATAGATCCTCTCAACATCATGATTGTCGGTGAAGTTGTAGAGCTTCAGTCCGTCCGGTCGGTTTCCGCCCATCTCATAGAGACGTTTGACGGTATGTGCGATCTCAAAATAATTATGATCGTTGTGGCCGGAATAGAGAGCCTTGTGAAGATTGTAGTTGGTCACCGAATGAAGAGTTCCTTCATTGACCCATCTGCTGTAATCGCCGTGAATAACCTCTCCCATGAGCCAGAAATCCGGCTTTACTTCGTTCGCAACGCCCCGGAGTGCTTTCATAAAATCAAAATCAAGTACGTCGGCCGCATCAAGCCTGATGCCGTCGATATCGAATTCGCTTACCCAGAAGCGTATAACATCGCATATATAATCACGTACCTCGGGGTTGCGCTGATTGAGCTTGACCAAAAGGTTATAGCCGCCCCAGTTGTCATATGAAAAACCGTCGTTGTATTCGTTGTTGCCCCAGAAGTTTACGTTGCAGTACCAGTCGCGGTATCGCGATCCCTCACGGTTTTCCTTAAGATCCTGAAAAGCAAAAAATGTTCGTCCCGTATGGTTGAACACACCGTCAAATATGACGTTGACTCCGGCCTTATGGCAGTTCTTCACAAACTTTTTAAGATCGTTGTTGTCACCCAGCCTGCTGTCAAGCTTCCTATAGTCTGTTGTCTCATAACCGTGGCCTTCGGATTCAAACAGAGGACCTATGTAAATGGCGTTGCATCCGATAGCCTTAATGTGATCGATCCACGGATCCAGTTCGGGAAGCCTGTGCGTAACGCCGTCGTATCTGTTCTCCTTAGGTGCCCCGAGAAGCCCCAGGGGATAAATATGATAAAAGACCGCTTCATCATACCATGCCATTTTTCTTCTCTCCTTGTTCCAAAATATTTACCATATATAGTACCTCCTTTTTCCCGATACATCAAGCCCTTGTATGTTTAAGACATCCGGGTCTGTGCTATAATATGTCAATACCTGACACGCATGGGATATCGGGAGGACAGAATAAACGCAATGACGGTAAACGAAACACTCAGCGATGAATTACAAAACAAGCTTTCCGGGCTGGAGAGATATATCGCCGATCTCGGAAGCCTTGCAGTGGGATTTTCAGGAGGCGTTGATTCGACTTTGCTCCTTAAGGTCGCTTACGATACACTCGGTGATAAGGCTTTGGCTGTGACCGGAGTTGATGCGTCGCTTCCGGAGCGCGAGCTTGATGAGGCTAAAAGGTTTTGCAGCGAGCATGGTATCGCACATGTGATATGCCGGGTGGATCCCATGAAAGAAGAAGGGTACCGGAAGAATACGGCGGACAGGTGCTACTATTGCAAACGCATGATCTTTTCAGAGATTATAAAGATCGCCGCCGGGCATGGGATAGATCATGTTGCCGAAGGATCCAATACGGATGATCTTGGAGACTATCGCCCGGGCCTTCGTGCGGTATCGGAACTGTCTGTGGTAAGTCCGCTGCGCGAAGCCGGGCTTTCCAAAACCGATATCCGTACCATATCAAAGGCCATGGGACTGCCTACATGGAGTAAGCCTGCATATGCCTGCCTTGCATCACGTTTTGTATACGGAGAAGAGATCACGGAAGAAAAGCTTAAGATGATAGATCTTGCCGAGCAGTTTCTCATTGAGAACGGTTTCTATGAAGAACGTGTCAGAATGCACGGCAATATCGCGAGGATCGAAGTGCCTGCACAAGACATCCCGAGGCTTGCTTCGGATGAGATACGGTGCCGTGTGTATGAGCGGTTTAAGGAGATAGGATTTTCTTTTGTGACACTTGATATGCTGGGATACCGCACCGGAAGCATGAATGCAACCATTCCGGGATAAAGCTCCATTTACCTATTGACATGATATGTGATTGGTATTATCATTCGGAGAAATAACGTAGGCCACGCCTCAGCGAAGCTGAATTTAAATGGCGTGGCTCTCAAAACAGGAAGGGGACAGCTATGAACGATAAATTAAGACAACTTGTTACCGCGGCCGTGCTTGCAGCGATCACGACCGTTGCGACGATGATAATAAAGGTTCCGACGATAGGAACGGCCGGCTATGTGAATATCGGAGATTCTGCTGTGCTCATTTCGGCATGGCTTCTCGGGAATCCATACGGAGCACTTGCGGCTGCAGTAGGATCCGGACTGGCTGATCTGTTATCGGGATATCCCGTCTATGTTCCCGGAACCGCGATCATCAAATTCCTTATGGCTTTTGCATGTGCGATCATTTACAAAAAGCTTAAGAACAGATTGCCGGTGATGGCTGCATACCTGATAAGCAGTATAGCGGCAGAGATCATCATGATCTTCGGATATTTCCTGTATGAAGCGACCATACTCGGGTATGGGCTTGCGGCATCGGCTTCGATAGTAAGTAATGCGGTTCAGGCTGTTACGTGCCTGGTGATAGGAAACGCGATCATCGTGCTTCTCGACAGGAAGCATTTTTTCGGCCTTCAGAGGTATTGATTTTTCATAACAGTTTCTTTCGCATTGTGATATAATACCGTATATTCAAAAAGAATAAGAACCGAGGAAAGATCTATCATGAAAAGTACGGAAAAGTCATTCGGCACAAAGGAGATAGCGGCTACGGCGCTGCTCCTGTCCATTTGTATCGCGAGTCAGATATTTAAAAATCTCAGCGTATTTATAACAGGACCGATCGTCAATACATGCATCATACTCACGGTACTGCTTGTCAATCTGCCGTGTGCTCTTGCGATGTGTGCCATAACTCCGGTCACGGCATATTTTATCGCATCATCCCCTGTTATGCAGGCTGTCCCGGGGATCGTTCCTCTCATCATGCTGGGTAATGCGGTCCTTGCTGTTGCCGTCCGTTTCCTGTTTAAGCCGACGGTCATGGAGGAGGATGGCATAGTCAATATCAAGTCGGTCATAATGGCGTTTCTGTCTTCGTGCCTTAAAGGCATAGTGATGGCAGTCACCATTTCATTGTGGCTCCTGCCCAAATACATTTCCGAAGACAGTCCCTTACATGCCAATCTGGGTAAGCTTCAGATGACGTTCAGTGCGATCCAGCTGGCAACAGCGCTCATAGGTTTCGTATATGTGTTCATCCTGTTGATCCCGATCAGGAGGATGATGGATAATCCTTCCGATTGAGAGATACGACATTGACCGGGGCCGGACAAAGGATACCGACGTATGAGTGATAAAAAGGGAAGAGCAACATGGACGCTTAGATACAGCATATTGAATGCGGCATATTTTTCGGCATTCTGTACTCTTCACGCGTATGCGGCGGTTTATCTTCTCGCCAAGGGAATGACCAACACACAGGTCGGTATACTCCTTGCGGTATCAAATATCCTGTCGGCAGTTCTTCAGCCGGTCATTGCGGGCATCATAGATAAGCCCGGATTTCTTACAAACAAGATTTATATCATCGTGTCCGTGATAGTCATCATGATAGGCTCGGCCGTTCTGCTCGTCTGCCCTGACAGCATAGCGGTCATTTTTGTTGTCTATGCGCTGATATACACGGTTCAGTTCGTGTATCAGCCTGTGCTTACCGCCCTTTGTTTTGAATATCAAAAAAAAGGCTGTGATATAGTGTTCGGGCTTGCAAGAGGCCTCGGATCTGCCGGGTTTGCGGTAACATCTCTGTTCGTGGGACGTGCGGTGGAACAAAGCGGTGTATCGATCCTTCTGTGGATGAATATTGCGGTGATGATCGTATCGCTTGCCACGATACTTACATTCACGGCAGACGATGACGTATCGGGAAAGTCACAAGACAGCGGTAGAAAGATCGCGCATAACGGTTTTTCTTCATTCGCGAAGACCTATCCGGCATTCATGCCGTTTCTTATAGGAACCATATGTTTTTTCTTCGGGCACAACATGATCAATGATTTTATGATCGTGATCATCAGAAATCTCGGCGGGGCAGAGACGCAGCTGGGGTATGCCACATTTCTTCAGGCGATATTGGAACTCCCGGTAATGGCGGCGATCGGTATCGCGCTTAAGAAGTTCTCCGCAGATAAGCTTCTCGTTTTTTCGGGAATGGCATTTTTTGTTAAGATTACGATACTTGTATTTGCAACAAACATGATCGGGATGTATGTAAGCCAGTCGTTTCAGATCTTTGCGTATGCCGTGTTCGTTCCTGCGGGAGCCTACTATGTCAGTACCACGATGGAAGAGCTGGATCAGGTCAAAGGTCAGGCGTACATCACGAGTGCGATAACGATAGGAGGCGTTTTTTCGAATCTGATAAGCGGCGTTATCCTTGACAACTCCGGTATCGTTCCGATGCTCCTTACCGGAACCGCAGTCTGCGCAGCAGGAGTGATAGTGACGTTTATCGGAATGAAGAAACTCCCTCACCACGCTGAGATATGAAAAAATCATTCGTCAGAAGATAAATGTAAAATATACTTGACAGAATTCTACCCACAGGTGTATCATGCATTTGTTATCGAAATTGATCTTGAAAGGAATGGTGAAGATAATGAATGTAGCAGCTTTTGGTTTTGCGATCGGACTTATGATCGCGGCGGTAGTGATAGTTATTCTGTTCAAGTTTGCAAACAAGGACGGAAAAGTCAGGACAGAGTATGATGAGAGACAAAAGGGTGTAAGAGGAAAGGCATACAGATATGCTTTTTATACGGAAGTATTCGCACAGGCTGTATTGATGTTCCTGTATATGGGAGGGGTTGAACTCCCGCTGGAGAATTACGTGTTACAGTTCATTGCAGTAATATCGGGCTGCACTGTTCTGGCGGTATACTGCATATGGAATGACGTGTACTGGGGCCTGAACAACGATCACAGGAAATACCACATCATATTTATCGTTGCCATATTGCTTAACATGTTACCTGTAATAGGAGCGATAAGGGGAGGTAACTGGGGAGAAAACGGCAAGCTGGGACTGCCTTTTCTGAATGTTGTGGTACTTGTGTTGATGGCGATAGTCTATGCCGAACTGTTCATCAAAAATATAATGGATAAGAAGGACCGGCGTTCTGCGGGCGAGGAGGTATGATGCATGAAGAACTTAAAGCTCAAATCCGCGCGTGCGGCGCTCGATCTTTCGCAGGAAGAACTTGCCAGGAAATGCGGTGTATCAAGGCAGACAATAAGTGCGATCGAAAAAGGGGATTATAATCCGACGATCAATCTGTGCATCGCGATATGCAGGATACTGGGCAGGACATTGAACGATCTGTTTTGGGAGGAAGAAGAGTGAAAAGATCATTGAAAGCTGCGGCGATTTTGTTTGCGGCACTTGTGCTCGGCGGTTGCAACGTAAAAGTAAATGTTAATGCTCCTGTTAATGATCCGGCACCGGAAAACAAGAGCGGCGATATAGTGATACTGTACACCAATGACGTACATTGCGGCATAGATGACAGTATCGGGTATGCGGGACTTGCCGCTTACAAAAAGGAAATGGAAGATGCGGGAAATACCGTCTTCCTGGTTGATGACGGAGATGAAGTTCAGGGCGGGACTATCGGAACTCTTACGAAAGGAGAGTCGATAATAAGGCTCATGAATGATGTGGCGTATGATCTTGCGATACCGGGTAATCATGATTTTGATTACGGGATGGATCAGTTCCTGAAGCTTACCGATGAGGCAGACTATCCGTATATATGTGCGAATTTCATGGACCTTATAAAAGATGAGCCTGTGTTTAAGCCATACATCATAGAGACTATAGGAAACAGGAAGATCGCATTTGTCGGAGCGACAACCCCGACAACGGTAACCAGTTCCACTCCTGCGTATTTCCAGGACGAAGACGGAGAGTTCATATACGGATTCTGTCAGGGACCGGATGGGAGCGTGTTCTATGACAGTATCCAGGAAGCGGTGGATTCGGCCGTTTCCGAGGGTGTTGATAATGTCATACTGATCGCGCACCTGGGTATTGCGGAAGACGATTCACCCTATCGCTCAACCGATGTGATAGCGAATACAACCGGGATCGATGCGGTACTCGACGGACATTCCCATACCGATGTTGCGATGGATATCGTTAAGAACAAGGACGGCGAGGATGTTGTACTGACTCAGGCGGGATACAAGCTTGCGGCCATAGGGAAGGTGGTGATCGGTGCGGACGGAAAGATCACAAGCGAGCTTATAAAAGATTACGATAAAAAAGATGAAAAGATAACCGCTGATATCGCTGCAGAGGATGAGAAGTTCGAGGAAATGCTGGGTAAGGTGGTCGGATCAACCGATCATGACCTTATGTCTACAAAAGAAGACGGGGATACATGGCTTGTCAGAAGCAGTGAGACGAACATGGCTGACTTTGTAGCTGATGCATACCGGAGTGTAACGGGTGCCGAGGCTGCCATCATAAACGGAGGAGGAGTCAGGGCAAACATTAAGGCGGGAGATATCACATACGGGGATCTTCTGTCGGTCAATCCTTTTTCCAATCAGCTGTGCATACGCAGGGTAAAAGGGCAGGAACTTGCCGATGCGCTTGAATTCGGAGTCAGCTTCGCACCTGATGATTTCGGCGGATTCCTTCAGGTGTCGGGGATCACATTTGATGTTGATCTTGGAGTACCGTCGCCCGTAAAGCTCGATTCGAATAAAATGTTCGAAGGCTTTGCATCCGATGAGCGGCGCGTGTCAAATATCATGATAAACGGTGAACCGCTTGAGCCCGACAGAGAGTATGAAGTTGCTTCGATCGAGTATATCCTGTTCAACCAGGGCAACGGTTTTACGATGTTTACAGGGGACAGAGCAGACATGGGGCGCTGTATTGAAGACATAGATGCTCTTATCGAATACATGCAGTCCATGAACGGGAAAGTCTCCGAAGATTACGCGGATATAAGCGGTCAGGGAAGGATACACATCAAACAGTAGACAAAACAATATATAGCGGTATAATAATATGTATTGTGACAAAACATACTACATGAAGTATGTTGTATTTTGCGTTGATGATACAGACGATGAAGGAGGCAGGATTTATGGGCAAGTATTTCGGCACTGACGGGTTCCGCGGCAAGGCAGGTGATGTTCTTACGGCGGAGCACGCATTTAAGATCGGACGGTTTCTCGGTTGGTACTATGGCAAGGAACGTCCGGCCAAGATAGTTATCGGAAAGGATACGAGACGTTCATCGTATATGTATGAGAATGCTCTGTCTGCCGGGATCACTTCATCCGGCGGAGATTCTTATCTTCTTCACGTCACGACCACCCCATGTGTGAGTTATATAACAAGGACCGAGGAATTCGATTGTGGCATCATGATATCCGCGAGCCATAATCCGTTCTATGACAACGGCATCAAGCTCATGAACTCCGAAGGCGAGAAGATGGATGACGATGTCCAGGATCTTGTCGAGAAGTTCATCGACGGGCAGATCGATGATGTCAACTGGGCGACCGAAGGAAAGATCGGCCGCACGATAGACTTCTATTCCGGAAGAAACCGTTACATCGGCTATCTTACCAATATCGCACCGGTATCATTCGAGAAGTGCAAGGTCGCTCTTGACTGCGCGAACGGAAGTGCATGGATGATAGGACGTGCCGTGTTCGATGCTCTCGGAGCCAAGGTAAGCGTCATGAACGATATGCCGGACGGCCTGAACATCAATCTCAACGCGGGAAGTACGCATATCGAAGGCCTGCAGAAGTATGTCCGTGAGAACAAAGTCGATGTGGGATTCGCATTTGACGGAGATGCCGACAGATGTCTTGCGGTTGATGAATACGGTGATGTTGTTAACGGCGACATGATCATGTACATATGCGCGAAGCATTTCAAGAACAAGGGAATGCTTCCGAGCAACACGGTCGTTACAACGGTAATGTCCAACTTCGGTCTGTACAAGGCGTTTGACAATATAGGCATCAATTATGAGAAGACAAAGGTCGGCGACAGATACGTATATGAGAACATGAAAGAGAACGATCATATGATCGGCGGAGAGCAGTCGGGACATGTGATCTTCAGAAAATACGCCCATACGGGAGACGGTCTCGTAACGGCGATAATGCTCATGACGGTCCTTGTGGAGACACATCTTCCGTTGTCTGTTCTGGCATCCGAGGTCAAGATGTATCCCCAGGTTCTCAAGAACGTCGAAGTCGATGATAAAGAAAAGACACTTGATGATCCCGCGGTTAAGAAGGCGGTCGATTCCACAACTGAGTATCTGGGCGGAGACGGACGTGTGCTTCTTCGCGCATCGGGAACGGAACCTGTTCTTCGCGTAATGTCCGAAGCGCTCACTTACAAAGACTGCGAGAAGTGTGTTGATGAGATAATCGATGCGATGAAGACATCGGGACATCTTGTAAAGGTCAGATAAATCTCATAATCCACAGGAGGGTTGAAACATGAAATGTACGATAAATGATCTGTACGACCTGTCACATTCGCTGGCGGGAGATTACCTTAAAGGCTTTACGTATCCGTGGGAAGCACTTGAGGGGATCAAGGAACTGATACTTAAGATAGGAGCCACACTTCCGGCTGATGAGTATGATCATCCGGAGGAGGATGTGTGGATCGCGAAGGACGCAAAGCGTTACCCCAACAATTACATCGGAGGTCCTTGCATAATCGGACATGAGACCGAGATCCGTCCGGGAGCGTTCATAAGAGGATCGGCACTTGTGGGTAACAATTGCGTTGTCGGCAACTCTACAGAGCTTAAGAACGTGATACTGTTTGATAACGTTCAGGTTCCTCACTACAACTATGTCGGCGATTCCATACTCGGATACAAAGCCCATATGGGTGCCGGATCGATCACAAGTAACGTTAAATCCGACAAGAAGCTTGTGGTGATAAAATCAGGTGACGAGAAGATCGAGACCGGTCGCAAGAAAGTCGGAGCGATGCTCGGTGACAGAGTCGAGGTCGGCTGCAACAGCGTTCTCAATCCGGGAACGGTAATCGGAAGAGACAGCAATGTTTATCCGGTATCATGTGTCAGGGGTGTTGTTCCGGAGAACAGTATCTACAAAGAGGCAAGAAAGATCGTAGTCAAGGAAGCAGACTAGATCAGATTTTTAACGGGATAAGAAAAGGGATAAGATCAAGGGATAGGAGGACATGTAATGAAAGTCATAGTTGCAAATGATTATGAGGACGGCGCTAAGAAAGCGGCGGATTATATCGACAGGCTCGTAAGGGTAAAGCCCGACTGCACGCTGGGACTGGCTACCGGATCGAGCCCCGTGGGAATGTATCGTGAACTTGCCAGAAGATGCAAAGAGGAAGGACTTGATTTTTCAAAAGTTCATTCCGTAAATCTTGATGAGTACGTGGGCCTTGAGCCGACACATCCTCAGAGCTACAGATTCTTCATGGATGATAATCTGTTTGACCACATCAATATCGATAAGGCAAACACGTATGTTGCAAAGGGGACCGGTGATACCGAGGCTAATCTTAAGGAGTTCAACGATATACTCGACAGGACAGACATCGATCTTCAGGTTCTCGGAGTAGGACCCGACGGACATCTCGGATTCAACGAGCCCGGAGCTTTCCTGTATGAAAAGGCTCATAAGGAAACACTTGAGGAAAGTACGATCGATGCCAATACGAGATTCTTTGCCAACCGCGATGAGGTCCCGAGGTTCGCGGTCACGATGGGAATGGGCAGTATCATGAAAGCAAAGACGCTTCTTATGATCATAAACGGAAACAAGCAGGATGCGGCCAAAAAGCTCCTTATGGATGACAAGATAGATCCTATGTGTCCGGCAACGTTCATGAGGCTCCACAGAGACGCCATCGTGGTCATAGAAAAGAAGCTGGCAGATGAGATCGGATACACCCGGTAGTGCCGTCTGCCTTGCAAAAAGCGCAGTCTTGGAGTAAAATATTGGAGTTGAATATCTACGAAGGGAACGAGATAAATGCAGGAATACACACCCGTAAAATCCGGAAAAGTCAGAGAGATCTATGATGTGGGAGATAACCTTGTCATAGTTGCCACTGACAGGATCAGCTGCTTTGACGTGATACTCGACAATGTCATCACGGATAAGGGTAAGGTCCTGACCCAGATGTCAAAGTTCTGGTTCGAGAAGACGCAAGATATCGTGCCGAATCACATGATATCGACCGACACGAAAGATATGCCGGAGTTCTTCCGAAACAAAGACTTTGAAGGAAGAAGCATGCTGGTCAGAAAGCTTACGATGATACCGGTAGAGTGCATCGTAAGGGGATACATCACGGGTACTGCATGGGCCGAGTATCAAAAGAGCGGAACAGTCTGCAAGAGAAAAGTTGCGGAAGGTCTTGTAGAATCGGAGAAGTTTCCCGAGGCGATATTCACTCCGTCAACAAAGGCCGAGATCGGCGAACATGACGAGAACGTATCATATGAGGAATGCATCGAATATCTTGAGAAGAGATTTCCCGGAAAGGGAGAGCAGTATGCTTCCAAGATAAGAGAGTATTCACTTGCCATATACAATAAGTGCGCAGATTATGCGAGCGAGCACGGGATAATAATCGCCGATACGAAGTTTGAGTTCGGACTTGATGAAAACGGGCAGATCGTTCTCGGCGACGAAGTACTCACACCGGATTCATCCAGATTCTGGGACAAGGATCAATATGAAAAGGGAAGGAGCCAGTTGTCTTTTGACAAGCAGTTTGCAAGAGACTGGCTGAAGAACAACCCGGGTCATACATGGAAGCTGCCTGATGACGTAACTGCCGGCACCATAGAGAAATACCTGCGGTGCTATAAGCTTCTTACAGGCCGGGATCTGCAGTAATACTTCAGAGGATCGTAATGAACACAGACAGATATATCAGCCCGTTGTCGGAACGTTATTCGTCGAAGGAGATGCAGTACATCTTCTCGCAGGATAAGAAGTTTACGACATGGAGAAAATTATGGATAGCACTTGCGGAGACTGAGAAGGAACTTGGTCTTGAACAGGATGGCAAGCCGGTCATAACCGATGAAATGATCGAGGAGATGAAGGCTCATGTTTCCGACATCAATTATGATGTTGCAAGGCAGCGCGAGAAGCAGGTAAGGCATGATGTGATGAGCCATGTATATGCGTATGGGCAGCAGTGCCCGAAGGCTGCCGGCATCATCCATCTCGGTGCTACCAGCTGTTATGTCGGCGACAATACCGATATGATCGTCATGAGGGAGGGCCTTGAACTCGTCCGTAAGAAGCTGCTCAATGTGATCAATATCCTGGCAGGATTTGCGGATGAATACAAGAACGTGCCTACACTTGCGTTCACGCATTTTCAGCCCGCGCAGCCCACAACGGTGGGAAAGAGGGCAACGCTCTGGATCAATGAGTTCATGATAGATCTCGAGGATATCGATTATGTTATCGGGTCGCTGAAGCTCCTGGGGTGCAAAGGCACAACAGGTACCCAGGCTTCATTTAAGGAACTGTTTGATAATGACCGCGACAAGCTCGACAGACTCGATGATATGATCGCTGCCAAGATGGGATTTAAGGATTGCTATCCCGTAAGCGGGCAGACATATTCAAGAAAGATCGATACGAGAGTCTTAAATGTCCTCGCGGGCATAGCGGCATCGGCACATAAGATGTCCAACGACATAAGACTTCTGCAGCATCTTAAGGAAGTGGAAGAGCCCTTTGAAAAGGATCAGATCGGATCGTCTGCTATGGCATATAAGCGTAATCCCATGAGGTCCGAGAGGATAGCTTCTCTTTCAAGATATGTCATGATAGATGCACTTAATCCTGCGATCACATCAGCGGTACAGTGGTTTGAAAGAACACTTGATGATTCGGCAAACAAGCGTCTTGCTGTTGCCGAAGGTTTCCTGGCACTCGACGGGATCCTCGATCTGTGTATAAACGTGACTAACGGCCTTGTTGTAAATACAAAGGTCATTGACAAACATATCAGAAGCGAGCTTCCGTTCATGGTAACGGAGAACATAATGATGGATGCAGTCAAGGCAGGCGGCAACAGACAGGAACTTCATGAGGCGATAAGACGTCTGTCCGTTGAAGCCGGAAAGCACATTAAACAGGACGGTGCCGATAACGACCTGCTTGAGCTCATAGCAGCATCGGATGATTTTAACCTAACGATCGATGAACTGAACGGATATATGAATCCCGCGGACTATACCGGAAGGAGTGCGGACCAGGTTGATAATTACCTCGAGCAGTATGTAAGACCCGTGATCGAGGCAAACAAAGATCTGCTGGGCGTAGAGGCACAGATACTGGTCTGATCAAATCGATGGATAAAAAGAAAAGAACACGTTTTATCGTTATCTGTTCGTGCATACTCGCGGCTCTCATTGTGGGCATCTTTCTTACGGGCGATCCTGCAAAAGAAGAGGAGCCGATAAATATCGTCATGAAGGATGCAGTACTTCATGAGACATCCAAGGTTGCCTTTCCGATCGTTGGAGCTGTGAATCCTGCGGTCGTAAGCGCCTATACCGTCACTGCGATCATTTTTGTTTTCTCACTTATCGTAAGAATATTTGTTATCCCGAAGTTTAAGGATATCCCCGGAAGATTCCAGCTTCTTCTTGAGCAGGCCGTGGGTATTTTTGATGATCTTGCCAAGTCCAACAGTCCCCACAGACACAACTTTCTCGGTGTGTATGTGTTCACTGCGGGAGCATATATATTCATCGGAACGATGTTTGAACTTCTCGGGATAATGGTTCCCACGACAAACGGCGGGGCCATTGCACTTCCTGCTCCGCTTGCGGATATAAACGGAGCTATTTCCATGGGTGTTTTTTCATATCTTGTGATCCTTTCGGGCGGTATCGCAGGCAACAGGTTCAAGGGTGTACTTCATACGCTCAAGGACTTTTCGCTTCCGATCTCCATGAGTTTCAGATTATTCGGAGCTCTCCTGTCAGGAGCGCTCGTTACAGAACTTGTATATTATTACATCACCACAAGCTTTATCATTCCGGTATTTGTTGCGGTGATGTTCACGATGCTGCACGCACTCATTCAGGCGTATGTCCTGACGATGCTGACGGCACTGTTTTACGGAGAAGTAAGTATGAAGGAGGGGCCCATCGAAGATGGGAAGATTCCTTTATAGGGTTAAGGAGGAACCAATCATATGAAAAACTTAGTAAGACTTACGGCAGCGCTTATGATAGCGCTTACTCTCGGAGTGATCTTTACACCGAAGAGCGTGCTTGCCGCACAGGAGGCAGAAGCAGTTGTGGAAGTGATGTCCGATGATGCATCGGTCATCCACACAAAAGGAAATTCGGCAGCGATCGTTGTTGCGGTTGTTGCTGCGGCAGGTGCGATAGCAATGGGTCTGGTCATCTGGAAAGCCATTGAGGGCATCGCAAGACAGCCTGAAGCTGAAGGTAAGATCAGGACAACGATGATGCTCGGACTTGTATTTGTGGAGACAGCCATCATCTATGCTTTGATCGTGGCTATCCTGATCATTTTCGTACTCTAGGATGTTGATAAAGGAGCATGGTTATGCCGCTTAATATTGATATACAGCAGATACTGCTGCATCTTTTCAATCTGGTCCTTCTGCTGGGGATACTGTATCTTCTCCTGTATAAGCCGGTCCATGATTTTATGGATAAGCGTGAAGAAGAATACCGAAAGAGAGACGCGCGCACAAAGGATGCTCTGTCGGATGCCGAGAAGCTGAAGACGGAATACGAATCAAAGCTTGCCGAGGCTGAAAAGGAAAACGCCAGGACTCGTGCGGATATCAGTGCGGCTGCAGAATCCGACAGGGAAAAGATCATCTCGGATGCTCATGAAAAAGCTTCCAAGATAATCGACGATGCAAGGGATAAGGCACAGGCTGAACACGACCGTCTTATCGCCAGAGCGCAGACGGAGATCGCCGAATACGTATCCAAAGCGGCCGAGAAGATCGTTATGGAAAATGATACTCTCGAGGATGATTTTGATTCGTTCTTTGAGAGCGTCGGCAAAGGAGATATAGCTAAAAAGGGTCAGAACAATGGATGAGATCAAGACCGCTGTTCTATACAGCAGCGACAAACCTTCCGAGAAGGATCTTGAAAGATTATCACAGTTCCTTCTGGACAGGTATAAAGAGCCGATATCCATAGGATGGAAGAACAGTCCCGAAATAGAAGGGGGCTTTAGGCTTATTGTCGGTGGGGACGTATACGATTGGAATAAGCAGGGCAGACTGAGACAACTTCAGGATGCTCTTCTTGCACTTCAACATGAACGTACGGATATAATCCCGCTCATTAAGGATACGCTTACACACTGGACGCCGGAGGTCATGATAGATGAGATCGGGACCGTTACATCCGTCGGTGACGGGATAGCAACGGTGAGCGGTCTTAATGATACGTCATACGGCGAGATACTTCTCTTTTCAGGCGGGATAAGAGGTATGGCTCTCGACCTTCGCATGAACGAAACGGCCTGCATCCTGTTTGATTCCGAGGAAGAGGTTGCCGAAGGAAGTATCGTAAAGAGAACGGGAAGGGTTGCCGGAGTTCCGGTCGGTGAGAGCTTTCTCGGAAGAGTGGTGGACCCGCTGGGAGTTCCCATAGACGGACGCGGCGATATCATTGCAGATGCATACAGGCCGGTTGAAAACGACGCGCCCGCGGTAATAGACAGGCAGCCGGTAAACGTTCCGCTTGAGACCGGGATCCTTGCGATCGATTCCATGTTCCCCATAGGACGCGGACAGCGAGAACTCATAATCGGTGACCGTCAGACCGGAAAGAGTACGATAATCACGGACACGATCCTTAACCAGAAGGGTAAGGACGTGATATGCATATATGTTGCGATAGGACAGAAGTCGAGCACTGTTGCAAGGCTTGTCGATACGCTTACGAAGAACGGTGCGATGGAATACACGATCGTTGTCTGCGCTTCGGCGGCTGATCCCGCACCGCTCCAGTATATTGCTCCCTATTCCGGGTGTTCGATGGGAGAGTACTTTATGGAGAAAGGAAAAGACGTGCTGATAGTGTACGATGACCTGTCCAAGCACGCAGTCGCATACAGATCCATAAGTCTTCTTCTTGAACGGGCGCCGGGACGTGAAGCTTATCCGGGTGATGTATTTTATCTTCATTCAAGACTTCTCGAGCGTTCGGCACACCTCAGTGAGGCAAGAGGGGGCGGTTCGCTTACCGCACTTCCGGTCATAGAGACGCAGGAAGAGGATGTGTCCGCATATATCCCCACCAACGTCATTTCGATAACGGACGGACAGATATTCCTTGCGGGCGGACTGTTCAGACTGGGTCAGCGCCCTGCCATAAACGTCGGATTATCCGTATCCCGTGTCGGCGGAGACGCACAGACCAAAGCCATGAAAAAGGCAGCGGGCACACTAAGACTCGACCTTGCGCAGTACAGGGAGATGGAGACTTTTTCACAGTTTGCCGGTGATATGGATGAGGCTACCAAGAAACAGATCCGATACGGTGAAGGATTGATGAAAGTCCTGAAGCAGAAGCAGAACAGTCCGATGACACTTACCGAGCAGGTGTTCACGCTTGTGATCGCCACCATGGATAAGTTTGAGAAGATAGATCCCGCAGATGCGGATATCAGGGTGAAGGAAATAGTTTCGGATGCGATATCAAAATGCCAGGACATAGCGGCCCGCATCGAGAACGAAGGAACTCTTTCGGACGATGACAGGCAAAGGATATACGAAACGGTCATGAGTGCCTATGGCTGATATAAGAGAGATAAGATCGCGGATGAAATCCGTGGCAGATACCGAAAAGATCACGAAAGCCATGTATATGATCTCGTCGAGCAAAATGAGACATGCCAAGGCGGAGCTGGAACGTACACGTCCCCATTTTGACGCACTTAACGATGAGATCAAGAGGATATTCAGGTCTTCGAAGAAGATAAACAGTCCGTACATGTATCCGGCCGACGGCTCCCATGATCTGCCCGGCGCATATGCATACATTGTCGTAACGTCGGACAAGGGTCTTGCGGGATTTTACAATCATGCGGTGATCAAAGAATTTGAGAGTCAGATGACCGATCATGAGAGTAAGTTTTTTATGGTCGGGGATTACGGATGTAAATACTGCGACGCCAGGAACATCCCGTATGATGAGCGATTCAAGTTCTCGGCCGACAATCCGACAATGAGGCTTACCCGCGTCATGGCTGATTATATACTCTCTATGTACGACAAGGGAGAGATATCCAAGATATTCCTGATATATACGGACCTGGAAAACCAGGTATCGCAAAGGGCAACGACAGTGCGGCTCCTTCCATTTCACCGGAAAGATTTTACCGATGAGAACGATAAAGAGCCCGAAGCATTGTTTGATTTTTTTCCGTCAGCGGAGACCGTGCTTAAGAATATCGTCAGAAGCTATGTAGCCGAGTATCTGTACAGCGCTCTTATAGACAGCTTCTGCTGCGAGCAGAGCGCCAGGATGAACGCGATGGATGAGGCGGACAAAAATGCCGCGCAGCTAATGTCGGAGCTGCGGCTTGAATACAATCACGCAAGACAGAGTAAGATAACGAGCGAGATAACCGAGATATCTTCGGGAGCCCGCGCGCTTAAGAAAAAGAAGAACAGATAGGAGCGCTTATCAATGAATGGAAAGATCGTTCAGATCTCCGGCCCGGTAGTTGATGTTCTGTTTGAAAGATCACATCTTCCGAAGATCAGAGAAGCATTATATACGATCCATCGGGACAAAAAAGTCTTCATGGAAGTCGAGCAGCA
>JAGAFR010000044.1 GCA_017612555.1 Lachnospiraceae bacterium | reverse complement strand
GTGATCGACTGGCCGGAACTTAATGATGAGATAAGGGATGAGGTTAAAGATAAGATCGACACCGGCTGGAACATCCACCTGAAAGAGTGAGGCCAAATGTATATCATCATTTATGACTTCGGAACAAGCAGCGTAAAGACCTGTTTGTTTGGAATTGACGAGGAGATAAAGCTTGTGGCAAGCTCTGCTGCTGCTTATGGTTTGTATATCTCCGAGGATGGCGGAGCCGAACAGGATACCGAAGAGTGGTGGAATGCGCTGCGAGCGACCACTAAAGATTTGTTTAAGAAGTCGGATGTCAGACCCGAAGAAATCGGAGGACTGGCTTTTTGTTCACAGATGCAGGGCACGGTTATGGTAGATGAAAATGCCAATGCCGTCAGACCTCCGATGAACTATCTGGATCAGAAAGGTGTAAAAGAGTATAAGGATTGCATGGGGAGCGGGATCATCAAGGTTTCCGGCTGCAGTCTGTATAAGCTCGTTAGGAATCTGATCGTTAATTACGCCGGTTCAACAAGCGCGAAGGATCCGGTCTGGAAGTATAAATGGGTGGAGAACAATGAACCCGATATCTATAGGAAGATTTATAAATGGCTGGATATCGGGGACTATCTTGTTGCACGCTGCACGGGCAGGATAATCCGGACTGCCGATTCGGCTTTTGCGACCTTCCTCTATGACACGCGAAAGGGAAAGGAAGGGTGGAACAAGGGCCTTCTAAAGATGTATAAGGTAAATCCAAAGCATATGCCGGAGATCATAGAATGTACAGACCTTGTCGGAGGGCTGACTGATAAGGCGGCAAATGATCTCGGACTTGTGGAGGGAATCCCGGTCTTCGGCGGCGGAGGTGACACAACCTTCGTAAATATCGGTGCCGGATGTACGAGACCGGGCGATACGCATATATATGTTGGAACATCAGGATGGGTATCGACGTATCTCGATCATCAGACAGTTGATATCAATGCCATGATAACCGGTGTACTTTCGGCAAAAAAGGGATATTATAATTATTATGCGGAACTGGAAACGGCGGGGAAGTGCTTTGAATGGGTTATGGATCATCTTGCTTTGGATGAAGTCGGCGTGTATTTGAATCAGACCAAGATCACGGATGATGTGGAAAGCAAATATACAAGTCTTTATGATTTCCTCTCCGAGGAGATCAGCAGGGTTCCGCCGGGGGCAAACGGCGTGATCTTTACCCCGTGGATTCATGGAAACCGGTGTCCGTTTGAGGATTCGAATGCTGCCGGGATGTTCTTTAACATCAGGGTTGAAAACGGCAAAAGAGATATGATAAGGGCTGTGATGGAAGGTATCTGTTATCACCTGCGCTGGCTCCTTGAATGCGAGATGAAGAAGGTGAAAACTTCCGATACGATCAGATTTGTCGGCGGCGGAGCCTTATCCCCTGTCACCTGCCAGATGCTCTCTGACATTACAGGAAGAACCATAGAGACAGTCGGTAACCCCCAGGAAGTTGGCGCCATAGGAACTGCGCTTGTTGTGGCCGCAGGCATCAAAGGAGTCGACGTGCTTAAGCTTTCAAGAGAGCTTGTAAAAGCAGAACATGTTTATAAGCCAAACACTGTGAATAAAGAGGTATATGACAGAAACTACAGGGTATTTAAGAAACTTTACAGTTCCAATGCAAGAAGCTTTAAGATGATGAATACATAAGTCAGGTGGTAAAAAGGAGGAAATCATGGCACGTAATATTCTTTTGACATCTGTAAGCCGGACAGAAACGCAGCTGCCTGTCCGGTACTATTCCTTTCAGAAAGAATTCGACTCAGTATTCTGTGATGCGCTACTTGATGCGGAGGCAGGTATAAAAGCCGTACTGTCAATGCATGACATAGATGAGATCATAGTTATCGGTGGGGCAGGTAGTTATGATGAAGAGGACGAATTGAATCCCGTTGATCTAATACACGGAAGAGGCCTGTATTCGAAGAATGAGGCTACGCTTTCTGCCTACGCGCTTCTTCAGAAGCGTATTGCGAAGTATGCTGACGAACTGCAGGCGGACCGGGAGAAAGAAGACGTTCGTCTCCCCGGGGAAGTGCGGGAGAAACTTACCGGGTTTATTCGCAAGTTCCATGAGAAGACACCTGAACTGAATAATGTAAAACTCAATCGCTTGTTTGATGTGCTGTCTCAAAACGACCGGACCCGTGAGAGTTTTTGGTCTGAACTCTTTGAGGCCTGTCCGGAGCTTCGCGATGATTCCGAACCGTGTAAGCGGTGGGTAAAGAGTTATCTGTACTCGGAACTTAAGCCTTCGGCAAAGATGGAACTTCTGCCGATCAATGAGAAAGTCTGTCTGCGGTTCATAACAGAAGCCGAAATGGAAGATGGGCAGCAGTGGATTGACAGTGCGATGGCGATGAAGGAGTCCGTCACCAACGATCAGGAAGAGGTCAATCTGTATATTTCACTTAACAGTGATGATGCTGCGGACACGTTTTTTGTCCTGAACATGTTGGACATTCTGGTCACCATGCCGGGAAGCAGGGTTCATTTAAAGAAGTTATATACTTTGCGCAACGTTCCGAGACAAATGGCCGGTATCATGTATGATTGTACGGAAGGTTTTGGCTATACGGAGTTGTTCCATGCGATCCGGTCTTTCCTGAATTACGGCAAGGCTGACATGATCGTGGACATTTGGAAAAAGAGCGGAGAAAACGATGAACATATAGCCGGTATGGTTTATGCCATGCGTGATGTTGATACGGGGCTTTCGATGTGTAATATACCGCTTGTGGAGAGTGGTATCCTGCGCCTTCGCAAGCTGTTTGCAAGCGAAGAGTTCTGGCGATCTTCCGGCCGCTACGGTATGTATTTTTCAGTGATCGCGGAGAGTATTCGCGAGGACTACGGCTCGCTTCTGGAGGGGGATGCCGCGCTCCCGTTTATCGATCTGGTAAAGTGGGCTTATCGACATAAGTTTTACCAGCAGACCCTTACTGTGATCGAGTCCAAAGCTCCGGAGAATCTGGTGAACACCGGAGTATTCTATTATTGCGATAGTGAGGAGATTGTAGCTCATGTCACGCAGCTGTTTGCTCAGCAGCGCCTGGCGTTGAAGCCTTATGAATACTATAAGATGGATTATATTGACCACTATTTCATCAAGACCTATAACCGTTCGGGGACAAGGGGCAAGGGAGCCAAGGGTGAGGATACGCAGCATGTGTATGCCGTCCTGAGAACAGAATCCGTTGAGAACAGTGATCCTTCGCTGATCACCGGCATTACCGCCTGCAACAGCCTGGATACGCTGCAGGATATCCTGTACGCATATTACCATATCGGTGATATCCGCAATAAGATCAACCACGCCGAATCATCCGCGATGGTCGAGAACCGCCTGGTCGTATCGGAAAGCGATGATCCCGCAGCTTTGGTCCGAGTGAAGGAAAGCATTGATTTCTTCATCAACAGTTATGAAAAAGCCATGGCAGAGATACAGGACAAAAAGCCCAATGTCGTGATCATTACCGGGGATGATGTACGGATAGCTTCGGAACGTATGAGGCATGAAAACATTCGTGATAAGAGGGAATACTAATGGATAATAAGATGTATCAGGTTTCAACACTGCAGGCGCTCGCTCTGGGATACAGCCGGGCAGTGATAAGTGCCGGGGAGCTCCTTAAAGAGGGGGACACAGGACTTGGAACATTTGAAGATGTGAATGGGGAAATGATCGTAATGGACGGTCGTTGCTACAGAGCGGATCAGGATGGATATGTGACACAGATTCCGCCGGAAACGGGAGTTCCCTTTGCGGCTGTGGCAAAGCTTTACGGTGAGCAGGAGTTTTTGCTTAAGGATATGCTGGATATTACAACGGTCCGCACAGAACTGACAAGAAAGATCGAAGAAAGGTTTGGACTGAACAGCATGCATGTTGTGCGGATCGATGGAGTATTTGAAAAGGTGGATGCCAGATCCGAAGCCCCGTACAGGTCACATCACGTCACGCTAAAGGAGGTCCTCGGAAAGACGCAGAAAGCATTTATTTTTGAGAATATCCGAGGGTCTCTCGTTGGTGTATATTTTCCCGATTATATGGATGGTATCAACATGCCGGGGTGGCATCTCCATTTTCT
>JAGAFR010000043.1 GCA_017612555.1 Lachnospiraceae bacterium | reverse complement strand
TATCAGGAACAATGATGATATCAAGATGCTCAACTACTACACTGTATCTCAGATAATCGAGTTCATGGACGTGATACTCAATCCCGAAATGAACATATACGTGAACAATAAAAAAGCAGATAAGGATACGCTCTGTTACGACAACTTCTCAGTGATATGGACAATGGAGGATCTGAACCTGTCCGATGTGACGGATGAAGAAGTCGAGACTGCGAAGGCGAGCATCAATCAGAAGGCGCCCGCGAAGAAGATCGAGACATACGAAGACGCGGTAGAGGCAGAGTCGATCGAAAACAGCGAGTACGCTGATGACGGAACACTCGATGAGGAGTACGTCGAGTACAAGCAGCAGAAGGAAGAACAGCGCCGCAAGGAAGAAGAGAGTAATTATCAGACCGTAACGGTGTTTGTCAACGGGGATCCTGTGACGATGGACAACAAGCCCGGGTATGTGTTTGTGGATATATTCGAGTATATCGATTTTGATCTCAAGAACAGACCGAAGGGGAAGGGGATCGTTACGGAGCTTAACAGTCATAAGGCGGTGTTCTCGGAGCCGCTCAAAGATGGGGATTTTCTGGATATAAGATGGGAGTAAATGCAGTTAGGAGGGGCCCGCTAGATATCTTGCACGAAGTGCGAGATGCCCTCGGCGAGAGCGGGAAGAACCTGACTGCACCGCGAGCCCCTATCACCGAAGGTGATCCAAATGGGCGAGCGTCCTTATATAGTAAGTTAGAAGGGGAGTATAAAAATGAGGTTATGTAGTATCGCTAGTGGGAGCAGTGGAAACTGCATCTATGTTGGAACGGACAATACCCACGTTATCATTGATGCGGGGATAAGCGGCAAACGGATCGAGGAAGGGCTGAACAGGATCGGCCTGAAAACAGATGAGCTTGATGCACTTCTTATCACTCATGAACATTCGGATCATATTGCATCCGTCGGAGTTCTTGCCAGAAAATACGGGATACCCATGTATGCAACCCGTGGAACGATAGAAGGGATAATGAACCAGAAGTATCTTGGAAAGATAGACGAATCCCTTTTTAATGTTATAGCTGCGGATAATGATTTTGACATAAAAGACATCTGCGTCAAACCCATCGAGGTCAGTCACGATGCCAATGAGCCTGTAGCTTACCGCCTGGAAAGCGGAAAGAGCGCAGTTGGTGTATGCACGGATCTGGGAACGTATACGGACAGGATAATCGAAGGATTTTCGGGACTTGATGCATTGTTCCTTGAGGCTAACCATGATGTGAACATGCTGCAGGTCGGGAAATATCCGTATGTACTGAAGCAGCGCATCCTGTCAGACCGCGGACATCTGTCGAATGAAAACTGCGGAAGGCTTCTTTGCAGGCTTCTCCATGATGATATGAAGTCGATAATGCTCGGACATCTTAGCGCAGAGAACAATCTCGCCGAGCTTGCATATGAGGCTGTAAGACTTGAGATAATGATGGATGACTGCAAGTATGAGCCGTCTGATTTTGAGATAAGGGTAGCAAAAAGATCGGAGGTCTCGGCACCGATCACAGTAGTCGCTTAAACTGCGACTGTAATATTACGGAGGATATTATGAAAAAAACGATAATCACGGTTGTAGGAAAAGATACGGTCGGCATAATCGCCAAGGTATGCACGTATCTTGCAAACAACAGGATAAACATCCTTGATATCTCGCAGACTATCGTCAGCGGGTATTTTAACATGATGATGGTAGTTGACATGAACGAATCGTCGAAACCGTTTAACGATGTAGCGTCGGAGCTGACGCAGATCGGAGAAGAGATCGGCGTTGTGATACATTGTCAGCGTGAAGAGATATTTGAGTCAATGCATAGGATCTGATCATGATAAATATATTTGAAGTCAATGAAACGAATAAGATGATCGAGGAGCAGAACCTCGATGTGCGCACGATCACGCTCGGCATAAGTCTCCTTGACTGTGTGTCGGACGATCTTGATAAACTGTGCGACAATATCTATAACAAGATCACGACTGTCGCAAAGGATCTTGTGGCGACGGGTAAAGCGATAGAACTCGAATTCGGTATTCCCATCGTGAACAAGAGGATATCTGTTACGCCGATCGCGCTTGTAGGGGCGAAGGCAGCGAAGTGCCCGGAGGATTACGTTAAGATCGCACAGGCTCTTGATAAAGCAGCCAAGGCTGTGGGCGTTAATTTCCTCGGCGGATATTCAGCACTTGTTTCAAAAGGTATGACGCCTGCGGATAAGAACCTTATCCTGTCGATACCCGATGCGCTTGCATCTACGAGTCTTGTATGCTCATCCGTAAATGTCGGTTCGACAAAGTGCGGTATCGATATGGATGCGGTACGACTGATGGGCAGGATAATAAAGCAGACTTCGGAAAAGTCAGATATTGGTCCTGCCAAGCTTGTCGTATTCTGTAACGCTCCGGATGATAATCCGTTCATGGCGGGTGCTTTTCACGGAGTAACGGAAGGCGATGCTGTCATTAATGTCGGCGTTTCAGGCCCGGGTGTTGTTAAGCGTGCGGTTGCCGGAACAAAGGGACAGGGCTTTGAGGAACTGTGCGAGACGATTAAGAAGACTGCTTTTAAAGTCACGAGAGTCGGGCAGCTGGTTGCCAAGGAGGCATCGGAGAGGTTGCATATACCGTTCGGAATAGTGGATCTGTCACTTGCGCCGACACCGGCAGTCGGTGATTCGGTTGCTGATATATTATGTGAGATGGGTCTTGAATATGCCGGTGCTCCCGGAACAACAGCGGCACTTGCGCTTCTTAACGATCAGGTCAAGAAGGGTGGTGTCATGGCAAGCTCATATGTGGGTGGACTCAGCGGTGCATTTATTCCCGTATCGGAAGATCAGGGAATGATAGATGCCGCAAGTGTCGGTGCGCTTACGCTTGAAAAACTTGAGGCCATGACGTGTGTATGTTCCGTTGGACTTGATATGATAGCCATTCCCGGCGATACGAGCGCATCGACCATTGCCGGTATAATAGCAGACGAGATGGCGATAGGTATGGTCAATCAGAAGACAACGGCCGTACGTCTGTGTCCCGCAAAGGGCAAAAAGGTCGGAGATACCGTAGAGTACGGAGGACTTCTCGGACATGCTCCGGTAATGGCAGTTAACGGTTTTTCATGTGAAGAATTCATTGCAAGAAAGGGAAGGATCCCCGCACCGATACACAGTTTCAAAAACTGAGGAAAATCATGAAGGTCTGCGCCGTCATTTGTGAACTCAATCCATTTCATAACGGTCATGAATACCTGTTTCGCCGTGCAAGGCAGATAACGGGAGCGGATTATCTGATCGCAGTCATGAGCGGCGATTTTGTTCAGCGCGGACTGCCTGCTATATGCGATAAATACTCAAGATCTGCGATGGCGCTTGCCGGCGGAGCGGATCTGGTCATAGAATTACCTGTAATGTATGCAACGGCTTCGGCGGATTATTTTGCCCTCGGAGCCGTTTCTGTTGTTGCGGACCTCGGGTGCGTTGACTGCCTGTGCTTTGGATCGGAATGCGGAGACCTTGATCTTCTCAGGTCCTGCGCAGGCCTTAAGGAAGAAAATGATCCGGGGCTTCATATTCTGTCACAGGGAGAGAACTCTGACAGATCAAAGAAATTCAAGATCACGAAACTCCTTCGTGAGGGTGTATCATACGCTAAGGCGTACGCTATGGTCACCGGCAATGAATTTGCGTCAAATGACATGCTTGCCGTAAGGTATATCAAATCTCTTGATATGCTGGGAGCGGACATCGAACCCGTATGTATCAAACGTATTGGAGGAGATCATCTTGACGGAAGCGATAATTCCCTTTCGGCACTTACCGTCAGAAGGAAAGTGGCGAATAAAGAGGATTTTACATATCTGATACCGAAATACGTGTACAGAAATCTTGCGGATATAAAGGACAGGGCGTTTCCGATATTATCCGGTGACCTTTCGATCCAGTTATATACCGTGCTCGATCAGATACTCGAGCGGGAGAAGGATGAAGGATATGATCTTACGGATTATATGGATGTGTCCGCCAATATCGCAGGACGTATCAGGGCAAATATCGGGAAATACAAAAACTATGAAGACTTTGTAGGACTCGTTCATTCCAAGGAATACACAAGGAGCAGGGTGTACCGTGCACTCCTGCACATACTTCTTGATATACGAAAATCAGACTACGCGGAGGATCTTGAAGACTGCGGAGTGTTATATGTGAGGATACTTGGATTTCGCAGGTCGGCTGCAGGACTATTGTCACAGATCAAGGAATCATGCGTTGTTCCCGTTATCAGCAAGGCAGGAGATGCCGCATCCATACTTGACGACGAAGCTTTGTATCTGTTTGAAAAAGATATCAGGGCAGCAAACCTCTATGATATGGCATGTACATTTAAGTTTGGAAAAGATCATGTGCATGATTTTTCAAGAGAATTGATAATAATATAAAGCGGATGTATAAT
>JAGAFR010000042.1 GCA_017612555.1 Lachnospiraceae bacterium | reverse complement strand
GTAGGTCTGATACCCATGTGACGCTTACGTCCTGCCTTACCGATGTTAACAAGGTTGTGATCTCCGTTTCCGATAACACCGATGGAAGCTCTTGCGATGATGGGAACCATTCTCATCTCGCCCGAAGGAAGACGAAGTGTTGCGTACTTACCTTCTTTTGCCATAAGCTGTGCTCCGCCTCCGGCACTTCTTACGAGCTGTCCGCCCTTACCGGGATAAAGCTCTATGTTATGTACCATCGTACCTACAGGGATCTCTGAAAGAGGAAGGCAGTTACCGACTCTTATTTCGGCATCGGGTCCGTTCATGACCTTCATTCCGTCTGTAAGTCCTTCAGGTGCAAGGATGTATGACTTCTCGCCGTCTGCATAGCAGATGAGTGCGATGTTCGCTGTTCTGTTGGGATCGTACTCGATACCTATTACTGTAGCTGCAATGCCGTCTTTCTGACGCTTAAAATCAACGATCCTGTATTTTCTTCTGTTACCGCCTCCGCGATGACGAACCGTTATCTTACCCTGGTTGTTACGTCCTGCATTCTTCTTAAGTGAAGTACAAAGTGACTTCTCGGGCTCCTTCTTTGTTATCTCTGAAAAATCGGAGCATGTCATCTGTCTTCTGGACGGTGTATATGGGTTATACTTCTTGATTCCCATGATATTATCTCCTTTACTGTTTAATTATCAGGTCTCTCGGACCTATATTGATCTTTCTGACAGGTTATTTACCGGTTAAAATCAAAGGCCTGTAAATAACTCTATATCTTTGCTGTCCTCGGTAAGTGTTACGATCGCCTTCTTGGACTTTGCTGTCCTTCCGTAGATCATTCCGCGTCTCTTCTTTTTACCGTCAAGGTTCATCGTGTTAACGCTTCTTACCTTTGTACCGTCGAACATTTTCTCAACGGCTTCCTTGATCATTGTCTTGTTTGCTTCGGGATGTACCAAAAATGTGTACTTCTTGTCTCCCATGCCGGCCATGCTCTTCTCAGTCACAACAGGCTTCAGGATTACGTCATAGTAATTGATAGCTGCCATTATGCGTACACCTCCTCAATCTTTGCTACGGTATCCTTTGTTGCGATGACCGTTGAATACTTCATTATGTCATAGGTGTTCATCGTTCCGACTGATGCTGTGATCACATCGGGAACGTTTCTTGCCGAAAGCTTTACGTTCTGGTCGTCTTCGGGAACGATCACAACTGCCTTTGAAATCTTAAGGTTTGAAAGAACCTCGCAGAATTTCTTGGTCTTGATCTCATCAAGCTTCAGTTCGTCAAGTACGAAGAACCTGTCAGACTGAACACATGATGTGAGTGCGCTCTTAAGAGCTGCTCTCTTTTCCTTCTTGTTAAGCTTGAAGGAATAATCTCTCGGTACGGGTGCGAATACAACTCCGCCGCCTTTCCACTGAGGGGATCTTGTCGAACCCTGTCTTGCGTGACCGGTTCCTTTCTGTCTCCAGGGCTTTCTTCCGCCTCCGGAAACCTCTCCGCGTGTCTTTGCTTTCTGTGTACCCTGACGGTTGTTAGCAAGATGCTGAACTACTGCCAGATGTACAAGATGCTCATTTACATCTACTCCAAATACGGAATCGGACAGGTCCATCTTTCCGACTTCTTTGCCTTCCATATTGTAAACAGATACGTTAGCCATCTGTATGTTCCTCCTTTCTGTAGGTCCTTGTTACTTTGCGACCTTTACGCTCTCTTTAACCGTGATCAATGCCTTCTTAGGTCCGGGAACTGCTCCCTTAACAAGTAACAGGTTCTTTTCTGCATCTACGCGGACAACTTCAAGATTCTGTACCGTGACCTTAACGCCACCCATCTGACCGGGCATTCCTTTTCCCTTGAATACTCTTGAGGGTGAGGAACATGCACCGTTTGAACCCTGATGGCGGTGGAACTTACTACCGTGCTTCATAGGTCCTCTGTGCTGACCGAGTCTCTTGATCGTGCCCTGGAAACCTTTTCCTTTTGAGATCGCAGATGCATCAACCTTATCGCCTACTTCAAAGATATCTGCTTTGATCTCCTGAGCCACCTGATATTCATCGCTGTTATCAAAGCGGAACTCTCTTACGAATCTCTTGGATGTTACTCCTGCCTTATCGAAGTGACCCTTGAGGGGCTTGTTAACACCGTTTCTGTGAACGATCTCTTTCTTGCCCTTTGCATCCTTATTAACGATGCGGTCCTTCTTGTCGACGAAGCCTACCTGAACTGCCTTGTAGCCGTCATTTTCTTCTGTCTTGACCTGAGTGACCACGCAGGGGCCTGCCTCAAGCACTGTTACCGGAACGAGTACTCCGTCTTCATTGAAGATCTGAGTCATTCCGACTTTTGTTGCCAAAATAGCTTTCTTCATTTGCTTCCTCCTTCTTTCGTCAGCGGACCCCTCCTATATATAGGAAGGTTCTTAAGCTGAAGGTTATTACTTGGTTTTCATTTTAATGTCGATATAAACACCCGCAGGCATTTCAAGCCTTGACAGGGAATCTACCGTCTTCTGGGTAGGTGTAAGGATATCAATAAGACGCTTGTGTGTTCTCTGCTCGAACTGTTCACGGCTATCCTTATACTTATGTACCGCACGGATGATCGTTACTACTTCCTTCTTGGTAGGAAGGGGTACCGGTCCCGATACTTCCGATCCGTTCTTCTTAACAGTCTCGATGATCTTCTTTGCTGCGTCATCAATGAGGACATGATCATATGCCTTCAATGTGATTCTCATTACCTGTGTTGCCATAAAAAAAGTCGCCTCCTTTTCGCACTTTCTAAAGATAAGTGAGACAAGCGGTGACTGTACACTCTCCCGTGTGTGTCCTGAGTAATAACAAGATCATACACAGTATTTCTTCCTCTTTCCAAGGACGGTCGCCCATTTTAAATCGCCTTCGGCGATAGGGGGCTCCCGGTGTAGCCAGGGTCCCACCGCCCTCGCCGGGTGGCATCTCGCACTTCGTGCAAGATATCTCGCGGTTCCCCCTAGCAACATAGTATACAGTGACTTGTCGCCAGTTTTCTAACTTGACATTCGCTCCACCGAGTTACCTGCACTCTGCAGATCAAGGACTGCAGATAGCAGCAATCTCTGATTTCATCGCTATCAATGTCACAGCAACGTCGAGTATACAACAGGGGTTTTGTGATTTCAAGCACTTTTTTTGCAGAATATGAAAAATCGCGGGAATAGATTGTATTTTTTTAAGTACAATGGTGGCGGCTGCCGATACCCCTACCATATATTGTATAAGGAAGAAAAACCTGCATTCCCGTGATTATGCTTGCATTTACCGCGTCTATAACTTATAATCGTGTTACGTAGTAACGCTTTAATTAGATAAAGTTGACAGGGAGGATAGTATTAATGAGCGAATTTGATAACAACGGCTATGAGACGGTAGAAAACGTTGAAACAGTCGAGACTGTAGAGAACGTAGAAACCGTCGATGCAACAGACGCTTTCTCCGGGACGGTTGAAAGCACCCCCGTATATGAAGCTCCTTCTAACGAAGGATCCAAGGTGTTCGCGATCATATCACTTGTCTGCGGTATTCTTTCCGTTATATGCTGCTGCACCGGATGGGTCGGCATCGTATTATCGGTAGCAGCGATCGTACTTGGAATACTGTCGTTCAACAAGCAGGAAGATGCCAGAGGCATGGCTATCGCGGGTATCGTGTGTGGCGCCGTTGGAGTCGTTCTCGCACTCGTGATCGTTATCATGGGCGCTGCATTCTCTGCTGCCGATGCATCGGATATAGAGCAGTATGTTGAACAGTTTACAGACAGTCTGTAAGAGACGGCTCGGTAATACCGACAGATTAATGTATGAATTAGGTTTAGTGGCACTGGGCATTGGATTTGCCGCAGTGCTACTTTACTTATTCTCAGGGATCAACGTTTTGAATCTGCGTTATCCCTGTATATTTAATAAGGTAACGCACCTGTGTTGTCCGGGCTGCGGCGGAACACGCGCCATGCGGGCACTGCTTCGCGGGCAGTTCCTGAAAAGCCTGTACGACTATCCGCCTCTTATATATGGCGTGGTTGTATATATAGTGTTTATGGTCAGGTGCACTCTTTTCCTATTATTTGGTATCAGAAAATCACCCGACGGGACCATTGTCAGCTTCATCTACGTGTTCATCGGCCTGATGTTTGCGCAGTGGATAGTTAAAGTGGTCGCGCAGGTATGTTTTGGGTATTATTGGTTTATGTAGATAGGGATACCGCGACGCACCATAAAGGAGATTATCTATTCTTGTTCTTAGCAGATAACTGGAAAGATTACGAACTCATCGACACCTCCGGTGGCAGCAAACTGGAACGGTGGGGCCGATACTATCTGGTCCGGCCCGATCCTCAGGTCATCTGGGATACGCCGAAGCTGAATCCTCATTGGAATAAATGGAACGGATATTACCATCGTTCCAACAAAGGCGGCGGCGAGTGGGAATTTGATTCTCTCCCCGATGAATGGACGATAAGCTACCGAGATCTTAAGTTCTGCCTGAAGCCGTTTGCTTTCAAGCACACCGGACTGTTTCCGGAGCAGGCCGCCAACTGGGACTGGTTTTCTTCCTTAATAAAGGAAGCGATAGCAAAAGATCCCGGAAAAGAGATCAGTGTTCTTAACCTTTTCGCATATACCGGCGGTGCGACGATAGCAGCAGCAGCAGCCGGCGCAAAGGTCACGCATGTGGATGCCGCAAAGGGAATGGTCGGATGGGCCAAGGAGAACGCCAGGATAAGCGGCCTTGAGAATGCTCCTATCAGATGGCTCGTTGACGATTGTGTCAAGTTCGTGGAGCGCGAGATAAGGCGCGGCAACAAATACGATGCGATCATAATGGATCCGCCGTCATACGGGCGCGGCCCGAAAGGTGAGATATGGAAGCTTGAAGAATGCGTATTCTCACTGATCGAAAAAACCGCAGATATCCTTGCGGACAAGCCGCTGTTCGTGCTTGTGAATTCCTATACAACGGGATTGCAGCCGGCCGTTCTTTCATATATGATGAATACCGTGTATGCGACACGCTTCGGCGGAAAGGTTGCAGCCGATGAGGTGGGCCTGCCGGTTACCGACACAGGACTGGTGCTTCCGTGCGGATGCTCAGGTAGATACACTTTTTAATACATAAGCATCTGCCGCTTGTTCATTTGCTCAAAAGGCGCTTGCGCTCGTTTCCGCGCGTCACGTTACTAGACTCGAAAAGACCTCGTCAAGTAACAACGCGCTCCAAGTCTTTTGAGCAAACGACAATCGCAGATGCTATTGAAATAGATAACATAAAATGAGGAGGAAAAAATATGTCTACATCAGCAATGATCTGGATCATGGTATCGATCGCAGCATACCTGCTGCTGACGATATTCATCGGTGCAATGTTCATGAAGAAAAACAACAACTCAGAGGATTACTTCCTCGGCGGCCGTTCACTCAACGGATTCGTTGCGGCTCTGTCCGCAGGAGCTTCCGATATGAGCGGATGGATGCTCATGGGTCTTCCCGGAAGCGTCTATGCTCTCGGAACCGGTCAGGTGTGGATCGGTATCGGACTGATGCTCGGAACGATCGCAAACTGGCTGTTCATAGCAGGCCCGCTTCGTAAGTATACGATCAAAGCCAACAATTCCCTGACTTTGCCGGAATTCTTCGTCAACCGCTATCGCGATGACAAGAAGATACTGCTCGGCGTTTCATCAGCAGTCATCGTCCTTTTCTTCGTGGTATATACCGCATCGGCATTTGCATCGGGCGGTAAGCTTTTCAACTCGGTATTCGGTATGGATTACCACATCGCTCTTATCGTTATCGCACTCGTAATTCTCATTTATACGTTCATGGGCGGTTTCCTTGCGGTATGTACGACCGACTTCATACAGGGACTTCTTATGATAGTTGCGGTTCTTGCTGTTCCGATCATCGCTCTTATGATCCTCGGTTCGGGCAACGTATCATCAAGCCTTGCAGCTACCGGTGTTGATCCTGCTTCATTTCTAGATCCGATGCAGGAAAACGGAACAAGGATAACCGCTGTTTCAATAATCTCATCACTTGCATGGGGACTGGGCTACTTTGGAATGCCGCACATCCTTGTAAGATTCATGGCTATAAAGGATAACCAGGAACTGAAAAAATCCAAGACGATCGCTATCGTATGGGTCGTACTGGGACTGACATTCGCATGTATCATAGGCGTCGTAGGACGTGCATACCTTGCTTCATCGGGAGTCATCGATGATTCGGAAAAGGTATTCATAGAGATGATCAAGAAGGTGTTCACTGTAGATCATAACATGGCTATTCTTGCAGGACTCTTTATCGCAGCTATCCTTGCAGCGATAATGTCAACGGCTGACTCACAGCTTCTCGTTGCATCTTCTGCGGTTTCGGAAGACCTGTATAAGGGACTTGTCAAGAAGGATGCCGAGGAAGGTAAAGTCCTCAACGTAGGCAGGACAGCTACGATCGTCGTTGCGATCATCGCTCTGTTCATTGCATGGGATCCCAACAGTTCCATCATGGGACTCGTATCTGATGCATGGGCAGGTTTCGGTGCCGCATTCGGACCTCTTGTTCTGTGCTCTCTTTTCTGGAAGCGCACGAACTTTGCCGGTGCTTTGGCAGGTATAATCTCCGGCGCGCTCACCGTTATCATATGGGACTACATTCCCTGCATGGGCGGAGCTACTCCGGGTTCGGCAACAGGCCTTTACTCACTTGCTCCCGGCTTCTTCATAAGTCTGCTGCTCATAATCATCGTATCGCTGTGCACCAAGGCTCCTTCAAGCGATATCGTTAAGGAATTTGAGGAAGTTAAAGCTGAAAACTGATATGTCTTTAAACGGAATCCTTATCATAAATGCTTTTCTTGACTCCCCTCAGGTCAGGGCAACATATGATGCTCTGCTTGAGGGGGCCAAAAAGGCCTCTGTCAATTTAAGGATCCTTCATAACGATGACTTCTTTTCAGATCTTGAAACCGGCCTCGTAACCGCCGGCCGAAAGAGTTCTCTTACAACTCTTGAAAACTGTGATTTTATCCTTTTCTGGAACAAGGATGTATTCCTGGGACGCGCTCTCGAGCGTATGGGGCATCGTCTGTTTAATCCCGCCGATCCGATAGAATACTGCGACAACAAAGCTCTTACCTACGAGAAACTCTGCGGAAGCTTTCGTATGCCGAAAACATACAAGATCCCGATGACATTTGAGACCGTCGGCTATTCGGATCTGTCTTTTGAGAAGCGTCTGGGCGATCTTCTCGGATATCCGTATGTGATAAAAGAATGCTACGGCTCGTACGGCGGACAGGTATATCTTGCAACCGACGGCGACACCGCAAGATCCATCCTTAAAAAGATCGAAGGAAAAGAATGTCTTGCCCAGGAATTCATCAGCACTTCAAAAGGACGTGACATCAGAGCTTACGTTATCGGCGACCGCGTTGTGGCCGCTATGGAAAGACACAATCCTCATGATTTTCGGTCAAATATAACGGGCGGCGGCAGGGCTCTTCCCATAAACATAACAAAAGAGCAGGAACAGATGGCTGTATCCTGCGTCAAAAAGCTGGGTCTTGATTTTGCGGGAGTGGATCTTCTGTTTGGAAAAGATGACGAACCGGTACTGTGCGAAGTCAATTCAAATGCGCAGTTTATCGGGTTACGAAACGCTACCGGTATTGATATCAGCGATGCGCTTTTCGAGCATATAAAGCTTAATGCACGCAACGGCCGCTAAGGCCATGAAACCCATTCCTATCGTGAACTGTATCGCAAGCGGAAGATCAGCCGGAAGGAGCGGTGCCAGAAAGATCCCCGCTGCATTTATCGTAATATGCAGAATCACCGTCAAACCGTATCCCATGAGGCTGTTAGGCAACGCCAGAAGCTGAGAACTCTTCCCCTTATTCTTGAATATTATCGGACAATAACAGAACACACATCCTATCATAAGTCCCAAAACAAATCCGTAAACCCTCTGGATCGTAACAGTATGATACACCCCGAACAATATCGCCTGCACAAGATTGGCAGCCCAAAAGGGCATTATCATCCTGCCCGCGCGAAGGAATATAAGCCTGAAAACGAGCTCTTCTATTATGGGCATGACAATGACAGCCTGCATGATGTTCCTTGTATCAAGAGACCGTATCACCTCCATGTAGTCGCTGTACTGCCCCGCTGCCGGGCTGTTTCCCATAAATATAACAGCGGCGTTTACGAGGTAAGCGCCGCCTATCTGCATCACGATCCCGAGTACAATGAGCGCTGTGATGTTTACCGCACCCATTAACCTGTTTTTACGACTGATCTTCTTCTCATCCATTGTTTTCCCTGACTATCTTATCCTCCGGAAGGAGCTTTAGTATACAATCCTCAAGATCCGCACTCTTAACGGGCTTACTGAGGTACGAGACAAAACCTTCCTCAAGGTACATTTCCTGTGCTCCGACAAGCGCGTTCGCAGTGAGTGCAACAACAGGTGTTTCAGCATTCAGTCCGGTCGCCTGCTCTCTTATCTTATGAAGCGCCTCGATACCATCCATGACAGGCATCATATGATCCATCAGTATCAGATCGTATCTCTTCATGAGCGTATACTTGAGGCACTCATCACCGCTTGATGCCAGATCTATCTGCATTTCGGTATTCTTAAGAAGGAGCCTGACTACGTTCAGGTTCATCTTAACATCATCGACAACGAGGATCCTCGCACGCGGAGCAGTGAATTTGTCTCTCTTCTCTGCTTCTTTTGCTTCCTTTTCGCTCTTTCCGCCGCCTTCGCCCCTGCGATTGAGCCTCTCTGCAAAATTCCCGATCGTTCCTTTATCGGCTACCTTCTGCGGTATCTCGACGGTAAATGTGGATCCTTCATACAAAACAGAGTCTACCCTGATCTGTCCTCCCATCATATCGGTGAACTTCTTGGTGATCGTCAGTCCCAGACCTGTTCCCTCGATATTCCTGTTGGCCTTTTCATCTATCCTCTTGAACGAATCAAACAGATACTTCTGATTTTCTTCGGAAATACCGATACCCGAATCCTTAACGGATACGATCAGCCGGATATGTTCATCATCTATCACCTCATGATCGAACCTTACCTTGACCTGTCCGTCCTTCGTATACTTGACGGCATTTGTCAGAAGGTTCATTATGATCTGCCGTATCCTTACCTCATCACCATACAGGAACGCAGGGATCTCAGGATCATTTTCTACGATGAATTCCAGTTCCTTCCTCTTGGCCCTCATGAAGATCATGTTATAGCAGTCGTTCATCATTGAGAACAGTTCGTACTCAACCGGATGAAGCTCCATCTTGCCCGACTCTATCTTGGAAAAATCAAGTATGTCATTGACGAGTGCCAAGAGTTGGTGTCCCGCGCTGTCTATATCATTGGCATATTCAAGTATCTGCTTGTCCTGACACTCCCTGATTATCATCTCGTCCATGCCAAGTACCGCATTGATCGGAGTCCTTATCTCATGGGACATGTTGGCAAGGAATGTCGTCTTGGCCTCGCTGGCGCTTGCAAGTCGGATGTTTACCTCTTCAAGATCCTCGTTGAGCTTCCGAAGTTCCTCGTCGCTTTCCCTAAGCGTCCTGGCCTGCTTCTCGTACGAATAAGTCTGGAATTTGAAGATCATACCGAATATGACTGTTACAAATATAAAAGCCATACCCGTATCCATTATCTCATCATTTCTTGTATCAAGATACTGAACATACTGCGGATAGTGTTCTTCAATCCGCAGACATCCGTTGAGCATCACAAAATTGATCACCGATATGATCACAGCCCATTTAATATCTATAAGAAGCCACGTAAATATCGAACCGAACAGCATCCATATGATCATGCCCGTTCTGGCTCCGCCGCATAAAAAATACATTACCGGAAATATGATTATATTTGCTATAGTTGTTATCAGTAAGGGGGGGATTGGCGACTCAGGGAATTTATTGACCAAATACAGTATAAATGCGATTATACACGTCATGAGCACCTGAACCAGAAGGCCCGCCATGCTCGTTCCGACAACGATGGTAACGATAAGACCGGGGATCTGCACCAAAAGAGCGCTTCCCAATATAACATTGACAAGCTTGTGCCTGATAGTTAATTCTTCTCTGAAAAAATACTTTGCGATACGTTTCAGATGTTCCATATATGAATTGTACTACTTAATGCGTTTCCCGACAACAACGAGTCTTCCGTTGTCTACATGATATGCACATACAGACAGGGTTATGAACTCATCACCGAATGATGCGGTCACCCCGGTATCATACATGGATTTTTCTTTGATGTTTTTGTAAAAATCATTGAACTGCTCTTCATTCTCAGCATTAAAGAACTGGTAATACTTGAAGACATCCGTCTCCGATTTCTTGTATACCTGACTGAGGAAAACAGCGCAGATCTCGTATTCTCTTTCCTCATAAAGACTGGAAAACTTGATGATGGCATGATCCTTCTCAAATGACTGCTGTCTGTATTTATCAAGGCTTCCGAACATAGTACCGTTCTTCATGTTATGTCCGTGAAGGATGATGTTTGTTGAAGGAGCCAGACCGTCCTGATAGTCGGCAGCCTTGGTTCCGGTTCCTATCTCGGAATCCGTATCCGCTATGATACAGCCGTATGCACTGTATTTGCCGTCAAAATCACGGTTCAGATAGTACTGCTCATCCTCAGGCGTCTGCATGACGGGATAGTCTATGACCATACCGTCGATCTTGATCCAGCCCGCACAGTCTTTGTTAAGGTTATGGACTTCTTCCATGTTCGTGAGCATCTTCGCAGGCTCATGCTGAATGTTTTCTTCAGTTTCTTCTTCAATGGTATCATTTTCAACAACGGGAGAGACGTTCTGTAGCGCCTCGGTGATATTTTCCTTCTGTGCGGTATAACGGCTTCCCATATATCCTAGCCTGTACTGGAGCATAGCCGTAAGGAAAATGAGGACCACAAGAAATGCAACGGAAACAGGTGGAGCCCACTCCGTAAGCTCCACCCTGTAGTGTTCTAAGAATTGTCTTCGACCCCTTATCGAATCAATACTTTCTTTCCCCATAGTCCCCGTCTGTATGATCAGAGATTTCTCAGATCTTTCAACATGTTGATCTTATCTTCTTTTTCCTTCCTTGCAGCTTCCACACGCTCTTCATGCTCAGCAGCTGCAACCTCTTCTTCAGCCTCCGCGATGGCTCTTACAAGACCGAATCTCTTGTAGATCATGAAGCCTGCACCAAGTATAGCGATGAAGAGAACCGTCCACAGAACCCATATGTCTGTCTTGGACTCACCGGTCTTGGGCACATCATCGTATTCACTGCCGGAGCCGCCGGAACCGCCTTTTCCGCTGGTTGATGAAGATGAAGAACTTGATGAGGAGCTTCCGGTATTATATGAGAGACTGTATTCAGCGTAGACCTTGTCGTCTCTCTTATCACCGTCATATGCGTAAGCCCTTATCTTAACGGAATCATTCCCTTTGCCGAGTGCATCCGCCATCTCCCTTGCAGTGATCGTCGTACTATATGATTTTGTCCTTGAATCGCTGCTGCTGGAGCTGCTGTTACTGATCTTCTTAAGGGATTTCTCTTCCCCCGAAGATGAAATCACTGTAAACTCAACGGTTCCAAGATTCTCTACCATCCAATCATCGTGATAATCTCCCGAGGGCATCTTAACCGTAAACTTATATGATGCATTTGAATAAGAGCTGGAACTTGAACTTGTACTGCTCGAATCAAGTGAGATCGATGGTTTGGGGAATACGGTGACATTTGCCGTATCACCCATAACATCGAGACCATTACTCTTATGTCCCGAGCTTTTACCTGAGATTTCTACCTTCCCAAGATCTCCGCTCGACGGAACAGAGATGTAACTGCTTGCATTATTTGTTATGAATACCGGAAGGGATGACATGGATGAATCATATCCTTGAACAAATTTACAAAGCTTGATCTTTAGTCCGGCGTTTACATACACATCATCTTCCAATACAACTTCCGCATCCTGTACTTTTACCGTGTAAGTACCTGTATAGTAAGCTTCCTCGAATTCATCGCCTTTCTTTATGAACTCATCGACATCATAGTATGCACGTATCTGCATCCTTTGACCTATCAGGTCTTCGATGGAGCCTCCCATAAGTACAAAACTGCTTGTTTTTGTAACTGCATCAAAGTATTCCCCGTCAAAAGAATCCTCAAAATCATCATCTCCGGGGTTCGCAAAACCAAATCTTTTTACTTTTGCTCCGGTCATTGTCGGAGTTACCGTAACGCTCATATCCGTGTATGCAACGAGCGGTTCAGGTATTTTGCATGAAATCTTTGAAGTATCTACTATCTGTATATTCTTGAATTCTTTTACTGCCCCATTTTTCATGGTTATCTTTAGGACCTTGGTTCCCGCAGGACCGGCACCCCTAAACCTGATCGTTTCATCATCAATGATATATCCGCTTCCTTTACCTAACGTCGTATCCCCAAGGGTTACCGATTTAATATCTTCTTCCAGATCACCGTCGTAGATATAAGTGAGCGCAGCAGAATAGTTGTTTAATCCGATCTTTCTACCACCATCAAGTTCCGGAATGTAAAGAAAATCACTATCGGCACCGATCGTAATCTTTGCTGTGGTTTTCTTTCCGTTCCCATCAACATGAACGACACAGGAAGAATCTTCATCGTCAGAAATCCAACAATTCTCCGCTTTTGTTACATTTAACTTTTCTCCAAGCGCACTGTAATTGACATTAATCTCTCCTGTTTCGCCTTTTAAAAGGTAGAAGTACCCAACCTCGGGTTCAATTTCAACTCTTCTTGTTACGTTCTTTCCTGCGTTCCATACTTCTACAGCAGTCTTATATGCCTTAACCGTTATCGTTGAACCAAACTTATCCTCGCCTGATAAATCACATGAAGGGCAAAATCTTGCCGATATAGAATCACCGGAGCCAAACAGATAGTCATCAATATCTCCCTTTTCTACCAATACTTCCACCGCAAGGTTACCTAAATCATATACCTTGCAGCCATCTCCGTCGCTTCCTCTGACATCATAATCGTTCTTTCCGTATTTTATAAGCTCAATCGTAGCAGTAGCAATTTCAACCCTTTCACCGTCGCCATCATATGCCCAAACACCGCACTCTACAGTATGACTATCTGATTCCGCATAATCAACGGCTTTATTTATTTCGTCTTTTGTAAATTTAGCCGTCATTACCAGGCCATCCTCTTCCCACGAAGACGGCTCCTTTAGCGTAAGAGTGTATGCTTTTGCATCAATCTTAAATCCGACACTGAACAGTGTCAAAAAGATCAGTCCAAAGAATAGTTTTTTAATTCCCTTCATTTTTGTGGTCCTCCCCTTAATAACGAACCTAAGTATTAGCTCTGTTTACTATCTATATCCACAGTTAAGATAATAATCCAAAAACAGCAATAGGCAGGGACTCCCCAGACCCTACACATATTACAAGGCAATTATACCTAATTCATAATATTATGACAACCACTTTTTATAGTGTAAATCATGTGCGAGAAACACAATATGTTGTGTTTTTACAGGCATGCAAAAACCCCGGAACGTATTATTTACGTTGCGGGGTTTACATATTATTCCGTGAAATAATCTTAATTAAAGCAGTAATTATTCAGTCTCGCTATCTGATCTGAATGCTTCCTAACTTCTATCTCAATAGCATCTACTTTGAATTTAAGATCAGGGGAATGACCTGATCCGATCGCTTCATATACATTTCGAAGTTCTTCGCTGATGTCGTCGCTGAACTTATCAAAGCGTTTATCCATTTTTTCTTCAAAGCGTTTGTCCATTTCATCAAAACGTTTGTCCATAGCCTCAAAACGTTTATCCACGGCATCAAACCTTGTGCACATTTCATCGTGCATTGATAATACTAAATCTTTTAATTCGCTGATCTCTGACATATTCATTACCTCCTTCGCCTTAAAGACCTCTTGTTTTCTGTGTTACAAATTACTGGAATCTTCTTGGCGATATGATACGCCGGAATTGATATAAGATGTGTTCCATTAATTCGCGAATACATCATAATCATCCGGCGCAGGATTGTCAATAAAAGATATTATGAATTAGCGAGTTTCTTAAGTTCCTCGAGCATTACGCATGCATCCTCATACGACTTGAACTGGCAGGTTCCGACCTTCTCATGGCCGCCACCGCCGTACTTAAGGCACAGGCTGCCTACGTCGAGGGTTGCCGTCCTGTTAAGGATGCTGTATCCGATAGCACACGCAAGGCCCTCTCCGCCCTTACCGGGAGTCATCCATACTGATATATTCTGATCCGGGTACATGCTGTAGATCATGAACCTGTTACCGGTATATATAGTCTCAACTCCACGCAGATCAGTCACTATAAGATTACCGAACACTTCGGTATGCTCCGACACCATTTCTTTGAACTTCCTTGTCTGCTCTTCATACAGTTCGATCCTCTCGACCACATCGGGAAGTGCAAGTATCTCGGCTGTAGAAAGTTTTGCGCATGCTACAAGGAGCTTTTCCATGAGCTGATAATTACTGATGGTAAAATTGCGGAATCTGCCCAGACCTGTCCTCGGATCCATCAGGAATCCGACAAGTATCCAACCCTTGGGATTTTGTATCTCATCTATCGTAAGATTTCCCGAATCAACCTTATCAACCGCTACCATAAGATCATCAAACTGAGGGAACTTCTCTTTGCCGCCATAGTACTCATATATGACTCTCGCACATGAAGGTGCGGCGCTGTCACACTTTCCCTTATATCTGCCTTCAAGCTGGTTGCGCTCTTCTTCGCTCGAATGGTGATCGAACCACAGTCCGCACCCTTCCACAAAAGGAACATTGGCAAGACAGTCGTCTGATGTTATTTCGACGATCCCGTCCTGAAGATCCTTCGGGTGTGCAAATTTCCAATGATCCACAATGCCCGCCTCAAGAAGCAATGCACCGCATGCCAAACCGTCAAAATCAGATCTTGTAACTAACCTCATCGCAAACCCTCTTCTTTCTTAACTGCTACTTTATCATCATACATTGCCGCATCTGCTCTTGTAAATACATCAGCGACCTTAAGATCAATTTCTGCATCAAATACCGCAATACCACCGGCAATGGACACCCGTTCTTCGGGCGAAGGATCCTGTGATGCTATCTCCTTCATCCGGTCCTTCATCTTCTGCAGAAGTTCATCACGATTTTTAAAGTCCTCTTCCATCAGCAGCACCGCAAACTCGTCTCCGCCTATCCTGTACACTGGACTGTTCCTGAATGTTTTGCAAAGAAGCTGACAGCAGTTAACTATATATGCATCTCCGGACTCATGTCCGAGACTGTCATTGATCTTCTTCAGATCATTGATATCAAATACGCCGATACCGAAATTCAGATGAGTCCTCGACTTGATGATGGAATTAAGCTCACCCTCTTTTGTTGCATATGCGGCACGATTCTTGACGTTGGTAAGAGTATCGGTCTCCGTCAACTCTATCAGTTTCTTGTTTAGAACTCTGAGACTTAGATTCTGTCTGACCTTGGACATAATCGTGTCAAACCTTGACATGAACTCAAACAGATGATTCCCGTTCCCGACTATATCTACATTGTCGCAGAATATCATATATCCGTAATTGTCCGTGATCTCATGGATCGGTACAAAGACAAACACACGATTCTTCTTGTCCGGATCCTTGTATGGAACGAGCTGCCTTGTCTCAAACTCAGGAAAGCTCATAGCCTTGCCGTTCTCCATCGAGAAAACGGCATTCATCGTCTTGCTGTAGCCTTTTGTACGAAATACCGTATCAAGGTTCGTCATGGACTTTCTGAAGCTTTTTTCAAGTACTATATGAAATGACTTCCCGATAAACGTTGTGTCCGATGAAAGAACCTTTCGCAGGTTCGTCTCAAACTCTTCGTAGGTAGCTCCCGCAAGGACCTCTCCTTCGATCAGGCTGACATTTCTTTCAAATATCGTTGTCATCATGCGATCATAGAATACGTTCTTGCCCTGCATGCGGCGCAGATAATCCAGATCCCTGACACTCTTACATCCGCAGCTTTCACTCTGGAACAGTTCACATCCTATGTACACTTCCCTGTTGCGTTCATTACCTTCGATAACATCGAGAAGAAGTCTTATCGCATATGCGCCCAGATCCTTGAATCTCTGATCCACGCTCGTGATGGAAGGACTGTATATCTCGGCGCTGTAATCATTGTCAAATCCCGTCACGATCGTATCACTGGGCACTTCATATCCGATCTCTTCAAGCGCCAGACATACTGCTATCGCAAGGTTATCATTAGCACATACGAACGCATCCGGAAGCGGTGCTTTCTGTTCCCCGTACTTTCTGTGTATGTGATCTACCGTAAGCTTGGGCTCCCACATACTGAAGAACAACTCTACGTTATCCTCTGAGATGCCGTGTTCTCTCAGCACCTCACAAAGCGTATCGTATCGCGTGTTTGAATCATCGTTATTGGCGTTTCCCGCAATGAACAGCGGATGCTCTATTCCATGCTCTTCAACGATATGGGTATACAGGCTTTTGGCTCCGTCATAGTTGTCGCTTCCGACAAAATACGCATATTCATCCTTACGGCCTGTTGTTACTACCGGGATCCCGGCATCCTTGCACTTCCTGATTATGAGTTCAAACATGCCTTCATGATCTATTGCATTTCCTATGACAAGCGCGCCGTCAAAATCTTCCATGTTCGGAAGATTGAATATATTGAGTTCGCCGACTTTCAGGACCTCAGCATCAACATAAGGCGGATAGCAGACAAACATATATAAGTCCACATCCAGTCCCTGTATTCTCCTCACAGCTCCCTTTGCATAATCATGCAGAAGATCAAACGCCCATCCGCATGAAAAAAGAGCGATTTTCTTAGGCACTGCGCACATCTCCTCTTAATCCGCAACCGATATCAACTGATATGATATTATATCAAATCTACCTGTCCCTAACAATAAGATATCCGATCAGCTCGGCAAGAAAGATCCCTGCCATGCTGCCGCTTCCCGGCAGTTTGGAAAGGTTTTCTACCGCCCGCTGCGATACGGTTTTAACATCCTCTTTTGCCCTGTCAAGTCCCACAAGTGTCACATACGTGGTCTTGTTGTTCTTAGTATCGCTCCCCGTAGGTTTTCCGAGAACATCATCAGATCCGGTTATATCCAGTATGTCATCCTGTATCTGAAATGCCAGTCCAATATCCGATCCGATCTGTTCAACCGTTCTTACCTCTTCATCTGACGCTCCTGCCAGGATCGCTCCTATCATCATGGAGGATTCGATCATTGCTGCGGTCTTGTTCTCATGAATAAACCGTATGGTGTCCATCGTCACTTCACCTGCAGGTTTATCTTCCGACTCGATATCCACAACCTGGCCTGCTATCATCCCGTATATGCCGGCTTTATTGGCAAGAACGCCAAGCGCCCTGCTGATGCGCCTGATCTGTCCTGCTTCATCAGCATCCCCGACAAGGTCGAATGCTCCGATCGCTGTCTCAAACGCATAGTTTAACAGTCCGTCACCCGCCAGAATTCCCATTGCTTCACCGAACATCGCATGAGTGCTCTTCTTTCCGCGACGCATATCATCATTGTCCATGGCCGGAAGATCGTCATGACAGAGCGAGTATGTATGTATCATCTCGATCGCAGCCATGAACGGATGAATGATCTCTTCATCAGTACCGCCGAACATCTCATATGTCTTTTGCATGAACATCGGACGTAGCCTTTTTCCGCCGACATGGATGCTGTAATTCATGGCGGTCATGACCGTCTTGGCGCATCCCTCCTCTGCAGGAAGGAACTCCTCTATGATCGCATCGATCGCCTTTGCCTCATTTGATACGATGTCACTTATCTTCTTTTCCATTCGATCCTTTATTTGCTTCCTTTATATCAAGTGCCCTGGCAAGCGCCGCCAGTTTAAGGTTCGTGTTGTAAAAATCCTTGGTCGTACATCCGGCTCTTCCGCCGCCGGCACATGCACATGCGCAGGCACACGCACATGAGCTGTGGGCACATGAGCTGTGATGTCCGCTCGAACTTCTCGAAGGAGCACGATAACTCGGATTGGGAACACTTATCGAGCTGACTCTTATAAATGTATTCGGAGACGACCCGTACCTGAACTCGCCGTTCTTGGTAAACGAAGCCGCAGCCTTTTCCTCCTTCTTGAGCTGTTCATCGGTGATTGTCTCTTCACTCTTAACAAGTGACTTGCCACAGTACTCGCAGAACTTGGCCCCTTCCTTACGCGGAGCACCACATCCCGGACACGAGTCGAAATATGTGATCTTCGTACGCGTAGTCTTGGTTATGGTAGGCTTATTGGTGTATCCGAATCCGCGGTTGAACAGATATCCTATGAATATCGGGAATGCGATGATTCCTCCGGTCATAAGCAGGCAGAACAGACCACCGATAAATGTGGCTATAGCATCACTTATGCTGTCTCCTTCGTCTGCCTCTGCACTCTTGGACAGATCGAATGCATACGCATCGTTGGGATATGTCATAGTTACGGAAAATCGATCACCCTTTCCGAGACTTGTATTCCATACATTGTAATCACCCTCGATGGAGCACTCCGGAGTAAACGAAACTGCTTTATCATTGTTCCATTTGATCGTCAGGTTATCTACTTTGATATCATCAAACCAGCCGGGAGTAAAGGAATATACCGTCTCACCTTCCTTCAGCTTGTTCACCTGATACATATAGTCCTGAACCACAAGAAAATCTACGCTTGCCGTCTCACCTTCATAGTATTTCTTGTCCAGATATACCTCTGCGTAGTTACCTGAATGATTGATATGGTCTACCGTATTGCTAAGACCTTCCATCTTAACAACGTGACTGTTCGGAATTCCGATCTTCATCCACGTAAGGGGGCCTATACCCGATCCCGAATCAAGTACCTGCCAGTCGATATGGTAAGTCAGATTAAGTGTTGCATCATCATTGACATCAACAGTGATCGTATAATTCTCGATCCTGTCGGTGTCTGCCATAACAGGTGTTGCAAACAGGAGTATTCCTGCAAGAAGGGTTATTACAAATACCGTTAACTTATTTCTCATCGTCAGCCCCTCCTTCTTGCGTATTTACGGACGCTCGCCCATTTGAATCGACTTCGTCGATGGGGGCTCGCGGTGCAGACAGGCTCTCCCCACTTCGCGGGGCCCCTCCTATCTGCAGTGGACACAGCCCTGTCATCATCGCGGAGTAATCCCTTCTGTTGCGGCATTTTCCGCTGTACCATATCTTCTCCCAGTCATCCTCGAGGAAATTGCCGAGATTCCCGTCGGTCAGCCAACTCTGGCACGGAACAACGTTTCCGCCCGGAGTTATGGCCATATTGGAAAGGCACGCTCCGCATACCGGGACGGTCAGTCCGTTCTCATGGAAGAATTCTTCATCTATCCATCCCGGAGAAGTAAAGCTTATCTCCATATCATTTGCATATGCATAGTCTACCGCCTGTTTCAGAACATCTTTGATCTCTGTCTCGGACAGCCTTAAGTCTTCGGATCTTTGCAGCCTGGCATTTCCTGTTGTGATAAGTCCCGAGCATGTTACATATGTGACCCCGAGTCCGTGAAGAAATTCAAGCGTCTTTTTATAATCTTTGTTTCTTGTGCAAAGCGGAGTATTGATACTTAGATTAAGTCCCGCTTCAACCGCATTCTTAATACCGTCAAGAGTTTTATCATACGAATCGGATCCGACCAGTTCATTGTGTATGTCCTTATCGCATGAATAAAACGTTATCTGTACGCTGTCAAGCGAAGCATCCGTCAGTTGCCTGCAGTAATCCTTCGTCAGCTTGATACCGTTCGTATTGAGCCTGGTCACGAACCATCTTGCATGATCGATAAGTTCGATAAGGTCATCCCTCATCGTAGGTTCACCTCCGGTAAAGGTCACCTGCGGAATGCATACCTGCCTGCACTTATCGATGATCTCCTTCCATTCCTGCGTAGACAGTTCTTCTTCATCAGCCTGATCCTGTCCCGCCGCATAGCAGTGAACGCAGCACTGATTACAATTCCACTTTCCGCTCTTTGTCATTGCAGACACCATAAGGTCCATCCTGTGGGGCGCCCTCATGTGTTCGGCATATTCACCGATATTGATGTATTCGATGAACTCGTCAGGCTTTTCGCCGTAGGCGATCTGCTTGAAGGTGTTCATTATCCTGTAGATATCCTTCTTGATGATGAACTTCGGTATAAGCTTATATACTTTACGTGATGATATAATAGTACTATCGATTATACTTTTGATATCCTCGTCGTTTACCGGTCTTCCGTGATATTCGTTGATGGCATCTATCAGCATTGATAATAAAACTGCCCACGAAACGTTGATCGGTATTATGTCCTGCCCGTTTATTATCACAACGCTGCTCACCGGATCCGGCCCGTCATACTTGGGCGGGACCATGTGTATACGCACAACACCCGGTCCTTCCGGATTAAGGGTTGTATGTTTTACCTCATTCAGATGTTCCTTGATATAGTTAACTACCCGCTTAGGATTTTTCATGATCTGTCCTTTCTTTAAAAAAGTCTCAACAGTGCTCATTATATCATATCCGGTTGCATTATATGAAAAAAATCTGCTATCATATGGCTTGATGAAAACGCCTAAAGGAGGCCGGTTATGAACACAAATATTGAAACAAAATGTCTTCACGCGGGGTATGAGCCCGGAAACGGAGAACCGCGTCAGCTCCCGATCTGGCAGAGCACAACATGGAAGTATTCCACAAGCGACGATATGGGTGCCCTGTTCGATCTCGAAGCCGAAGGTTACTTTTACACAAGACTTCAAAACCCCACCAATGATCTTGCCGCAAAAAAGCTTACAGAGCTTGAAGGCGGATATGCCGGAATGCTGACTTCATCAGGTCAGGCCGCCAATTTCTTCGCGGTATTCAACATATGTACTGCAGGCGATCACTTCATTGCATCATCAGCGATCTACGGCGGTACATACAACCTGTTCCTCGTGACGATGGCAAAGATGGGGATCGAGTGTACGTTCGTGGATCAGACCCTGTCCGAGGAAGAACTCTCCAAATACTTCCGCCCCAATACCAAGGCTGTATTTGCGGAGACGATAACCAATCCGACATGCACTGTTCTTGACATAGAAAAATTCGCACACCTGGCTCACAGCCACGGAGTTCCTCTCATAATCGACAACACTTTCGCTACTCCGGTAAACTGCAGGCCGATAAAATGGGGCGCGGATATCGTGACTCATTCCACAACGAAATACATAGACGGCCACGGAATCAGCGTGGGCGGTGCGATAATTGACAGCGGAAACTTTGACTGGATGGCACACAAAGACAAGTTCCCCGGACTGACCACTCCCGACGACAGTTACCATGGCATCATATACGCCGAAAAGTTCGGTAAAGCTGCGTATATTACAAAGGCTACCGCGCAGCTCATGAGAGATCTGGGCTGTATTCAGTCGCCTCAGAATGCATTTTACGTAAATACCGGCCTTGAGTCTCTTCATGTCCGCGTGCAGCGCCATTGCGAGAATGCTCTTAAAGTAGCCACATTCCTGAAAGCACACGAAAAGGTTGCCTGGGTACACTATCCGGATCTTCCCGATGACGAATACCATGAACTTGCATCCAAGTATCTTCCGAACGGCACATGCGGCGTATTGTGTTTTGCGATAAAGGGAGGACGTGAGAGATCGATCGCATTTATGGATAAGTTAAAACTTGCCACCATAGCTACCCACGTAGCAGATGCACGGACATGCCTTCTTCATCCGGCAAGCCACACTCATCGCCAGTTATCCGACGAGCAGCTGGCCGAGGCAGGCATCTCTCCTGATCTTATCCGTTACTCGGTTGGACTTGAAAATGCCGATGACCTGATCGCTGATCTGTCTGCGGCACTTGATTCGATCTGAAAAAAATGATCTTTATATATGAAACCACGGCGGGATCACGGCTTTATAGCCCTGGCCCCGCTTTATTATCTGGGCTTTTCTTATGCATTTCTTGATGATCTGCGGAAAATGATCGAGAACGAACTGCTTGATCCTGAGTTCTTTTTCTTTTTTCGCAAGTTCCGCGGGATCGGATCCCAAGCCATGGTCCGCAAGTATCTGCGAACTTTCCATAAGAGTATCATGATAGTTGACGCTTGAGAGTCCGTCAGCGTTCGTGATGCACACAACTGCGTGCGAATCGACAAACTCACCTCCCATATCATGCACCGTGAGCAGAAAATCATAATCCGCGCTGTATCTGTACCGCGTATTAAAAGGATGATCGCGAAGTAAGCTTGCTCTTGCAAATACCGACTGATGTGAAAACGGCATGGCTTTTGTGATCCTTCCCGGATCCTTTGCAAACAGATGAAAAGCCCCGTATTCGTAAACGGCACAGTCACCGTATACAACTGCGGGGGCGTTTTCTTTATTCTCTTCTATCGTATCGGATATACGATTTAATACAAATGTATTGTAAAAACAATCGCCCGCATTCATGAAGTTGATATACTCACCGGAAGAAGCGGCAACTCCCTTGTTCATCGCATCGTATATTCCGTTATCACTCTTGCTGATAAACTTAAAAGGGATCCCTTTCTGTCTGAACCTGTCCGTGTATCCTTCTACAACAGACTGCGTATCATCAGTCGATCCTCCGTCTTCTATCACATACTCGTAATCCGTATATTCCTGCATAAGGACAGACTCGATCGTAGCCGGAAGAAGCCGGGAAGCATTGTAGCAAACAGTTATCACACTAATCTTAATAGGGATCACTCCTCTTCTTTTGTGATGAATATGGGTCTGTTCTTGGTCTCAAGATATGTCTTGCCGAGATACGCTCCCACTATACCCGTACACAACAGCTGCGTTCCGGCAAAGAACACGATGATACATATCATTGACGGCCATCCGCTCGTGGGATCTCCGTACAGAAGTGTCTTGATAACAACAAATATGATAAGCGCAAATGCCATGAACGTTACGATGAATCCGAGCGTTATCACAAACGACAGCGGGGCCGTTGAAAACCCGAGTATCGCTTCGAACGAATAGCGAAGCAGTCCGAAGAATGACCATTTGGTCTCTCCGGCGATCCTCTCCACATTTTCAAATTCTATCCACTTGGTCCTAAATCCTACCCAGCTGTATATACCCTTGGTGAACCTGTTGTTCTCACCAAGTTCCAGGATCGCATCCACCATCTTGCGGCTCATTATACGATAATCCCTTGCTCCGTCAACAAACTCGATATCACTTATCCTGTTCATGAGCCTGTAGAACATCCTGGCAAAGAATGACCTGATCTTCGGTTCACCTTTTCTTGTTACTCTTCTCGTTGCGGCGGAATCGTATCCTTCATTTACGATCGCTTCATACATCTCGATCATAAGCTCCGGCGGGTCCTGAAGGTCCGCATCCATGCACACCACGTAGTCTCCTGCCGCTTTTGAAAATCCCGCATAAAGTGCTGCTTCTTTTCCGAAGTTTCTCGAAAATGATACAAAACGTACTCTCTTATCCTTCTCGCGAAATCTCTTTATGACAGCGAGCGTATCATCCTTTGAGCCGTCATCGATAAATATGTATTCAAAATCAACATCAGGGTGTTTTTCTGCGAACTGTCCCCTTATCTTCTCGATCGCATCATAGAAAAAGGGTATGGCAGCCTCTTCGTTATAACACGGAACTATAACAGATAATAAACTCATACACTCTCCTTTATGCCTTCATGCGAAGAACATCTCCGACCTGCGCTGCCGGTCCGTTACCATCCTTAGGATCAAGTGTAACGTATATGACCTGGCACGCATGAGGAGCACTCTCCTGGCTTATGCCATCCTCGCTCTTAATATCTGTAACTGCGGCAAATATATTGTCTCCTCCGGGCTTCATGATCTCTATCGAATCACCGACGCAGAACTTGTTCTTCTGGGTGAGCCTGATCCTTCCGTCACCGGTCACTTCCTCGATGATCCCGAGGTACACGTATTCCACCACATATGTGCTGTTATCATATATCTGTGACTCTACTCCGGGATTGCCGAAATAAAATCCCGTCGTGTAGTTTCTGTATGTACACTTGGCGATCTCGCTCTTGTACCACTCAATATTATTTCTGTATATTTGCGGATCCAGGAACCAGTCATCTATCGCCTTACGATACGTTCTTGCAACCGTTGCAACATACAGTGCCGTCTTCATCCGGCCTTCGATCTTGAAGCTGTTGATACCTGCCTCGATCATCTCGGGAATGTGCTCTATCATGCACAGATCCTTGGAATTGAAGATAAAAGTACCTCTGTCATTTTCTTCGACAGGCATGTACTCTCCCGGCCTCATCTCTTCAACAAGACCGTATTTCCATCTGCACGGATGAGTGCATTCGCCCCGGTTGGCACTTCTGCCCGTCATATAAGCCGACAGAAGGCATCTCCCCGAATATGAAATGCACATCGCTCCATGGATAAAGCATTCGATATCCATATCTTCAGGGATCTTATCTCGAAGTTCCCTGATCTCGTCGAGAGTCATCTCCCTTGCGCAGACTACCCTCTCTGCGCCAAGCTTGTGCCAAAATTCAAATGTCTTGTAGTTTGTATTGTTTGCCTGAGTACTGATATGAACCGGTATCTCGGGGCATATCTCACGCTCCAGCATGAACAGACCCGGATCGGCGATAAGGATCGCATCCGGACGAAGCTTGCTAAGCTCGGTAAAATACTCTCTCGCCTCATCCATGTCACGGTCATGTGCATAGATATTTGCCGTTACATGAACCCGTACTCCGTGCTCATGAGCAAACTTTATGCCCTCATCCATCTCTTCCAGGGAAAAGTTCTTTGCCTTGGCTCGCAGACTGAAGGCCTCACCGCCTATATATACCGCATCCGCACCATACCGGACTGCGGTCTTTAATACCTCAAGACTTCCCGCAGGTACGAGAAGCTCCGGTTTCTTCATATCACTCATAGAAATTTTACAGTACCTTACCTGACAAATTCTTAACGGAAAGTGTCATCCCGTCTCCTATCGGAAGTATCGTTGTGACCATTTCCGCATCCTCGGAAAGAGTCCGAAGGAACTCTCTCATCCTCGCATGGATCGTCCGGTCCCTTCTTCTTACCGCAAATCTTGATAAAACTATATCACCGTCAAAGAGCACATTATCGCAGATGAGAACGCCGCCTTTTCCGAGCATTTTCTTACATACCGGAAAATAGCTTATATACTGTGCCTTCGCGGCATCCACAAAGATCATGTCGTAAGATCTGTTCTTTGCCGCAAGGTCTTCTATGACAGACTGCGCATCGCCTTCAATAAGGTTGATCCTGTCTTCAAATCCGGCATCGACTATGTTTTTCCTGGCCACGGTTATGCGCTTTTCGTAGTTTTCTATCGTATCGATATGCGCCGTCTTGGCATACGTTGCCATGAATATCGCCGAAAACCCCGTTGCCGTTCCGATCTCCAGTATCGACGAAGGTCTGATATCGGCAAGAACAAATCTGATGAGGCTCTGAGCACTCTTTCTGATCATCGGTATGTTATCGGCGCGTGTGATCCTCTCAAGTTCCTCAAGATAAGGCGGGTTGGAGCACTCAATGGATTCTATGAAAGCAGCTGTTCTCTCGTCGGTGATCACTGTCCGCCACCGCCGCCATCTTCTGCCTGTACGTCTTCGGACTCCGCTCCTTCTTCATACGGATCGTGCAGTTCTTCCTCTTCAGGAAGTTCTCCTTCTTCGGTTCCTTCCCATTCTCCCGAAACCTTATCAAGCGCCGATTCCTCGCTTAAAGGAACATCCGAAAGCGCTGTTCCGTCATCATCCTCGTCTTCTTCATCGGTCTTTTCCGAATCCTTTCTTCCCGCAATGATCGCAAACATATCGTCAGCAGTCATTGAAGTATTGAGAGTATAAAAGCCGGGCTTGATATCCGCATCATAAACGGAACATTTCTTCTGTGCATAGAAAAGCTTGGCGTCTCTTATAAGCCCTTTTTCTTCAAACATCCTGCCCACATCCATCGTGGAATCGCCCTGGACTATCGTGACGGCAACATCACGTCCGGGAGCCGGACTCATCGCCTCTTCGGTATATATCCTGAATCCGAAGTCGTATGCTTCCTGACCTATTCGAAATATCACGAGTATCGCGATCGCAAGTATCGCTGCTCTGACTATGAACCCCATGAAACCAAGGGCTAAGCTCTTAATGTTCATTACCTGTTCCTCTGATAAACCTTATCACATAATATCTATATCTATGTCTTCGACTATGGTCCCAAGTGCCTCCTGGACCATGGCTACGTACACCGATTCGATCCTCATATATTCATACACGGATGTGTTCTCCGTCAGTTCCTCATACTCGTCCTGAAGCGAATCAACATAATCGCTGTTCCTGTCGTTTTCAGGGATCTCCATCAGCTTTTCCTGAATAAACCTGGCTCTTTCTATGAGCTTTTTGGTCTCGGGATTGGAACGGACAAGTTTTTTCTGCTCAGTATAATCCTTATACTCATCGGTCTGCCTGATGGCATCCGAAACGCTTTTTGCGGCTTTTGTCAGTGCATCGCTCAGCATATCAAACCTCGCTGTTTTCGTATTCCATAATTATCGGCAGTATCATCGGGCTCCTCTTGATACGCTTCCATATAAATCCCGAAAGTGCGTCTTTGATATTATCCCTTATCTTGACTCTGCTCGTGATGTTCTTGTCCTGGATCTTCTCGAGAGCCTCTATCACGACTTCCTTGGCTTCGAGCATGAACTCATCAGATTCCTTGATATATACGAAACCTCTCGACATCACGACCGGTCCCGAGACAACTATATTGGTGCCCGGCTCAAGAGTTGCGCATACTATCACGATACCGTCATCTGCAAGCCTCTGTCTGTCGCGAAGTACCACGTTCCCCACATCTCCGACACCGAGTCCGTCAACAAATACCGCACCGTTTTGAACCTCTGCCACAACCTTGGCGCTGTTCCTGTCAAGCTCAAGAACCTGACCGTTTGAGAGTATCTTGACGTTTTCCTTCGGTACACCCACATCTATCGCAACACTTCTTTGCGCCATCAGATGGCGGTGTTCTCCGTGTACCGGTATGGCAAACTTCGGCCTCGTGAGAGTGTATATGAGCTTGATCTCTTCCTGACATGCGTGACCGCTTACGTGTGTATCCTGGAATATGACTTCCGCACCCTTCAGGCTCAGCTCATTTATCACCTTGAATACCGCTTTCTCATTACCGGGTATGGGATTGGAAGAAAATACGACCACATCTCCGGGCTTGATGGACACCATCTTATGCATGCTTGTTGCTATCCTCGAAAGAGCTGCCATCGATTCGCCCTGACTTCCGGTCGTAATGATGACAAGCTTGTCGTCGGGATAATCCCGTATCTGTGAGATATCGATCAGTATCCCTTCAGGTATGCTGACATATCCCATATCGATGGCGGTCTTGATGATGTTGATCATGCTTCGCCCTTCAAGGACGACTTTTCTGCCGTACCGGCTGGCGGAATTGATGATCTGCTGGACCCTGTCCACATTGGAAGAAAATGTCGCAACAAGTATCCTGGATGATCCGTGATCGGAAAAGATGGCATCAAGCGCTCTTCCGACCGTTCTCTCAGAGTTGGTAAATCCCGGCCGCTCTGCATTGGTCGAATCACACAAAAGTGCCAGAACACCCTGCTTACCCAACTGTGCGAATCTTGCAAGATCTATCGGATCGCCGAATACCGGCGTGTAATCCACTTTAAAATCACCCGTATGGACGACCACTCCGACCGGCGATGTTATCGCAAGCGCACACGCATCGCTGATGCTGTGGTTGGTCCTGATGAACTCGACCTTTAGAGATCCGAACTTCACAACCTGTCCGAAAGAAACCACATGGCGCTCCGTTATATCCATCATCTCATGTTCGGTCAGCTTGTTCTCGATAAGAGCCATCGTCAGCTTTGTGCCGTAGATCGGAGTCGAGAACTTCTGAAGGGCATAAGGTATCGCTCCTATATGATCCTCGTGTCCGTGAGTTATGACCAGTCCCCTGACCCTGTCGATGTTTTCTTCCAAATACGTAGTATCGGGAATTACAAGGTCGATTCCGAGCATGTCGTCCTCAGGGAACGCCAATCCGCAATCGACCACTATTATGTCGTTATCATATTCAAACGCAGTGATGTTCATACCTATCTGGTCAAGTCCGCCAAGAGGTATGATGCGCAGTTTCCCGTTATTCAAAATCTATATCCCCCAAACTCTCGGCAAAGATACCGGCAACGGCATCAAGCTCCACGTCATCTTCCACCGGAACATATACGGCTTCCGTGTCGCTTTCCTCGGATACATCTTTCAGTATCATTGCCTCGGCTTCATCTTCGAGCGAATCCGAAACCAATATATAATTGCAGTTACTGATGCGCGTCTCGTCTATAACATAGAATTCGCATTCGCCTTCATCAGTCGTGAATCTGATCTTTTCCATAGGAATCCTCCCACTTATCAGCGGGTCCCTCCTTGCAACATATCTAAATAGTTTTGCAGGATGAGCATTGCCGCAATCTCATCGACATATTTGCTGCGGTCAACTCCTTTGACTCCGGTCTCCGTCATCGTTCTGTGAGCCTCAACCGTCGTCAGTCTCTCATCCCATAATAAAACCGGAAGACCGGTCCTTCGCTCGAGCATTCCGGCAAACTCTTCACTCTTGCGCGCACGGTCTCCTATAGTATTATTCATATTCTTGGGATAACCCAATACTATCTTTTCAACATCGCCGTACTGCGCGATGATCTCTTCGATCCTGGCACAAGTCTTGCGCAGCTTGTTCTCGGATTCCCTCCTTATGATCTCAACTCCCTGAGCAGTCAGAAGAAGCGGATCGGAGATCGCAACACCTACGGTCTTGCTTCCGTAATCCAGTCCAAGAATCCTCATGTCAGTGCCAGCCGTTACTCTTGATATATGATGTCAGGAGTTCATCTACAAGCTCGTCCCTTTCAACCTTCATGATCATGCTCCTGGCGCCATTATGACTCGTGATATAAGTCGGATCGCCGGACATTATATAACCCACGATCTGATTCACGGGATTATAGCCTTTTTCATTCAAGGCATCATAAACAGTCTCGAGAACAACCTTGACCCCCGTCTCAGGTTCAGTCTGAACATTGAAAAACTGGGTATTTCCTAAATTCTGCATAATAACTCCTCTCTCATATAAAAGTCTAAGGTGTTTCGCATGGATTCCCTATTAGCATTGTATCGCATAGTTTGTCAAAACACAAGATACGGGTTATCCTGCCGCTTTTTGTCACCGGGAGCATCGCCTTGACATATTCCGGCGTATATCCGACCGTGTAACTCTTTCCTTCATAAATCTCCGTATCCTCGGTGAGGACCTCTACCTCCCTGCCGAGGTAATACCTTGCAAAATCACGTTTTCTTCGGTTTGAATCCTCGATCAACACAGCAGATCTGGCTGATTTTACCGCATCCGGCAGTTGTCCTTCCATCCTGTCGGCAGCAGTACCCCTTCTCCTTGAATACTTGAATATGTGGCATTCATACAGATCAGCTTCATCAAGGAATCTGCGTGTCTGCTCAAATTCCTCCTCACTCTCCCCCGGAAATCCAACGATTATATCGGTCGTGATCGCCGGATGTTCAAAACGGCTTCTGAGAAGATCAGTCTTTTCCAAAAACTCCGCCGTCGTGTAGTGTCTGTTCATCCTTTTGAGCACGCTGTCCGATCCGCTCTGAAGCGACAGGTGAAAATGCGGGCAGAGCTTATCAACCAAAGAAAGCCTCTGAACAAATTCATCGGTAAGCAGCCTTGGCTCGAGCGAACCCAGCCTTATCCTGTTTATTCCCTGAACGCGCGATACCTCTTCTATGACGGACAGAAGCTTGGTGTTCGCATTTCCGGTTTTGGCGAATTCGTTGTAGCTTTCATTCAACCCGTAAGAGCTTAAGTGAATACCTGTTATCACCACTTCCCCGTAACCGTTCTGTGCCAGGCTTTCCGCCTCACTTATGATACTCTCAAGCCCCCTGCTCCTGACGCGTCCTCTTGCCAAAGGTATGGCACAGTAGCTGCAGAACTGGTTGCATCCGTCCTGGATCTTCATATACGCGCGGGTATGCTCACTTGTACGGGATATCGTCATATCCTCATATGTGCATTTCGCAGTAAGGTCGCTTATCGTCCTGCCGCCGAGAGTCTTCCTGTCCGGAAGACCTTTTTCCCACGCAATGTATTCTTCAACTATATCAACAAGCTCGGTTTTGTGGTCATTTCCCACTGCGATATCTATTGAGTCATTTGCGACCGCCGCTTCGGGATCGTTCTGTACAAAACAGCCCACCGCAACAACTATCGCATTAGGATTGGCAGCTTTTGCCCGGTTGAGCATCTGCCTGCTCTTGTGATCCGCGATATTGGTTACCGTGCACGTGTTTACGATATATATGTCTGCCTTTTGTGCAAAATCTACAATTTCGTAGCCTCGATTTTGGAACATTTGCGAAATTCCATCTAACTCATAAGAATTCACTTTACAACCGAGGTTGTGAAATGCTACCTTTTTCATAGGAAAACTCCGTATTTTTGGTGTTTTTTGAGAATTGACTTTTACTCCTGCCGGAATTATATTAATCCCGTAAACAGAGAGAGAAGTTTAAGGTAAGTGAAAAGGAGGAATTTTCATGAAGACAATTCAGATTTCATTGAATTCAATTGACAAAGTTAAGTCATTCGTAAATGACGTTACAAAATTTGACTACGATTTCGACCTCGTATCAGGCAGATACGTTATCGATGCCAAGTCGATCATGGGTATCTTCAGTTTGGATCTTTCAAAGCCCATCGACCTTAACATCCATACAGACGGAAATGCCGATGATGTTATGTCGGTTCTCAGCCAGTATACTGTTTAATATACAGTCACTTACAGGATCACGCTTCGGCGTGGTCCTTTTTTATTGCCCCCGATCCTTTGCCTTAAGCATCACATGATCAAATGATATCAGCATATCCGCATCAAGATCATCATAGTATTTCCTGTTCTTCTCATAATCCTTCATTCTCAGTATATATACAACTCCGTCCCTCAGGTTACCCTTGTCAAGCTCGGCATAATATAACCTGATCGTATCACTTATCCTGTCCTCGATATCCCTTGCAAAGTAGTAATTATTCTGGCGCATGTCGTGAAGATACCCGTAATATGCCGTCTGCATGGTGATATCGTTATCCGAATACAGGAAGATGAACTCCTTCTTTCCCGCAACAAATTCCGCACTCTCGCCTTCGTCCCATACGGTCCTAATGGGATGTTGCGCTGTATAAAGCGCAAATCTTCCCGCAAACGCTCCCGACATATCCGCTATCTGAAGCACAAGAGCCGAAAAGATCACCACTATCGCAACACGCGATCGTCTGAAAGTGTATGCCGTAAAGCTTATGGCAGACGTCATGAGTATGTACATTGCCGGCCATATAAGACGCCCGTTAGAGCGAAAGACCGACATCGGCCTGCTGATGAGATGTGGCAGCGGCAGCCACAGTATCTTTATATCATTGTATGATATGTTCGGCACCACCGCTATCACAAACGATACCAGGACAATAGCTATTGTCATCCTTCCGTATACCCGGTCGGAATGAAACGACTCTTCCGGCACTTTCCTTACCATGCGAAATACCATTCCGATCGCAACGATCACGAACAGCATGAGTATTCCGGCGCCAAGATATGCCATACCCTCATATTGAAAATCGTTCTGAAGCGGAAGCCTAGGAAGGATCCCCCCAATCTCCCACGGATTAATGAATGTGTTAAGATTACTGCCAAACGTTCCCAGACCGTAGCCCTCTGCGGATGTTCCCCCGTAGAACGCCCCGAGGATAAACAGATTAATCAGTCCGGCAGCACAAAAAGTTATGAAGGGAAGGATCGACCGAAAGTAACCTCTGCGCTTTACAAGCTGCGTAAATACAACCGCCAGAAGGAACATCCCTGCCATAGGCAGAAAATACGAATGTATCCCGACACACACGAAAGCCAAAATGCCCCAGTATATCGCGCGCTTTGCATCCGACTCGATCACATCGTTATATACCCACAGCACCATTGCGGCGATCACTATGAACTGCGCTGCAAGTGCAGTATGATAAAACATCCTCTGTATGACCGGTGCGCTTATGACATAAAAGACAGAGCCGGCGATACAGCATATATCACTGTCAATGAACCTTCGAAGAAGTACGGAAGAAAAGCCTCCCATCAGCATGAACGATATAAGCCCGAACAGCCCGAAATACTGAAAGATCTGCGGAAGATACGGATCAAACAGCTTAAAGACAACAGCAAACATCGGGATGGAATCCGTGTAGATCACCGACATGCTGTGAGGATACGAAAGAGTATCTATAAGTCCGATGGGAAAATGCCAGGGCGTTGCCCTGAAATGACACCAGCCGATGTAATGCTGGCGCAGGTCATGATCATTGTCAAACAACCATCCCGTATTGGACGGATCGAGAATATTAAAGCCGTATATGCCGACAAAGCATACAGCAGCAATAGCAGCGCATATAAGAAATAGTACCTTTGCCGGTATCCTGTTCCTATATGACATTGATCACCTCATCAGTTTCAAACGCTTTTGCGAGAAGGTCGTCTATGCAGTCTCGAAGCTTTTCTTCCGATTTTTTGATAGCCTTCAGTTCAGGTTTCGTAACCGGATGCTTTGCCACAAATATCGTACAGCAGTCCTCATAGGGAAGAATGGATGTCTCAAACGTATCGATCTTTTCGGATACATCTATGATCTCCTGCTTGTCAAAACCGATAAGCGGTCTGAAGACAGGAAGTGTGCATACTTCATTTGTAACAGCAAGCGACTGCATCGTCTGACTTGCAACCTGCCCTATGCTCTCACCCGTAACAAGAGCAAGGCAGTCATTATCAACTGCTATCTTCTCAGCGATCCTCATCATATATCTTCGCATGATAATGGTCAGCTGTTCATGCGGGCACTTTTCGTATATCGCAAGCTGTATATCGGTAAAATTGATCACATGAAGACAGATAGTTCCCGTATACTTCGAGATCTTGCGTGCAAGATCTACGACCTTCTGTTTTGCCCTCTCGCTTGTATACGGAGGTGCATGAAAATATACCGCATCTATCTTGACCCCGCGCTTTGACACCATGTAACCTGCCACGGGCGAATCGATCCCTCCCGACAAAAGGAGCATGGCTTTTCCACCCGTACCCAAAGGCATTCCTCCGGGACCGGGTATCTGTTTTGAATAAATGTATATATTCTCACGTACTTCAACATACAGTTCGATCTCAGGCTTGTGAACATCCACCTTCATCTCAGGGAATGCATCAAGTATCGATGCCCCGAGCTCTTCGTTCATCTGTGTTGAACGTACCGGAAACGACTTGTCGGCACGACGCGCGAACACTTTAAAAGTCCTGTTCTTATCGGGATATTCATCATCAACATATCTTAGAACAGCTTCCGTCAGCTTCTCGAATCCTTCGTTTTCGATCTTGACTACGGGACATATCGCGTTGATACCGAACACCGTCTGAAGGGCCGCTATCACTTCATCATAGTCATAGTCTGACTTGCAGTCTACGTATACCCTGCCCTGCGTTTTTGATACGGCAAACTCTCCGTCAACATTACGGAGCACCTGTCTCATGCGGTGTATCAGAGCATCCTCGAAAATGTAACGGTTCTTGCCCTTTACCGCGATCTCGGCATATTTTATTAAAAAAGTCTGGTATTTCATCCTGTTCTCCATGATAAGTTTTGAAAGTATCGATCAACGGCGTACGTATTTTCTGAGCTTGGGGAGTTCCTCCGCAAGGGCCGTAAGAGTATAGTCCAGTTCCTCTTTTGCTGTCTCCTGCGAGATGGAAAACCTTATCGTCGAATCAAGAAGACTGTCATCAAGACCTATCGACATAAGCGTCCGGCTCTTTGCGGGCTTATTTGATGAACAGGCACTTCCCGAAGATACGTATATCTCCTTGGCTTCAAGAGCATGAAGCAGTACTTCCGCACGAACGCCCTCAAAAGATGCGCTCACTATATGCGGTGCGCTCTTTCGTACAGCCGCCTTCAGATCGCTCTCATATACACTGTCCAATCCGTTGATATATGTATCGGGTAACTTTGTAAGCTCCCTGATAAAGTACTCCTTCAGATCGTACATCCGATCTGTCTTTTGATCCAGATCATCATACACCATTTCGGTAGCTAGTCCGAGTCCTGCTATACCCGGAACGTTTTCGGTACCGGATCTCATTCCTTTTTGCTGTCCGCCGCCGAATATGATCGGCTTTATCTTAACCTTGTCGCTTATATACTGAAACCCGGCTCCCTTGGGACCGTGTACCTTGTGGCCGCTGACCGATACAAGATCGATCTTCATCCTTTTCGGATATATCCGGACCTTTCCAAACGACTGTACGGCATCCGTATGAAAAATCACGCCGGGATTACGACTCTTGGCCGTCTGCGCAAGCACTTCGATATCATTCATCGATCCGATCTCGTTGTTCACATGCATGATCGAAACAAGTATCGTATCATCTCTCATGGCTTCCTTAAGAGATTCGGGAGCTACTCCTCCGCTCTTATCCACATCAAGATACGTAACGGAAAATCCCTGCTCTTCGAGATACTTCATCGTCTCCGTTACTGCGGGATGCTCTATCTTCGAAGTGATGATATGCTCTCCCGCCCGCCTGTTCGCAAAGGCACACCCTATAAGAGACAGGTTGTCGGACTCCGTTCCGCCTGACGTAAAGAAGATCTCTTTTTCATCGACCTTCATCTGCCCGGCGATGATGCCCTTGGCCTTTTTGATCACGGCCTCGGCTTCGACACCGGCCCTGTGCATGCTTGACGGATTGCCGTAAGTATCCCGCATGACCTCTGACATATATTCGGTTACTTCTTTGAACGGGCGCGTGGTCGCGCTGTTATCCAAATAAATCATTTTGTTTTCCCTGACGGTCGTGGATTCGAATATAGTTTCTCCCGAAACGCGCTCTCGCTCTTTTCCACGCATAGCGGACGCTAGACTCGTAAAAAACCTCGTCAAGCGCCGATGCGCTCCAAAGGTTTCGTGAGAAACCATATTCAATCCACTCCCTGCTTCTTCTCAAGACAAAGTGGATAATAATATCTATATTTCCATATTGTACATTATCCAGGATAACACAACGAGCGGTGCCGTCTCAGTGCGGAGGATGCGATGGCCGAGGGTTATCGGAACAAATCCTGCATCAACGGCAAGTGACACTTCCTCATCTTCAAATCCGCCTTCCGGTCCTATAAATACCGCTACTCTTGAACCCGGTCTGATGCTTTCGATGAACTTTCGGGTTTCGCTCATCGAATCGTGATCCGCAAGCTCATAGGGGATCATCTTGTGATCAAATCCGTTGCAGTCTTTTAGTGCTTCTTCCACTGTCATGACAGAAGATACCTTCGGTATGACAGCTCTTTTGGACTGCTTGGCCGCAGTCTCCGATATCGTGTTCCACCTTGCTATCTTTTTATCCTGTCTGTCTCCTTCAAGCTTTACTATGCTCCTGGACGATGCTACCGGAACTATACGCGACACTCCGAGCTCAACAGACTTCGTTATGATCAGTTCCATCTTGTCCGCCTTGGGAAGCGCCTGGTACAGCACAACCTCACACGGCAGCTCCACATTGCTTTCCTTTATGAACAAAAGCTTCAGCTCTACAGTATCATCCGTATATCCGCTCACACTGCACCGGTACTCGTTATCATCCCCCGGTACCATCAAAGAGACCTCTTCGCCTTCTTTCATGCGAAGGACGTTCTTGATGTGATTCCTGTCGGATCCGGTGATGACGGCCGTTTTATCGGATGTGTTTATCTGGTTTTTGTCAATGAAAAATCTATACATGCTGTGACATTTATCCATTCACCAAATTTATTCACCTCGAGCACCTTAAGTCCGTTTGCTTCGCAGGCATCAACCACATCTTTTTCCTTATCATCAATTATCCCGGACATTATATATATTCCGCCGGGCTTCAGGCACTTTATCCCTTCGGGAAGAAGAGGTATGAGAACCTGTGCGAGTATGTTCGCAACAACGATATCATAACCGTCTCCGACCTCTTTTTGGACATTCTCATCATCTATGAGATTTCCCATGACAAGCCGGAAATCAGCATCCCCCAGTCCGTTCGCTGCCAGATTATCCGCAGTCGCAGCCTTTGCACATTCATCAAGGTCGGTACCCGTTACGCTGCCGGCTCCGAACTTAAGCGCCATTATCGCGAGCACTCCGCTCCCGGTTCCGACATCAAGCACTCTTGCTCCCGGTTTTACATACTTTCGAAGAGCCCGTATGCACAGCTGTGTTGTCTCATGCATACCGGTACCGAACGCTGTTCCCGGATCGATATGGATCGTCATTCCTTTATGGTCCGGCGCTTCAACCTCCTCCCATGACGGGATGAACAAAATATCATCAATATAGAACTGATGAAAATACTGTTTCCAGTTATTCAGAAAATCCTCATCCTTCGTTGTGGACACGGTGATACGGCAGCTCCCGATATCAAGATAACTCTTCATGTCTTCAAGCTCGGATTCTACGCTTCGGATCAGTTCCGTGTTATCTTCATCGGCATCGAGATAAAATGACACATATGCTCTGCCGTCGTCTGTTTTTTCAATAGGATTGATATCCACAAACATTCCGGCAAGCTCCGACTCGGAAAGAGGTATATTGTCTTCGATCTGTGCCCCCTCTACCCCGAGATCATCAAGCATGCTTATGATGATATCCTCTGCAACCGTAGTTGTTTCAATAGTGTATTTATTGTATCGCATTGTCCGGTTCCTTTAATTCTTCCGTGTTCAAAAAATCAGGGCCCTTAACAAAAGGCCCTGTATCCTGTCTCTATTCAACGACTACGTCATCGACCTTATCATTCTGAATGACGCACACGAACGTCTTGCCGTTATTGATCTCTATCTCGTTGCCATCCATGTCGTAATACCGTATCGCGGACATATCGTAGTTATCCTCGTTGATATCCCTCTTCCACGTTCCGGGGATGCATTTGCCTTTTGTGCAGTACTGAATGGCTCCGCCCTTGTGGCAGTCAAACGCCAGATAATCCTTGTCATCAAGCTGTACCCAGAAATTGTACTGGAGTATCACGTTATCATATGATAGCTGTTCGCCTGTAAGATCATCTATCTGGGGGCCGTCGTACTGGAATCTGTCGTACTTGCCCGTCTTCTCATTGTAATCGAACCACGGTTTGTTGATCTTGTACTTCGGTTCTATATGCTTTGCACTGTATCCGCCTTCATTGGTAACTTCGGTTCCGAGATCACAGAACTTGAATTTTCCTTTATAGCCGTCATAGTGATCTCTTCTGTATCCGAGCATATCTATGCCGGCGTCTATTCCTTTTTCGCTCGTATATACATTATGCGGTGCCTGGCGGTCGGTCGTACGGTAAAAGCTGACATCACCCGCGGGACCAAGTCCGTTTATGTTATCCACGTAGTCTTTATCAAGAAGCTCAACCGCATATGATGCCTGTCCGAAATGCATATAGATAGCATCAAATTCAAGCGCAGTATATACAAAATACTCACGACAGCTCCTGACCGAGCCTATCTTTTCAAGACCGTCATAATTCTCAAATACACCCATCAGTCTGGTGATGGCACCTTCAACGACGTATTCGTAAACGACATCGGCATACGATACTCCGCTCATCGGCTGCGCGGGCTTGAGGTTATTGAGCATTATGGCAACGGGCCTTCTGTTCCCTATCTTCTCATCTACAGGCAGTCCCGACAGGAAACTCCTCATCTGGCCTTCGGGAAGAGCGTTCGGATCATCCGCCGTTACTGTCTCATTAGAATCAGCGGTCGTCCCCTCCGGTTTCGGCGCCGTTGTCACGGTGGCTGTATCTTCGGGCTTCTGAGGCTCTTCATCACCCTTGCACGCTCCAAACGAAAAGATCACAAGCAGCGCAAGCAAGCCTATCAAAAATGATTTTATTGTTGTCCTTTTCTTCATAGCATTTGACATTATAAGTTATTTACAGGCATAATTCAAGAGCCGCAGATCTGCGGCTCTTTGCTGTATCAGTGCTTATTTCATGAATCCACGTTTCTTCTTTTCCGTCTTCTGTCCGTCCTGAGTTCTGAAGTTTAATATATCACGTTTTATCCGCAACCCCTTGTGGGAAGCGGTTATTTTTTGTCAACATTTTGTATATTAAGTATGGCGCATTTCGGCGAAGTATGTTATAATACATATAAGATGT
>JAGAFR010000001.1 GCA_017612555.1 Lachnospiraceae bacterium | reverse complement strand
GTTCTGAAGTCCGTCCTTCTTGAGCATTGTATGCCATCCGCTGTACTTGCCTGCATCGATGTAGCTCTTCATGCTCTTGTAGAAAGGATTGACTGCTTCATACTTACAATCATCAAACGGTGATACAAGACCTGCCTTGTTGACGAGTATGTTCTGAGCCGAATCTCCTGCACACCAGTTGAAGAATGCCTTGGCGCCTTCTACGTTACCGTCTTTGTATGAAACCCAGTAGCTGGGAGGACCTGCGATGATCGTGTCGATACCGTCTTCAAAAGCATAAGGTGCAAAACCGCATTCAAAGTTTACATCGTCAGGTGAAGTTACACACCAGTTACCCTGTGTGATGAACGCATATTTGCCATCCTTGAATCCTGCAACCTGCTGGTCATATGTTCCGTCTACAAGAAGTGCGGGATCTGAATACTGATTCATCATTCCAACAAACTCAGCAAAATCCTTCATTCTCTTCTCGTCGATCTTGCCGCCGTCATTGAGAAGATCGATATATGTAGTATCATCAGCCTTAAGACCTGCATCAAGATACTGAGCGAATACGTGTGTTCCTGAACTCCATCCGAGGTTTGCAGGCTCTGCGCACCATCCGAGAACAGCCGTGATACCGAGCTCACCCTTCTTGTCATCAAGAGTCTTGAAAGCTTCTGCATATGCCGAAGGGCTTGTAAGAGATGCGGGATCAACGCCGGCTGCCTTAAGAACATCCGCATTGTATCCGAGTGCCGTAGCTTCTACGGTGTAAGGGAATCCGATCGTTCCCATCTTATCGTTAACAAGCTCAAATCCTGTCTTGTTCGTCCACTCTTCTCCTGCAAGATCAGCAAGCATTCCGTCCCATGTATCTGCCTGGTTTGCTTCTATAACGAAGATATCCGGCATATTGTCTGCCTGGTACATCTTCTTCAGTTCATCAGAAGCATTTGTGTCACCACCGATAGTCTCAACCTTGAGGCTGTTTCCTGTCTCTTCTTTGTAAAGCTTTGCAAGCTCCTGAAGCTGCTCATCAATCTCGGGCTTACCGTTAAGGAGCCTAACCTCAGCACTTGCATCACCTGATGCTGCCCCGCCGTCAGATGCTGCACCGGCTGCTGCACCGCCGCATGCGGTAAGAGCTGCCATCACTCCGGCCAATACGATTGCCAATACTCTCTTTTTCATTGTCTTCCTCCTTTGTTTTGTACATTTTGTACTAAAGATCAGTTATTATCAGTTTTACTTTTGCGCATAAGTTGTTCGGTAAGCACATCTTAACACCTTATGCGCATAAGGTCAACCCCCTATTTTTTATTTTTTTAAAAAAAGCTGCTAAGCCCTGATTTTCTCGGCTTTGTGACAGTATCTCTTATAACGAGTCTTGTGGGAAGCATGATCTGGTTCCCGGTTTCCTCTCCTTTTATCTGTTTCAGAAGTGTCTCGGCCGCAATTATACCCTTTTGCTTAACGTCCTGATGCACAGTCGTAAGTGCGGGTCTGTAAAGGCTTCCGAGAATATTGTCGTCAAATCCGGCGATGGAGATCCCTTCCGGCACCCTTATCCCCCTGTCGGTAAGCGCTGACATCATGGTAACCGCATACAGATCGGAAACGCACATGAGTGCCGTATAGTCCATCGCGCGTCTGCACATTTCCTCAAGGCTCTCCTCGATCTCTTCGCTGCTTGGTCTTATCATAAGAAAATCATCTTCCCGGTATTTGATCCCGGCCTCTTCAAGCGCCTTTATATAGCCGGTAAACCGCGCCAGATCGACTCCCGTTCTGTTATCCGACATAAAAGCTATCCTTTCATGTCCGCAGGAGATCATGTACTTTACCATCTCGTAAGTACCTTTTTCGTCTTCGAGCCCCACATTGGTATAGTGTTTAATACCTTCAATGCTGTATGTATCGACGCAGACGATGGGCTTCTTATATTTGGTACTGACACGCTGTCCGTCATCTCCTATCATACCGAACAGTATCAGACCGTCCACATTCCACGTGGAAACCCTTCGCATGATCTTCTCGGTATCTCTTGATATATAGAGCATCATAAAGTATCCCGCATTCCTTATCGTCTCCTCGATACCTCCGATAAGTTCGGAAACAAAGGGATCCATCAGGAGATTCTCATACTTGTCGGCCCTTGCCTTGAGAGCAACTCCTATGATCTTACTCTCATTCTGGGCCAGGTTCCTGGCGTTGATATTAGGTACATAGTCCACCTCATCAAGGAACTCCTGTACCTTTCTCTTGGTCTCTTCAGACACTTCTCCGGCTTTTCCGTGAATGACATTGGATACCGTAGTCGTTGACATTTGAAGCTTTTCTGCAATTTCTTTTATCGTTATCATAAAAACCTCTTTACAAAACGGATCTGTTCAGTTATTTTAGAAAAGGATACCACTTATGCGCATAAGTTGTCAATCCCTGTCCCGAAATCATTGTTTTGATTTCGGGACGTAGGCCACGCCGCCCACACCTACACCTATAAGAGGAAAACAAAATGGATAATAAGAAAATGATCGAAATAATAAACACCCCCATCCCCAAGAACATACCCACCGGCGACATGCCCGGTGACATCATAAATATAACGGCCCCGGTTATAAAAAAAGCCGGCCTTATCTTTCCGCACCTGTACGATGAGTACGAACGCCTCAATAAGGACCGCACCGTAATATCCGTATACGGGGGTTCGGGATCGGGCAAGAGCTGCATAGCCTCGGTCCTCTCATATATGTTTTCGCTTGCAGGGATCAATTGTTACATAATCTCCGGCGACAATTATCCCCGAAGGATACCGTCGGTTAACGACAGCGAGCGGTTATCCCGCTACAACGACGGTGGAAGAGATGCGCTCTCCTCTTATATCGGAACGAGCGAAGAGATAGATTTTGACGAGATAAACGGCATTCTTGATGACTATCATCGCGGAAAAGATGTCCTTTCCCTAAAGCGAATGGGCAGGGACGAGGGCTCTGTTTTTCACGAAAGCGTTGATGTATCCGATACGGGCATTCTCATGCTCGAATGGACTCACGGAAACAGCATGTTCTTAAAAGGTGTTGATATCCCGGTGTTTCTTAACAGCACTCCCGAAGATACCCTGGAAAACAGAAAGAGCCGCGGCAGGGATACACAAACTGACAGTCCATTTACAACACTTGTACTCGATATCGAGCAGGATCTCCTTCTGTCCCAAATGAATACCGCATCGCTCATCGTTGAGTACGACGGAACGGTCAGGCGCGGCCGAAAGACAGTCAACATCTCTCCTATGCTGAACGCCTATCCCGACAGTGTCGGTTCCAAGCTTTCGGATATGATCGACATACTGAAAATAGACGATCTGTACAAAGCTTTCGGATCCTTCTATATACTTCCGAGCATATACCACTCGGATCTGGACAGAGGATTTTCCGTCATAGACTATGATCTGAACGAGGGGCTTGCATCAACACAGGATCTTGAAGATCTTAAGAGCCTCGGAATAGATTTGAAGCTTGATTTCATTTTAAATCACGCATCCGTTCAATCCCCGCAGTTTCAGGATCTTCTAAAGAACGGGACCGATTCCGAATATGCCGATTTTTTCATAAACTGGAACAAGTTCTGGGAAGGGTACGGCACCATGACCGAAGAAGGATATATCAGACCCGATGACGAATATATCAAGGATATGTTCTTCAGAAAACCGGGACTTCCCCTGCTCATGGTCAGGATGCCTGACGGCACAAGTGTTCCGTACTGGAATACATTCTACCAGGAGATAAAAGAAGACGGACAGTATCTGGGCCAGATGGATCTTAACATCAGATCGGAAATGGTATGGGATTTTTACCAAGATACACTTAAAAAGCTCGGCGGCTACGGTGCAGGGATCGTCCGGCTGGATGCGTTCGCTTATGCTCCGAAGGCTCCGGGGCGCAAGAATTTTCTTAACGAGCCCGAAACATGGGATGTTCTGGATCGTGTTTCAGGCATGGCATCCGAATCCGATCTTAAACTCCTTCCCGAGATCCATGCCACATACAATGAAAAGATCCACGAGAAGATATGCTCAAAAGGATACATGACCTATGACTTCTTCCTCCCGGGGCTTCTGATACACGCCATAGAAAATCATGATCCTTCGCACATCGTCAAGTGGGCGAACGAGATCATTGACAAGAAAATGAACGTGGTGAACATGCTCGGATGCCACGACGGAATACCCGTACTCGATCTGAAAGGTATACTGTCCGAGGATGAGATATCCTCTCTTATCGATCTGATCGTATCACGCGGAGGGTATGTCAAAGACCTTCACGGCAAGAAGAATATGTATTATCAGGTAAACGCCACTTATTACAGTGCTCTCGGCGAAGATGACCAAAAGCTTTTACTCGCAAGAGCCATTCAGCTGTTCATGCCCGGTAAGCCTCAGATATGGTATCTCGATCTGTTCGCCGGAAAGAACGACCATGAAGCCGTTAAGCGTGCGGGCGCGGGCGGTCATAAAGAGATAAACAGGACCAACCTGTCGTTGGATCGTGTACATGATGCCCTTAAGCAAAACGTTGTTCAAAAACAGATAGAGCTTCTTAAGCTGCGCTCATCACATCCTGCTTTTAACGTTGGCAGCACAGTAACTGTCAAAGGCTCGGGTACATGTATTACGATCACGTGGAAATACAAAGATGAGCAGATAGCTCTTGAAGCGGATCTTAGCGATCATTCATTCCGGATACAAACGAATTGATGCCGTCAGCAAGACCGTTTGCCAGCTTTGAAAGTTCACTGTCGGTATGTGATGAAGCACCGTTCCCCAGCTCAATGACAACAGCCGGGATCGTGCTGTAACAGGTCTGGGTGAGTTCAAGCGGATCGACCCATCCGCGATAGATCGTACAGCCCTTGCGGCTGAGGGATCTGATGAGGGACTCTCCCAGCCTTTCGTGTTCCTGCCAGACTGATACGACAGGTTTCATTTCCTTTATCTCGTCCGGCACCGGTATGTAAAAGCATCCTTTATCATATCCTTTGCCGTCTCCGTCCCAGTGAAGGGATACCAAACAGTCGGCGTTATTGTTTGCTATCACGCTTCTGGCAACATTATCAAGCTGTACATCCTCATCATCCCGAAGCATCAGTACATCATAGCCCTGTTCGAGAAGTTTGTCGCGGAGGATCCGTGATGCTCTTAAGGCAACCTCAGACTCTGTTGCCCCATCCGAAAAGATCATGCCCGCAGAGATCGCAACGGCTTTTAACGATCCAGCCGGATTTGATCCTTTTGTGATCTTGGGAGACTTGTCGGGATGGCAGTATGTCCTTACCTCTTCTCCTCCCATCGTTCCATGCCCGGCATTGACACCGATAACTATCTCTTTCCTGTTTGACGGTGACCTGTATAACACGGATGCTCCCGAGCTTATCTCCGAAAGATCGGCATATTCCCAACCGGGATCAAGATACACCTTCTCTTTTACCGGAAGAACTTCGGTACTTTTTGTATCTTTAACAGCATCCTCTTTTTTTTCTTCCTGAGCCTCTGCCACATTCTGTGATGAATCCGGCGTGTCAACACTCCGGCGCACGCCGGTACATCCCGTCAGCACGAGCGATGACATCACTATTATCAGTACTGTTTTTTCCCCGAATAACATGGTTTTTATTATATCACAAACTATTATCGTTCTTCTTACTTGATTTTTAACGATACAGCGTTATAATCTGAATATAACGATATATCGTTATGTGGAGTTATTATGCAGATCAAACAATACCTTAAACAAAAAAAGATCAAAATCTCAGATATAGCCAAACAGTGTAAGATTCCATACACTACCGTCAACGAGATAATAAACGGCAAGATAGACATCGACCGCGTTCAGATCGGTACGGGACTGCTCATCGCACGCACTTGTGATCTGCGGTTTAATGACTTTTACAATATGTGTAAAGAATCTTACGCTCTCCCCTCCATTCAAAAAGGAAGGATCGTTAAAAAGAACAAATCGTATTACCTGCAGTATTCTCTGCCTCATGAAAGCGGAGAACTATACTTATGCAAAGTTAATCCGGAGAATACATTTTTTATAAAAGACATGGCTGAATGGACTTTAGATACCGTGATCAAAAGCAGCGATCTGCAAAAGGATATCAAAGAGGTTGAAGAATGGACAATAGATTCTATTTGATGCGCAAAAACGAGATAATCACTCTCGTTCAGTTTAATGAAAAAGGGGAAATGTCTGCCTTTTCCAAAAACTATCCGGAAAGCGCCAAAGACATAATACCTCTTGCGTATCGAACAGATCCCGACAAAGGATTATGCAAGTGGTGGAAGGAACGTTCCATTCCTCTTACCAGAGATCAGATCAGATCTTTTCTGGAATCCAAAGGGCTTACCGATCCCGAACAGTATCTCGTAAATAATCTTGGGCTCAGTCTTACGGATTACTATTGGATAAAACCGGTCGACAGTAATCTGACCTGGGAATCCGTTAACCTGTTTGATAATGAATTTCATGATAACATTCTGCTGTCATCCAATAAAACGGAACAGGACGGTATCATGGGATACTCTCCTAACGGTTCTCTTCAGGGAAATATTGAAAAAACATGGACGATCATCGATGGAGACAGATGTATCATAAAGGGCAACCACACAAATTCATCTAACGAAAGCTTTAATGAAGTCATCGCCTCAGAAATACACAAAAAGCAAAAATATGACAACTACACCGCATATAAGCTCATCCATATCAAAGGTAAACCATATAAATACGGATGCGTTTCCCGGGCATTTACTTCGCAAACGCTGGAACTTGTATCGGCATGGGACATAGTTACATCAGAGCCAAGAAAAAACAGTACCTCACTTTATGAACACTTTATCAAAGTATGCGGAAAACATGGTATCGATGTCGACCTTTTACGAAGTGATCTGGAATATGAAATTCTCGTAGACTATATTCTTACCGGTTATGACAGGCACCTTAAGAACATTTCAATACTAAGGGATGCTGACAGCCTTCGGTTTGTCCGTATGGCTCCGATATACGACAGCGGCGACAGCCTCTTTGCTAACAGGCCGCTTCCCGCGAATCTCAAAGAGCTTCAAAAGATCAAGATCAACAGTTTCGTTAAATCAGAAACGAAACTGTTGAGTCTTGTCCGCGATCGATCCCTACTGGATATAAACAAGCTACCGTCTCCTGACTATATCAGCAAAATCTATCATAAAGATGAAAAGATATCAGACGGATACATAGCTAAACTTGTCGAATGGTATGAAAGAAAGATCGACAGCCTTGCCGCTGCTCCGCAATTATAAGACTTATCTGATCCCTTTCTCTACGATCTTCATCACGTTGACAATAAGCGGGCCGAATACGTAGCATGAAATGATCTCGCCTGCTGCTACCGAGAACGCCATGAGTCCCAGGACCGCCCACTTTGCCTCGGCAGATCCCATGCTGACTACGCCGTAGCCGTAGTAGAGAACAAAAGGTATCACTACTGCATTTACCACGACCGTAGGTATCGGTATGAGAAGACTGTGCTTGAAATCAAGGTTGTTTGCATATTTCTTCTGGATCGCCTTGCAGATAGGTTTTGTAAGGAATGCGGCGATCACCGTCGCGAGCGTACCGAATACGATATCGATCCACGATCCGCCGAACAGATTGGTGATAAAGCATCCGAGGATAACTCCCCAAACTCCTGCGGGCGTATAAAAGATCGTCATGCACAGCGCCTCTGCTACCCTGCACTGTATCTCCAGATACGAAAACTGATATGTCATAAGTGAGAGCACGACATATACTGCCGCGATTATCGCTCCCTGTGTCAACAGCTGTATTTTCATGTTCTTGTTTCTGATAGATCCCTTTGACATTTTTCTCTCCTGTCTGATTGTAGTCTTCCTCTATTCTAATGGGTTCATGTGAAAAATCAACCCGTTATGTTATAATATTTTCATATTCCTGTATTACTTCCCAAATGAAAGGTCAGGATTCTCTGATGGAAAAATACATAATGGCAATCGATGCCGGAACAACTAGCAACCGCGCCATTTTATTCGACAGAGCCGGAAAGATCCGCTCTATGGCCCAAAAAGAGTTCACTCAGCTCTATCCCAGGCCCGGCTGGGTTGAGCACGATGCCCAGGAGATTTGGTCCACACAGCTCGGTGTATGTACTGAGGCGATGAGCAAGATCGGTGCCTCTTTCGTTCAGATAGCCGCGATAGGCATCACGAACCAGCGCGAGACAACGATCGTGTGGGACAAAAGCACCGGCGAGCCGGTCTGCAATGCGATCGTATGGCAATGCAGAAGGACGAGCACATACTGCGACGAGCTTGTCGAAAGAGGTCTGACCGATATGATCCGTGAAAAAACGGGCCTTATCATCGATGCCTATTTTTCTGCAACGAAACTCCACTGGATACTTGAAAACGTTCCCGGAGCAAGACAGCGCGCCGAAGCAGGAGAACTGCTCTTCGGTACCGTTGAGACATGGCTGATATGGAAGCTCACCAAAGGCCGAGTTCATGCAACGGACTATTCCAATGCTGCCAGGACCATGCTCTTTAACATTAATACGCTTAAGTGGGATGATGATATACTTCGCGAACTTGATATCCCCAAATGCATGCTTCCGACTCCGATGCCGAACAGCTGCGTATACGGCATGACGGACGAGTCGTTCTTTGGCGGTCCGATCCCGATCGCAGGTGCGGCCGGCGACCAGCAGGCTGCTCTGTTCGGACAGACGTGCTTTGAAAAAGGCGAAGCCAAGAACACATACGGGACCGGATGCTTCCTTCTGATGAACACCGGCGATAAGCCTATACGATCCGATAACGGCCTTGTAGCAACGATAGCATGGGGGATTGACGGTAAGGTAACCTATGCGCTCGAAGGCTCGATTTTCGTAGCAGGTGCTGCCATACAATGGCTTCGCGATGAGATGCACCTTATAGACTCTGCTGCAGACTCTGAGCGGCTTGCAGGCGCTGTGGATGATACCGCAGGCTGCTATGTTGTACCCGCTTTTACCGGCCTTGGGGCTCCGTACTGGGATCAGTACGCAAGAGGAGTCATCGTGGGACTCACACGCGGTGTGAACAAAAATCATATAGTCCGCGCGACCCTCGAATCCATCGCATACTCTACATACGAGGTATTATCGGCCATGGAAGCCGATTCGGGCATCCGGCTGTCGTCACTCAAAGTGGACGGCGGTGCCAGTGCCAATGATCTTCTCATGCAGGTGCAGTCCGACATAGCAGGATGCGTAGTCATCCGTCCGTCATGCATCGAAACGACCGCAATGGGTGCAGCCTACCTTGCAGGTCTCGCCGTCGGGTACTGGAGCGACCGCGCTGATGTACTGTCAAACTGGCAGAAGAATAAAGAGTTCACTCCTCATATAACAGACAATGACAGACAGGAGCGGCTTCGCGGATGGAAAAAAGCGGTCAGATGTGCAGGCGGCTGGGCTCAGTCCTGACCGAAAAACAGACTAAGGAGATATCGATATGGACAGATATGATGTGATCATAATAGGAGCCGGAGTTACTGGCTGCTCCATCGCGCGCCAACTCTCCCGCTACGACCTGAAGATCGCCGTACTCGATCGCAATCAGGATATCGGCGAAGGTACTTCCAAGGCAAACAGCGGCATAGTTCATGCGGGGTTTGACGCAAAGCCCGGAACACTTAAAGCACGTCTTAATGTAAGAGGTTCCGAGATGATGCCGGATCTTGCTCAAAAACTCGGCATACCGTTTCGAAGGAACGGATCCATGGTCGTTGCACTGAGCGACAGAGACGTAACTCATATGAACGAACTGTATGAGCGTGGTATCAAAAACGGGGTTAAAGAGCTTCGTATACTCTCTCGCGAAGAAGCACTTGAGATGGAGCCTAACCTTTCCGACGATACAAAGGGCGCTCTTCTTGCTCCCACCGGCGGTATAGTCTGTCCGTTCAGACTGACCAGTGCACTTGCCGAAAGCGCTTATATTAACGGTGTCTCGTTTCATCTTCTGACCGAGGTAAAGGACATATCCGCTATCGAAAACGGTTACCGGATCGAAGCGATACATTATGACGAGTTCGATCCGGCAAAGGATAAAAAAGTCTCTTATGAGTCGACGGTCGTCATAAATGCCGCGGGTGTATATGCGGACAGATTCCATAACATGATGACTGATGATAAGCTTACGATCACGGCGCGAAAAGGTGAATACTGTCTACTCGATGTTACGGCCGGCGGTCACGTTGATCATACGGTATTCCGCATGCCTTCCGAACTCGGAAAGGGCATACTCGTCACTCCCACTATCCACGGCAATCTCCTTGTGGGACCCACTGCAACTGATCTTGATGATAAAGAAGGAACATACACGACCGCCGAAGGGCTGGCTGCAGTTAACCGTCCCGGCGCCTCAGCCGTAAAGGACCTTCCTATGGGCGAGGTTATAACGAGCTTTGCCGGTCTTCGCCCGCACGGTGATCGCGGTGATTTTGTCATCGGGCAGATCCCCGGCTGCAAAGGTTTTATAGATGCCGCAGCGATCGAATCTCCGGGATTATCGGCCGCTCCCGCTATAGGTGAGATGGTAGCGGACATCGTATGCTCCATTCTGGAGCCTTCTGTTCGGGATGATTTTTGCGAAGAACTTGAGCCGCTTACATACATGAAGCTTCTGCCATATGAGAAACAGCAGGAGCTCATCGCCAAGGACAGTACTTACGGCAATATAATATGCCGCTGCGCTTCGGTATCCGAAGGCGAGATACTCGAGACGATAAGACGGCCTCTCGGTGCACGAACCCTCGACGGCGTAAAGCGAAGGACAGGTGCCAACATGGGGCGCTGCCAGGGCGGATTCTGCTATCCGAAGGTAATGGAGATATTAAGCCGCGAACTTGGGATTCCGATGGAACTCATAACCAAGAAAGGGCGCGGATCAGAAATACTTAAGGGAAAGATCAAGGAGATCTGAAATGGATAAAAGCAAGTTATATGATTCGGTGATAGTAGGAGGCGGACCCGCCGGCATGGCAGCCGCACTCTCTCTTTACGAAGAAGGGATCGAAAACATCATCATACTCGAAAGAGACTGCGAACTCGGAGGGATACTGAACCAGTGTATCCACAACGGGTTCGGCCTTCATACATTCGACGAAGAGCTCTCGGGCCCCGAATACGCCATACGATATATCAATATGACCGCAAAGATAGAACACAGGCTCAACACAATGGTCATGAACATACAGCCGGTAACGGAAAACGGCAAGGTCCTAAAAGAAGTGACCTCATACAGCAGCGAGCACGGACTTCAGATACTTCGCACCAAGTCCGTGATACTTGCTATGGGATGTCGCGAAAAGGCCAGAGGCGCCCTAAACATCCCCGGAACACGTCCCGCAGGCATCTACTCTGCAGGTACTGCACAGAAGTTCGTCAATATCGACGGCTTCATGCCCGGACGCGAAGTGGTCATCCTCGGGTCGGGTGACATCGGTCTTATAATGGCAAGGCGCATGACGCTTGAAGGTGCAAAGGTCAAGCTCGTAGCAGAGATCATGCCGTACTCCGGGGGATTAAAGCGTAACATAGTACAGTGTCTTGACGACTTTGGCATCCCTCTTCTTTTATCTCATACCGTCACAAAGATAAACGGGAAAGACCGCGTTGAATCCGTGATCATCTCGGAAGTTGACGAAGATCTGAAGCCCATCCCCGGCACCGAAGAAGAGGTTAAATGCGACACTCTCCTGCTCTCGGTAGGACTCATACCCGAAAACGAACTGTCCAGAAACATGGGACTGACCATGTCGCGATCCACCCGTGGACCTGTTGTCTTTGAGAATCTTGAGACAAGCTGTCCCGGCGTGTTTGCATGCGGTAATGTCCTTCATGTCCACGACCTTGTTGATAACGTATCCAAGGAGGCCAAACAGGCAGGAAAGAACGCTTCCGAGTATATCAGATCATTCGACTCATCTGATGCAAAGGACAGGTATGATCCTGATCCCGATTCGGAGATCATGAAGAGATTTGCAAAAAAGAACGCCACAAGAAACGGTGTCAATCCAAATAACGTTACGAAAAATCCCGACGGCAGTACAACGCATATACTGCCCTGTATCACATGCCCCAACGGCTGCATCCTGACTGTCACGGAAAAGGAAGGAAGCGTCATATCCGTTTCAGGAAATGCATGCGATCGCGGTGATACCTATGCCCGTTCCGAAGTTCTGGCTCCTTCAAGGATAGTGACATCAAGCGTCAGAGTCCGCGGCGCCCTGCGTCCCGTTGTATCCGTAAGGACTGCATCTGCAATACCGAAGGACAGGATAAGCGAAGTGATCGACCTGATGAAGAATACTGTTGCAGATGCCCCTGTAAATGCAGGTGACGTGATAATCCCGAACATTGCGGATACCGGAGTGGATCTAATCGCAACATATACGATTCATTAACAGCTGATAACGGAGGATCATATGAGTACTGTTACAAACTACACCTTTCTGTCAACAGATGATCAAAAGACGCCTATACATGCCGTAAAATGGCTTCCCGACTCTGATCCGGTCGCAGTCATGCAGCTGACGCACGGAATGCGCGAATACATAGAGCGTTACAGTGAATTTGCGGAATTTCTTGCGGATAAAGGATTTGCGGTGTTCGGACATGACCATATAGGTCACGGTGATTCGGTATCTTCCCCTTCGCAGCGCGGGATCATGCACAGTGATGCACCTGACAGGACAATGGTTGAGGATATGTTCACTCAGTACGCTCTTATAAAAGAGCAATACCCGAACCTGCCGTATTTTATCCTCGGGCACAGTATGGGCTCGTATCTTCTGCGTGAATTCCTGTTCGTGAAGGCAGCAAAGCTCAACGGGGTTTCCGGTGCGATCATAGTAGGAACCGGCACCGAAAACAATGCCGCCATCATCGCGGGCAACATATTATGTAAACTACTCATGATCTTTAAGGGAAAGGATTCCACCTCGGATTTTATAAATTCACTTATGTTCGGCGGAGACTACAAACAATTCGATACGACCGGAACGGACCCTTCAAACAGCTGGCTGTCGAAGAATTCGGAAAACGTTACACGGGTTTACGCAAGCAAAAAATGCGGATACGAGTTCTCTCTAAACGGATATATGGTGCTCCTGCGCTCTACACTTTTTGACAACAAGATGTCCAATATAAGACGCATGAACATGAACATTCCCATATTTTTCGCATCGGGAGACCACGACCCTGTGGGGCAGATGGGAACGGGAGTTGTGAAGGCCCATGAGAAATTCAAAGAAGCTGGAGTCTGTGATCTGTCGATCAAGCTGTATGAAGGCGACCGTCATGAGATATTAAACGAACTCGACCGCGCCACGGTATATGATGATCTGTATAAATGGATGAAGGATCGCTTCTGACCTTTAACGGGCCTTTGCTCCCATATTTTTCAGATGCTGTTTTCTTTCGTACATCAGTCCGTCCGCTCTTGCAAAAACGGTATGAAGGTTATAGTCATCTTCCTTGGAGAATTCCGACATGCCGACTGCAACAACGACCTTATCGGTTCCGACATTCTGATCTACAATGGAATTAAGCTCTCCCATGAGCTGCTCGCGGTCCGAATAATCATTGCCTGACAGTATGATCACGAATTCATCCCCGCCGATACGAAATACGGGACTGCGCTTGAATATGGCGCATATCATCTCACTGGCGGCACGTATGTAATCATCTCCGGCTTCATGTCCGAATGTATCGTTTATATACTTAAGACCGTTGACATCGCATACGACTATAGCGAACTCTTCAGCCGAATCATCGGCTATCTTTTTATCATATTCCTGCTCACTCTTCATATAAGCATGCTTACTCTTGACGCCCGTCATGGGATCACGGTTTGCTATCTCCTCGCTCTGTTTTGTCTTCTTGTTCATGTATGAATAATTCCATATCATGACTCCCATGGAAAGCATGAACATCGACATGGCCATTATGACGGTTCTCGTGTCATCTGTCTCAAGACTCCTTATCCGGCTGATGACGAACTCCTCATCATCCGCTCTGAGTTCGGATCCGTCTCCATTGGCGCTGTAGTATTGGCGTATATCCGACAATACTTTATTACTTGAATCCATCATCGACTGTCGCATCCAAACGAGGGATACGAACAGTATAAGAGCAAGGAGCGATACCCATACCACAACGGATCGTCCGAATCTGGCCGAATTGTCTTTACGAAGGACATTGCTGAATACAAAGAACCCAAGTATCGACCATACAACAAACAGGAAATACGTCTCTTTTTCCATCGTTCCGGCCGACATGAGGTTTGGCAGGAACATATACAGTGCAAACAGTATCATAAGCACCAAACCGGCATATCCGTAGGCTCTTTCTTTTCTGTCCTTAACGGGATCCGCGAGCTTTGCCGCCGATACCGAGACAAAACCGTATATGAGTGTAGCCCCGATCGTAGTCACATCAACTATCCATCCGATCGGAGTACGTCCGAGAAACGGAATGAGAACTGATATGAACACGATGAATTTTATCGCATGAGAAGGAGTCCCTACCGCATTTACCGTCATATATTTTTGCGGAAAGATATCATCTCTTCCGAGTGCATAGATAAGCCTGCTGACAGCCGTAATATTACCGATCAGGCTTGTGATGACAAGCGCAAACAGCGCAGCCATCAGAAGGATGACACCTGTATTCCCCATATGCGCATATGCCGCATAAAACGGCGGAAGCGCTTCGATCCCCGAAAGGTTTCCGATGTCACGTACATATTCAAGCCATGATGAATACCTGTCGGGATATGCGGTGACCGACATGATCACTACCATGATATAGAGAACGGCAGTAACAATGACCGAGATCCTGAAAACATTGTGATATGATGAGGATCCGAACTTCATTTCTTCAGCACCGTGCGCTATACACTCAAATCCGATGAACGCCCACGGTGAGATGATCGTGATCTTGGCTATCTGAACTATCGCCGATGAATCCGAAACAAATAACGGTGAAAAAGGAACACTCTTTCCGAAAAACGATCCTATAAAGACGACCGCGATACAAAGCGTAAATACGAAAACAAGCACAGTCATGATAGTTGCTGCCGTGTTTTTCCATAAGCTGCACAGGCCGGCGATGATGAGCATCGCAACGATGGACAATATCGTCTCACCAAGATACACATCATATCCGAATACGGAATATAGCCTTCCGAACCTGAACATATCCCCCATGAAGATACGAGCGAAAAGCGGAAGTGACGTGGCATTTGCCCACAGTATCGACAGATATGTCAGCATCAGAAACCATGCGGTAAGAAAACCGTGATCATAACCGAACACGTTCTTTACAAATACGTATGAACCTCCGGCATCGGGATACTGCCTCATCAGATACGCATAATTGCGGCTGACGATGAGCATGACGATCGTGCCTATAACGATACCGAGTACGCTTCCCAGCGGTCCCGCCTGCATCAGATAAGTATTGCCTGTGATGACCATTGAACCCCAGCCGATACTCGTACCTATCGAAAAGGCACATGCATTTACCGGTGAAAGATTCTTACTGAGCTGATTTGTTCTTGTATTGTCCATATCCGCCCTCTTAAATGCCTTAATTATACTTGCCGTATCTCTTCTTGATCTTGAGCCTGTTCACGGCACGGGCAAGCATTCCTTTGGCCGCACGATAATTGATCCTGTCTGTCTTGCCTGACATTACATCCCTTGCCATCTGCTCTTCCTGACGCGCTCTCTCCTCATCTATGTCATCAGGATCCTCTGCAGATTCCACAAGTATCAGAACTTCGTTGTTCTCAACTTTGACTATCCCGTTTGATACCGCCGCATGCCGCCTCGTTCCGTCAGGGAGAGTGAACTTGACCACTCCTATCGTAACTGCCGCAACAAGGTTCTCATGCATCGCCTGTATCCCGTACATCCCTTCCGTGGTGGGGATCACCAGCGATACGCACTTACCGTTGTAAAAATCATTATCCGCTTCGATAATATGCAGGTTAAACTCATTCATAACTGTTTGCTCTTGGCATACGCATCATCCAGTGTCCCGACGTTATAAAAAGCCGCCTCGGGCATATCATCGACATCTCCTCCGAGGATAGCCGTAAATCCTTTTATCGTCTCATCGAGAGTGACATATGCACCCTTCATACCGGTGAACTTCTCCGCAACACTCATCGGCTGTGACAGGAATCTCTGCGCTTTTCTGGCCCTCATGACCGTGATCTTATCCTCTTCGCTCAGCTCTTCCATCCCGAGTATCGCGATTATATCTTTAAGCTCATTGTATCTTTGCAGAAGGTTCTTAACTTCCCAAGCAGTATCGTAATGCTTCTTTCCGACAATGCTCTCTTCGAGAATGACCGATGTCGATTCAAGCGGATCGACTGCCGGATAGATTCCCTGCTCGGCGATCTTACGTGACAGAACGGTTGTCGCATCAAGATGTGCAAAAGTCGTGGCAGGTGCGGGGTCTGTCAGATCGTCAGCGGGAACGTATACGGCCTGGACACTCGTGATCGAACCGTTCGTAGTCGAAGATACTCTCTCCTGCAACGCTCCCATTTCCTCGGCAAGGGTCGGCTGATATCCGACCGCTGAAGGAAGGCGTCCGAGAAGTGTCGATACTTCACTTCCGGCCTGCACAAATCTGAATATGTTATCAACGAACAACAGCACGTCTTTCTTCTGTTCGTCTCTGAAATACTCCGCCATCGTAAGTCCCGACAGCGCAACACGCATCCTGACACCCGAAGGCTCGTTCATCTGTCCGAATACGAGTGCAGCCTTGTCTATGACTCCGCTTGCTTTCATCTCGTTCCACAGATCGTTACCCTCACGGCTTCTCTCTCCTACGCCGGCAAAGACCGAATAGCCGCCATGCTCCATCGCGACATTGTGTATCATCTCCTGGATCAGCACTGTCTTGCCGACTCCGGCTCCTCCGAACAGACCTATCTTTCCGCCCTTGGCGTAAGGCTCTATAAGATCGATGACCTTAAGGCCTGTTTCAAGTATCTCTATCGCAGGCTTCTGTTCCGCAAATGCAGGAGCCTTTCTGTGAATGCTCCATCTGGGTGAAGAATCCGGTATTGCGGCTTCTCCGTCGATGGGATCCCCGAGGACATTGAACATCCGCCCCAGCGTCAGGTCACCGACCGGAACCGTTATCGGGCTTCCGGTTGCGACAACATCCATTCCGCGGTGAAGTCCCTCACTCTGTCCCATCATGATGGTACGCACCATATCTTTGCCTATATGCTGCTCGACTTCCATGAAGACTTTTTTGTCCCGATGGATCGTATATAATGCTTCTCTGATCTTCGGAAGATGTGATCTTTCAAACAGAACATCAACTACCGGGCCGGAGATCTGAACGATCTTTCCATTCATTGATAAG
>JAGAFR010000041.1 GCA_017612555.1 Lachnospiraceae bacterium | reverse complement strand
GCCTCGGCTGTCGTCTCCTAGAACTCCCTTAAGGGGGAGTTTGAGGGGGACTGCCCCCTCATAATAAATCGGGGTATCCTGTGCAATGCTGTGGCATTCGTGCGATAACTGGAACTTCAACGCGTCTAACCCGTGCCTGTACGTTGGTGGCAATTATAACCAGAACGGCAATCACGGGCTGTTCTACGTGAACTACACGAGTACTTCCAACTCGAACGCGAACCACGGCTGTCGCCATTTTAGTAAGCTAAACCTCTTGATCCGAGCACAGGATATCGCGCACCTCATGGTGAAGATGAGCGAATAAGGGAACGGGCTAGTACACCCAACAGGGCGCTGGAACGTCCGTAATGCTAAAAGGAGGTTATATCCCTTGAAAAGAGCAGGAAATCTGTTTGAGGTACTTATATCAGATCAGAATCTTGCAAAAGCAATAGATGAGGTCAATAGATCACATCGATGGCATTCGAGACATCAGCCGAACAAAACAACCGCATGGGTTGAGAGAACCAAAGAAGTAAGGATCAAACATTTAAGAAAGATCATCACGGACGGTTTTGTACAAAAACCGCCGCGCATAGTTGAGAGATACGATGCAAGCGCAAGAAAATGGCGGACAATATCAGAACCCATCCAATGGCCGGATCAATATGTACACCACGCATTGATACAGGTTATACAGCCAACTCTGATGAGGGGCATGGATCGATATTGTTGCGGAAGCATAAGAGGAAGGGGAACCCACTACGCTCAGAGAGCAATAGAAGGATGGATGACAAGCGATATCAAAGGAACCCGGTATTGTTTCTGCGGAGATATCCGGCACTTTTACGATAGTCTTTCGCCGGATATTGTAATGAACCGGATGAGATCACTCATCAAAGACAGGAAGACGCTTGACCTTATACACCGGATCACAAAAGACGGAATAAAGATAGGAGCGTACCCGTCACAGTGGTTTGCAAACACCGTCCTTCAACCTCTCGACGTCATGATAAGGCAGAGTGGATTATGCAGCCACTACGTCAGGTACATGGATAACCTGACAATATTCGGACCAAACAAGCGGAAGCTGCGTAAGCTCAAAGCAATGATCGAAGCATGGCTTGCAGGGCACGATCTTGAACTTAAAGGAGACTGGCAGATCTATCCCGTGATAAGTACTAAATGCCCCGAAGGACGAATGCCGAACTCAGTGGGCTATAGATACGGAAGGGGATACACGATCCCGAGAAAGCATAATCTCTTGCGAACAAAAAGAGCGATAGCCAGATACCGAAAAAGGGTGAGAGAGGGAAAAAGGGTAAGCCCCAGGATGGCAGAGAGCATCCTGTCAAGACTCGGACAGTTAAAGCATTGTAACAACGTGAACATATACAAAGATCTATTCCGGGGAGAACGAATAGTCCGCGATCTTAAAAACATCGTAAGAAAACAAAGAAGGGAGATGCTTACATGGAATATGTTTTTGGCAGCGCAGTCAGAAGAGGAGTGCTGCAAGAAGCACTAAAAACAAAAGGAGATGTACACTCGAACCTTGAAGGAATTGTGGAAACCAAGCGCGAATATGACGATTCGGTGATAATCGACAGATTCAAGGTTATTGAGAAATTCAGATCCAAGGAAGACGAAGAAGGAAACTGCTACGACTGGTACACCATCGATAACCACTATCGATACGTAGACTTCTTCACACCGCAGAAGGAATCGATAATCAAGAGTGTGACACCGTACACGATAACGGCAACAGCGTACATCGATGATACGTCCATAACCTTCAACGATGTACCGAACGGAAACTTATCACTGTTCATGATAGACGGCGACAATCAGCCTGTACCATGTACCTATGAACGCATCAATTCAGATGTAAAGGTATCGTTTGAACAGCGTACATCTTTGGCAACAGTAACAATACAAATATCATAAGAAAAGGAGAACAAAATGAGATACTATCTTAACACAGCAACACAGAGCCTTAAGGACGGAGCATACCAAGAGTACGGCAAAAAGGAAACAAAGGGCGTTGACGATGCAGGTAAGATTGCCGCTATTTCAGAACTGCACGAGACATACGCAACCATGATCAAGTCATCCAACCTCGTATATTGGATGGGTAAGGTTGAGGATACACAGGGCAATGTACTCGACAAACTTGAGGCAGGAAAGTACGTTGTTGTAAACGCGGAGGCATAAAGAGAGCACAATGATCTATCAGGCAATAGCTGAAGCGCAGGCACGGATCATTGACGAGCTGAGCGCCTTATGTAAACAGTTGATATCCGAATTGTCACAGTATAAGAACTGCGAAGAAGAGGAGCGAAAACTCCGGGAACTGGAGGGAACAGACCGATGAATGCAATATTGCTTATGAGCGACGATGTTAAGATTGCTCTCATATCCGGAGGCACGGGCATAATCACAGCACTTATCACGGCAATAGCGACTTTTCAATTATCGACAAAGAAGGATCGAAAAGAGCAAAGGCAGGATCTGAAGGCTGAACTCCTCTCATATCACAACAAGAACCGCGAAGAGATTGAGAAGATTAGACAGAACGATCTCGGAGAGATCCGGAAAGATATCACAAAGACCAGGGACGATATCACAAAGACCAGGGACGATATCACACAGATGGGCGCCAACCTTCAACAGAAGATAGCTGTTGTAGAGGTACAGCAGCAACACATCAGAGAGGATGTAGTGACACTAAGCTCACGCGTCGAGAAGCATAATGGAGTCATCGAAAGAACATACAGACTCGAAGACAACGACAAACTCCTCGAGGAAAAAATATCTGTAGGTAATCACCGCATCTCGGATCTCGAAGAGGAAGTGAGAAGGCTGAAGAGGTGAAACGATGAAAAAGAAAAAGATTGAGACATCAAAGCTCCTACTGATCTATTCCGATATGATGTCATTTGCTGTAACCACAGTGACTATCATCGCTGTTTTTCATTCTCAGAACCCAGAGCCGCTTGCGTATTTGATTCCCGCAGTGTTTGGATTATCTGCAACATCGCACGGGTTTTACTACTGGAAAGCGAAAGCGGAAAACCTCAACAAGTGGAAGCTGTCCGACAAAATCAGCGACACCGATCTAGGAGTTGATTGACTATAACAATTACAAAAAAAAGGAGAATTAAATTATGACACCGGAAATGATATCAAAGATAACCGAATGTACGATCACCGTTATAATCTTGATCGTATCTGCATACGTGATTCCGTTTCTGAAGAACAAGATCGGAACGGACAAGATGCAGCTTCTTCAGGAATTTACAGAGACATGCGTTCGAGCTGCTGAACAGTTATACACGCCGGAAGATTGGAAATTCAAGAAAGAGTACGTGACAAAGCTCGTGAGCGAGAAGGCCAACGATCTTGGAATAGGACTCAATGAAGCTGAGATCGATGCCGTGATCGAAGGAATTGTCAATTATGTGAAGCATAATAAAGCGAACGGAGGATGAATATGCAGCATAGCAGGCAAAAGATCGTTGATAAAGTGATGTCATGGCTCGGCTGTCACGAAGGCGACGCCATACATAAGCATATTATCGACACATACAATTCCCACGGTCCGGCCCAGGGATACAAGGTCAAATACACGGATAAATGGTGCGCTACCACAGTATCAGCGGCCGCTATCGAATGCGGATACACGGACATCATCCCGACGGAGTGTTCCTGCAACCGAATGATCGCACTCGCTCAGAAAATGGGAATATGGCAGGAAAGCGATGCTTACGTACCGCAAAAGGCCGATATCGTAATGTATGACTGGGACGACAGCGGGATTGGAGATAACGCTGGAATTCCTGATCATACCGGATATGTAGTATCCGATGTCGTAGGCAATAAGTTCCAGGTATGCGAAGGCAATAAGAGCGACGGCGTGAACCTCCGCGATATGACCGTCAACGGTAAGTATATACGAGGCTATATCACACCGAAATATGACGACAAAGGAACCGCAGTTACACCGGCAACTTCAGTCGTAAGACCGCCGAAAAAGTACAAATTCGGTATGGATGTATCTGCATATCAGGGCGTAATCGATTTCAACAAGGTCAAGAATGAGGGCGTTCAGTTTGCAATCCTCCGCGCTACGGTCAAGGATCAGACGCCGGATCAATACTTCGAACGAAATCTTTCAGAGTGCATTAAGTATAAGATTCCAATCAGTGCGTACAAATATTCACGGGCACTTACTATTGACCAGGCACGCGCCGAAGCTCAAGGAGTAATTAAGGCCCTAAAAGGAAGAAAGCTTCTCGTGTGGTACGATCTTGAAGATAATACGCAAGCGCCGCTCGGCAAGAATGGTATACAGATCATAGCGAACACGTTCATGACCGAGCTGTTCAACGCCGGCATCGCTTGTGGAATATATTGCAACGTGAACTGGTACAAAAATCTGATGAGCGACTATCTCAAACAGAATGTCGCTTTCTGGATTGCTAGGTATAAGAAGGACGACATCGGATCTTTTGACGAGTCTCACAAGCCAACTGGTATCAAAAACCTGTACGGATGGCAATACACTTCCAAAGGATCTCTTCCGGGAATATCCGGAAATGTAGATCTTGACGCCAATCTGATATAATGACACCATACACAAACACTGAGCCATCGGAAATAACGATGGCTCTTATTTTTTTAAAAAAAGCACTTGACTAATGCGCATAAAATGCGTATAATATAATCAAGAAAGGAGGTAATGCTTTTGAAAAGAAGAGATTTGATCGAGACTCTTACGAGTAACGGATACGAACTCTATCGCCACGGTAGCAACCACGACATCTACCGAAAAGGAAAGAAACAGATAGCGATACCAAGGCACAAGGAAATAGTTGAAGATACAGCAAGAGGAATATTAAAAGAAGCGGGGCTTAAATGAGCCCCCGCTTCAAAAAACTCTTCAAAGCATTACTCTTCTTTATAAAGGGGAAGCAGAGGAAACGAAAGGAGAACAGCGGTGTCAGAAAGGGTGGCCTATCCAATTTTTGTAAAACGAACAAAGGAAAACTGGTACGCGGTAACAATACCGGACTTCGGAGATCATACGCAGGGCGAGAATTTGGCCGAGGCATTATTTATGGCTAGAGATGCGATAGGACTTCGCGGCATATGCCTGCAAGATGAAGGAATGGAGGCGCCTGCGCCATTATCGTCGAACTATAAGGCAAAAAAAGGAGAGGAAGAATACTGGGTGGATGTCAGTTTTGCAGAATATCGCGCCGAACACGATACCAGATCAGTAAGGAAGAATGTCACAATACCATATTATATCAATCAAAAAGCCGAAAAATTAGGAATTAACTTTTCCAGAGTTTTACAGGAAGCGTTGTTGGATAAAATAAATGCTTGACCTGAGCATACATGGTGATATAATAAAAGCACTTTTCAAAAGCATTATTACGAACGGGGTTGACTGTCGTGGGTCGGCTCCGTTTTGTGTATCAAGAGTCAATGACTTAGAATGAACGTGGTATCAAATGTGGTACTGGCACGACAAAACCGCATAAATACGCTGTTTATATTTGCCTTTTAATCAGGTTGTCGGGGGTTCGAATCCCCCGTGTCTCAGACGTATAAAACCCCTTGAATCACTTGTGTTCAGGGGGTTTTTCATCAAAAAAGTACTCATAAAACCCGAAACTGTGGTAAAATAGGTATTATGAGACGCGTGATAATGCTAATAGCCACTATAATGTCAGTGTTTGCACTCACGCCGCTTACGGTATGTGCAGACGAGCCTTCCAAGAATGTTCGTGTCGGATGGTACGAATCCCCGTTCAATTCAATGGACGAGTCCGGCAGGCGTTCAGGCTATGCGTATGAGTATCAGATGAAGATAGCCGCGTATACGGGCTGGGATTATTCTTATGTGAGCGGCAGCTGGCCCGATCTGATGCAGATGCTGGTCGATGGAAAGATTGACATTTTAAGTGACGTTTCCTATACGGAAGAGCGTGCAAAGGACATGCTGTTTACGGATCTTCCGATGGGTACGGAAGAATACTGTATTTTTATCACACCGAAAAATCAAGAGATCTCGTTCGATGATCTTTCCTCATTAAACGGTAAGCGAATAGGAGTGAACAAGGGAAGTCTGCAGGCAGGCTTTTATTCGAGTTGGGCAAAGGAACATAATATAAATGCCGAGCTTGTTGAACTGTCATGCAACGAGGGAACGGCAGTTGATATGCTTGAGCACGGTAAGCTTGACGCATACATAACGCTGAATGCCTACGGAGACCCCAAGAGACTTGTTCCGCTCTGCAAGATAGGCTCTTCCGATTTCTTCTTCGCAGTCAACAAGGACCGCCCCGATCTGCTGGGTGAGCTGAACATGGCAATGAGCAGGATTGAGGACGAGGACCCGTATTTTAATCTGAAAATGTTTGAAAAGCATATCAAACGTTTCGGGACCAATGCGTTCCTGTCACCGGAAGAAAGTTCCTGGCTGGCATCTCACGGAAAGATACGTGTCGGATACCAGGACGGATATATGGCATTTTGTGCCATGGACCCTGAGACAGGCGAATTAAGGGGCGCACTTAAGGATTATCTTGAGTACGCGTCGGATTGTATAGAGGGTGCACATATTGATTTTGAAGCGGTCGCATTTCCTACCGCTCAGGCCGCACTTGAAGCACTTGACCGGGATGAAGTGGATTGTGTGTTCCCGGCTAATCTCAGCGATTATGACGGAGAGAAGATGCATTTGGAGATGACGCCGGCGCTCATGAGAACGGAGATCTTTGCCGTGATACGTCAGTCCGACAGGGAAACATTTGCCAACAGGGAACATGTTGTAGTTGCTGTCAACGAGGGTAATCCCAATTATGATGCGTTTTTGAGGGAGAATTATCCCGACTGGAGGACGGTATACTATCCGACTACGGCAGATTGCCTTAAGGCTGTGTCAAATAATGTTGCGGACTGTGTTCTGATAAGCAGTTACCGTTACAATAACATATCAAGGATGTGCGAGAGATACCGCCTGACAACGTATGTCACCGGTATTGCGCTCGACTACTGTTTTGCCGTGCGAAACGGAGAGATACCTTTATATTCCATTCTCGCAAAGATCGTGGGCATTGTTCCCACATCAACCTTTGATGCGGCATTGTCACATTATCTGACGGAGGATGCAAGGCGTTCTCTCCCCGATGTCCTGTATGACAATATAGGGACCGTGACGGCTGTCACGGGTGCCGTGGTAGTTCTGATCCTCTTCCTGCTGTTCCGCAGTATGAAGTCGGAGAAAAAGGCTCAGAAGCTTATCAGTGCTACCGAGATCGATGAACTGACAGGATTGTATAACCGTGACTACTTTTTCCAGTATGCTTACAGGATGTTCCTTGACCGTCGTGATATCCCCAGAGATGCGGTCGTGCTGAATATTGAGCAGTTCCATTCGATCAATGCATTGAACGGATGGGATTTCGGAGATAAGATCCTCCGTGCACTTGCGGCTGAAGTCCGCCAGGTTGCGAGTGAGGGGGCAGGCATCGCAGGAAGATTCGGAGCTGACCGCTTTGACATATACTTCAGAAGTACCGATGATTATCAGGCGATCTTTGACCGATTGCAGCGCAGGCTCAGGAATGTTGCGCCCGAAGCCAGTGTCCGGCTGCGTATGGGCGTGATGCCCTGGCAGGAAGATCTCGAACCGATCCAGCAGTTTGACATGGCAAGGACGGCTTGTAACATGGCTCGCGGACATTACGTGGAGCATCTGATAGTTTTTGATGAAAAGGTTCGCAAGCGCGAGCTGAACGATCAGCTCCTGGAAAACGATCTGCAAAGGGCACTTGACGGTTTTGAGTTTGAAGTGTTCTATCAGCCTAAATACGACATACAGGCTGAACCGCCGCAACTTGTGGGAGCCGAGGCACTCATCAGATGGAGGCATCCGAAGCTTGGAATGGTGGCGCCGGATTCGTTCATCCCGTTGTTTGAGAAGAACGGAAAGATCGGCGATATCGACAAATACGTATGGTCGCATACCGCAAGGCAGATCGCCAGATGGAAAACGGAGTTTGGAAAGACTCTCCCGGTGTCAGTCAATCTGTCGCGGGTTGATGTGTTTGACCCTAAGCTTGAAGAAACTCTTGATGAGATACTGATCGAGAACGGACTGGAACATGATACATTAAAACTTGAGATCACCGAATCAGCGTATACGGGCAATTCGGACAAAGTCATCAATGTGGCTGAAGCCCTGCACCGGAAGGGCTACACGATCGAGATGGATGATTTTGGCACAGGGTATTCTTCGCTTAATATGCTTTCGGCCATGCCGATCGATGTACTTAAGATGGACAGGATGTTCGTACAGAATATCGGAAACAACGATAAAGATAACCAGATGGTCGCACTTATACTCGGGATAGCAAAGAACATGGGCATTCCTGTCATCGCTGAGGGCGTGGAGACAAAAGAGCAGATACTTGCATTGAAGGAAATGGGATGCAGATATGTTCAGGGATATTATTTCTCGCGGCCGCTGCATCCGAGTGATTTTGAGGCAAAGATCCTTCGGGAGGAAAAACAATGAGGTCATTGGGGACAAGGATCACGATAATGGTGCTTTGTGTTCTGTTCGCGGCTCTTGTGATCGTCACGGCCTGTTCGGCTGTTTTCATTATGAGGACCGAGAGCAGGGAGTCGGACCAGTTGCTTCTGATGCTGTGTGAGACGGGCGAGAAGAATCTTGAATATTATTTTGACAGTGTACAGAAATCGGTTGGGAAGGTTGCAACCTTTGTTGAGGATGACCTGCAGGGATTGGATGAAGAAGAGTTGGCCTCTCATGTGGATCGTGTCCGGAAATACTTTGACGAGACTGCATCGAAGACAAACGGTGTCCTGACATACTATTACAGGATCGATCCGTCGATCTCCGATACCGTAAAGGGATTCTGGTATACGGATATTGACGGGAAGGGATTCAAGGAACATGAGGTAACGGACATAACCCTTTATGATGTCGAGGACACATCAAAGCTGATATGGTTCACTGTTCCAAAGTATGAGAGAAAGCCTGTATGGCTGCCACCGTATATAACGGAGAATCTTGATATGCGTGTTATATCCTATGATGTCCCGATCATCTGGAAGGGGCAGTTCATAGGTGTTGTCGGGATAGAACTTGACTACTCCGTCATGGCGGATCAGGTCGACAGTATACGCATATATGACAGCGGATATGCATTTATAAACGATTCGGAAGGAAACCTGTTCTATCATCCGTATATAGATGTCGCGAGCCTGACGGAAGAGACAAAATCGGAAATTCCCGGAGGTGTGGCCGGAGGCAGCACATTCATACGTTACAAGTATGAGGGAGTGGAAAAGGAAGCAGTATGGCTGCCTCTGAGTAACGGGATGAGATTAAACATCACTGTTCCTGTTTCGGAAACAAGAGGAGACTGGAAGGGTCTGATATGGAATATAATAATCGTTGCAGCGGGAGTTCTCGTTGTTGCCGGACTCATTTTCATGTTTTATATGAGGCGGATCACCAGGCCGCTGGAACAGCTGACTGAGGCTGCTGAACAGGCGGACAGGGGTATTTATGATTATGATCTCAGATACTCGGGAAATGATGAGCTTGGCAGACTGACCAGTACGTTCCGGCGTATGTCCGAAAACCTGAAAGAGCAGATCAACGATCTGAATAAACAGGTATTTGTCGATGCCCTGACAAGTGCAAAGAACAAGGGCGCATTTACCAACGCGGTCAAAGAACTGCAGGAGCAGGTTGAAGCCGATAACAGATCAGTTGAGTTCGCGATAGGCGTTTTTGACTGTGATAATCTTAAGTTCATAAATGATCAGCACGGTCATGATAAGGGAGACATATATCTGAAGACCGCATGCCGGACCATCGGACGTGTATTCAAGCACAGTCCGCTCTTCAGGGTTGGAGGCGATGAGTTTGCCGTAATACTGACCAATGAGGACTATAGCAATATGGACGCCCTGTTTACAAGGTTTGACGAAGAACGTTCCAAGACCAATCAGCTTGCAAAGGAGCAATGGCAGCAGGTTCAGGTCTCGACCGGTTTTGCGATCTTCAATCCCCTGAGTGATCGCAAGGTGATCGATGTTGTACGCCGCGCAGACAAGATAATGTATGAAGATAAACGTGAGAGGAAGAGTCGGGGCAGCTTTACGGACGCGAGGTAAAGGCAACGCATCTACCTTGCTTCCGGATCCAATCCCAGCGACTTCTTGAATTCGGCTTTCTGCCTGTACATCTCTTTGTCTGCCCGTTCGTATACGGATTCTATCGTACGGTCATCGGAAGACAGTTCCGCCATGCCGAATGCTGCGGAATATCGAAGCCACGGGTCTGTATCGGTACGCTTGTAGGATCTGTCAAAGGAATTGTGCATCTGTCGGATACGCTTATTCCTGTTTCTGTAATCTTCGCCGGTAACGATAACGACAAACTCATCGCCGCCGACTCTGAATACCGAGGAGTGTTTGTATATATTGCAGATAACGCTGCAACAGCCTGACAGATAGCTGTCACCTGCCGCGTGGCCGTATTGGTCGTTTATCGTTTTGAGGAAATTGACATCGACCATGACGAGCGCAAACTTTGATTCGCTATGGAGATTTTCGTTCATCTCTGCGGTCTTTCTGGTGTATGCGATCTTGGTGCCCACATGAGTCAGCGCGTCACGGTACGCATCTTTGCTGATCTTGCCGATCTCTTTTTCTTTGAGCCGTACATCTTTTTCGGCGCTTTCTTTTTCCGCCTGGATCACAACGATATCATTGATATAATCCACGATTCTTTTCTGCATCGACTGTATGGCAAGATAGATATCCCGGATCTCATCGTTATTACGTATCTTCAGATCGATCACACCCGACTTCTCGTAATCCGAATCGCCGGTAGGAGAGAACCTGCTCATATTGTCGGTGATCTTATCAAGCGGTTTAATCAACGCCTGCTTGGTGCAGTGGATGGCAAGTATGGTAACAAGAACGGTAAAGATCAGGGACCCGAGTACATCATACAGAAGCGCTCTTTCCTGGGACGCCATAAGATCGTTCATATTGATATCGCATCCGATATGGCAGACAAGATCGCCGTTTGAGTCATATACCGGAGCATAGGATGAACACAGCCAGCCCCATTCGCTGTGTGAGATAGTCGGAGGAACGATTCCTGTTGTGCCGTCGATAGCAAGATAGTCTTCTTCCGTGCTGCCCGTGACATAGAGCGGGTTATCATCATCATCGATCAGGTAAACATCCATGTTGGAGCCTGCGTCACCAAGCTTCATGATATACAGATATTCTATATCGCTCATATTGCGAAGGTACCGGATCAGAAGTGCGCGTGTCTCATCGTAACGCTCCCACAGTCCGTGTTCCTTCAGGTAATCGCGGATCAGTTCTTCGTTGTCGGTTTCTTCCGCCAGATCCCGAAGCTGCATGTATTCATCCGTCACGACGACGTCATGAAGCTCTTTTAAGAAGTCACCGTCAACAAACGATGCGAAGTTGACGGCATTGCTGAGCGACTGATTCTTAAAGTATGTATCGATCTGCCCTCTGTGGACGCGATATGCAATGAACGATGCTCCGAATGATGCAAGGAAAACAGCGATGGAGATAAAAGCATATACGCGATGGCCGATCGAGGTTCTTTTTTTTCTGTGTGTAACGTTCTCGTGCATGTTATAAACCCGACAGCAGTCCTTTTTAACACGGACATTATACCAACTGAGCCTTTTTGTTGTCAAAACCGCTGAATAACTGTATTATAGTTTTTAAATGGTCATTTAAGGTAAGGCGGGGTTACAGACAAGTGACATTTTATGATTTTGGAAATATAGTATCTCTTATATGCATAATAGCGGGCCTGCTGTACTGCTTCTTCAAGTATGTCGACAAGCCCACAAGAGGTTACAGATATATCATCGGTTTCTTTCTTGCGATGTTCCTTTCCGAGTATTATTGGACTGTTTATGTACTCGTTATAGGACAGGATCCCGGTGTGTCCGATTTTGTATCCTATCTGGGATGGAACGTCGCGATCGTGTTCCTGCTTGTTTCCGCATGTATCATGCGCAGTAAGGAATCAAAGCGTTATTTTCATCCGCTTATCCTGCTTCCCGTCATCATAAACATTCCGCAGTTTTATCTGTATATCACTTTTGAAGGCAGGATCTACGTCGATGCCGAGGGGTTTGTCAACAACCTCTGGCAGGTGGGGATCACCACCGTTATCGCAGTAGTGTGTATGCAGGAACTTATGTATTATCTGAAGGTCGGAAAGAAAGAAGACCGGAAGTTCCCGTGGTTCTCGCTGATCGTCATATTATATCTGGCTTCCAAATACGCGATGTGGACGGCATCGTGCTATTCATGGAGCAGCTCACTTGAAGACCCCTATCATTATTTCAACATCATATGTTCTGTGATACTCTTGTTCTTCGGAGCCGGAGCCGCTGCGTATTACAGACCGCGCGATGCCAAGAGCAGCGAAAAACGGACGGCCGATCTGCGGCCTCAGCTTCTGTTGCAGACGCTTCTGTCTGTAGCGATAGTCGGAGTATGCATTGTGGGATTTTTCATAACTGTCATGATGAGAGATTCGCGCCTTAATGAAAACGGCGCACTCCAGGACAGCGGACATATCGTGCTCTATCTGTTCCTGATATCCGCGGTTGTTGTCTTTCTTGTGCTGATGCTTTTGTTCCTGCTGACATCAAGATATCGCCGGATGATGGAAAATCGCAAGCAGACGAATGAAGGCCTGATGGGCAGGATCAATTTCATCATAACGATCGTGGTTACGCTTGCGCTTATGGGCTTTGCGGTAGTGTACAACATAGTGACCCTCTACAATTCGTCCGTCATAAGCGTATATGAGAACGGAGAAAACGCGATCAAGACAACGGCCACAGATATCGAGAACTACCTGACTCTGGCAGAGGCGACACTGAAAGTTGCTGCCGACAGCGTGGAACTGATGATGACCGGCGGCAGTACGACCGAGGATATCAGAAGGTATCTGACAGACCAGACCCGGATACAGTCAAGCCAGTTTGACGAGAATTTCACGGGCATATATGCATATATAAACGGAGAATATATCGACGGTGCCGGATGGGAGCCGCCTGAAGGGTACGATCCGACAACAAGAGACTGGTACAAGACCGCGGTCTATGCGGACGGTGAGGTTGTCATAGTCAAGCCGTACGTTGATGCCCAGACAGGTTCCATCGTGATCACTGTTGCAAAGCGTATCACGAGCGCAGGCGGTACATCGACAGACAGAGCTAAAAATGTCGTGTGCCTCGATGTAGTGTTTAACCATTTGCAGGATGTTGCGGAAGAGACGGAGGTTCTCGGAAAAGGATCCGGAATGGTCATAGCAAATGACGGCTTCATAATCGCTCATAAAGATGAATCATATGACGGAGGCAATGTAGGCGACTACTACGGACGCGAATTCCTTCGAAGCATACGAAGCGTCAAGAGCGGACGATTTGAGACGACCGTGACTTATGAAGAATGGAAAAAGATCAACAACGAGAAAGTCACCGTTTTTGTCAGACCCGTCATGGATCAGTGGTACACGGTCATAACGGTCACCAACAGGGAATTGTTTGAAAGAACTTATTCGCAGCTGGCAGTCACGATCATGGTATCGCTTATCACGTTCTGCCTCATATCGATCTTCTATTATATCGGATACAAGAACGAACAGGTATACGGAGAAAAAGTAGAAGAGATGAACATCCAGGTCGTGAGCGCACTTGCTTCGGCGATAGATGCAAAGGATACATACACAAACGGTCACTCATCAAGAGTAGCCGAGTATTCGAGGATGATCGCGGAGCGGGCGGGATATTCCAAGGCTCGTCAGGATGAGATATACATGATGGGGCTCCTTCATGATGTAGGAAAGATCGGAGTTCCCGATGAAGTTATCAACAAGCCGGCAAAGCTTACCGATGAGGAATTTGAATATATCAAAAAGCATCCTGTGATCGGTGCCGGGATACTGGAGAGGATCAAGGAAAGACCGACGCTTGCCGTCGGAGCCAGATGGCATCATGAACGTTACGGCGGAGGCGGATATCCTGACGGGATATCGGGTGAGGATATACCCGAAGAGGCAAGGATCATCGCGGTTGCCGATGCATATGACGCCATGACGAGCAGGCGAAGCTACCGTGATGTGATGCCCCAGTCAAGAGTGCGCGAGGAGATACAAAAAGGGAGCGGCACGCAGTTCGATCCGAAGTTTGCCGATGTGATGCTGAAGATGATCGATGAAGATACCGATTATACAATGCACGAGACTGATGACGGTGAAAAATAAAAGGTTTACATAATCAGATCAAAGTGGGATAATACATTATATGAAGCCCAAGAAAAAACTCATCCGACAATATGCATATGCAGTTACTGTATTTGTTGTGGTTACGATGGCGGTGTCCGCGATCGTGACTTATTTTGCGCAGATGAAGCAGTACAGGGAACTGGCAAAAGACCGGATCAGGGCGGTCGGAGACCAGCTTGTTGCACAGCTCATGGAAGATCCCCAGGATTTTCTCGATCATATCAAATACTATAAAGCTCATTATGAGGACATCAGGATCCCGTGTGATTTTAACGAATGCGTGACCGCAAGGGATGAGTTCTTCAGTTCGTTCCGTTCCGAATACCACGATAAGACTTTCCGTACGGATGTTGCCAAGGATGAGATGCCCCTCTGGCTTCAGAATCTCTATTATACATATCGTCATGAATACTGGATGCTTGCCTTTGAGAAGGCAAGGGAGGCATACGGACTTCCCTATACATATTTTCTTCTTTGCGATGATGACAGCCATTATACGACATACATGATAGACGGTGAGCGTACCGAGGATAAGGAGCATCCGGGATATCTGTACATGGGAGACTCCTATTTCGAGGAGCCAAGCAGTCATACGCTTCTATGGAACACATACCACAACGGTATCAGATATGATGACGTGTATGAATGGAATAACGAGTGGGGCAATACCTACAGCTGTTATACTCCGCTCATGATAGACGGTAAGTGCGCAGGACTTGTTGTTACCGAGATCAACGTATCCGACGTTGATTCGATGATACTGAAGAACACGTTGCTGCTCATCCTTCAGCTCGGAGTCATGCTGGCTCTTCTCTCGGCAGTGCTTCTGTTCTATATCAATAAACATCATATCAAAAGGATCAACCATCTGTCGGAGCAGATAAGCGATTTTGCATCGACGAGAGCGTATGATACGGTTGATTCCATCAGGATGTATTCTTACGGAAATGATGAGATAAGAGCTCTTGCAGACAACACTGCGGATATGATCAGGGAGCTTCAGATCCATGAAGGCAAGATCGCGCAGGCGGCACAGTTCAAGAGTGATTTTCTTGCCAACATGAGTCATGAGATCAGAACTCCGATGAATGCCATTATCGGACTGTCGGAACTGGCAGCCAAGGAAGAAGATCCGGATAAGAAAAAACAGTACATCGAACAGATCAATGCATCTTCAAATACGATGCTCGTGATAATCAACGATATACTTGACTTTACACAGATAGAAGCCGGCAGGACAGAGATCGTGCCGGTAAGATATGATGTTAAACAGACAGTCCGCGAAGTCGTAAATGTAACGGCGATGGGTCTTGGCGAGAAGCCGGTCAAGATGAACCTGAACGTAAGTCCTTCCATCCCTCAGTATCTGTACGGAGACAGCGCGAGGATCAGGCAGGTTCTCGGAAACGTCATAAGCAATGCGGTCAAGTTCACCAAAGAAGGTTCGGTTACGATCAATCTTGATCATGAACCTTTAGAGGATGGGCAGATCAACATGAAGATCAGAGTTGCCGATACCGGTATCGGTATCATGAAGCAGGACTACGATATGATCTTCGAATCGTTCTCGCAGGTGGACAGCAAGCGTAACCGTGAAGCCGAAGGAACCGGTCTGGGACTTGCGATCACGAAGCGCCTTGTAAGGCTGATGAACGGTACGATAGAAGTTGAAAGTGAGTACGGTGTAGGAAGCGTATTCAAGATCTCGATACCTCAGAAGATCGCAGATTCTGCGGAAGAAAAACAGAAAACAAAAGCTGCGGACAAGCTCCATGCACCGTCTGCCGCAGTGCTTGTTGTCGATGATAACTCGGTTAACCTGTTCGTTGCAAAGAGTCTTCTCGGGACATTTGGTATCGAACCCACATGCGTTGCAAGCGGAGAACTGGCGATCAAAGCTTGTGAGAACAGATCGTATGATCTTATCCTTATGGATCACATGATGCCGAAGATGGACGGCGTAGAAGCCATGAACATCATCCGCGAACAGTTCCCTGCATACAGAAACGTTCCGGTCATAGCGTTTACCGCCAATGCGGTCGAGGAAGCAAGAGACCTTCTCTTAAATGCGGGCATGGACGACTTCCTTGCAAAGCCGGTTAAAGGCTCAGATCTTGAAGCGATCCTTCGCAAGTGGTTACCTGCCGAGAAGATCGGTTAATTTCTTGGAATGGAAAAAATCATGGACCATGCGGTCGTATTCCTCCCACATCGGGAGTGTTTCACACTTGTTCTTGCGGGGACAGGTGTTTTTCTTTTCCGCAAGGCAGGCAACAGAGCACATCGAGCCTTCGGTTAGCTCGAGTATCTCGCCGACCGTATAGTCTTCGGGCTTGCGGCACAGCCTGTATCCGCCGCCCTTTCCGCTGGCACCGGTCAACAGTCCGCCGGCCACCATATCCTTGACGATGATCTCAAGATATTTCTTGGATATATCCTGCCTCTCGGCGATATCCTTAAGCGGGGTATAACCTTCCGTTTCATTTTGTGCCAGATCGATCATTACGCGAAGAGCGTAGCGTCCCTTTGTGGAGATCATTTTGTTCACCTCTGTTTCTTCTGACTTTATAATCACCTATTATACCGCAAGGCAAGTGGGTAAATCAATACAGATATTGCTTGCCATGAAATCCCGTCGGCAATATAATTAGATAAGGTATATTAAACAGCGCATTCAATGAGGTTATCATGGATCCGGAAGAAGAGAGAATCCAATATCTGTCGAGAGTCGGCAGGGAGAAGATATTCAAACACGGAACATATACGGTAGTAAAGGAACGTCCGATCACACAGGACCATCCTTTTTATGCCGTAAGACAGCCCGTGGAAGAAGCCAGGCCGGAACCCGCGGCAGCACCTGCAGCCGAACCTGCATCCGAGCCTGATGCAGCAGCGCTTGCGGGACAGATCCTGTCGAGTAATTTCAAGGTAGGCCTTAGCCAGGAAGAGGTGGATGCGCTGCTTAACGGGATGTGACCGCAGCTTCCCCGTAATATTTTTTCAGCTTACACATCGGACGGTATGTCTCTTTGGACTGGCGAAGACCCGGAATGTTCATGTCTTCCTCAAGATTGAAGAACTGCCGTCCTTTTGCTATGCCGTTTGCGACAAAAGAGCGGCGCGATACAACGGTGGCGCCTGCAGCGGCAAATTCGCCGATCGCTTTATCGAAATGAAAATCAACACTGTCGTTAGATAAAAATGAAGCCATGGTCATCGCAACAGGAGAGCCGCCCACATACATAACGCCCCCCGTCATGCCAAGCTCGTGCCAGTGCTTTGATACTTCGGTGATACAGCTCTGCTCAAGATCCAGATCCTCATCAGGCATCTCTTTATCCGTGTGTTCATGTTGCCAGACTTCGGAAACACGAAGAGCATCGGCAAGGCGTTCATCGCTGTCTATCGGAAAATACTCTGCATCGTCATACGTGCGGTTGAAGTGATTCAGCTTATACTTCAGGTGATGGTATTTTCTGCCGGAAAAAGTCAGCCACTTTTCGCTCTCGTAGATATAATCGTTGTCGCCTTCTTCCGTGCGCCAGTCTATATCAAAGTATTTGGAGATGACTTCCTTCTGCATCTCGTCGCACAGGCAGAATCTTATGCCGCCGCGATCCTTGGCATCGTTTTTTATCATCTGAAAGATCCTGTCGGCATCAAATCTGTCCGACGATAAAGGAAAGCCGTACCCCTGACGGTTCGCATTCTTCCCGTGATAGTACCGAAACAGCACGCCGTCATGTGATGCGATCTCGAGCTTATATTTGTGCCGCAGCTGGAACAGGTTGACATACGAAGTATCACTCCCTCTATAAGGGAGCATCCGGTAGTCATTCAAAGCCTCTATCGTTGGTGTGGTCCAAGCGGGTCTGTCCATAAGGTCCTTCCTTTCCCTGAATGATTGTACATAAAAAGAGGCTGTTCAGCAATAGAATACGTTGACAGACGATCGATACGACCGTTAAAATCATTATATTAACACTTAAACGAAGCATAGGGAGACTGATTTATGAGGAAAAATAAAATGATCTTCAGATCGATCATCTCGATCTTATTGGCGGCTTCTCTTGTACTTGGCTCGGGCGGTTCGATCGATGTATTCGCGCAGGAGTCGGAAGGAGATGCAGATGTTATTGTGGAGCCGGACACCGGTGAAGCGCCGGAACTTAGTGCCGGTCAGATAGATAATGCAAAGATCCTTAAGGAAGAACTGGAGAGTATTAAGAATCTCACACCCGATGAGGATTATGTTCCCAATGAAGCGGTCTTTCTGGCTGACTCCGAAGAAGAGGCGAATAGGGTAGCCGAAATGTACGGAGCCGAGCTTAAGCATTTTTACCTCGGAACGGGTACTCTTATATGGCCTGACAGAACCGTTGATGATGTGTTTTCCGAGATCGTGGATGATTTCGATGCGTTTTGCGAAGGGGATCCGGTGGATCCCGAAAAGCTTCCTGACACTCTTGTAGAGCCCAACCACATATGGTATATCGATACGGTCGATCCAAGGGATCCGCTATACACGGATGATTCTGCCGATGCGGATAAACAGTGGTTTCACGGAGCGATACGTACAAAGGAAGTGTGGGATGAGAGCACTGACCTGAAGGGCATTGACGGGAGCGGAGTCACCGTTGCTGTCATAGATACCGGTATTGATACGGATAATAACGATCTTACGGACAGTGCCAACAGCGACCACATAGAAGCATTGTATTCGCCGCTGGGTTTTACAAACGGAGAGGATGACAACGGTCACGGAACTCACTGTGCCGGCATCATAGCGGCACTTAATAACGGTATTGGCGGTCTGGGGGTAGCACCATGTGCAAAGATCGTCTCGATCAAGGCCGGCAACGAAGAGGGCCATTTGGAAACTGATGACATTAACATTTCGATCGCAATGGCCATCAACAGAAATGTTGACATCATCAGCATGAGTTTCGGTTTCGACGATTATGCATATACAACCCACATTCTGTTAAAAAAAGCGAATGAAAAAGGTATCACCTGCATAGCTGCTGCCGGAAACAACGGTGTTAACAAAAAGCACTATCCGGCCGCATACGATTGTGTCATCAGCGTCGGCTCATACGATCCGGGCAAGATAGACCGTAAGACCGGAAATAATAACGGGCTGGCCAATTATTCAAACTGGGGAAGATGGGTTGATATTGCGTCGCCCGGAACCAAGATCTATTCAACCATGCCCAATGATCCGAATGTTTATTTACGAAGGACCAACAGATTCACTGATCAGACGGATCAGGAAAAAGACGGGTATTCATATGGTAAGCTTTCCGGCACTTCAATGGCGACTCCGGTAGTATCGGGTTTGGCTGCCCTTATCAAGCAGGCACATCCGGATTTTACACCGGAGCAGATAAAAAATGTTCTGCTAAACTCCGGCTCCGATGAGATCCACAGCTATGAATTTCATGTTGTGTATAGGGGTATTGATGCACCGGCGGCTGTCATCACACCGGACACGGATGAGCCGGCTCCCTTAACAGGGCCTGAAGAGATCACAAATGACCCTTCAAAGACAGAACCTGCGATCGCAGAACCCCGGGAAAGTGAACTGACACTCGGAATAGGGAGCGAAGCCAAAGTTGCGAGGGGAAAGAAGATTCAGATCGGAGCGGTTGCAATACCGGCGGGGAATCACAAGATCCTTTACATCACAGACGCTATTGATGGAGTAAAGATATCTTCATCGGGTGTGCTTAGCATAGCTCCAAGTGTTCCCGCAGGTACTTCCTTTGAAGCGGGTGCGTATTTTGAAGATAACCCGGAAATATACGCATCGGCGATGATCACTGTTGTTGATTCGGTAAACACGGGAGCTTTTGCCGTTGAAAAGAGCCATGATAAAGAACTGTCGGTCTCTCCGAATAAAGGTATAAACAGCGTCGGGCTTAAAGTGAAAGGCGCAGATCCCGATGCCGTTTACCGCTTTGTCATATCGAATAAAAAGGTCGCATTGTTTTCAAATCATTCAACAACCATCAGTGCCAAAGGTGACGAAAGCGTTACGGTATATGCGGCGGGCAACGGTACGACAAATATCACCGCCTATGCTACGGACGGATCGGACAGGAAGGCTGCGGCTAAGGTCAAATGCTATACGCCCATTACGGATGTAGCCATAACGTACATGGGTGTACCCGTAAGAAATGAGATACATGTGGCACCCGGAGGTAAACTCAAATTCAAGGCCGTATCGTATGGTACTTCGGCTTCTTCGGTCACCGGCAGGGTAACTTACAAATGGGAAACATGTGAAGAAAATGCGGATGTGGTAAAGAACGGCTCGGTGAAGATACCGGCCGATTCGCTCGGAAAAACATATACCATAAGAGTTACCGCGGAGAATAACGGAGTGATACTGGAAAAGACATTGAAGATGATCGTTGATTCGGAAAAGCTTGTCCAAAAGCTCGGTTTCTATAAAAAGGATACAGTCAGGAACAAAAATGAATACTACTTAAAGAACAATCTTAAGGATATGAAAACGGGCGCGATCTTACGTGGGGCAGACAAACTGTTTCGTGATCCTATGACAGGTGACATATTAGGACCGTATGGATTCTACACGACACCTGCTTCGGGCGAGCCGGATAAGGCAGATTACAGCGGCCCGTGCAACGGACGGTATGTTGTATCCGTCTCCAATATGAAGATGATCGACAAGGTCTGTTACGGAGACTATGGAATAACAGGTTTTACTCTTGTCAAAAAAGGTACCGTCAAGATCATTTATACCGCGACGGACGGGTCGGGAAAACAATTCGTATTCTTGATAAAAGTAAAATAGAAAAAGATATAAAAGGGGAAAGACCATGATGAAAAAGTGTTGTTTAGTTATCGCGATGAGCCTTGCTCTGGCAGCAGTATGCGGCTGTTCCTCCACAAAAAGTGAAGAAAACGTAAACGTCGGAGCTATCAATCCGTGGGTTGATGTAAATGCGGATCAGGCAACCAAAGGAATGACCAACCCGTTTAAGGCTCCGGAAGGTGCCAAAAACGAGATCTGGCAGACGTTTGTGAGTGATAGCCCGTCTGAACAGGAGGTAAAGTATATCCAACTGCTTTTCGATATGGACGGTACGCAATTTTGCGCAAGAGAGTATGAAGGTATCGCCGAAGATGCGGATATTGCCGGAATGTATTTTGAATGGACCGCAGTTGAGGAAGACAGGTTATCAAATTGGGGAAATGGCGGTCTTACATGCAAGTCATACAGTTATGTCAAAGATGAAAATGACCCCAACGATTATGATGCCATGCTTGTGGAGTGGTATGATACCGAAAATCGGATCAAGTACAGTCTGTCGGCAACCGGAGAAGATCTTAACGGGCTTGATCTTGTTGCGGTGGCTGACATGATGAGAGATAATCAATAGTTAAGTGAAATGTTTTTTACCGCCTGAAAGGAGGCATGTATGAAGACCGGAAAAAGGATCATATCATTACTGCTAGCACTTGTCCTGATATCTGTTACGGGATGCGCAAACATTAATGTGAATGTTGAGGACACGGAGCAGCAGGAAACATCGGATACCGGACACGTGTATGAGGTGGAGGATAAGACTTTGCCGATGTATCTAGGCAGTCTTGATGAGCAGTGTGACGTGGAATTATCGTTTATCGACGGCAATACGGATGTGCCATACGTTTCCGCTGAAAGCGTAAAAAACATAATGTGCACACTGATGGCGGATTTAAAGCTTTCGGAATATGATCTTACGATCGAAAAAGACGGTGATACGGTTTCTCTGACAAGAGAATCGGGATATCCCATGATCATACGTTGTGATGATGATGTGATCGATTTTTTGGATTATGACGGGTTTATCAGGAAGACCGAAAAAGATACACTGATAGACAGTGTGGAACGCACGGGATATAACGATAACGGAGAGCCTGATCTGTTTCAGATAAGTGACACTTCATATGAAAGATACGGAGATGAAGTGTATGTTGATGCGGGTTATCACGGGATAGACCTGGTTCATCAGGATGACGGGTATTATATCCCTTTGCAGCTTCTGAGCGATATAATCCTGTCGCAGTATGGTATCAATTCGATCTGTGACGGTTCGGCGGTTTATTTGGGACCGGGGGGATCGTTTGATAATTATGACGAAGTGTTTAAGAATACGGATTATCCCAAAGAGCGCAGCGCTGCACTTGCCGAGTTTAATTACAATGAACTGTGCCTGGCTCTTGACAGTCTGTATGGTCTTAAGGAACAGCATGATATAACCGATTTTGATACGCTCTTTTATCAGATCGGCCTGAAGGACAGGCTGCTAAGCACGGATCCTGCGGAATACAACCAGGCACTGTATGATTTTATCAGTATTCATCTTGATGATATACACAGTGTGTACACCAGAAAATCTTACCAGATGAAGGGAAGTCTTGATCAAAGGCAGGGCGCGTCTCTTGCCGCATCACTTGCGTCTGATGACCGTCAAAAATCAGCAAGAGCGGCAGTTTACGGTGATAACGTACCTGCGTATGAAGAGGTGGGAAATACCGCATATATAACTTTTGATCAATTCTTCTCCGTTCCCTCCAAGGATTATTATGAAGGAGATCCCAAAGAGGATCTGGAGGATACGATCAATCTTATGATCTATTCGTTTTCTCAGATAACCAGGGCTGACAGCCCGGTGGAAAATGTTGTCCTTGATCTTTCGTGCAACTGCGGAGGATCCGTTCAGGCAGCGGCTTTTGTTATCGCGGCATTTCTCGGGGACGGATCGATAAGTGTCAGAGATACGATGTCAGGGGCACTCGTGACACAGAACTTCAGGGCAGATCTGAACCTTGACAGAAAATTTGACGACAATGATACGCTGCTGGGCAAGTATAATCTTGTATGCCTGACATCTCTGTCGAGCTTTTCGTGCGGAAATCTTGTTCCGAGCGTGTTTAAGAATTCCCAGCAAGTTCTGATGCTCGGTCAGAAATCCGGTGGTGGATCGTGCAAGGTCCATAATCTTACGACTGCAGACGGCGCGTGCTTTAATCTTTCCGGCCCGAGCCTTATGTCCTATACAAGGAACGGCGCGTTCTATGATATAGACAGAGGCATCGAACCTGATTTTGTGATACCTTCTCCGGCGCAGTTTTATGACAGGGAGAATCTGACGGCATATATCAACGAGTTATACGGAAAGTGATGAGTAAAGAGAAACAGACAGAGACGGAACAAAAGAACGTCAGTTATGCAAGGCTCGTATATGAAGCACTTCCCGAGATGTGGAGTTTTCACTTTGTGTCGGGGATCATATTGACAGTGATCACGAGGTTGATCACATGGCTGATGACAGAAGTTGCGGAAACCGCGGGCGGTGCTGCAACGACTGCGAATATCAAAACAGTCCTGTTTAGCTGGAGAGGGCCTGTGATGCTGGTGCTCGACATCATCCTTGTGCTTGCATATATCGCAGTTGAAATACTCGCTCAGATATACCTGACGGACGACATATTAAAAGGACGTACATCCGGCATAAGACGTGAGTTGGGAATGGGATTTAAGGCTCTTCGGCATTTTTGCACGCCGACGGGAGTACTCGTGGTGATCTTTATCATCTTTGCGGTGCCTCTTGTCGGGGTCGGTTTTTCGATCAGCCTTACAAAATCATTTTATGTACCGAATTTCATCATGGATGTGGTATACGCAAACCGCCTGTACGCGCTTGCATATGTTGCGGTGATCATTCTGCTCGTATGGGTCATATTCCGGTACTGTTTTATCCTGCATGCAATGCTGCTTGAAGGAAAGAGTTCCGCCGAGGCAAGATCGGAGTCTTCGGCCATCGTTAAGGCGCATGGAGGACGGATCATCGCTTCCCTCATAGGAACCTGTCTTTTGCTTTTTGTTTTCTGTTTGGCGGCTTATATGCTGTTCTGTTATCTTCCGGGTATGCTCGTACAGCGTATGGGACAGGACCTGCCGCACGACCGGGTCATTGATTACATCAGCGTTCTTACAACGGATAGCGGTACCGAACTGGATTACAGGATAATGGCCTATCGTATCCTCAGTGCGTTTGTCTTACTCGTCGGCGGCCTTATATTTATGTCCGTGACATTCCTTTGCGGCGCGTATCTTATGCTGCGATTTACGCGCATTTATCTCGAGCATTCGGGTAACGGCCCGGCAGAGTTCCTTGAGCGCCCCAAGAAAAGCCATTACCGCGGAAAAGTGATCTTTATGTTCACTATGATAGCTCTGATGGCTGTGCTGGCATTCTTCCTCGGTGCCGGATATAACGAGATTTTTGACAAGGAAGAGCCTGTAAGGATCGTTGCTCACAGAACCGGAGGAAAGCTTGAGTCGGAGAATTCTCTGGAGGGACTGTATGCTGCGATAGAGCATGGCTGTTACGGGAGCGAGACTGATGTGCAGCGGACGAAGGATGGTTTCTATGTCATCAATCACGACAATGATTTTAAGAGACTGACGGGTGTTGCCAAGGCTCCAAAGAACATGACGATGGATGAGATCAAGGAGCTTAGGATCAGGGATACGACCGGAAGCGGCAGGCTCCTGCCGGTAGTGACCATTGAAGAAATGCTTGATGTCATCAAAGATAAAGAAAAGCTCTTCATCGAGCTTAAAGGATCGACAGCCGACCGGCAGATGGCCGATGACATAGTGAGGATCGTCCGTAATAAGGACTGTGTTGATGATGTGGTCCTCATATCTCTTAACTATGATGTGATAGATTATGCGGAGACAAACTATCCGGAATTTGAGACCGGGACGCTGTTTTTTGCAGGTGTAGGTAACGTGGCAAAGCTTAACTGTGACCTTCTCATAATGGAAGAGGAAATGAGTACGGATGATCGCATAAGGCAGATACATAATGCCGGGAAACAGGCGATCGTATGGACCGTAAATACGGAAAAATCGATGCGTAAGTTTCTTGACAGCGATGTCGACGGTGTCATCACAGATGAGATAGAGCTTGCCGAACGCGTGCAGAAGGAACTTGATGAACGAACAGAATATGAAGTGTTCGAGGATAAATTGGAGGACCTTTGGGAATAAAAGAGTATAAGAATCTTATCATATGTGTTGCTTTGATAACGGTGCTCGCAACGCTTACTGCCTGCGGCGCGCAAAGACCCTGCCCGGATACGGGGGCAGTAGATGCAGACGGCTGGCCGGAAGGTCAGGAGGAAGGTTTGATACCCGTTGACGGAGGAAGTGTTCTTTATCATTATTATGGCAAGGATAAGCAGGGCATTCCGATCATATTCCTTCACGGCGGACCCGGCGCAGACGGAACGTGCTTCTTTAAGCAGACAGCGCTTGCCAAGGATCATCCGGTGGTGATCTATAACCAGCTTGGAAGTACCGGTTCACCGTTTTCCGATGATATCACGACTCCGGAAGAGGCCAAACGTTATCTTACGATAGAACATTTTGTCAATGAAGTTCAGACTGTCGTAGATCATTTTGGATTTAAGGAATTCATTATCTGCGGGCGCTCCTGGGGAACCATGCTTGCCGTTGAGTATGTTGCGGCAAAACAGCCTGAGGGGCTTAAAGGCATCATTCTTGACGGGCCGTTCCTGAATGTTGACAGATGGTGCAGTGACGCCGAAAAGCTGATCAAGACTCTGGACGGGGGAGAGGAATACTGGGAAAAGGTACAGGAGTGCGAATCATCCGGTGATTTTGATTCACCGGAATATGAAAACATCAAAAACATATATTCCGATCATTTTTACAGCCGGGTCAAAGGTGCCAATGACGGCACACCCGTGGACCGTAAGGCTTCTCGTGTAATAGAGGGTTTATCCGTATACGAATACATGTGGGGTCCGTCCGAATTCACATGTACGGGAACGCTGAAAGGACACGATTCCACGAAGCTTCTTTCGCGTATAAATGTTCCGATACTCTACATCTGCGGACAGTTTGACAGTGGTACACCCGAGACCGCAAACTGGTATCTTTCGATGACACCTGACGGAGAAATGTGTGTTCTTCCCGGGTGCGGGCATAATGCCTCGCGCGAAAGACCGGAGGAATTCAATGCAGTGGTGGATGCTTTCGCCAACCGGGTAAAGTGATATGTTAAGTGATCAGGAAGAAGGGAGAGACAACATGGAGAGTAAGCAGAGAAAGGTTATCAGGCATCCGTTTGGTGACCGATATACAATACCGGCATTCATTGTATTTGTAGCATTTGCGTTTGGAATTTCCGAATTGCTTATTGGAGGTATCATCGGAGGAGTGATCGGTGCTGCAATCAGCGGAGGTGATACGACAAGCACGGCAATGACCGTTTCAACCGAGATCGGAACCATGATCGGTGGTTTTATGGTCCTTGCGATCTTTTGGAGATGGTTTTATCCGGAATATGAGGGAGGACTGCGAGGCGGAAACCGCATATGGTTCTGGACGGGCATAGGGCTTCTGATCACTGTAGCATGCTCTGCGCCCATGTTGTTTGAACTTGACAGACTCGGCGTTCCCCCGGTGGTAAGCTTCGTGGGAGCCTTTATGGCCGGCCTGACCGAAGAGGCGATCTTCCGTGGGATCGGGGCATCGTATCTTATGAGACAGTGGAGAGATGAAAAGAAGATACTCCCGGTATTATTCCTGACATCTGTGGTATTCGCCATTGCGCATATGTCGAACGTGTTCTCGGGTGCACCGCTTTCTTCGTCGATCATTCAGACTGTTCACAGCTTTGCGATAGGATGTGTATTCTGCGCACTGTTCATTCGCAGCGGAAATCTGATACCGGGAATTATCATGCATACGGCAAATGATATCATCGCGTTTACGGATGTATCGGCTATGGGTGAGAACGGGATCACATACACCGGTTCGATGACCATCTCTGTATTTGATATCGTAAGTACCCTGGCACTGGATGCCGTGCTGGTTGCGATAGCATTATATCTGACAAGACCTTCTGTAAGGGCACAGATACTGGAAGTCTGGGACCGCAAGTGGAACAGAGCACAATAAGTGAGGAACATCAAACGGCTTGCTTTCCCTTTGAAAACAGGAGCTTCAGGACGACCGGTGTTATCACCGATGATACGATTATCAGAAGTATGACGGCGGGGAAATAGGTCGAATCAAGGACACCGGCTGACAGCCCTTTTTGAGCAACTATGAGAGCTACCTCACCTCTTGTCATCATGCCTGCTCCGATCCTGAGACTGTCTGTCATATCATATCCGCATATTTTTGCGGCAAGTCCGCACCCGATCACCTTAGTCACAAGCGCTGTGATTATGAAACAGATACTGAATCCCAGAATGGATAATGTCAGTCCCGAAAGATCAGTCTTGAGCCCGATGCACGCAAAGAATATCGGACCGAACAGCATGTAACTGCTTATATCTATCCTCTTTTCAACATATTTGGTATCTTTTAACGTACACAGTGCGATACCTGCACAGTACGCACCTGTTATATCCGCTATTTCAAAGTATCTCTGTGCCACATAAGCCATGGCCAGGCAGAATGCCAGACTGTATATGGGGATCCTCTGGGTATGGGGATGCCTCGCATCGAGCCATTCCATTGCTTTGTAGATCACGAATCCTATCACAAAGGCTATAAGGAAGAACAGGACTATCTTAAGAAGGACCAGCCCCACATTTCCTTCGCCGCCGCATCCGCCGATGACACATGTGAGCACGATGATACCTATCACGTCATCTATAACGGCAGCACCTACGATGGTGGTACCGACCTGTGTAGACAGTTTTCCCATCTCGGACAGGGCAGCAACAGTGATGGAAACACTTGTGGCCGTTATTATGGTACCCATAAAAAGCGCAGTATAGAATTCCTTTGACGGAGGAGCCGCAAATCCGTAGAAAATCCCGTAAAGTGCAAAGCCTCCGGCGAGTGGAACGAGCACACCGATAAGAGCCACGAGAAATGCCTTGAATCCGGAACTCTTCAGCTGCTTAAGATCTGTTCCCAGTCCGGCTGCAAACATAAGCATGATAACACCGATCTCGGCAAATACTTCGATGGCATCGTTGACCTGAATGAGATTGATAACGGACGGCCCCACAATAAGGCCGGCTAGTATTTCGCCGACAACCTGCGGCGCGCCTATACGCCTGGCGAGAAGACCAAGTGCCTTTGCCGCAAAGATCAGTATCGCAAGATCAAATAAGATTTTGATGTCCATGAATATCCCGGTCGTTTCTGTTGCTGTTTCTGTGTAAAACTGCGGATAACAGGACTTGAACCTGCACGGTCTCCCACCAGAACCTAAATCTGGCGCGTCTGCCAATTCCGCCATATCCGCATATGTAGATAGAAGGGGCCCGATTCACGTAGTGAATTGGGAAGAATCTTTGGTAATCTTACCACACCATCTCTCTTTCCGCAAACATTGCCCTATTTTATGTGCTTATGATCGTCAACCTCGTTCCAAGGGATGGTCGTGCCTGCGCCGTGTGAGCAGAAGACCGAGCCGGTCGGATTGCCTGGGTCTGATTCCGGGGAGTATTCTGAAGCAGCCAGTACAGCCTCTTCATCATGGCACAGATCGTAGCCCGCAAGAGACAAAGTCAGTTCGCCCTGTCCTTTCGTGTATGTTCTGACTTTGCTCGCATAGTCGTTCATTTCGGAAACAGGTGCACGTCCGGAAAGAGTGACGACAAGCTCTGTCGGATCAGTATTGACTATCTCGGTCACACCTGACATTGCCGATATCTCTGTCATAGCCTGTCCCACGCAGTTTTCGGGGAGCTTAAGAGTATAGTTGTAATATGGTTCGAGAATGTGTACGTATCCCGCTTCGCGAAGCTTCATCAGCCCCTGCCGTATGGCCCGGTATGTGGCCTGACGAAAATCCCCCCCTTCGGTATGCTTGATATGGGATCTTCCCGCAACAAGTGTCAGCCTGATGTCTGTTATCGGCGCGCCGAGCAGAACACCGGGATGATCGCGCTCCTGCATGTGGGTGAGAATAAGGCGTTGCCAGTTTTTGTCAAGATCGTCCTCGGAAACATCTGATGAGTATTCCATCCCCATGCCTCGCTCAAGAGGTTCCATGAGGATCTGCACTTCGGCATAGTGCTTAAGCGGCTCATAATGTCCCACACCGACTGTCTTCATATCTATCGTTTCCTTATAACAGACAACTCCGTTATCGAAGGTTACATCGATACCATATCTTTTTTTCAGGGTATGCTTTATGACATCTGTCTGTATATCGCCCATAAGGGATATAAATATCTCTCCGGTCTGTTCGTAATACCTGACGGCAAGCGTTGTTTCCTCGTCCTCGATCTCGCGAAGGATATTAAGCATTTTCGTTTTATCAACATCGGCAGGATAGCGTACCGCATATGACAGTGCCGGCGCAAACACGGTCCGGGGACGACCGGAGCAGTCGCCGAAAACGCTTCCCGCATGCGTACTTTTCATACCGACAAGAGCACATATGTCTCCTTCGGTAACGCTTCCTGCGGTGGTATATTTCTCGCCTGAATATATACGTATCTCGTTGACTTTTTCCTCGCCAAGTACGTCCTTTACCTTCAATGTGCCACAGGTAACACGCATGAATGACAGCCTTTTATTATCGGGGGTGTGACTTATCTTATATACGATCCCGGAAAAGTCACCGCCCTTTGGAGGCAAATATGCGGGCGGGAGAATATAGTTTTCGAGTGCCGAAATGAACTCGGAGATACCTTCGCCCCTTAATGCGGAGCCGAAAAACAACGGGTAGATAGTGCAACTGTTAAAAGCGCACCTTATATCCCGGGCATCAAGCCCTGCGTCTAGATATTTGTCCATAAGGACTTCGTCGGTGGATGCAGCATTCTCGAAAAAGTCTTTATCCGAAAAGGATATGATGCCTGAGCCAAAATGTTTTTCCAGATCTTTGATCATTACAGACTGTGTTTTTTCGGTAAGATCGGTTTTGTTGACGAAGATCATGGTCGGGATATGCTCTTTTCGCAGAAGATCCCACAATGTCTTTGTATAAGGTCTTACTCCGTCGGGGGCGCTGACCAGAAGAAGAGCCATATCGATCACCGGGAGGATACGTTCACATTCTGCAGCCAGGTCCGCATGCCCCGGGGTGTCGATCAGGATCACTTCGTTATCGCCGATGGGGATACGGGCGTTCTTGGAGTATATCGTTATCCCTCTTGACCGCTCAAGAGGATCGCGGTCAAGAAAGGAAGTACCGTTGTCTACACGTCCCGCTGATCTTATGACGTTTGTATTCAGCAGGAGACTTTCCGATAAAGTTGTTTTGCCGGCATCTACGTGAGCGAGTATACCGAGGGTCACATGATTTTTATCCATGTCCGTATTATAAACCATAATAAAATCCGTGGAAGATTTTTTGAATTAGAAGTATAATGTTTTCCATGGGCAGATCCGTAGATGTAAATCTGTATATAAAAGAAAAGAAGATCAGCGTAACGTATATCGTCACGGCGGTTATGATAATAGCCGTTCTGGCGATCATTGCCGTGCTCATTATCTTTCCGGGAAGGGGAGTCCTTACGGTGTCGCAGTGCCGAAAGCTCCTTACGGATAACAGGTATATCATCCATGCGGGCGGATATATAGAGGACGACGGGAAACTGTTTTCATATACCAACAGCAGGGAAGCTCTCAGGAATTGTTATGATAAGGGAAACAGGATCTCGGAGTTCGATCTTATGATCACGGCAGATGATCAGATCGTGTGTGCACATGACAGTGAAGACGGAGTTACCTGGGCGCACAATGTAAAGAATGCCGGGACGCCGAACTGCCCGCCGTCTCTTGAAGTGTTCATCGATGCAAAATATGATGACTGTCTGTCGACCATGTCTTTTGAAGATCTGGCAGCGTTCATGAAGGATCATCCTGACTTCTATGTCGTTACCGATGTCAAGGATGACAACGCGGAAGTGTGCAGACTGATAAAAGCATCCCATCCGGAGCTTATGAACAATTTCATCATCCAGATCTATCACGAAGATGAGTACGATCACATAAAAGCTCTTGGTTTCAACAACATAATATATACGTTGTACAGAGCTGCGGATGAGGAACTGACCGCGCCTTCGCTCAAGGCTTTTATAGACAGGACAAGGCTTTCAGGCATCACGTTCTGGACGGATTTTCCCACATCATATGCGGAAAGCTTTGAAGTGTTAAAGGGAAGCGGTATACCTCTTTTTGCACATACCGTCAATGAAGAAAAAGAAATGGAGAAGTTCATCGATATGGGAGTTACCGGCCTGTATACCGATGTTGTAGATAAAGAAAAACAGTACTTTTAAAGGAGAACAGTATGAATACGGACTGGATACTGGTGTTTATCGATTACATTCTGATACCTGTCATAGCGCTTGGTATCGATCTGAGACGTTCCGGAAAGGAAGCACGCTTTAGCCTTGATGCGCTCATATTATATGCCAAGTATGCGGTGTGGATAGCTGTCATGACGTATATCATAAGGGTAGTGCTCGCAAGACTCGGGATCGGGATAAGTGTGGAAGCAGGCACGGGAATCTATACGATAGTTGCAGGTGTGTTTGCCGTGATATTCCCGTACATCAAAGAGATCGTTGTAACATATATAAATGTCAGATGTGAGATCAAAGCAAAGGACAAAGATTCGGTTGGATAGGAAAGCACGTATATTCAACAGAATATGCTTTGTGATCTTTACGGTTGGACTTATAGCGGATACAGCCCTTATGGGGATGTTCGAGTGGTTTTCCGCCTCGTTCGGAGTCACATTTCGCGAGATAATCTATACGATGAAATCGCCGCTTGCGGGAGCCAACAATGATTTTTTCGGCGGAGCCGTAAAGTATGTAGCGCCCAAGCTTGTCGCGTTCATCATCATCATGGCGGTCGGTGTTTTTGTTTTCTTTATGGTCGGCAGGTTCGTATCGACCGAGATCGTTTTGGGCAGGACCCAAGGATCTGTAAAAAAGATCGATGCCATCAAACTGGTTAAATCCATTCTTTTCATTGTCACGGTCGGTTATTCGTTCTATGTGATATACAGTATCAACGAAAGACTGGAGATAAGTTCGTTCATACGTGATTATAATTCCGGTACCGAGATCTATGATGAATACTATGTAAAACCGGATGTGGAGGCGATCACGAGCGACAGACCGAAGAACCTCATATACATCTACATGGAGAGCATGGAGACGACATATGCGTCAAAAGAGGTTGGAGGGGAGCAGCCCGAGATCAATTATATCCCGAACCTGACGGCACTTGCGGATGAAAATGTTTCATTTTCCGACGAGGATGGTCTCGGAGGTTTTATAAGCGCCAAGAATACGGACTGGACGATGGCGTCGCTGTGGGCTACCGAGACGGGAGCGGCCTTTTCTTTTCCCATAGAGGGAAATTCGGATTTCGGAAACCAGGAGCATTTTTCTAAGAACACGATAACTCTCGGAGATATACTGAAGCAAAAGGGATACTATCAGGAATTCCTGTGCGGATCAGATGCCAGGTTCGGAGGAAGAAGGGCGTTCTTTGAGCAGCACGGTGATTTTAACATTTACGATCTGTATACGGCTGAGGAGAACGGATATCTTACACCCGATCAGGAAGTAAACTGGGGATTTGAGGACTGGATGCTCTACAAGATCGCCAAGGATGAACTTACAAGGATCGCGGCAAATGACACGCCTTTTAACTTCACGATGCTTACGGTTGATACACATCATGTTGACGGATGGATATGCCCGCTTTGCGAAAAAACATACCCCGGACATCTGGACAATGTGGTCGTATGCGCGGATAAGCAGGTTAAAGAGTTTGTTGACTGGTGCAGAAGCCAGGAGTGGTATGATGACACGGTTATCGTGATACAGGGAGATCATCCCAGGATGGATCAGGCACTTGTGTCTGATGCAGCGGACCGCATGGTTTACAACTGCTTTATCAATACGGGATACGATCCGCAAACGCTTAAGATGAAGAACAGGACATGGAATACAATGGATATGTTCCCGACTGTCCTGTCTGCCATGGGATACAGCATACCCGAAGGAAGGCTCGGGCTGGGAACCGATATGTTCTCGGGCCAGGAGACGTTGTGCGAAAAGCTGGGAAGCGATTACATAGATTCAGAAGTTCAGAAGTATTCGCAGTTCTACGCGGACAATTTCTATTGAAAAAATCATCCGTTATGGTACAATCTGATGGATGTTTTTATTTGAAACAGGTTTAAACATGATCCACACAAGAAAAGGAGTAATACTATGAATCTTTCACCTCTTCAAAAAGCAAGGTATGAG
>JAGAFR010000040.1 GCA_017612555.1 Lachnospiraceae bacterium | reverse complement strand
TTTCATCTACAATAGACTCCATCAGATGTTCCTCCTTTAATGTTTTTTTAGCCAATCAACATCTTAGAGGAAATCTGTATGATAGGGAAGTGGGTTCTCCTACTTCCCTATATTTTTGCCAATGATTATTTTACACTAACTAATATACTTCATTTCTTTGATCTTTTCGTATATCATGTCGGCTATGGCATTGTATGATCTCTGGGACAGGTGTGTCCCGTCGGAACTGTAGCCATATTTGTCCAAAATACCCAGTATGTCCACGTAATGATCTTTGTAATGGGACTTAAGATCCTTATTTATCGTAACGGCATTGTCCCTTCCCAGTGTTTTTCGGGCTGTTGTCCCTATTACAATGTACTTGCCACAAAAACCGGTTTCCGACAGAAGGAACCTGTCGATCTTCTTTATCACACCGGATGTGTCAGTGTTCACCACCGGATCAGCACTCCAATTCACCCAGTCATTGGAACCCACCCAGAATACGTACACTATATCTGGGCTTACCGTGTGGTTATTTTTGTATTTCTCCAGGATGTAGCCCGTCTTCTTTCCATAGAGTCCCAGACCTTCTACACCGACTTCCGTAAATCCTCCCGACTGAAGATCTTTTTCCAGTCTCTTATAAGGCGCACCCGCAATATTGTCCCCGTCTTCGCCCATAGACCCCTGAGTCAGCGAGTCTCCCAGCCAATGTATCGCAGTAGTTTGAGGAACATCACTCTCATCCTCAAGGAACGGCAGCATCTTTACTTTGATGGTCTCGGTATTTGACGGGTACTTTCTGCCTTCGATTCCGGTAACGCTGTATTCTACCCATCCCCTGCAGTCCCTATCGGGATCATATGATTTGTAATCCGCGGTGATATGTTCCAATACAAGTTCACCATCTTTGAGGCTGACCTTGAAATTATCGCAAAAGCCGTTCACATTTCCATTATCGTTGTAATCGTAACATTTTACAGGGGCTTCATTTATACACCTGACGTTTTTCTTTACCTTAAACGGTATCACGGTACTTCCGTCGTATTTAAGTTCCACTGTCCCGGTAGTAAGAGATACCGAGGGTGCTTTTGCCGGAGCTGCGTTTATCTTAATGTCGCAGGCATTTGATATCCTCTTCATCTTCGATGCATCTCCCTCTTTTCCGGGGATCATCTCTGACAGTACTGCCGAAAATCTGTATGTTCCCTTCGGAATGCCGATCTTCTCGACCTCATCCCTTCCTATTATGCACTTTACCGTAACCGTTCCCGAAGAGACCGTACAGTTCGGACAAAACTTATCATACCCGCCGTTCAACTGCTTACCCAGAAGTTCTCTTGCATCTTTCATTTTTGTGCCTGATGCGGTATCCGTAAATGATACAAAATAATCCTTTGAATCATCAAGTCCTTCCGCTGTAAACTCCATTGTATATTCCGTCAATTCGGAATCGGAATATATATCAAGGCTCTTTTTTAATGTCCCATTCGGCTTTAACTCTACTGCAGGCGAAGAAAAGGTTATCCTGTTCTCCTTTGTCTTTTTTTCTTTTCCGGATCCATACGTATATGTGATCTTTACCTCTGATGCCTTCGGTTTTACAAGCAGGTAATTACGGCTGATCCAGTTCGTTCCCGATGGCATCTCACTCGTTCCCTTATTAATCGTATCCCCGCCCTTGACCTTTACGGATGAAGTATTCTTTAGTATACTTCCGTTTTCCACCGTTGCATCCAATGCAACAAGAAGAAGTGAGGCAGGCTCGATCACTGCCGTACCATCATCCGCAAATGATACCGGTACCATTTCATATCCCGTCACGGCATATGCCTTAAGATCATAGGAAGATGCAACGCCCTCCTTTATGACGACCTCCGTGGTGATGCTGCTCTTTGTCCCATTTGCGGCCGATACGGTGATCTTGTACTTCCCTGCCTTTCCGACGGTTTTGATCACGCCGCCTCTGTCAATGACAAAACTCTTATTCGATGATCTGAATATCAGATCGGAAGGTGGCAGCTCATCCGTATCCGAATATACCTTTATCGTTTTTCCTTCAAGCTCATGCGATCCATATGTGCCTTTAAGATCATCAGTCCCGACCTTTATTGCAGTAAGAGCCGTGACGCTGTCGACGATCCTGATAGGTCCCGAAATGCCGAAGCACTCATTTTCTTCAAAATCAGCGGCACAGGCTTTTATGTAAAAACAGTTGTCAGCTTCCGAGGCGGGCAGGACATAGTTTTTTTCAAGTGTCACCGTACCGTTCTTATTGTTGATGCTCAGATGTCCATACAGACTGTCATCTTCTGACAGAGGTTCTCCGGCTGAATTCAGCAGTTCAAAGATCGCTTTATTCGAATAAGGTTTCCTGTCCCTGTCACCGTTGTTGAGTATCAGCACGGGCTTTATTGTTGCAGCCTTATTCATCTGCTTGTACATGGGCGTGGCCGCCTCTATGGCAATATGGTCTATGGGCTGCTTTACGGTTACGGTAAGCGTGGCGGGAGTAACATATGCCGTGATGTTTCCGTCCCTTTCCGGAAGGAGCGGCCATACCATCAATGTGTATATTCCCGGAGCGGTATTTTGCGAATCAAGTACAATGGTATTTCCATCTATCTTCAGATCACTGTCCGGAAGTCCCGATTCAATAAACGTCCCGTCCTGCGCCTCCAGCCTGGCTTTTGCAAGCCCCATTTCGGTTGTCTTTGAACTGTATATTGCAACTGCCAGCGTAACACTCTTCTCTCCGGATATCAGAGTTGTCTTTTTCTTTGTAAGTCCAAGCTTTGTCTCGTATCCGGACTGCTCTGTCACCTGATCGGGCAGATCTGTATCTTCTTCGGCGATCGGGGTATAGGTTGATCCGGCTTCCTCCGAAACAGGATCAAATACCGGCTCCTCGGATGCACAGACTTCCGTATATAATGCGGACATCATCACTGCCGCAACAGCTACCGCCATTATCTGCTTTAAGCATATCGACATTTTCATGGATATTCTCCCGTGGTCTTGAACGTCGGCTATTCTGCATCCGATGAAGCTTTTGTTACCGAGAGTCTTGAAACCCTGCGTTCCCCCGCCTCTGTGACAACGATATGGTACGGGCCGTAATCAAAGCAATCGCCTTCCTTCGGAAAATCACCGGTATATTCGATCACCCATCCGCCTGCGGTCTGGGACTCATAGTCAAAATCATCCTCATCGATGGAGAGTCTCTCCAGAAAATCACCTATAGGCATATCACCGTCGATGATAAGCTCGCCGTTATCGGATTCGACAACTTCTTCTTCGATCTCATCGTTATCATCCCATATATCGCCTACGATCTCCTCAAGCACATCCTCCATCGTAACGATTCCGTACGTTCCGCTGTATTCATCGGTGACTATCGCCAGATGCTGTCTGGCATCTTTTAGCACATCAAGGACATGCGGCAGTTTTGCAGTCTTGTACACGAAACACGGCTCCTTCATAAGCTCCGTTATATCAGGATCTTGCCCCGAAGCCACCGCTTTCAGATAATGATTAAGATGAAGCACGCCTATAACGTTGTCGATGCTGTCTTTATATACGGGCATTCTGCTCTTATGAGATCGTTGCACCGTCTTCATGATCTCTTCCTTCGGATCATCGATATCTATCGCCTCAATATCCACTCTCGCTGTCATGACATCAGATGCAGACGCATCTGAAAAATCAATGGCTGCGGATACTATCTCGGACTGCTCTGCATCAATAACACCCTCATCCTCTGCAGTTTCAATTATCGCCTGGAGCTCTTCCACGACCTCCTCTTCCTCGGTCTTATCATCACCCTTGCCGAACGGAAGCGTTATCAGTTCCGTTATCTTGACTACGGGGATATTTACAAACCACAATACGTAGTACAGGAAGACTATACTTCCCGACAATGCTTTGGCTATCGAGTTTGAATGCTTCTTGCTGATGATCTTCGGTATCGTCTCGCCGAATATGATTATCAGAACCGTTACAATTATCGTGATCAGCCAGTTAAGGTCATCCGAACCGGTGAGCAATATTATGTAAACCGTGCTCAGTGAAGACGCGGCGATGTTCACAAGGTTGTTTGAAAGCAGTATCGTGCTGAGAGTGTTATCATATGACCTGTTCAGCAATATGGCACGCGCTGCCCTCTTATCACCGTCTTCGGCCTCGTTTTCCATCCTGACCATATTACAGGAGCTTATGGCCATCTCCGCAGCCGAGAATACACCCGACAGGATGATGCACAGTATTATTCCGATACCGACAAGGATCAGTTCCATCATGACTTCACCTCCGGTCCGGCTGCATCTGCCTCAGTTTCGTTTGCCTCTTTTACTTCCTTAACTTCCTTAGTCTCCTTTGTTTCCTCAGGCTTCATAGCCGTTATCTTGGCAGAGAGCACTCTGTTATTTGACACTTCCTCAACCCTGATCTTAAGGTTGTTATATTCAAAAGAATCGCCTCTTTTGGGGATCTGTCCGATCTTCTCAAATATGAAATCGGCAAGAAGGAGATTAGTGAACCTGTCTTCCATCGATTCGTCATCTTCTTCATAACCGACTGCCTCAAACGCATCAAGGACCGTTTCATCACAGCTGGCGATCACGGTATCATCGGAGAGTTTGACTATGGGCTCTTTGATCTCATCATCTTCATCCCATATCTCGCCCACGATCTCTTCCAGGATATCTTCTATCGTGACCATGCCGGCCGTACCGCCAAATCCGTCAAGGACCACGGCAACATTGAACCTGCCCGCAGTCATGTTATCAAACAGTTCATCTATCGGCATGCTCTGATGAGCAAAATACACATCATCAGTCATTCTCTTGATATTAGGGATGGTCTTGCGTGAAATATAAGATTTGAGGAATCTTCGAAGACGCATTACTCCCACAACCTTATCGACTGTTCCGTCATAGACGATCAGGCGGCTGTGATTTTGTCCCAGAAGTTCGCTTAATATCTCTTCGGGAGCCATGTTAATATCAACACCTTCGATATCAACTCTCGGCGTCATAATGGATCCGACTGTAAGGTCGCCGAATGAAAGTGCAGACGATATCAGTTCACTTTGCTCCTCATCAAGTGTTCCCTCTTCGGTCATATCCTCGATGATATCGAATATCTCCTCTTCGGTAACGGACACCTCGTTCTGTCCGCCGCCAAGCTTAAGCGCGAGTCTTCCTATTCCCGACAGCAAAAGTGTACACGGCTTTAGTATCTTCATGAGCACAACAAGAAGTCCTGCGCACGCAAGACTCGATTTTTCGCTTGTCTTCTTACCGATACTCTTGGGAAGCATCTCGCCGACAAAAAACATGGCGATCGTAACGATAAATGTAGACGCCGTAACTGCGGTAAGCCCCCATTTCCTCGTGACAAACACAGTCACGACAGAAGCTGCCGCAATATGAGCGATGTTGGTACATACAAGAAGAGTTGTGATCGCATCCTCAAAATTATCAAGCACATACATGACGTTTTTGGCCCGTACGTCGCCCTTTTCAAGCCTTACCTTGATCCTGTTCTTCGAAACGGAAGCTATCGCGGTCTCGGTAAGTGCAAAATATGCTGATGCGATAAATAACAATAATACTATGATCCAAGATCGACTGTCAGGATCCATGATACTTAAAAGTTCACCTCAACTTTCGGGGTTAATGCGTTTCATTATAGCATTTCCTTTACCAAACAGCAATCCTGTCTTCGGGGGCAAGATACATTCCATCCCCCTCTTCTATGCCGTACGTCTCCAAAAATTCATCAAACTGCTGCACAGTAACATTACCCCTGAGATACGTCAGGGGGTGACCTTTTTTGTGTATCATTTTGACTATTCGCTCCCTGGAGCTGACTTCCGCAAATAATCGCTCGTAAGTCTTAAAGAACAGATCATAATCAAAGTTCTCCACTTCCTCAGCCATTTTAAGCATGCATTTAAAGCCGGCCATATCGGCTATGGCCTCGGTCTGTATCAGTGTCCCGTGGTACTCACTGCCATCATCAAGCGGTACGACCCTGTCATAAAATTTTACGAGTTTATCGGCGCGTTCATAAAAAGCATTCTTATCCTCCTCGGTCCACCAATCCCTGAAGTTTCCGTCTCCATCATACTGTGAACCTTTCGTATCAAAGGCATGACTGATCTCATGCCCTATAACCGCCCCAAGTGCTCCGTATTTCTGCTCCAGTTTCATATCTTCAGAATATGTATAATCACATAAGAATCCCGACAGTATATTAATGGAGTTGTCATTTTTATCATAATAACAATTGGTATCCAGTACATCCACGATCCATATATCTTTGTCATTACCGGTATTGATCTTTGAGATAGTCCTCTTCTCTGTCGCCTCCCTCTGATCTATAACCGCATCAAAATAATTCCCCCCGTTTTTTGCAGGTTTTACGCTGTATATGGAATAATCCTCCCATTTATCGGGATATACCGCATTTATCCTTATTTTTGAGAGTTTGTGTCTTGCCGCCTTCACTGTCTCGTCCGTAAGCCAGTCATTTTCAGCAAGCATCTCGTCGTATGTTTCAATACAGTCTTCGCACAGTTTAGTTATCTCCTGCCTGATATTCTCATTCAGGTATCTGTCAATATACAATCGTGCGAAACTGTCCGGAAAGGTTGTTCTCGTCTTAAGATAAGCCTCTTCTTCATCGGGTGCACTCTCGGAGATTCCATTCTTTGTATTATTTAGCTCCTGGTATTTTCTGTATGCTTCCTCATCAAGCAGTGAAATAAAAGAATCGGAGAGCTGTACCAGTAACTTAGCTTTTATACCCTCAAGGTTTTCTTCCGTATACAGACTGTTAAACCCTCTTATGGAATCAGGCTCAGCAACATCGATCAGTTCCGCCTCTGAACAGCCGTATTTTTCCAAATAAGCAGGAAGCGGAAAGTCAGGCGAAAGCTCTCTTAACTCCTCAAAGGTTACCATATTGATGGAATCACCGACATATGACTTATCAGCCCTTTCAAGAGCTGTTTTTTCAAATGCAGCGATCTTTGCGTCAAAATCATATGCCTGCTCCAGTATCTTTTCCTGATCCTTCTCCGTCATCCCGAGACGTGTCATCATATAGGAGGCACACCCGTTGGCATAAGCCTTCTCCCTTTCTCCGTTTTCCGTCATATTCACATATTCCGCAGAATCGCTCAAAAGCAGGGCCGGTGTAGGTATAGCGACTTCATATTTCGATGAATCAACGGGGCTGACTCCCACTCCGGGTGTGATGATAATACTGCCGAGTCTGTGATTTTCCTCAGACAGCAGGAATTCCGTCATCTCATCAAGACTGTTTATATTCATGAGTTCTTTAAGGAACGGCTCCACCGGTTTGATCCCGGCCTCATTACGATTATCCCAGTCAAGATAAAGCTCATAGAAATTCCGAATAAGATCGGCATCGCTCCCCGAAAGGCTCTTATCGTTCAGAAGTTCCATACATCTATTCTTAACGATCTTCTTTCCGCCCACAATATTGGCTGTACTCGTTTCTCCCGGTCCGGGTCTTGTATCCCGCAGCCAGTCATGATTTACCGCATAATAAAAATCATCCTTATAGCTTTCGGTCACGTCCCAGCTTACAGCTCCGATGATGTTACTGTTGATCCACGGTGTCATGACCTTCTCATCGGTATCGGAAGTTGAAGATTCTTCCGGTATCGCATAGGAAATCCTGCATCCGGTCAGGATGGTCATTGTTGCTGCCATCAATACTGCTATAAGTCTTTTATTCATAATAGACATCTCCTTCGTCATACACCCACATTTCCATCCGTCATCTTATATCCATAAGGACTCTCATCCCGCTTCAGCAGGGCATTTCAAACAATCAAGGGATAAAATCTGCGCCTATGCATATTTTATCCCTTATCTATCAAAATAAGCAATATCTCATTTTTTGTATGTAAAACTAAGCAGACTACAGCAGATCCTCTTTTAACTCGTCATAATCAGTATATATATCCACCTCTCCTTTGTCCGGACGGTTCAAAAAAAGAACCTGCTTCAGTATATCCATTCCAAGAAGACTATCTGCTATACGCGGATCAAAAGTGATCCAGATATTCTGATCCTTAAGATCAACCGTACCGATCGTAAACTGATCAAGTTTGCATTCATAAAACTTCATACCCACATTTGCAACGAATCCGCCGAGCATCTTGGTCCTGCAATTTGAAAAATCCTCCTCTTTAAGAGCCGGATTGATGTAATCATAACTACAACAGGTATACCTTGCTCCGGTATCAATCACAAACCTTCTCACTCGCGGTTTAGAGTATTTGACGATGCAATTTGCGACAAAACGATCATCGATATTCTTAAGCGTGTACATCAGAATCCCCCATCTCATATACAAGTCCGGGGCCAACAGTATCAGCATAATTCCCGGCAAGAATACATGGAACACCTTCGCTCTCCAATTCATCCGCCTTTTTGCAAATATCGTGATAGCTATCGCGCTTTGTGCTTATACAATAAAGATTTCCTCGCGGATTCTGTAAGTCTGTATAATTGATAATTATAAACATACAGCCCTTGTACTGTTGCTCTATACTCTCTTCAGTCCGCTCTACCTTTTCATCCAGAATCTGGAGCATTTTACACCTCCTGCCACGTACGTCGACAGTCCTAAAATCACTTTTATAGTACCATATTCGAAGCAAAAAGTCATCCCGCAGCAGTTGTAGTAATTTCGTTTTAATTTGTTCAAGATAACGCTGTCAGGCGTTGTTTCATTTTCTTAAGACATTTCCTTTCTCTTACTCTATTTAGTTGCTATTCCGAAGATGCTATGCTTAAGATTATCTTCGATCATTCTTCTAGCGCATCATAAAACTTTACCCCATCTAAAAATGACAAAAGAGTGTTCTCCTTATTAACATCATTTAATACGTTTACATTAACGTGAACACCATATGGTTCAAAGTTCTTATATACTGATTTTGACATTGATTGTACTCCATCCACCATTTTTTTCCATGTACTTTTAGAGACTGTCCCGGCTTGTACCCCCAGTGCTCCTAATGTAATCCCTTCTTGCCATATGTTTATTGTGACCATATTGTCTTCATAAGAAATGTTATAGTTGTCACCAAAGTTTTCATTTAATACTACTTTGGAAAGCGCAATAAGACTATTTATCATTTCCTCATCTGGAATTTTGTCAGATGTTTCGGACGTTACATCATCGTCTTCGCCTTCTTCGCCTTCTTCATCTTCTTCCCTAAATACTGTATGAGTATAATCATCTTCAGAATCAATTTTTATTTCGTCCTCTAATGACACCGAGAACAAGGCCGAAACATAACTACTTTCGCCATCAATCCCCTTTTCTACAAGCGGACCATTCAAATACTCACCTTTTTCTCCAACTACTGCTCTGACTGTTTCCTTCTGCGTACTTGGAATACTCATAGATACAGAAAGGTCATAATCACCCGTTAGTTTTTTTCCTTTATCGGAAAAACCTTTGCTGGTTGCCTTCCCGTTTTTGATTCTGACTTTAGATTCACCTGTCCAGGTATCATCTGTGTTGTAATCCCCAGTGCTCAAACTTAATATAAGTTCGGTATCATCCGGAAGGTTTGTTTCAATGCTAAACTTTACGCTATTACCAACCCACTTTGCCGTAGGCGTTATCGTTACATCCAATCCCTTTGTCTCTGTATTATCCTCTTCCGCAATTCCTGCCTTTGAGTGTTCTTCTACAGGAGTAGGGGTAGGTGTTTCCACTTGCTCCTTTACACTTTCTGTTTTTGAATCAGTTGATTTGTTTTCTGAAGGCCCTGATGCAGCCGCAACAATCGATAGAAGCAAAAATAATCCTCCCACAGAAACTGCAGCAATGGATAAACCCTTTTTTCTTCCATCCTTTTTTGTCAAATCAATAATCCCAAGTATTATTCCAATAATAGATGTACAAAAAAGAATCGACAGAACTAACGCAGCAATCGACATTGGTGAAAACTTACCATTATAATCTTTTTCCATTTTGTTCTCCTTGTCCGCCAAAACTCCAGATAGTTTTAGCATTAGTCATCTTTGGGATAATTATATGTATCTCCACATGATATTGTCAACTTGCTTACTTCAGTCATCTTTTAACTATCGTTTTTAACATGAAATTCTACAAATACAAAGATAAATGTAATGTTTCCGGCCGGAACATCCGACGCCTGCGCGAAGCGACGGCAATGTCTCAAGAACAGCTTGCTGCAAGCCTGCAACTAAAAGGGCTTAATCTCAATCAAAAAGCCATAAGCCGTATAGAAACTGGCGAGCGTGTTGTGGCTGATTATGAATTACTCTTCTTTTCTGATATTTTTGATGTCTCCATTGAATCTCTACTTTGCGAGAATAATCTCGGATAACTTTTTAGCAAAAACAGCACCCTCTTTTTGACAACCTGAGAGTGCTGCTGTAATAACACAATTATATCAATTTAGCTTAATTGTTATGTTTTTCCTTAAAAGGTATTATCTTTTAAAGACTATTATGGCATACCCTCTTCTTCCATGATCTCTGAGATCAATACCCGCTCGTCCATAGGATGCTTGACGCCTTTTATCTCCTGGTAGTCTTCATGCCCTTTTCCGGCAAGGACTATTATATCACCCGGTCTGCCGTTTTTGATACAGTATCTTATCGCTTCTTTACGATCGGGGATCTCCACGTACTTACCGTCTGTTTTGTCGATTCCGGTCCTGATATCCGCTATTATATCAAGCGGCTCTTCATTTCGAGGATTATCGGACGTTATGACCGTAAGATCAGCCAGCCTTCCCGATACTTCTCCCATCTCGAACCTTCGGTCTCTTGAGCGGTTCCCTCCGCAACCGAACAGGCACACAAGCCTTGCGGGTTTATACTCTCGAAGAGTGGTCAGAAGGCTTTCAAGCGCCATTGCATTGTGTGCATAATCGATCAGAAGCGTAAAATCATCGCTTACATGAACAGGTTCTATCCTTCCCTTTACGTGGCCTTTAAGTATTGCCTGCTCAACAGTATTTTTATCGATACCGAGCTGATCGCACACGGCTATCGCACATAATCCGTTGTATACCGAAAACTTTCCGGGCATATTGATCCTTACCGGATAATTCGCCCTTCCGGTTACGTCAAACTCCATGCCAAGGTGTGATCCGCTTCCGACAAACTTTACATTCTCTGCCGAATAATCAAGCCCCTTACCGAATCCGTACTTAACAACATCACATGTACTGCCTTCAAGGATCTTGTCTATATGCTCATCATCCGCATTAACGATCCCTATCCTGCACTGGCGAAACAGCATCGATTTACATGCGATATACTGTTCAAAACTGTCGTGCTCATTCGGGCCGATATGATCGGGTTCGATATTTGTAAAAATCCCGATGTCGAAGTTTATTCCAAGCGTCCTGTGGAGCATGAGCCCCTGGCTGCTGACCTCCATCACGACCGTATCACATCCGCTGTCGACCACTTTTCTGAGGAGTTTTTGCAGCACCGGAGAATCCGGCGTCGTGTTGGCAGCCGGTGTATGCTCCGAACCGATGATAGTCTCTATTGTCCCTATGAGCGCCACTTTCCGACCTGCCTGTTCCAGGATCGATCTGATCAGATATGTCGTGGTTGTCTTACCCTTTGTTCCTGTTATACCTATCGTATACAGCTTATCTGCGGGATAGTCGTAATGCGCACAGGAGATGTGCGCCATGGCGGCTCTGGTGGAATCCGTTTTTATTATCGTCGAATCTCCGGTATCCGGGCAGTCAAGTTCGGAAAGCGGCTTCTCAACCACTATAAGTGCGGCTTTTGCCGCTACAGCCTGTGATACGCATGTATGTCCGTCAAAATTCGCTCCCTTTATGCACACATACACACAGCCTTCCGACAGCTTGCGGTTATCGGTCACAAATTCCGTGTAGCTCCCATCCATATTTCCCGCAAGAACTTCATATTCGAAATCCTTACACAGCTCTTTCAGACTTTTCATTTTTTTCACCGTTTGTACACAGATTAAACACAATTAACCATTAGTATTAAGTCAGATAGTTGATGAACACTCACTATCTCCCCCTCATAAGATGGAAAAGGTCTCCTCCCCCGGAGGCCTTTTTCCGTACCGGAACATATCACATATAATCCTTCACTACCAGCCTTATACTGCGCCTTCCGTTAAAATCATTGAATTCCGGCTGATACAGCACCGACACGGTCTTTTGACCCGACAGTCTGTTGTATGCTTCCGCTGCATCTCCGAAATATACAGCCTCCATGATCCTGGGATTTCCACTTCTGTCGGAAGCCTCAAGCATAAGCTTCAGAACGTTCCTGTTTTTTCCCATGACAGTCATATCCTTTATCGGAACATCCTTCTGTGCGAACATCGGTCTCGGATTGGCAACACCGTACGGCTCCAGCCTATCCAGCTCTTTTACGAAAGCCGCATCCACGTACGACAGCGGAAGCGGTATATCTATACGGACTTTTTCAACAAGATCGTCATCTTCAAGAGTACATGCCTCGTTCAGTCTTTCCCTGAGCTTATCTGCACAGCCCGCAGGCATGGACAGTCCGGCCGCCATTTTATGCCCACCGAACTTCGTGAACAGATCTTTTACTTTACTCAGTTCATCATACATCGAATATGCTTCTATCGATCTTCCGCTTCCTTTAATGTTTCCTTCGGCATCATCGGTCAGCACGATCGAAGGCTTGTAAAACGCTTCCCTGAGTCGTCCCGCAACGATCCCCGCCAGGCTTTCATGGCACTCGGGCATATATACGACAAGTACCCTGTCATCCGCGTAGTCCGAACTTACGAGCTGTATGGCTTTATTGGTAAAAGCCTGTGTCATGTTCTTGCGGCTTTCGTTGATACGTACAAGTTCCTGTGCTTTACGAAGAGCGGTATCATGATCTTCTTCAAAGAAAAGTTCAAGCGCAGCATCCGCCGTCTCAAGCCTGCCGGTAGCGTTTATACACGGTCCGAGGATAAATCCAATATGATAAGCACTTATGGTATCGGGCTTGATGGCTGTAGCTTCAATAAGAGCCTTCATTCCGACATTTGATGTGCGCCGGAGTATTTCCAGTCCGCGCTTTACGGCAATACGATTTTCATCCCGCAGCTCCATTATATCACCCACGGTGGCAAATGCCGCAAAAGAAAGAAACTCTTCAAGAAGAACTTCTTTGTTTCGTACAAACTCACCTACCGTACTGAACATATACAGACAGAATATGAGCTTATATGCCACCATGGCACCGCATATCCCGTCAAAAGGGTATTTACTGTCAGGAAGCTTCGGATCCACGACTGCATCAGCATAAGGGACGATATACTTCCTGTTTCCGTCAGTCTCTTCATACGGTACCTCATGATGATCCGTGACCACAACACTCATTCCAAGCGACGTTGCAAGCCCGATCTCTTTGGCGGCTGCTATTCCGTTATCACATGTTATCAGAAGCTCAATACCGTCATCATTTGCTTCGTTTATCATGTTTTCATTGATGCCGTATCCGTCCTTTATCCTCTCGGGAAGCCGCACATCAACGACGGCCCCTGCCTCTTCAAGACCTTTTTTGAGGATATAGGATGCACATACTCCATCAATATCATAATCACCGACCACCCTTATGGGGACCTGTGCTTCAATCGCATCCGCAATGACCGATACCGCTTCCTCAATGTTCGGAAGAAGCCTTGGATCGTGCATCTTATTTACATCGGCGTTTAGGAACATATCGATCTCTTCGTTCGTTGATGCGCCTCTGTTTACTATGATCCTCGCCAGATAAGGACTGATGCCGAAATCTTTTGCTATTTTGTTAAAATCGGCGCCCTTCGCCGTCACGACCCATTTTTTCATACTAATAATTCAAGAATAACACAGAATTCATATCTACATACAATAAGGCCTCGACGGTTTGTTGTTTTCCCAAAAGACTTGGAGTGCGTTGTTACTTGACGAGGTATTATCGAGTCTAGTAACGCGACGCACGGAAACGAGCGCAAGCGCCTTTTGGGGAAACGATCAAAGCCGTCGAGGCCATTAAATCCGGATATTATTTTGTTGCGCCAACCTTCGTACGCAGGATATACCATATCGCACTTGCAAGGCAAACTGATGAATACGTACCGCAGACGATACCTATCATGAGCGGAAGCGCAAATTCCTTGACCGAGCTTACGCCGAGTATGTACAGTACAGCAACCATTACGAAAGTTGTCAGCGATGTGAACAGGCTTCGTGAAAGAGTCTGGTTGACTGCATCGTTTGCAAGCTTTTCAAGGCTGTCCTTTGTCGTTGCAAGCTTCTCACGGATCCTGTCGAATATAACGATCGTTGCGTTGATCGAATAACCTACGATCGTAAGTATGCAGGCTACAAATGTCGAGCCGACCGTGATCCTCGCAAGAGCATAGAACGTTACGACTACAAGAACGTCATGAAGAAGACAGATGACCGAACTTGCACCGAATCTCAGATCCTTGAATCTGAACCAGATGTATACGAGCATGAGTACCGTCGCGATGATGATGGCAAGGATCGCATCCCTTGACATCTCCGATGAGATCGTCGAGCTGATCGTCTCTGCTACGATCTTATCCGCAGCAACACCGAACTCTGATTCCATCATATCGTTGAACGCTTCTCTCTCTGTTACATTAAGTGCGCGGGTCTTGAAGATGACTTCGTTCGATCCCGTAACCTTCTGTACCTGAACGTTTGCGTCTCCCGTAATCTTCTCTATCGAAGGAACAACCTTTGCATCGATATCCGCAAGAGCCATATCCTCATTGAAGGTAACATTTGTTGATGTACCGCCGAGGAACTCAAGACTGTAATTGAGAGCATGCTTGCCCATTGCCGAATTAACGATCATAGTGATGATACCTACAACGATGACCCCGGAGGAAATGATTATGAACAGTTTCCTCTTGCTTATGAACTCAATGAACTTAAGCTCTTTGGCTCTTCCGTACCACTTCTCGTCACGTATGCCGAGTGCGTAGAATGATCTTAAGATCAGCTTTGTAACAAACAGAGCCGTTATCATCGATACAACGATACCGAGAGCAAGTGTCTGAGCGAAGCCCTTGATCGATCCTGTTCCGATGATACCGAGAACAAGTGCTGCGATAAGGGTTGTAACGTTACCGTCGATGATAGCCGACAGAGCTTTCTTGTAACCTTCATCTATTGCAGAGCGTACACTCTTTCCCGCCGCTATCTCTTCACGTATTCTCGCGAACGTGATAACGTTGGCATCAACCGCCATACCTATCGAAAGAACGATACCTGCGATACCCGGAAGGGTAAGTGTCATATCAAAGAAGTTAAGGCAGAATACTGTGATCAGGCAGTAAAGCACAAGTGCGATCGATGAAGCAAGACCCGGCACAAGATATACCACACACATGAATAATACGATGATCGCAAATCCGATAAGACCTGCCTTAAGTGATCTTGAAATAGCCTCTGTACCGAGCTGGGCACCTACAACGTTTGAACGCAGCTCTTCAAGCTCTATCTTAAGTCCACCGATACGGATCGTTGATGCAAGCTGTTCGGCTTCTTCAGCGGTCTTCTGACCTGAGATCTGTGCCATGCCGCCTGTGATGGCCGATTTAACAACGGGGATCGAAGCAGGCTTGCCATCGTAGTAGATCATTATCGTATCATTTGTCGGGGCAGCCGCTGTTGTTGCCTCGGCAAATTTCTTTGTACCTTCATCATCAAGAGTCAGCTCAACAACATACTCGGTATTGCCCATATCGTTCTTGATGGCACCGGCTCTTGACTCTTTTACGTTTGACCCGGTAAGTACGATACTTCCGTCAGCTGTAAGCTCTTCTATGCTCTTATTGAGGTTACCCATGGAATCATAGTTTTCGTTACCGTTAGAGTCTTTATGATTGATAAAATAAAGACTTCCCGGCTTTCCCAGTTCTTCAAGAACCGCGTTGGCATCCGACAATCCGGGTATCTCAATATTGATCCTGTCGATACCTTCCTTATACACAAGCGCTTCGGTCGAGTATCCCTGTACTCTCTGCTGAAGCTTGTATACGGTATCATCCATATCCTCGGATGAAGGAGTACCTTCTCCCACTGCCTGATAAGTGATGCTGACACCACCTGCAAGGTCAAGTCCGAGATGGATCCCCTTCGCGGATCCTACGGCATCCACTCCGAGTCCGTTCATGACCATGTAGCCGAATCCGGCTATCAGGAGAAGCACTGCCAACAGCGCCATGATCGCATTTTGTTTCTTCATTGCTTTCTTTCCTTTCAAAAACCTCTTTGTATTATTACTCTTGTGCGCATGCCGCCTTGATCATTATGGCGGTTTCCACACGCTTCTGTTGTAATCTGCATCCTATATCGTATACGCCGTTTATATCACCCGTATAGTTGTATGCGTTTGCGGCACATCCGCCGCTGCAGTAATACTTGGCAAAACAGCTCTTACACTCTTTCCTCGAATAGACGTTACACCGTTTGAACTTCTCTGAAAGCCCGGTATTTTCAACACCCGTGTCCACATTTCCCATGAGGAACTCATGCATACCCACGAACTGATGGCACGGATACAGGTCCCCGTTTGGTGCAACAGCCATGTATTCCGATCCGGAACCGCATCCCGTCAGTCTTTTTATCGCACAGGGCCCGCCGGATAAGTCTATCATAAAATGGAAAAAATTAAAGCCTTTTCCTTCTTTTTTTCGTTCAAGCATGTATTTTGCAAGGATATCGTACTGCTCGCACAGCTTCGGGATATCCTCTTCCCGAAGTGCGTAATCCTCCGTAAGCGGAGACACGACCGGCTCGACGGATATCTGCTTGAATCCCAGCTCTGCCATATGCTTAACGTCTTCGGCAAAATCCGTATTATACCTCGTATATGTACCTCTGACATAATAGTTCATCTGATCGCGGGACTCGGCAGCCTTGATAAACTTCGGCACTATCTCGTCGTAACTGCCCTGTCCTCCGCATCTGGGTCTCATCCTGTCATGGACTTCCTTTCGTCCGTCAAGGGACAGCACGAGATTTCCCATTTCTTTATTGGCAAAATCAAGTATCTCATCGTCAAGCAGAACACCGTTCGTCGTAAGAGTAAACCTGAACTTCTTGTTGTGCTTTTCTTCAAGGGATCTTCCGTACTCAACGAGCTTCTTAACGACGTCGAAGTTCATAAGCGGCTCGCCGCCGAAAAAATCAACCTCCAGGTTCCTTCTTGAGCCCGAAGATCTTACAAGAAGGTCAAGTGCCTTCTTACCAACCTCGAAGCTCATAAGCTGGCGCTCCCCGTGGTACTCGCCCTTTCCGGCAAAGCAGTATCTGCACGCAAGATTACAGTCATGGGCTATATGAAGGCACAATGCTTTTACGACCGTATCACGGTTTGTAAACTGATCTATGTTATCCTCAAACAGATCATCGGTAAAAAGCTGCTCATCTTCTATAAGATACGCAACTTCCTCGTAAGCCTCTTTTATCTCATCTTCTTCATATGAAGACAGCTTACCGGTAAGATAGGTCCTGATATCCTCATACGATGCGGCCTTTATATTGTCCTCGTCGATAACGGTACGTATGGTTCCGGTCTGTGAATACTCATCAAGCGCCGATACAAGGTCGTACACAATATCATCCACAACATGGATACAGCCGCTCTCAACATCCATGACGATATTAAAACCGTTATTTTTGTACTGGTGTATCATAAATCTCCCTTACCGATACACGAACACTAAAAAAGCCCCCCGTGAGAGCTTTTTCATGGTCGATATGGTAACTACTGTGCTTTCTCGCAGCTCTGGTTACCTACTGTGCAAGAGGTCTTGCACGCTGACTGGCAGGATGTCTGACACTCTCCGCATCCGCCCTTCTTTATCGACTTCTTAAGGTTTCTTGTCTGTAAAGACTTTATATGCTTCATAAGCACACCTCCGGATCTTGATTCAATTTCCAATCGCGACAAATTATATCACACACATATTACTTTGAAAAGCAATTTTTATCACTGTACGAGAGACCACAGAATAGCCAATATCACGAGGCCGATAAGAATTGCAATGAACACGCGCCAGCCTGATATCGGGTAGTCCCCGCCCACTTTACCGGATTGTCCGTTTACTATGAACTGATATACCTTATCCTTGTATTTAAAGCATGACAGCCAGACCGGCAGCATCAGGTATTTGTAAGTGATATGTGAAAACGAGGTCGTTGCCTTATAGTTTCTTACATGGTCTGCATTGTGCTCGCTTCTTATCTTGCTCTCGATCGCGGACTGAAGTCTCTTGCGGATGAAGTCCTTTGCTTTTTCCCATGCATCCTTAAGACCTACCGAATATCTCTCAGCCATAAAGCCGGCCAGATATTCCGGCTTGTATGACTTGTTGTCCTTGGTATCAAAAGGCTCAACCTTACGGAGCATGTTTACGTTCTGGTCACCCGTACCTGCCACCAGCTGGTCATCGATGAACTCGCTGTATGTGCCGCTCGTCCTGTGCCAGTCGGTAACGGTCCTCTGATTGTCTCCGTGTCCCTCGGTACGGTCTATACCGTATTCTGCGGTATATTCGGTAACAGTATCCGAATCAAACGTCCAGTAAGGAAGATATATTCCCTTGAACCTGTCTGCCCTGGCACTTCTCTTAGCCTCTTTCGGCGCAAACCATTTGCCGGACAGCCACTTGGTAAACTTCTCTCCTGCCTGCTTGGCGGTTATCTTGAACAGTACCACGCCGTTGGGCGCAAGTGTCTTGACATCACTGGCTTCCATAACCTGATTCGATCCGCAGTACGGGCATTCATTTGCGACCGCAAGTGCATCATATACGGAAACGGCACCGCACGACTTACATGTGACCGTCTTCTGAGAAACACCCCAGTCACAATTACCGGTAAACTCTGCAGATTCAAAATCCTGTTCCTCAGCGACTGTATCTCCTTTGGAATCCTCAGCTTTGATCTCTTCCCGGTAACCGCAGTAGTCGCAATGAAGTCCGCCCGTTGTCGGGTCAAAGTCCATAGTAGCGCCGCATTGCGGGCACTTTCTGTCCGTCTCCCTCATCGTATCGGTTTTCTTTGCGTTCATGATGTCGTCGTAATCCGCAGCCATTTTGAATCTCCTTTTACTCTTGAGTTAATTCGTCATAAGTCTCGCCGGGGTACTCATCTTCCTCGGGCGACATGAATACTTTATTCTTTTCCTTGTCATAATATGCGATCTTGAACTTCTCCGGAAGGTATACAGCCACATCATCATCCTTAAAGCAGGTCCCCGCTGACCTTAGGATATCCATAACCTTTCCGTCAAAATCATCCAGTGTCTCCGAATCCGAATAAGCGGATCCGTATTTTGAAAGCAGTGTCTGATCGAGGGGATCAGGTGCTGTGCCGCTTTCCACGGCATTCTTTATATCAGCCGAATAACTCTCATTGATATACATGAACAGATCGGTAGGAAGTGCATTCGCAACAAAGACATCAAATGCGTCCGCATAATCATCGTATACATCCTCATTACCGGTCTCGAAGCATACTATTGAAAAATTATACCACTCGGTAAGCGTTCCGCGGTCATTATTATCGGGATTCGCATACATGATGTTAAACGCCACGGACGGAACATAATACTTACAGAAAAGCATGTTCTTATCCTTAAGGGTGATCTCGTACTTGTACACCTTCCCCGAGAACTCATAGTCCATGTTGGCATATGTCGTATTCTCTCCGATATGGCCATAATCACCTATATCCCCGAAGAGCTCCTCGTTCTTCTCCTTGGCAAGCTCTTCCAGCTTCGCGAGCGTCTCCTCGGAAATGTCGTTTTCCTCCTTGAGTTCGAGCTTCGCTCCGGGATAGCTCTGCGCCAGAAGCTGGTCAAGATAACTCGACGGACCGTCATATTTGAAATAGCTCATGTAATGTGTGATGTCACTCTCATTGGAACGGCTCTTACCCGTATCGCTGATCTTGTACCACAGCTTCCTGGGGGACAGATACGTGAACCTTACGTCATTATCTTCATCCGAGGCGGTAAAGTTGAACATGAAAGGATAACGGTCGCTGTATCCCTCGTAATCGTTGAACATCTCCCTTACGGTAAGATCCTCGGGAAGGAGTGCGGTAAAAACCACGTTACCCGCATCATCCTTTTCAGATACGTAATCATAATATACGCCGTTGTCATCCTTGAAAGTCTTGTTTACAGGCTCCTCTTCTTCCTCCTCCGGCTCGATCTCTTCCTCTTCCTCAAGAGGTTCCTCTTCTTCGATCTCTTCCTCATCAAGCGTCTCAATCTCATCTTCCGTCCCGAGTCCGCTTACCGGAAGCTGAAGGTTTGAGATGTCGAATCCGTACAGGAAGAACAGAACGAGGCCCACAAGCACCACAACAAGAGCGATCAGCATCGCAACTATCTTGCCGGTCGCTTTCTTGCGTTTATTCTCCTCTTCGATGGTCTCCATTACTTCTATCGGATACATCGAAACATTCTCTTCGAGTGTTACATCCGCCCCGCACCTTATACAGGTAACATGCGTATCCTCAAGGAGCATCCCGCATTTTCTACAATACTTCATACAGCCTCCGTCATTTCTTAAAATCGGAATGATAGAATTCTTTTATATTATCTGATGTAAAGCCTTCTTTTTCAAGTTGTTCCTTCTGAAACTTCTTGTTCTTGTTCATCATGGAGACAAGAACCGTCTTGCCTTCCTGTCTGAGCTTTGCAGCCTCTTCCATGACAGATGCGACGAATCCGGCATCCGCACCCTTTTCGATCAGGAACGCATACCTGCTGCCGCTTCCCGGTACGACAAACCCTTTGTCGAGAAGGATAGTGATTATCCTCTCAAATCCTATGGAAAATCCGCAGGCGCATACTTTATTGCCCGTGAACCTGCCGATCATCTCATCGTATCTGCCGCCTCCGGCGACGCTGCTTCCGAACTCATTCATCGTGATCTCGAAAATGGTTCCTGTATAATAAGACATGCCGCGGACCAAAGTTGGGTCAAAAACGATGTGAAAATCTGCATTTTTTACTCTTTCAACGCTGTTTATTATGCCGATAAGGCTGTCGGCGCACTCTGCGTCAAGGTGATCTCCGAGCTTATCTGCAAGTTCTTTTATATACTGCGTATCAAAGTTCTCACCTTCAAACAGTGCTATATATTTATCAACACAATCCTTGGAAAATCCGCTTGTTACAAGTTCCTCGGCCACTCCGTCCTTACCTATCTTGTCCATCTTGTCGAGGATGATGAACACGGTATCAAGGTCACTGTCGTTAAAGCCGCTGAAGGACGCCATAGCCTTTAATATCCTTCTGTCATTTATGCGGACTGTAAAATCCTTAAGATCAAGCTTCCCCAGGAGCGTGGTCGTGGCTGTTATCAGTTCGATCTCAGCCAGACTCGTGGGATCTCCGAGTATGTCTATGTCACACTGGACAAACTGACGAAAACGCCCTTTCTGGGGACGGTCGGCACGCCATACGGGTCCTATCTGAAGCGCTTTAAACGGCGCGGGAAGCTCAGCGGCATGGCACGCATAAAACCTGGAAAGGGGCAGGGTCAGATCATACCGAAGTCCTGAATCGGCAAGATCTTCCTCCTTAGCATCTGCGCCAAGCACGAGCTTTTCACCTCTTTTTAAGATCTTGAAAATGAGCTTTTCATTCTCTCCGCCCTGCTTGCTCAGAAGGTTTTCTATATGCTCGACCGCCGGGGTCTCGATCGGTGTGAATCCGAATGTCTGATACGTTTCCTTTACAAGCCCCGTAACATAATCCCTTATCTGCATCTCGGCAGGCAGTATATCCTTCATTCCCGTTGTAGGTTTTTTTATCATTCCCATGTCTTTTTCCTTTCGATCATTTCGTCAATTCGTTCGATATATAGTTTGACGTCTTTAACATTTGCCATCCTCTCTATCCTGTCTCCCGCAAATACCCGCTTTGCGATGACTCCTGCTCCGGCTGCGGCAATATCCGTTACCTCTTCCATGATGATGACATTATACACGCCAAGGCAACCCGCTCTGGCGTATCCTACATTCTCGAGGTTTCCGGTCATGTTTTTCTGCCTGTACAGATAATACGGCTCCATTCCAAGACCTTTGGCGCATTCATCGGCGGCTCTCATCATCCCCGGAGTGTTCATGCTTGTTATTTCCGGATGTTCATTCAGAAAACGACCCATGTTCGCCGCTCTTTTTATCGCAAGCGAGTGTATCGTCAGGCTGTCGGGTGACAGCCGTCTTACCTTATCAAAAGTATTTGCCACATCACTTTCGTCTTCTCCCGGAAGCCCGATGATAAGGTCCATGTTGATGTTGGTAAATCCCGCCGCTCTTGCTTTATCGTAAGCGGTATACACATCCTCTACGGTATGATGCCTTCCGATGAGCTTCAGAGTTTTTTCGTTCATCGTCTGGGGATTGATCGATATCCGGGAAACGTTGTTTTCCTTAAGCACCGCAAGTTTTTCTTCCGTGATGCTGTCAGGTCTTCCGGCCTCAACCGTAAATTCCCGCAGATGGGATATATCAAATCCGTTCCTGACATATCCGATAAGATCGGAAAGCTCCTCCGGTGACAGTGTGGTCGGCGTGCCCCCTCCGATATATATCGCGTCAACATATCTTCCCCTGTACTGATCGATGTACATATCAATTTCACGCTTAAGCGCGGTCAGATACTCATCCGTCCGCCCCTGCCATAAGGCGATGGGATAGGAAGAAAACGAGCAGTACATGCATGTTGTGGGGCAGAACGGTATTCCTATGTAAAGTCCGAATCCCCCCTCCGGCATACCGTTTATTATATTCGCTTCCCTGTGAGCTATATCGATGGCAAGTGCCGTCTTCTCATCGGAGCACAGATATACGGACTTCATATACTCTTTTATCTGTTCATCCGTCGCGCCTTCTTTTATGAGCTTCATGGGTACCTTGGTCGGTCTGATGCCCGTCATGGTTCCCCACGGAAGCGTATGATGCGTCACTGTCACAAGAACGTTGTACAGCGTTCTTTTTAGAACATTCTTGACATCGCTTCGCGAAAGATCCTCATATTTTTCTTCTTCTGCGACCGGTTCGTTTTGTAAGCGGGCGGTAACGCGGATGACTCCCGAAGCTCTCTCATCTTTTCCGATGTCACCGGACGATACATACACGCTTACATACTGCCCGCCATCCGGCATATCCGGTACGATCTTTACATCTTCATGCGGGAAGAACGCTTTTACGAGCGAATGAACATCGTATGAATAACCCGGGCTGTTAAGAAATACGTACATACGGATTATTATTCTTCTCAAACTCTATCGTTGTGGAGTCGCCGTGTCCCGGATATACTTTTACATCTCCGTCAAATATTTCCACAAGTTTCTGAACGCTGTCCATTATATCTTCTCCGCTTCCCGTCGGCAGATCGCTCCTGCCTATGGATCCGCGAAAGAGCGTATCTCCGGAGAACAGCCACTTCTCACTCTCAACATAATAACAGCAGCTTCCTATCGTATGCCCGGGAGTTGCATATACCTTAAACTTCATACCGGATATCTCGATCTCGTCCTGATCGGAGAGCAGTATATCCGGCTCGACCGTATACGGCCTTCTTATCTGATCCGATGAATTGAGATATGAATTGCGGCACAGCTCGTCTTCAGCCTTGAGCGCGTACACTTTTGCGCCTGACTTTTCCGAAAGCGACCTGACTCCCATTATATGATCAAAATGTCCGTGTGTCAGAAGTATCCCGCACACTCTGATATCATGCTCGGCAAGCTTTTCATACAGTCCGTCCTTGGCAGGGTCTATAACCACCGCCTCCATCTTCTCCGGATCATATATGAAATAGCAGTTCGTCTCGACCATTCCGAGTACCATTTTACCAACTTTTAATGCACCCATCAGCCTGTTGTCCTTTCTATGTCCATTACACCTTTGACCGACCTGAGTCTGTCTATCACCGTATCGAGCTCATCCCTTCCCGACGTGCAGAACGTGACGATGATCGTGGCAGTCCCCTGTTTGCTCGTTCTTACGTTCATGTTGAGTATGCTGACTCCGTGTTCGGTCAGATATCTCGTGACCTCCATGAGAAGCCCCTGCCTGTCCTGGGCAAATATATGGATACTTGCCTCGAACTTATCATCACACTGCTCACCCGGGGTATTGTCCCACTCAGCCTCTATCAGCCTTGCCCTCTCGTCTTCGGGAAGCGAAATGATGTTAACGCAGTCCGTCCTGTGTATCGAAACTCCACGGCCTCTTGTAACATATCCCACGATCTCATCTCCGGGGATAGGGCTGCAGCATTTGCTGAAGCGTACCGCAAGATCGTCCGTCCCCTGGATCGCAACTCCGCCGTTTGATTTTACCCGCAGCTTCTTTTGTGTTCCGGCTTCGTTAACGTCCTCAAGGATCTCTTCATCCGACATTATATGCGGATGATCCCTGTCGTAGAGTTCCTTCATCCTGTTGATGATCTGTCCCTCACGAAGGCCGCCGTGTCCGACCGCCGCTCTTACGGCATCCCAGTCTCTGAACCCGTACTTTTGAAGGACCGCATTCATGTACTGCGGTATCATTATCTTGGCAGGGTCAACGGAATTATTCTTGCAATATGCAAGCAGCAGTTCACGGCCTTTTTGGATGTTATCTTCCTTAAGCTCATTTTTGAACCACTGATTGATCTTGGTCTTGGCCTGATTCGACTTGACGAGATTGAGCCAGTCACGGCTCGGTCCCCTTGAGTTCTGTGATGTGATTATCTCGATCCTGTCGCCGTTCTGGATCTTGTAATTGATGGTCGCAAGCTGTCCGTTAACCCTTGCTCCGATCATCTTGTTCCCGACGGCCGAATGTATTGAGTACGCAAAATCGATGGGATTGGATCCTGCGGGAAGAGTCTTAACATCTCCGGTGGGAGTGAAACAGTAAACAGTATCCGAATACAGCTCCAGATCCGATTTTAATGTATTAAGGAATTCCTTGTTATCGGACAGGTTGACCTGCCAGTCAAGTATCTGACGGAGCCAGCTCATCTTCTCGGCTTCGGATTCCTCTACTCTCTTTCCGTCTGAATTCTCCTTATATTTCCAGTGAGCTGCGATGCCGTATTCGGCAGTCCTGTGCATCTCATGGGTTCTTATCTGTATCTCGAACGGTCTTCCCGAAGGCCCTATAAGAGTCGTATGAAGGCTCTGATACATGTTGGGCTTGGGCATGGCGATATAGTCTTTAAAGCGCCCGGGTATAGGCTTGTACATCTCGTGAATGACGCCGAGAGCAGCATAACAGTCGGGGATCGTATCCACGATTATCCTGACTGCGAACAGATCATATATCTGATCGAGAGTCTTATCCTGGTTGAGCATCTTGCGGTATATGGACATAAAATGCTTGACACGCCCGTCTATAGTTGCCTTGATACCCGCATTTCTTATGTGTTTGGCAACATCCTCGACGATATCGGATACGTACTTCTCACGTTCGGATTTTCGTATGTTTATCTTGTCTGCAAGGTCATAGTAAACTTCCGGTTCAAGATACTTAAGAGACAGATCGTCAAGTTCGACCTTCATCTTGGATATACCCAGACGCTGAGCCAGCGGTGCGTAGATATCCATAGTCTCCCTTGCTATCTCCACCTGTCGTTCCGGCGGCTGGTACTGGAGCGTTCTCATGTTATGGAGCCTGTCGGCAAGCTTGACCATTATGACTCTTATATCCTTGGCCATGGCCAGGAACATCTTACGAAGGTTTTCAGCCTGATATTCAAGCTTATCCCCGTTGTATTTGATCTTTTCGAGCTTGGTGACTCCGTCAACGATCAAAGCGACGTAATTACCGAACTGATCGCGCAGCTCCTCATCGGTGATGACGGTGTCCTCAACAACGTCATGCAGTATACCGGCTACTATCGTTTCCTTGTCAAGCTGGAGTTCGGCCAGGATTATCGCCACCGAAAGGGGATGGATTATATACGGTTCCCCTGATTTTCTAAGCTGGTTCTTATGAGCCATATAGGCGAGATTGTACGCCTTCTCTATCAGCGATATGTCATCGGAAGGATGATACTTCTGAACGCGCGAAACAAGCTCCTGAAACAGCTGTTCAGGGCTCTGATGTTCCCGCAATGCCTCAAAAGCACCGTCATCCAGTATCAGTTCTGTCACACGGCTTTCCGACAATACTCCTACGCTCCCAAAAATCCTGCTATTATCTCATCCTCTGCTTCCTGCTCGGTAAGTCCCAGAGTCATAAGCTTCATTATCTGCTCGCCTGCTATCTTTCCTATGGCCGCTTCGTGTATCAGATTGGCATCGGTAGACGCCGCCGAAAGTGCCGGCATGGCAATGACCTGTCCCTTGTCCGACAGTATCGCATCGCACTCTGAGTGACCCTTGCATCTAACATTCCCGTTGATCACAGACCTGTATTCCTGTCTGGATTCACCCTTGGCTACGCTCCTTGATATCAGATCAACACTTGAATCCTCACCGTTAAGGTCTACCGTAAAATCCGTCCTGGCGGTTTCCGTACCGGATGTCATTATACTCTCATGAATGATGAATCTGGCGTTTTGGGAAAGCTTTGCCTTCGTATCCCTTACGGTCGTATCTACTCCGTGAAGCTGAAGCGTTTCCATCTCGAGGACGGCTCCGTTATCCAGTTCGGCATACGTTACAGGGTCTATCACGCGCTTGCCGCTGCCTTCTCCGATCCCGATATGCTTTTCCTTATATACAACATGCGAATCCTCTTCGAGGAAAAATCTGTGTATCCCATTGTGCGATGAGCCTTCTTCGGAATCAGTATGAACACCGCACCCGGCAACTATTATAACATCCGCACCGCTCTGAACGTGAAAATCGTTGTATACTTTGTCCCTTACATCACTTTTTGTCACGCAGGCCGGAATATAGACAGTCTCGCCTTTTGCCGCAGCGGATATGTATATATCTATACCTGGCACATCTTCCTTCCTGACGATACGGATATTGTTGCTGTTGCGAAAACTGATACACTCTCCGTCTTCACGCAGTGAATACGCTCCGTCAAAGATCCCGTCCCAGTCCGTTATTTCTTTCAGTATCTCTTCGGTAATCTTATTCATGATCAAAACATCTCTTTGCCTCTGGGGCAGTAGGCTCTTGCGCCACCTTGTGAAAGTGTCGGCATTACTTCATCTCTTGAACCCTTCCGTGCGATCACCCCATCACTTATCACAACGATATCATCCGCGATATCGAGTATCCTCTCCTGATGGGAGATTATAAGAAGTGCTCTGTCTTCATCTTTCTTCAGCTTCTCAAAAGCATCGATAAGACTTGCAAAACTCCACAGATCTATTCCGGCTTCAGGTTCATCGAACAGAATATATTTTGCAGGCCTTGCGAGCACCGTTGCGATCTCTATTCTCTTCATCTCGCCTCCGGACAGTCTCGAATCCATGTCACGGTCCATATAGTCTCTTGCGCACAACCCAACCTTCTCGAGTATCCTGCACATTTTCATTTCCGACATATCGTTGCCTGCGGAAATGCTCATCAGTTTTCTTACGGTAACACCTTTAAAACTGACGGGCACCTGAAAAGCATATGCGATGCCTTTATTTGCCCTTTCGGTAACAGACATCGAGGTGATATCTTCATCGTCAAGTGTTATCGATCCCGCCGTGGGCGTATATATTCCCGCTATAAGCTTTGCTATGCTCGTCTTACCTCCGCCGTTGGGACCGGTTATGACGGTAAGCTTTCCCGGCGCTATGTCAAGGCTGACGCCGTTTATGAGGTTTTCCTTTTCAGGCAGATCCAGCCTTATATCCTTTAAACTCAGCATATCCAGACCTCAATAGTGATATATCCAAAAAACCCCAAGGCTTGCTTTGCAATCCCTGAGGCTTCCATACAATAAGAACAAACAGCTCGTAGGGGAATCGAACCCCTGTTTCCGCCGTGAGAGGGCGGCGTCTTAACCGCTTGACCAACGAGCCGTACCCAACTATATTATACGAACTGTGACAAAAAAGCAAGCAAAATATTACCCGTCAAAGATCACTGGAAATACCTGAGCATCGATGAAGGAAGCAAAACCTTTGAATCCAAAGCCTTTACATAAGGTAACTGTACCGTGAACGTTTCCGATCCGGTCTCGGGAGCGGTCTTTTCTACCTCCTCTCCTTCTATGGGCTCCAAAGCATCTTCAAAATAGCCGTTCAGGATCGCCTCATTGATGGTATCGATGACATCCTGGGAAAGCACCGTGTCATCGCCTCTGAGCTCTTCTTCCTTCTCTATCGCAGCCATGACCTTTTCGTCCGGAGAAGACCATGCCGAAGGATTAATATGATTTTCGACTACAAGACTTTCGCCCGCGCCGGCTAACGCCTCCATATACGAATCGATAACGGCTCTGACATCAACTCCGATGAGTTCGGAAAGGCCGTCAATAACATCATCATCCATTTCATTGAGCGTGATGATCACCTCAATATCCGCATCCGTAAGATCCTTTATATCTATGTCTCCAAGACCGAGACTTTCAAGATCGATCGCACCATAATCGTTCATGACCTGAAGCGCGCCCTGGCCAAGCTCGGCAAGTGCCTCATTAAACTCTTCTTCGGAAAGATTCATGTCAAATATCTGTCCGAACACTCCCTGCACATACAGCTGAGCGATCCCTTCAATATCAGCTTCCGCCTCAAGAAGTATCTTTTCAACACCTTCCTGACTGAGCCTTCCGGACGCAACATCGGCATTAGCATCCTCAACAAGTGATGTAAAGTACTTCTCCAGTAATCCCGTAAGATCCATTCCGGTGATTATGAGCTTATCTCCGATCTGTCCGATCTCCGGATCATTTTGAATCTGAGACACATCGGTATTGAGCAGTTTCTCGATATCTTCGGGACTGTTTATATCAACATCAAAATACTTGGTCACTATTCCCGCAACGTCAACCGATATGTCGCTTATCTGCGATGCGATCTCATTTTCTGCCCAGCCATCCCTCGGAATATTGGCGATCTTTTCCGCAAAGTAATCCTCAAGGGCCGCGATCGTATCTACCTCAACCTGCTGTGCGACCTCGGTCTCCACATCAAGCACTTCCTGTGCCGGCTCTTTGCTGACATCTTCGGATACCTCTGCCTCGGGTTCATCTGCCTTTTCAGGCTCTTTTGTTTCAACCTCAGGCTCTTCGGTCTTTTCAGGCTCTTCGATCTTTTCAGATTCTTCGGCTTCTGCAGATTCTTCGGTCTTTGCCGTCTCATCCGCTGTCTCTTCTATAGCCTCAGCGCCTTCGGTATCTTCCGTCATGAAATCTTTCATGAGCTGTTCATTATCAAAGCCCGTAAATGTGACAGCGCCTTTGTTCTCTCCCGCAAGTACGACTTCGATCTTCCTGTCGTCTTTTGTGGCGGTAAAAACATCATTTTCCACGGTCGTTTCCCAACCGTTGGCCTGAGCAAACGATACGGCGTCAAACGAGCACTCGAACGGCACAAGTTCTTCGTCGGACACACTCGAATTCATGGATCCGTTTCTGAACAGATACCAATCGAGTTCATCACTGAGCCTGATGCAGTTTTCGCCGGTCTTATCAGCGATGTCGGCAATGTAGTCATCGATCTGCCCGACAGCATCAGCCGGCTTCTCTTTGCTCCATTTACCCGTGATATTGTTTCTGATATCGGCAGCATGTAAGGTTTCTGCGCCTTTCCAATACTGTCTTATGGAATCTCCGTATAATCTTCTTCTTTGATATATGCTGTTGTTAAGCTTTGCGAAATCAAACTGCAGTGTTCCCGCATCATACTCATCCTCTTCCGCATCGGTTGAGATAGACGCCGGGATGGTGTCTGCAGCAACAGGTATCGGAATAAACGGAGATGCTGTTGGATTTCCCGGTGTGGTCCAGAAAACGGTAGAGAAAACCTCCGGAACACCATCGAATATCTGTATCATGTTTGCGCACGAAACATACTGGTTGTTTATTCCATAGTGGGTTCCGTCTCCCCCGTCAAGCGCATAATCAGTTCCTTCGAATCTGTTCCTGAACAGATCGAACGCCTGCTCAATGCTTACCTTTTCATCAGGGGTGAAGAATATGTCAAACCTTGCTTCTTTGTCGTATTCAAGTTCTTCGGACGGAGCAAAGATATTGTGGCCAACCCACTCTCTTAAATGGCTCTCGTCATAATTCACATCGTCAATATTATATGTAAGGATAAGATCGATCTTCTTATCATCATCATAAACCGCAAAACCGTTCTTCTCAGGGAGGGTAAGAAGATCGGAAGACATGATCGTATCCTTGTCATCGGGATCTGCGGTCTTAATTACGGGATCATTTGCAAACACAGCCATCTTATCATCGGGAAGACGCGTTGCTACATATTGATGACCTGTAAAGTTCTCTACGATCCAGGCTTCCTTCTGATCTGCGATCATTACGATCTCTGAGGAATACGCACCTGTTTCTTCATATATGGAACAAAGTGTCCTTACGGCGTCCTTGGCAGTCTTTGATGTCGAGGCAAGTATAAGAGCGATCTTTTCTTCGCTTATCCCCTCTGTTTCAAACGGATCAGCCGCAATGGCTTCCTCACGGGTCCGGGTCGTAATGGTGGAAAGAACCGAAACCCCATGTTCATTCGACGCGCACGAAACATACTGCCCTAAACCGACATATTCCATAAAACGTTCAATTACTACCTTGTCGTTATCCTCCGGCATGGTATACTTAAACCCGTTTGCGGACTCGATCACGTCCCCTTTTCGGATCGAACCCTTTTCAACGATCTCGGTAACAGTAGCCGTACCTATGTTATACTCCGTGGAAGTTCCAAGAAGCATGGTACCGTCGGCACTGACATCCTTTCCGACATAAATGCACGTACCTGCATGCACATCTTTTGCGGCAAAAGCAACAAAAGTGCATACCGTAAACGCTCCAAGAATTATTCTTACTCTTCCCTTCATTATTCTCCCTGCTTTCTCCAAATCGATCTTTACAGTCAAAATATCAAAAAATGGTGTGAACCCACACCATTTAATGTAACTCTTATGATATATTATGTCAACAATTATATTATGTTAACAGATGATTTTTTTCTCTTTTTTCACCTCATAACATTTCACGTTGCTTACCGTTTCACCGTCTATCTGAAGTGCAGTGGGTTTATCGAACTCAACCCGCACATCACTTCCCTGTACAGCGGACACGATACTCTTGTATTTCATGTGCATTCCCTTGAACACGGAAAGAAATGCCACCAGCAGCTGGATCCTGAACCTTGCGTGTACTACTATTACGGTAACAAGCCCTTCTTCGTTGAGACGATCCTGGTCCGGCGCACACATCATGCCTCCCCCATAGAACCTGCCGTTCATGGTGGGGGCCATCCACACATGGCTGTACTCCTTTGTTACTCCGTCAACCGTGACCTTTGCTCCTACCGTATGGAATCCGTACAGGACACCTTTAAGCGCTATGATCGAATAATTGACCCTTTTACCCGGAGATTTGATCCTCTTTTTATCTCCTTCTTCGCAGCAGTATCCGTCAATGCCGTATCCGATACCGTTGATGAACAGCTTCGTATCGCCGTTGACAGTCACCCGCGGCAGGCACTTCATATATTTGTTTATGCGTATAACGCTGTTCGTATTGTCGGCATTTATATCGCGGAAGAAATCGTTTCCGCTTCCGCCCGGATAATAGAACACATCCTGTTCAAGCTTCTCGGCATCGAGCGAATTGATCAGTCTGTTGACAGTACCGTCACCGCCGCATATGACTATCTGATCATCCGCGCACATCCTTTTTATGTATGCATCAATATCTTCAACGCTGAGAAGATCGATATAACGGATCTCGTCCGATCCGAAGATATCGCTCACTCCCTTACATGACTCTTCACATGTTCTGTTTCCGGCAAGCGGATTGTACAAAACGTAAACCAATGCGATCAACCTCTCTTTTCTGCTATCCGCCTTGCCACATATACTCCGCTGGCAGATGCATGCGAAAGCGAATGAGTGACTCCGCTCCCGTCACCTATTATATACAGTCCGGGATATGCAGTCTCAAGATTCTCATCAACGGTCACTTCCATATTATAGAACTTTACTTCAACTCCATATAGGAGTGTATCATCATTCGCCGTTCCCGGAGCTATCTTGTCAAGCGCATGGATCATCTCCATTATGCCGTCAAGTATCCTCTTGGGAAGGACCAGGCTCAGATCCCCGGGGGTGGCATTTAGCGTGGGCTGCACCATACCCTCGGCTATCCTCTTCTCGTTGCTGCGTCTGCCTCTTACAAGATCACCGAAACGCTGGACTATGACTCCGCCTCCGAGCATATTGGAAAGTCTTGCTATACTCTCACCGTAACCGTTGGAATCCTTGAACGGTTCCGAAAAATGCTTCGCAACAAGAAGGGCAAAGTTCGTATTCTCCGTCTGCTTATCCTTGGCTTCATAACTGTGCCCGTTGACGGTGATGATCCCGTTCGTGTTCTCATTTACGACTATTCCGTGCGGATTCATACAGAAAGTTCTGACACTGTCTTCGAACTTTTCCGTACGGTATACGATCTTGCTCTCATACAGTTCATCAGTCAGATGCGAAAAGATGACGGCCGGCAGTTCGACTCTGACACCTATATCAACACGATTGCTCTTTGAAGGTATGCCAAGATCGTTGCACACACTCTCCATCCATTTGCTGCCGCTCCTGCCTACGGATATGATACACTGTTTGCACGTTGCTGTCCCGCCCGAGTGCGTGATCTTGTAGCCGCCGTCTATGACCTCTATCCTGGTCACATCGGTCATGAAATAAAAATCAACAAGATCCTTCAGACGGTCATACAGTTTCTCAAGAACAACGTAATTGATATCCGTACCAAGATGCCTTACGGAAGCTTCCAGGAGCTTGAGCTTGTTCTGCATGCATGTCTTCTTAAGACTCGTTCCCGCGGTGGAATAAAGCTTGCAGCCCTCTCCTCCGTTTTCGACGTTGATCGAATCAACATACTTCATCAGTTCGATCGCCTTGGCTCTTCCTATATGTTCATACAGCGTTCCGCCAAAATCATTGGTGATGTTATACTTGCCGTCAGAAAAAGCTCCGGCTCCTCCGAACCCGCTCATGATAGAGCAGGACTTACATCCGATACAGTTCTTGATCTTGTCTCCGTCGATGGGACAGTGCCTCTTTGACAGTTCCTGTCCCGCCTCAAATACAGCGACCTTAAGATCAAGTCTCTTATTGGTCAGCTCATAAGCCGAATATATTCCTCCGGGGCCGGCCCCGATTATTATAACGTCATAGTCCATTTGATCATTCTCCCAAACCTTATCATTGTCTGCGCCTGTCATTGCCTTTGCGCTGATAGAACTCACTCTTATGTGCATACATGCGCTTTTCGGCTTCGCGTCTCATCTCATCGATACTGATGTCGGAAACATCTGCCGCGCTTACATACCCCATGGATATCGACAGTGTCGGGAACAGTATCCCTCTCCAGTTATCAAAACGTTCCTTAAGCTTTTCTATCACATCGTTCAGTTCATTCTCTTCGATATTGGCAATTATCGCAAATTCATCTCCACCGGTCCTGTATACACTTCCGTATGGTCCGAGGACATCCCTCATGCATTTTGCAGCACCGATGATAAGCTCATCTCCTGCTTCGTGTCCGCATGAATCGTTCGCCTCTTTCAGCTGATTGAGGTCAAACGAGAAGACCACAAGATCATTCTGCGGCAGATCGTTCTTGTACTCGTCCATAAACTCATCAAAGGATCTTCTGTTACATGCTCCCGTCATGTCATCAAAATGTGCCATGCTGTAGAGCATGTTCCTGTTCTTTTCTTCCTCGATCACCGAATCGATATTCCTGAACCCGCATACGAAACGCACGACTCCCATATCATCGGTGACCCTTGCGACCGCAAACTGCATATAATTCTTCTGTTTTTCCGAATCGATCCTGTAATAGTTGATATGGAATATCTCATTTTCCTTTGTATTGCGTATCAGGTTTTCGATCCTTGTGAGCTGATATACCCTCTCCCGGTCTTCGGGAATGACATAGCGCTCGATGTAATCTTCAAGGATAGCTTCGTAGTTGCCTTCCCTGACCCTGTTCATGATCTCGGATTTTTCTTCCGATTCGATATTACTGCGGATAAGCTTCGCATGATGTATCGGTGCATCCACGAGCCATATACTCTCATATTCACACGAAAGCCCGGCCAACAGCGTCATCTGAATCTCACGCTCATTCTCCCTGGCGATCTTTTCACGGACCTGATCGTCAAAATGTTCAAACCCGTATATTATCTTGCTGCCGTTATCAAACGGGATGATCTTGAGCCTGTAGTAAACGATCCTTCCGTCTCTTATGGTTCTGTAAGTATGAAACAGCGGATTACTGTCCCGAAGGCGCTTTAATACATAGTCAAAATCACCGAACCTGAGCACTCCTTCGGCATCATCCTTGTATACGAGGGATCTGACGTAAATATCCATCACATGCCGAATATGCGGATCCTCAAGACCTTCTTCCTCAAGGGTCTTACCGAGTCTGTTAAGCCTTACGATATGAACGGTCTCATCATCCGTATCCACGTAAAGAACCGACGTATAGCTTCTGGCTATCGCATCATCTATCTCAAACAGAAGCCTTTGTCTGTCCTCGATCTCTTTCTCTTCGTCCTTGAACAATAACCGTCTTGAACTGTCGGATATCTCGTCATAACGTATTACAGAGTATCTCCTGCCGTCTCTCGTATACTCATGAATCCCGACTCCGTGAAGGGTCTTGAGCTTTCTGTCCTTCCCGATATACTCGTGAAATACAACATTGTATGCTGCATCTTTATCGGAAAACGCCTTGATAGCCTTTATCATTTCTTCCTTTTCCACAATGTTGACAAGGGGATCGGGACCGTTGAGCCGCTTTAGCATCTCGTCCGGCGTTGATTCATACATCCTGCATGCACCTTCCGATACTATGTATGCCTTAAACCTTCCGTCCTCAACATAGTATATCGCCAAGGGTATCTGCGTATGCTCATAAAAAACGTGTATTGCGGGTGAAAAAAAATCCTGCATCAGTATTCCTTTCTGCCATCCGGCTGTTCATCTGATCCGATTCTGAAGATCGATATCCGTCCTGAATCTTCCGCGAAACTCTTCCGTATGAGTTATCGCATTATGATTCTTTACTCCCCTGGCATTTACACATGAATGCTTCCCCTCGATCACGACCGCAATATCCTCACTCCCCGTTATCCGGCCTATTATGTCGGCGATGTCCTGGCCGATCCTCTCCTGCAGCTGAAGTCTCTTCCCGACCATGTCACATACGCGCACTATCTTCGACAGCCCTATTACCCTGCCGTTGGGAATGTAGGCAACGGATGCCTTCATATCATACATGAGCGCCATGTGATGTTCGCAGTATGAAAAGAATTCAATGTCCTTCATGACGATCAGCTTTTCCTTCGATGTGTCGATATCATCGTCAAACGTTACGTCAAACATCTGAGCTATTTCATGATTCGTATAGTTCATTCCTTCGAACACTTCCGAATACATAGCGGCAACACGCCTTGGCGTATCGACAAGCCCGGGACGCCCCGGATCATCACCGAGAGCGGTAATGATCCCCCTTATATGCTCTTCTATCGCTTTGGTATCTATCATTGTATAACCTCAGACTTTTCCTTCTTTGAACATCTTCATCATTTCATTCGTAAGGCTTAAGCTCCCGGGTTGAAGCTCTATATCCTCACGCTTAACCCACTGCGCATACTTAAGTTCGCCTTCGTCCATCCGAATACTGTCATCGCCGTCCACTTCGCAAAAGAATCCGGCAAGAAGATCCTGTGCCATACCCCATGGCTGTGACTTATAGTATCTGATATTCTTAACCCTGACTCCGGCCTCTTCAGACACCTCTCTTGCAACCGTCTCTTCAAGAGTCTCGCCGATCTCAACGAATCCCGCGATAAGTGCATTATGGCCGTACCCCTGTCTGTATCTTGTTATGAGAAGACTGTTACCATTCATCACTCCGACTATGACCGCAGGGTTGATCCTCGGGTAAACGGTATTACCGCAGCCGCATTTCATTGCGCGCTCTGACACGGAATGTTTCATCTCCCGGCCGCAACAGCCGCAGAACCTGTTATCATTATACCATTTCCACAGATGATATGCGGTAAAAGCCGCAAAAAGACCTTTGCCATGCGAATCGTTATTCCTTAGGCTTCTTACGGAACATGCTTCGAATCCTTCCGGAATGTCTGCCGCTTCATAAGGCGTAAGGAAATACCCCCTGTCATCGATCGAAAAAAGGAAGACAGGGCAGGCACAGCTTATCTGCTTTGCCGTGGTAAACTCCGGTTCGTTATCACGGATACGGACAAATACTTTTCCTTCTTTATCAAAAACAAGAACGAAGTCATCTGCCTCGGGCTTTTGGTCTCTGTATACGTTATCAAGTTTACTTGGGTATATATCCTGTATCATCTTCAGTGTTTCTTCATAATACTCTTATACGCAGGACGTACTATCTTGCTTCCGGTAACAAGTTCTTCTATCCGGTGTGCACTCCATCCCGCCACCCTTGCTATCGCAAATATCGGTGTGAACATTTCCCTCGGGATATCCATCATATCATATGCAAAGCCGCTGTAGAAATCCACATTCGGAGAAACACCTTTATAGATCTTGCGTTTATGAGCGATCACTATCGGCGCGATCGATTCGACTTTACGATAAAGTGCAAGATCATCAGTGCGTCCCTTTTCTTCCGACAGCTGCTCAACATACTTTCTGAAAATCACTTCTCTCGGGTCCGATTTTGAATATACGGCATGTCCCATACCGTATATAAGCCCGCTTCCGTCAAATGCTTCTCCGGCCAGTATCTTTGTAAGGTAATCCTGTATCTCTTCGTCATCATTATGATCTTTTACATGCTCACGGATGTCATCCATCATTTCCATAACCTTGATGTTCGCACCGCCGTGTCTGGGACCTTTCAATGAGCACATCGCCGCTGCGATGGTAGCATAAGTATCTGCTCCCGATGATGTTACGACTCTCGTTGTAAAGCTCGAATTATTGCCGCCTCCGTGTTCCATATGAAGCATGAGCGCAACATCAAGAGCCTTGGCTTCGATCTTGGTAAACTTCGAATCGGGCCTCAGCAGGTTGAGAATATTCTCTGATGTTGACATCTCGGGAAGCGGACGATGGATATACATCGATTCGAGATTCTCGTAATGGTTATAAGCATGGTAACTGTACACCGCAAGCATGGGAAATACAGCGATGAGCTGCATGCACTGCGACACAACGTTTTCGATCGATATCTCGGATGCATTCCTGTCGTACGATGCCAATGTAAGGATCGATCTTGTCATGGAATTCATCACATCTTTTGTGGGAGCCTTCATTATGACATCCCTTGTAAAGTTGGTCGGAAGCTCCCTGACATCTTCAAGCTTATCGATAAACTCTTTTGATTCCTTATCGCTCGGAAGATCTCCGAACAGAAGCAGATACGCAAGATTCTCATACCCATAATCATTCTTTCTGTATCTGTCTATCAGTTCCTCGATACGATAGCCCCTGTACCACAGCTGACCGTCGCAGGGATTACCGTCGGGATCTCTTGCGATGATGTTTGAAACATTTGTAAGTCCCGCAAGAACACCCTTGCCGTTAAGATCCCTGAGTCCTCTTTTTACATCATACTTTTCATAATACTCCGACGGAATGCCGTCGTTCTCCATTATCAGACTGTAGTAGCCTGACGTGTCGATACTGTCCCTCTTTTTCAAATAGTGTTACCTCCGATCAATTCTTGTATATGTCATCCGGATCGGGCCATACCCTGTATATGGGATAGCCTCCACCGGGATTTGGCTGTGCTGACCATATCTCCAGCCTGCCGTCACTTTTTCTCTTAACTATCCTCCACCGATCCAGTTTTTCATAACTGTATCCGGCCTTTGGACCGGCACCGACTTTGGGTTCCACATACTTCGGGATTATGGCCGGATTCATCTCCCTTGTGCTAAGGCCGAGCTCCCTGTTGATCACACCGTAAAACCCCGTACTTCCTTCTTTATTTCCAAAGTTGGATGAGCCTCCGTTAAAACAGTTTGAATTATACGGAGTAGTTCCCTGCTTTCCGCTTGCTGCAACCTGGTATACTTTATATGATGTATCCGTCCCGTTCTCCATTACGTGTACGGTCGTCTCCATACCGGTCCACTTCTGAAATGCGTCGTATGCCTCTGGATTATCCACGAATGCGGTATTGACTGCTCTTGCTATCTGATCCGCCGTAACAACGTCCTTTGACTTACGTGCCCTGTTGATATATTTCATAAAAACAGGAGTCAAAACGCCTACAAGAACAGCCATGATCGATACTACTATGATCAACTCTATGAGCGATATTCCGCTGTTTTTTCCGGACTTTTCATATGCTCTCATGAGTCAGCCTTCTGCAAAAGACACTTCTCCTTCTGTTAATTATATCGACATATCCGGCCGGAAAATGTATCCGCTAACATCTTCTCGTAAGAAGCCACGCCGCTATGTGCATCGCCTGCTGGAACTCTCCGTTTCGGATCATCTCATCAAGATGATCGGCATCTACTCTTTCGACATTTAAGAACTCGGTTTCATCAAGTGACTGTCCGGTAACTTTGCGACAGTTTTTGGCGCTGAAAATGTGTGCGTAATTATCCGCTATCGTTGCATTGGATGGTAATGTCAGAACATGCTTCCATTCATCCGATTCATATCCTGTCTCTTCGAGAAGTTCCCGCCTGGCAGCGGAAAGTGCTTCTTCCGAGTTTTCTCCGATACCTCCGTATTGTTTACCGTCTGTTCTTTCGATACCTCCTGCGGGAAATTCATTCGTCACTTTTTTTATACCCTGTCTGAACTGTCTGACACACAAAAATTTTCCTTCGGTATCTTCCGCAACTATGACAACATAATCTCTCCTGCTGTATGTATAAAACGGTTCGAATACACTCCCGTCGGGAAGTCTGAATGCCGATCTTCGGAAGTCGATCCATTCGTCACGGACTATGTGTTCACTTTTTATCTCTTCCCACTCAAGCGGATCATTTTTCATAAGCATATTTTCTTCAAAACTTTCTTCAAAAAATAATTGTTGATTTTTATAATCTTTTCTGATACAAATAATGTGTAAGCAAAATTTTTTTACACGCAGCAATGTGTCGCTTAGCCAATCACGGTTAGGAGACACATTGTTTTTTTATCTATTTTTTTCCTGCAAAAAAAGTGTCAAGTTTGTTTATCAGTTCTTCTTTTTTAATCGTCTTAAGAAGGTAATCTACAGGGCTTAGTCCGACAACGGAAAGTACGCTTTCCCTGTCTCCGTGTCCGGTCAAAAACATCACCGGAATACTGTCGGTCTGGGAATCACTTTTGAGCATCGAAAGAACCTGCGGACCGTTTGCGATCGGCATCTCATAATCAAGCAGAACAAGATCTGCTTTGTTCTTTGTAAGATATGATATCGCCTGTAGTCCCGACGAAGCCATTCCGACATGGTATTTCCCTTTCAACCATTCATAGACCGTTCTCATGTATGTGATATCATCGTCAACAATGAGTACAGTCTTCTTTCTTTTTTCACCTGTGTTCTCTTCCATGTATTTATGAATGCATTTGATCAGATCATCCATGGCAAGAGGTCTTTCAAACCACTGCTGTATGAGCTGTTCCGGAATGGATTGTGTGGCGGTCTTGTATTCCGTGCTGTCTCCTATGAGGATGATCCTTCTGTCAAGATCACTTACAAGGTCTTTGATATACACAAGTGACTCTGTCATGTTATCGATATCTTCGTCCATGAACAGTACGACAAGTTCCGCGCGATCACGATGCCTGTCAATATCTTTGATATCTCCGTGACTTATGTCTGCGGCTATACCCTCCGACTGTATCTTGGATACTATGCTCTTTGCCAGAAAACTTTCCGACCTGCATACTACCAATACTTCTCCGGTCTCTGTTTTATTCTCCATATTTCCTCCTGCTCCGATCATCGGTCTACATTGCCGATCGTCATCGTGATCCCATCCCAATCAAGCTTTAAAAGCATGTCTTCTATCTGCTCGATGAGGTTTCTGTCTTCTTCCGACAGATCATATTTTTTCAGATCGTTTATCAGTTCTTCCATCATTCCGTAATCCATGCTCTCGGCGATCTCCGATATGGTACACAATGCCTCACGACGCATGTCGGAAGACAGTATCCTTGGCTTGATCTTCTGCTCGTCAAACGCTTCCAGCTTCTTATCAAGAGCCCTGTAGTCCTCAAGAAGCCGTGGCGTTTTTTCTTCTATTGTGTCCATGTCTTTTGCCTTGCCGGCATCCTCAAGCTGCCTTGCAAGTTCAGACAATTCCTCTGCTCCGATTATCCGTGCCGAACTCTTAAGTGCATGAACTTTGATCGTGTATGCATCAATATCCTTCTTGGAAAAGAGTTCCTCGATCTCTTCGGCTTTCTTGGACGCAGTCTGATGGAACACTTTCAGAACGGATATGAATCCCGGAATATCTCCGCAGTTTGAGATACCCTGATCGATCCTGATCTCGCTAACCTCGGCCAGCCATCCCGGTATGCCTCCACGCTCGTTCATGATAAAGTTCTTATCATCGTCTATCATAGATACCATGACATCGGCTATGATCGGATCGAAGTGTTTGCCTTTGCACCTGATGATCTCCTCGCGCACTACCGACTGATCCTTGGGCATTGAATATGTTCTTGTACTTGTCATCGCATCATAACAGTCGGCTACGCATATGATCCTTGCGATCTCAGGGATATCCTCTCCCGCAAGCCCGTCAGGATATCCGCTGCCGTCGTATTTTTCATGATGCGATCTTGCACCCGTACGAAGCTGCGGCATGTCATTTATATTCTTAAGTATCTCGTAACCGATAACGGTATGTTCCTTGATCTGCGCAAATTCTTCATCGGAAAGCTTACCGGTTTTGTTTATTATCTCTTCGGGTATTCCGATCTTACCGATATCATGAAGCAGTCCAATACCGTAGATCATATCCTGATACTCGGCGCTCTTTCCCATTCTCTTGGCGATCTCGGCCGAGTAAGCGGCAACTCTTTCCGAGTGTCCGTTCGTGTAATGATCCTTGGCATCTACGGTCCGTGACAGGGCAAGCATCATCTCTCTGTTGATCCGCTCTGCTCTGTCGGTCTGTCTTACGACTTCGCCCTGCAGATTCTTCCGGAACATATCAAGCGTGATGATGCGCTTGCATCTCTGAATGAGAACCTCGGGTGCGAACGGTTTTCTGATAAGATCCGCTGCTCCGTTCTCAAAGACCAGTGCTTCTTTCTCCCTGTCTTCATCTGCGGTTATGTACATGACCGGAATATCCGATGTGTCGTAGTCCTCTTTGAGTCTTTCAAACACTTCGAACCCGTTCATGTCACACATGTTGATATCTAGGAGTATGAGCGACGGATGTAACTTACCGGTAGCATCTACCGCTTCGCGTCCGTTCATGCAGCTCTCAACTTTATATTCATCTCCCAGTATCTGTTTGACCGTTGCACATATGACCTCGTCATCGTCAACTACAAGTATCGTCTTCTCAAGGTCCGAAGCGATCGTTGCCGGGACTGTCTCTTCATCCGTCTTTATCTTATCCTTCGGAAGATATGATCTTATCAGTTCTTCCAGGTGTTTACCGTCTACGGGTTTGGACAGGTAATCCGCAAAACCCGCGTTAAGATACATTTCGCGTGCGCCCGAAACCGCATTTGCCGTAAGGGCAATGCAAACCGGGGGATCCTGCAGCTGCTCTCTTATCAGTCTCAGTGTTTCTATCCCGTCAAGTTCCGGCATCATATGATCGATGAAGACCATATCATATTGTTTTCTCTTTACGTATACGAGAGCCTCCCGTCCGGATGTTGCCGTATCGACATTTATAAGTGTCTTTTTCAGAAGGTTCTTTATGACGTCAAGATTAACCTCGGTATCATCAACGACCAGGATGGAGGCATCCGGTGCGTGGAACAGTTCATGGTACTGTACGCTGTTTGATATCTCGCTTTCATATCTGGACAGATAATCTCCGACCGGACTCCACTTGATGACTTTCTGTCTGATCGAAAAAGAAAAAGACGAACCTTTGCCATACTCGCTTTCAACCTTCAGGCTGCTGCCCATAAGAGCGAGCAGTTGCTTGACTATGCTCATGCCAAGTCCGGTTCCCTCTATATTTCTGTTCCTCTTCTCTTCGATCCTCTCAAAAGGAGAAAACAGCGAGTCCATGTCCGACTCCTTCATTCCTATACCGGAATCGGAAATGGAAAACAGAAGATCTATTTCATCTTCCGAACACTTCTCATATCCCAGACCGAATCGCACATAACCTTCTTCCGTATACTTGACGGCATTGGTCAGGAGGTTGAGTGCTATCTGCCTGATCCTGATATCATCACCGTACAGAACGTAAGGTATGTTACTGTCCACATCAACTTCAAAACTCAGTCCTTTTTTGCGCGCCCTCTCACGGATCATATTGCTCACATCGCCTACAAGGGATGAGAGTTCATACTGTGTCGGCAGTATCTCCATCCTGCCTTCTTCGATCTTTGAAAAATCAAGTATATCGTTTATAAGAGACAGAAGCGTTCTGCCTGCGGTCTTGATATCATGTGCATATGACAGGATGCTCTTTTCCCGGCTCTCGCGCAGTATCATCTCATCCATACCGAGCACGGCGTTGATAGGCGTCCTTATCTCGTGAGACATATTGGCAAGGAACGACGATTTTGCCTTGTTGGCATCATCCGCTATCCTCTTCTGCTCTTCAAGTTCCTCCATATAGTGATAGTGTTCCGTATCATCCGAGAGAGAATAAAGAGTCCCTGCATTGTCACCACCCACCGTAAGCGGAGCTGACTGCGCAGAATAAATCCTCTCATTCATCCTGATCGGCTTGCCCGAAGATATGGCTTCACCGAGTCTGTCTACGACGGACTGTGTTCCGTCCTCAAGTTCGGGAAGAAGCTCGAGAGCCGGTTTATTGTGGAACACAAGAGTACCGCTTTCATCAACCGCAAATATTCCCTCCGACAGCTCATCTATGACGTATTCTCTTGCAAGCATCTCCGTGTCAAGAAGTCTGAATTTGAATATCGCGATAAGCATGAACAGCGTTCCGATAGAAAAACCTATCATCGTGACATCATAAAAATGATTCACCCTGAAAGGCTTGAATATCTGAAGCACGGAAAAAAATCCTTCGGTATAGATCGCGAGGATCACCATTAATAATCTCAGGCGCGCCTTCCTGCTCTTTTCCTTTAAGGTTCCCCTGATCAGTAAAGTCAATCCTACTGTTATGTATATGATAAGAGCCAAATCCCATACCCTGTGCCACACCCCCGAATGGTGTATGAAATACGGAAAATCTCCGTAGATAAAAAAGCCCGTATCCGTATAGTACAATGTATGCTTATCGGCCGTGAACAAGATCACATACGTGACCACGCTCAGCATCGCAAGTGCGCCTCTAATTATCGCCGGAATGTTCACCCCTACAAGTTCCGTGACGAACAAAAGCAGGCTGAACGGGATCCATACCCGTCCCATGTAAGACAGACGCAATGCCGTAAGGTACCCATCCTGGGATGTACTGAGCAGTTCCTGCAGGTATCCAACGTTGTTGATAAGCGTTGCAGCGCACGCAAAGAAAAGGCAGGAATGAAGTCTGCCTCCCCAATACCTGAATATGATCCAGCATTCCACCATGAGAAGTGAAATGCTGACACATTGTATGGTCATTACTACATGGTACATACTATCTTACGGTATAATTCAGTTTTACTGTGATGGTAGCCGTCTTCTGACGGGACGATGTATTGTAGGTTCCGCCCGAGCTGTACTCATCATCCGATGAATTCTTGGCAGTTATCTGGAACACTCCGAGGTTACTTGATACAAGCTTTCCCACTTCGCATCCGCTTCCCTTTGCCATCAGGTCAATACGCTGCTTGGCGTTTTCGGTCGCAGCCTCAACAAGTTCAAGCTTGAGTGAGTCCAGATCCTTGTAGTAATACTCCGGAGAATTGGACGTAAACTCTACTCCGTCTTCTATCAGTTCCGTGATATCCCTTGAGATCTTCTCAACATTGTCAACGTCTTCCGATGAAACCGTAACCGTCTGGTACAGTTCATAACCGGCAAACGACTCACCGACATAATTACCTTCCTCGTTATAGTTGGAATTGTATCTCCTGTTGATATCGATCGAAGAGAACACCACGTCAGAATCCTTGACTCCGTTATTGCTCAGATATCTCCTGATCTTGTCCGCATCACGGTTAAGTCTGCTGTAAGCATCCCCTGTTGTCTCTGCGTATGCGGAGTATGTCCCGCGCCACACGATCAGATCCGCTTCAAAATCAACACTGGCCGATCCGGTCGCAGACAATCCGCCGTTGTTGTTTGACTTGTACTCCACAAACCCTCTCGTAAGTATGAAAGCGCATACAACTGCTGCAGCTGCCACGACAAATACACTGATCAGCGTTACGATTGCTTTGACGATCCCTATCGTCTTTTCACTTTTTTCCATTTCTTTTCCCCTTTTTGAATTCTTTTTATTGTGTGATAATCCACAAAATTATCCTAGAATAATATACCACAAAACAGGGTATATTAAAAGACGCCCCGGGATGATCCCGAAGCGCCGTTTTTATACTGTAACCGATCCACTCTATTCTGCTGTTAAGCCAATATCCGGAAGTGATCCTTTAAAGAATCCGGGCACGGCTACCGTCTTTGCTTTTGTGTCTTTACGACCTTCGGTGTTAAGTTCAAGGCCGATCCATGAAGGCTTTTCCTCAGAGCCCTCCGCATCAGGCTCAGAGCAGTAGTAATCGCAGGCCCCGGAGGCAGCTTCAACATAACCGTACTTTTTTCCCTCTTCATTTTTTTTGCTCTTGACAGACCATCCTCCGTCCCGAAGGTTGATCTTCTTAATTGCCTTCTTTCCGTTGGGCAGATCAAATACCCGCTGGTAATATAATCCGGGGATCACAGCCTTCGTCGGGATATAATACTTCGTTTCAGCTGCTTTCCCTTTGCCTCCTCCATTTTTAGCATTGTCCTTTACCGTTAGCGTTGTGAATTTGATCTTCTGTCCATCCCCATTCCAGACAAGAACCCCGTCTTTTGACTCGAGTTCCTTCTTCTGTTCCTTGGACATACCTTTCAGATTATACACCGGAGTGCTGTTGTCCAGTGTGATCTGATCTATCTCCACCAGTATCCTGTTATAATTCCATTTATCGTTTTTCTTGTCATATTTCGGGTTAAGCATCGACGAGATGACCTTCTTCAGATCCTTGTGATCCTGCAGAAGCTTCTTGGTCTCAGCATCTTTCCCATAATTTACAGCAGGGATGATCTGCATCTCGCCCGGGTTGGTATTATTCTTATAGGAACAGGACTTTAACGTGAGGCTGACTGTCTCTAAGCTTCCGCATCCGGAAAAGGCATTATATCCAATACCGGTTGCACTCTTAATTGTAAGTTTGGTAAACGGCAGATTCTTCCATGGATACTCTGTCATTACATAACGTTCACCAATATCTCCGGTTTTTCCGTCGACAGTCAGTTCACCGGTTTTTTCATTAAAGTCATATGTAATAGAACCCATAGTACCGGATAATCTGTCCGGTTCAGTAAGGTCCTCGACAGTCACCTCTTTGAAAGCTTAAAATATAATCCGATAGGAACATTCCCGAAAATCACGATCACGAACACAGCACTATGCTATGTAAAAAATGAGAATAACGAATATCTCCTGATGCACAAGATCTGCAATGAGAACAATCTGAACGAGGGCAAATAGATCGGTGTCGCCTGTAAGTTCGAGGAAGGTGCAAAGAACGTGATAGGCGCCGTTCACTGCGGATATACGCGTTGCCATAGGACCTGCGATAGAAAAATGCTGTTTTAATGTCGGAAGCGAAGTGATCGATGCAGTACATAATCTGCCCGATGACGATGCGGACGCATTCTATTTCCCGTCCCACAAGAATACAAGCACGAACGACAAGTTCATGCTCGATCTTAAAGGAGTCGTAAAACACAGATTCATAATGCTCGGTGTGAAGGAAAACAACATGGAGATAGTCGGCTAATGCACGATGTGCCATCCCGGTAAGTATTATTCACACAGAGGTACCATCGGAAACTACGGAAGCCTTGCCTCCGTAATATGTATCCGAATCTCAGAATAAATCATCCATCGTAATAACTGACTGGATATTTCCTGAATAAGAGTTTTCTACAATTCCATATGTCGTAATAAGTGTTGGATATATAGCATATTTTGTACCGGTTACATTCACAAAATCACTGATCTTATGTCGTATACTACTGTCTACTTTTTCAGTCACCGTGTAATCCGATCCGGAATATTTCATCTCACATAGGTTTATAACCTGATCTTTTCTTACTATCAAAAGGTCTATCTGTGAACCAAATAATCCCTGATCAAGATCCGCTTTACAATACCATGAATTAATATCTGTGCTGACACCCAGAATACCCAGTTTTTCCTTTATATTGTTAATATGTCTAAAGCATACTCTTTCAAAAGCAAGTCCTGTCCACGTATTTATCTCCGGTGTATTTATCCTGTTTGTCCAAAAATGTTCATCAGTTGGTTCGTTTTCGACAAATCTGTAATAAAATAACGTAAAAAAATCAATCAGCTGATAAATCGAATTTTTCTTTTTCATTCCGAATGCGTTATATTTTCTAATAAATCCGCAGCTTTCTAATTCTTCAAGCTTCACAGTCAATTCTCCGGAATTTGCTAGTCCTGTCGCATCTATCAGTTCTTCTCTGGTCATCCCAACTTTCTTCTTCCCTAAAGCCGCTATTATTTTTAAATGATTTGTTGGATTCTTGAATATTGAAGCAAATAAATAATTAAACTCCTGCTTTAAAGGGGCGTCTTCAGCAAAAAGAATTCTATCAACATTTTGTGCCAGACTCTCCCCTTTTCTTAGAAATGTCCAATAATATGGAACACCTCCAAATATCATATAATACTGTAATATCTGGCTCCTATTAAATGATATACCCGCATCCTTTGCAAGCATTTCGCATTCAGAAAGAGTAAATGAACTTAGATGAATCTGATCAGTCAAACGGTTGTATAATCCGCCTTTGTTATGAACTACATTTGACAACATCCACGAAGTTGCAGAAGCACAAACAATCAATACAATATCTTTTCTGGCAGAGGCCCATCCATTCCAGAAGTTCTCCAGTGCCATAACAAGTCCGCTTTTGGGGGTATCCATCCAGGATAATTCATCGATAAAAATAACCTTTCTTCTTTCTGTCGACTTTCTGATTAATTCCTTTAATTCCTCAAACGCTCCGAGCCAGTTTTCTATACGTGCCCCCGTATATCCTGCATCCTTGAGAGATCCCTCAAATGCTCGGAGCTGATCCTTCAGACTCCCGCCCGAAATACCGGCATGCGAAAAAGTAAAGTTATCATAAAAAATCTCTCTTACAAGAAATGTCTTTCCTATCCTCCTTCTTCCATATATAGCTATAAAGCGTGATTTATCATCTTTTAATGCCGATTCCAAGATTTCTGTTTCTTTTTTTCTTCCGACCATGCGTATCCTCCGCTTAATCTATGTTTTTTTCATTCTTTAAGCGAATTATAATCCAGAATATGCCGGACTTCAAGCAAAAACAGGCTATAATTCGCTTAATCTATATAGAATACCGATATAAAGCGAATTATAGCCGCATTTGACCTCTGAATACTCTTCAAGCAACTCATCTAGTTATTCTATTGTCTGTTAAAATACTTTATTCCCGAATCAGGTTTGAAATACGTTCTGATATACCCGTCTGTAGATACTATGACAAATTCATTGGTCGCTTTAAGATAATAAACGTCGTCTCCGTCCTCAGCTTCGGTTTTGTGTAAAGCACCCGGATCCAAAGCCACGGCAGCTGCCGCTTTCTCGTACTCCTCGGCTGAAGCAAACCCCATTTCCTTCCCATGCTTCTCATAATGATCGTTAAGGAGGCGGGCATTCCTGAAGGTAAGTGTGGTCTGTATATTCTGATCCGTCCGGTGTTCCGTCTTCGGTCCGATGCAACCTGCCATGCATATGGCAGCGATCCCGATAATCGTGCCCAGCAGGATCCTCATTCTTTTATTCATAAATCTTCCTCCGGGAAAGGTTTCCTGACGTTATCACGAAATCTTTCCTCGCAGGCACCGTATAACCTGTAGTTCTTCCTGCATTCTTCCAGGCACAGATCGTTAGCGCCACCGGCAAACAGCGGATCGTCCTCCTGAACCGGGTCATCTTCCCAGTAGCATACCGGGCAAACATCATAAGCGCCGGCGTTCGGCAATGTATGATACCCACAACATGGGCACTTGAATTTACTCATACTCTAGCCTATTCATCTCCGACCCAATCATCAGGTTTGGGGTCAATTATAACTTCCAGTAACAACGGTTTATTCTCTTTTATAGCCTTCTGAGGAACAGTTTTTCCAAGATCGTACGTGGCAACACCATCAGTATATTCTGTACCTCCTCTGTATTCATGCCCATCATAAATAAATCTTACGTCATAAATGAATTCGGGTTCTTTGTCGTTGATTCTGAAGAATATATCGTTTCCGGTCACATAGTATTTCCCGTCATTGCTCTTAACAACTCCGCTTAAAGGAACAAAACTTCTGTCGGAAACCTTTGCATTCTTTGTAAGCTCCTCTCTGTGATGTACTATCTGAATCTTCAGTTCGGCGCGGCCGGTAATATCCTCAGTCAATTCAATAACCCCGGACTTGGCACTTGCCATATTATCCGCATAATCTGCTGCCGTAGCCATGATCATAAATCTGTATGCGTTCGCATCACCCGATACGACAAGATCCTTTGCAACCGTTACCGTTCCGTTCTTTTGATTGATCGTTACCTTTCCATAAAGAGGACTGGCATCTGTTAACACATTACCATCCGCATCAAGAACTTCCCAGTTAAGCTTCGTATTTGCGGGAGTCTTGGTCTTATCTCCTTCGTTGTATGTGACCGTGGGCTTTATCGTAAGTGCCTTCTTGGCTTTCTTGACATATGACTGCTGCGGTACAGAAACAGTCAGTTTATCAATTCCCTGTTTGACCGTAAGTGCAAGCGTTGCTGCCTTGGGTAGTTGACTTCCCACCTTACTGACAGGTAACACGCTAAGCGTATACTTGCCGGGAGTAAGATCATCTGTAGTCTCCAGTATTATACTGTCACCATCCAGAAGGATCTTTTTGGAATCATCCTCATTATCTGACGATTTTACTGTTTCTCCTGCTGTATTTACTATCTTGGCATACGCAAGTGACCTGAACGTTGTGTTCTTACTGTATTTAGCTGTTGCAAGAAGGATACCGTCATCTCCGCCTTCTCCGCATATGAAGGTTGTCTGTTTCTTGTTAAGTCCGAGTTTCTCTTCATAGCCGGGCTTCTTCGTGCTACCGCTTACCTTCTTTTCAGGGCTTGCTCCGACAACATTTCCGCCATCCGCTCCCTCAACAACATTCTTGTCGGTAAGAGGCTTATCCGAATGCTCAGGCTCGTTCTCGAGTTGAAGAAGCGTTGCCGTAAAATCATACTTCTGAGGTGCTCCGTCTCCGGATTCCATTCCCTCTTTTGCAGTCAGATCAACGGTCAGCGAAGTAACGCTTGCCGGTACATAAAGGGGGCCGACCGATTCAGCCATTCCTTCCGGAAGGGGCTTGTTCTTGTCAACTTTAGCTTTTCCTTCAATCCTGTACCACAGTTTGGACAATCCCTTTGCTGCCTTCGGAACATCAAGAGACAGCGTCTCATCTATATCGGTCGATGATGTAACCTTTACCGTAGGTGCCGGAAGTTTTGCGGCAACAGCTGTCGTAAACTCTATGGCGGGAGTATCACTGTATGCCAACTGTGCAATATCCATAAACGGGATCACATAGCTGTAACTGTTCTTCTCTTTGGTTAAAGAGACGGGCTCGGGATTCCCGGCACCAAACTTGATCGTCGCAGCATCCGACGCGATCTCATAATTCAATTTTCCTGTTTTCTTAACCGCAAACGTTACCTTTGTATCTGCCTTATGCTTGGAAAGATTGATATAGTTTCCCTTCTTGGATGCTGCATTGGCTGTAACATTATATGCCCCATCCAGCTTTCCTTTTGCGGTTATCGCGCTTACAGGTATACGTCTGGCTTCGACAGTAAGTTCAATATCTTCTGTCGGGTTCAGTGCAAACAAACCTCCGTCATGGGTATAACCATCGCCATATTCGTAACCGCTTTCTTTATCTCCTTTGTAAGACCATTTAACGATATATGTTGACCAGTTTTTGTCCATACCGGTTCCAAGACCCAGACCGGTGACCACAATACGGTCTCCATCGTTAAACCCTACAGAATCACCTTTATATACATTCTTGCCCCTGATCACAACACTGTTATAGTCCGAAGCATTGCTTAAGGTCAGCTTATGAGCATAGTTTGCATCCCCGGGTTTGTCCGGGCCCTCCTGAGTTCCGATTGCACTAAGTGTAAGGGAGTTTATGGTCCTAACCGGAGTATTTCCCTTAATATACTTTTTGCCGTTCTGGTCTGTCATAGTTACGGGAAGAGTGTAATCTTTGTTGTTATTATACGGAGTTTTGAAAGTTTGAAGGTTATTACAATTATTTAAAAAATAATTAAAACTGTTTACTTTGGACACATCCCATGACGAAAGATCCAGCAACCTTAACGAACTGCAGCCGGCAAACATATGATCCATTTTTTCTACGTTGCTCACATCAAAAGGAGTCAGGTCCAGGTCTTCAAGCGATGCGCAAACCCCGAACATTCCTGCCATATTTTTAACGTTATCTGTATTAAAGCTCTTAAGATCCAGCATTTGCAGGCTTTTGCAGTTTTCAAACATGTCTTGCATATTGGTTACATTCCCGGTATTAAATCCGGAAACCTTCAGACTCGTAAGATTTTCGCAATATCCAAACATGCACCCCATATTCGTAACATTAGAGGTGTCAAACCCTGAAAGGTCAAGTGAAATAAGGCTTCTACATTCTCGGAACATGTCCCACATATTCGTAACATTTCCGGTGTTGAACTTCGATAGATCCAATGTTTCCAACGAAGAGCATTGACAAAACATTCCTTCCATACTGGTCACATTGCTTGTATCAAAACCGGTAACATCAACTTCTTCCAAAGATTCGCATCCCCAGAACATCCAGTACATGTTCGTTACCTTGCTTGTGTCAACTCCGGTAAGGTTTACTTTCTTAAGAGATCTGCATTCATTGAACATCTCAGACATATCCGTAACATTACCGGTGTCAAAGCCGCTCAGATCTATCTCTTTTACTTTATCAAGACTGATAAAAAGCTGATATGCACTTAAAGCACCCTTTGTATTAAGTACGATCTTATCAACATTTGAAATAATACCGTCAACATAATCGTTGTGCAGAAGATAGCTTCCCGGATATTCACCCTCGCCTTCCACAGTAAGGGTCTTTGTGTTGCTGTCATAGTAATAACTGAATCCTTCCCATGTATACGAAGGATCTCCGGATGTATCCTGCTCCTGCTCTTCTTCAACTGCAACAACTTCCGGTTCCTCATCAAAATCAAGAGTTCCCGCAAATGCATTTACAGGCAGCTGTGCAACCGCCATACTCGCACAAATAATACCAACCAACAATCTTTTCATTTTCATGATCGTGCCCTCCTTAGGCCTGACATAGCCGGCAAACAACCTTTTGTCACTATATCACAAAACAGGTGCCAATAAAAGGCAATATATGATAGAATCGTATCCGCTATGATAAAACTCTATCTTGCTCCGATGGAGGAGCTTACGGGATATGTGTTCCGGAACACGCTGGCAAAGCATTTCGGATGTGTCGATAAATACTTCACTCCGTTCATATCCCCGGACAACAGGATAATGAAGACAAGAAGCAGCCGCGAGATCACACCTTCCAATAACGAAGGCCTTACTGTTGTGCCGCAGCTTCTGACCAACGACTTCGAACTCTTTAACGAAGGTGCCGGACTGATCGCGGACTTTGGTTACAAAGAGATAAACATCAACTTCGGATGTCCTTCGAATACCGTAGCCGCCAAGTATAAAGGAAGCGGCATACTGCGATCTCCCGAGCTCATGGAACGCCTCCTCGACGGGATATTTAACGGACCCGGCAGTGTCCTTAATGATCATTCGGATCTTCACATATCCGTCAAAACACGCGTCGGCTTCAATGACACATCGGATTTTGAGAAGGTGACAGAAATACTGAACCGGTTCCCTTTTTCCGAGATCATCGTTCATCCAAGGCTTAAAAAAGACCTGTACAACGGCTCGGCACGCATGGAGATGTTTGACATGGCCTGTGACAGGCTTAAGGGAAACATCGTTTATAACGGAGACATATACACCGCCGAAGACTTCATCAACCTGACAGAAAAATATGGCGGAAAGATCACCGCAGTTATGATAGGACGAGGCGCCGTTATCAATCCCGGAATATTCAGGCAGATACGTACCGGTAAGGTGACCGCAAAAGCGGAACTGTATGATTTTCTGACAGATCTGTTTGAATCATACAGGAATGACTGCGGAGCCGGGAACGCACTTGCAAAAATGAAAGAAGTATGGTCATACACGACCTGTCTTATTGAAGATGAAAAAACTCGCCGTCAGGTCTTCAAAGAGATAATCAAGGCAAAACATGAAAGCGAATATAAGGACGCAATACTGTCTGCCAAAGACAAACTTCCGATGCACATACCGCCGGAAATGTGATATTGCAAAACCTCGGGAAGACTTGTTATAATCAAGGCAGGTGACAAATTGTTAAGGGGTTAACCGATGACAGCAAGGAGATGACGATATGAATTTTGAACTGTGGCTGTTTACGATCAAAAGACTGGGCCAGACAATGGATGCGGCTAAGCTGATATTTGACGGGCTCGGCGAAGCGGATCAGGAAAAGCTCCGCAAAGAATACGAAGAGTATACTAAAGCAGAGAATCACGGATAAACATCCGTGATTCTCTCTTTTTATATCAGTGTAAACTTATTCACTGTACGTGTGGATGCGCATGTCCATGCGCTGCGGCATGCCTTCTTGCCTTCTTCCATTTTGCCTGATGTATCACCAGAATGAGAAGACATGTGAACGCTATACCGAATGCTATCGCCGCGCCTGCGACAACCCAGTTGACAAGTGTGCTCGACTTGACTGTCTCCTGTGCAATCGCATATGAACTGAACTTGTCGGTCCTGAACGTGATAGTCTTCGGGTTATCATCAAGATCCGGGAGCACCGTGATGCTCCCCTGATGGAGACGCAGTACAGAATATGTCTTTCCTTTAGCGTATATCTCATCAGGGATCTCTACAACAACCTCAAGCGGAACGGGGGTTTCGTTGATCTTCGAAGTAAGTCCGTCCATTGTCTTTAAGATCGTCAGGTCAAAATACTGAAGCGGTTTATGCCCCACATGCCCTTCCATCGTCTTCCTGGTTGATTCATCCGCTTCCATTCTGGTAAGGCTGACGGAAACATCCACCGTATCACCTTTGGCCATGGCGAGTATCTCATCATTGGATAACATTTTTTCCACAACTTCATTAAGGTTCGGAAGGCTCGGATCCCTGTCGGCGGGAGCCAGATCGTTTACGGCATACTCGGCCAGTTCGCCGGTATGAAGCGCGGCATCAAACACCGGAACGATATTGCCGCTGGACACCATGTTTTCAACTTCACTCATAGACACACCCAGCTCGCGCGAGATCGGAGAACTGCTGTCTGCTTCTTCCTGCATATTCTCTTCACTTATTCCAAGCTCCTCATCGGAAGGTATATGCACATCGTCAAGGTTCATCTCTTCAACGTAATTGTCCCCGCCCTCACCGTTTGCAGCTTCGTTGATACTGATGGTTGAAGTCTTAGTCGCGGTATTGGATTCGGTCTTGGGGATCACCTGAACTTTATTCTCCTGCGTCGGAGTACCGGTTGACTCGGCAGCCTTCTTGCCTGCATCTGTCTGTACAAATGCGGCTACTATCATATGAGGGCCGGTAACGTTGGTAAATGTATAAGTGCCGACAGGCCCTACCTGAGCGCCGTCAACCGCCACAGCCAGGATCGCGAATCCCGACTTGGGCGTAATGGTATATGTGATATTCGATCCTTTGGCGGCATATATCTTACCGCTTGGCGAAATAGACCCTCCGGTAGTTGCTACACCCGAAGAGATCTCATACGTTACCGTGCCTTGCTTCTCGAACTGAGCCGTAAGTGTGTAATCCTGCTGAATATTACTGATCCTGTACTGCTTGTCACGGCTTACAGCCTGTCCGTTAACGTACCATCCGGTAAAGTTATATCCGGCTTTTGGCGAAGCATTTATCGTGATGCTGTCGCCGAGATTATATGTACCGCTTCCGCTGACATCACCGGTATTAACGGGATTTACCACAAGGTTCACCGTATATCTGTTCTTCTTGAAGACAGCTGTCAGCTGGCGGTCACCGGTGATATTGTTAAGACTTAATGATGAATCCCGGCTGATTATGTCTCCGTTTTCCTTCCACCCGGTAAACGTATATCCTGAATATGCCTTGGCTGTAATTGTGGTCGAATCACCATAATCAAACGAACCTCCTCCGGATACGCTTCCGCCGTCGGAATCATTTACCCCAAGCTTGATGACTACAGAATTCCGCTGGAATTTTGCAACAACCTGGATATTGGATGATACATTGTCTATCCTGTAGTTCGTACTGGTCGAAACAGTCTTGCCGTCCCGTTTCCATCCCTTGAACACATAGTTTCTGGCGGGTATCGCTGACAGCGTGACCGAAGCACCGGGTGAGACCGCGCCGCCGCCCGTTACATTTCCTCCTTCGCCGGGATCCGCATATGCCGTAACATTGAAACAATCCGGCTGGATATCAACCAATGCATAGTCCATTACGGAATAATCGGCAACACTCGTCGCGATGACCGTCAGATTCGTTGATGTCTCGTTATCACCTACAATGAGTTCCCCGCCGTCCATGCGTGTCTGACGTGATCTTGCACCGTTAACGCTCCAGTTTACCGAGTGATCAAAATCACCGATACCTCTGACATCCGCATAAAAATCACATATACCTCCGGGCGACAGAACTATATGAGGCGGAGTGATCTCGATCGATACGGGACCGGCAGGTTTTCCTGCGACCGTACCCTTAACCTTAAGACCTATGGCCTTATCGAATCCGGGATCGGCCTTTGCTCCGAACAGGAACATTCCGTCATAGTTACCCGCACCAAGATCGTCTCTCATGGACAGGTTGAACTTGGCCGCATCTCCGGGATCAAGATGGGACAGATCACCTTTCAGCGTCAGGGAAAATGCTCCGTCCGCATCTCCGTTCTTGGTCGTGATCAGATCCACGGGTACCGAGCCGACGTTGGTAACATATATCTCTCTGTAGTCCCTCTGCTCACCGATACCTGCTGTTCCGAAATCTATGCCGGAAACGGGAGCACCGTTCATTGTGACAACGAGAGAATAATTCTTCGCCGCTTCTTCGGCTGCCTTTTTGGCGGCATCCTCTGCTGCTTTTCGAGCCGCTTCCGCCTCTTCTGCCTGTTTCTTTGCCGCCTCTTCGGCTGCAGGATCAGGAGTAGGGTCCGGCGTCGGCGTCGGTGTCGGTGTCGGATCAGGATCGTCCGGATAATCCGGATCATCGGGGTCATCAGGATCATCCGGATCATCAGGATAATCGGAATCATAGGAATAATCAGGATTATCGTAATCATCATCGTCCATGTCTTCTGCCCTGACAAGTGCCGTGATACCCATGACTTCCGGCACAAGTATTGTCAGGCACAGCATAAGTGCCATGATGACAGCCATAGTTTTTTTAATTTTCATACTGTTTCCTCCCCGGATCTTTTGAGATCCACGCCATTAACATAGAAAACTTTGCAGTACCAATTATACCATATTCTTTATTCCGACGACATTATATAGACCGTCCCCTCTTCCCTCAGCCACTTTCTTTGTTTTTTATGATCGGGTATGACAGCCGACACATGCTCCCAAAATGCGGGAGAATGATTCATTTCGAGCCGGTGGCACAGTTCATGTACTATCACGTAGTCCATAACGGATTCCGGCGCTTTCATCAGAAGACAGTTAAAGCTTAAGTCTCCGTCGGCAGTACAACTCCCCCACAATGACTTCATGTGCCTTACGGATATACGGCCGTAAGTGACTCCGAGGATCTTGGCAAAGCGCTCAACTTTAGGAGGGATCGCTTCTTCCGCCAGTATGCAGAGAGCCGATATCTCATTAGGGCTCATCATTCCGTATGCATCGACCCTCCTGGTACGACTCTGTGCCTTAGCCATATTGGCATCGATCCATTCCCGGTTCTTCTCAACAAAAGCCTCTATATCACGCACCGGCATTTTGGCCGGAGCCCTGACAAGAAGTGTGGCATCGGCCGTGATCTCCAACGATACGGTCCGCCTTCTGCTGCGTATGATCTTGTACTCATGCGCTGTACATAACATGATCATATTTTACCATTTTTCTGTTGACTTTTAACAGTGCAGGTCGTATATTTCTTTTGGGCAAAGGTGCCATAACTGTGCTTATGGTACCTTTTTTAGTTCCGATACAAAAGGGATAGGATGGTTGTGTCAAGTTTTCTATGAAAACTTGACATGTAGCGTCGGCCCCCTCGACGAAGTCGAATTCTAATGGGCCGATGTTCAATTAACGGAGGTGTCAATATGGTAAAAGCGGTTGTCGGAGCCAACTGGGGCGATGAGGGCAAGGGAAAGATAACTGATATGCTCTCAGCAAATGCCGATGTGGTAGTCAGATTTCAGGGCGGTGCAAACGCTGGACACACCATTAAGAATAAATACGGCAAGTTCGCTCTTCATACACTCCCTTCCGGAGTGTTTAACGAGAACACCGTAAACGTGATCGGAAACGGCGTTGCACTCAACATTCCGATCCTCATGTCAGAGATTGACAATATCATCTCCAAAGGCGTTCCCAAGCCTGTGATACTCATATCGGACAGGGCTCAGTTGATCATGCCCTATCACATCAAGTTTGATGAATATGAAGAAGAACGACTCGCCGGAAAATCCTTCGGATCGACCAAGTCAGGCATCGCGCCTTTTTATTCCGATAAATTTGCCAAGATAGGATTTCAGGTTGCGGATCTGTGGGACAGCGAGGAAAATCTTCGCGAAAAGATCACAAACGTTTCGGTTCAGAAGAACGTGCTTCTTGAGCACCTGTATCATAAACCGCCCATCGATGTGGACGAGATATTTAACACTCTCATGAAATACAGGGAAATGATCGGACCGTACGTCTGTGATGTTTCATCATATCTGGAGGACGCGATAAAGGCAGGCAAAACGATAGTTCTCGAAGGCCAGCTCGGCACGCTCAAGGATTGCGATCACGGTATATACCCGATGGTAACCTCATCAAACACCATCGCTGCATACGGTGCCGTAGGCTGCGGTATCCCTCCTTATGAGATCAAACAGATCATCTCCGTCTGCAAGGCTTATTCATCTTCCGTTGGTGCAGGTGAATTTGTAAGTGAGATAACAGATGAGGCCGCTGCCGATGAACTGAGGCGCCGCGGCGGTGACGGCGGAGAATACGGTGCAACTACCGGACGTCCCCGAAGAATGGGATGGTTTGACTGTGTTGCGAGCAAATACGGATGCCGACTCCAGGGTACCACCGACGTTGCATTTACCGTTCTTGACGTACTCGGTTATCTTGACGAGATCCCCGTATGTGTAGGTTACGATATAGACGGCAAAGTCACGACGGAATTCCCCGTTACAAGACTTCTCAAGATCGCAAAGCCGGTATATGAAACTCTTCCGGGTTGGAAGTGCGATATATCGGGAATTCGCGAATATGACAAGCTTCCCGAAAACTGCCGCAAGTATATAGAATTCATCGAGAAAAAGATCGGTTACCCCATCACCATGATCAGCAACGGTCCGGCGCGTGAGGACATCATCTACCGTAATTAATACTCGATCTCTACTTCCTTATCTTCCCAGGTATGGAGCTTAACATGATCGTCATCCATCTCCTGAATGTACTGCGGCAGGAGCGGTATCTTACCCAGTCCTCCGGGGGCATTCAGGATATACTGTGGTATAGCAAGCCCCGAGGAGTGACCTCGCAGGTATTTCATTATCGCAATCCCCTCTTCCACTTTGATCGAAAAATGTCCCGTTCCCTTTACCTGCTTGGGATGGAATATATAGTACGGCCTGACTCTTACCTTGAGGAGCTGCTCATTAAGAAGCTGTACTATGTACTTGTCGTTATTGATCCCCTTTAAGAATACCATCTGATTACCGAGAGGTATCCCCGCGTCCGCAAGCATTGTACATGCTCTTGCGGCTTCTTTTGTTATCTCTCCGGGATGATTGAACTGAGTGTTGATGAACAGCGGATGATATCCCGACAGCATCTTTACAAGTTCCGGAGTGATACGCTGCGGCATCGTTACCGGAAGCCTTGTTCCTATCCTTACTATCTCAACATGATCTATCGCGCGTACTTTTGATATGATCGATTCAAGTACTTCATCGGGAAGCATCAAAGGATCCCCTCCCGTTATCAGCACATCCCTGATCTCCGGAGTGTTCCTGATATATTCAACTGCTTCCATGATACGGTTCATCGGCTCTATCTGATCCGTTTCACCGATCCTTCTGCGTCTCTGACAGTGTCTGCAGAACATCGCGCACGAACTCGTGACATTGATGATAAGACGATTCGGATACCTTCTCGTAATGCATGATGCGGGGTTTGTATACTCCTCATGCATGGGATCGAGCTCACCGCTCTCATCAAGTTCTTCCCGGGAAGGGATCGCCATCCTGTTGATGGGATAGCTCGGATCATCATAATCCATCAGTGACAGATAATACGGTGTCGTTGCCCAGCGGTATTTTAAAGATATGTCATCGAGCAGTTTTTTTCTCTCATCCGACAGATGGATAAAATGTCCCAGCACATCCGTTGAAGAAATACGGTTCTTGAGCTGCCAGTGCCAATCATTCCAGTCATCTTCCGTCGCGCCGAAATACTCGAGCAGATCCTTCTTGTGCTGAAGGCTCATAACATCCCTGCGCATGCTCATATCCATCAGATATTCATTTTTAAAATCAAGAAAATCCTTGATCTCCTCACGGAGTTCTTCGGCTCTCTTAAGGGATATCTCTCTCTTATCTTCCATTATGGTATCTTACACTCTTTTCTTTCCATATTTTTTCATATTCCCGGTCGTTCCTGTGATCCGTCAGAACATAATTCTCAACAAGGTACTTCCCAAGGTAACGCGTGAACTTTTGCGCTCCCCGATCGTTAAGATGCCTGCCTTCATCATTCGTATCGACCGAATAATCTATCCCTATCTCATCAGTGAATCTGTCAAAGTCAATATACCTGACGGCATGCACATCCGCAACGGATAAAATGTCCCTCTCAAAACCCTCGCCCCATTTGGGTTCAAACGAAGGGATCTTGATCAAAAGCAGCTGTATCCCGTTATTCTGGCATATACCGATGATGTTCTCCAGAAACAGAATATTTCTTTGAGACATTCTTACATCAAGCTCCGATCTTTTGAGCGGCTCGCCTTCTGCTGCCTGCGTCTCATACTCGGGAATATATCCGCTGTATGTTATCGTCGGTTTATGATACAGATACTTCCAGTCTTCCGCTTTAAGATCCTGCCACCTCGAATGAAATCTGCCTATGGGAAAGACATAGTCCATATACTTCTCGTCCTCATTCATGCACGTACGAAGACACTGGAATTTGGTATGACCAAATCTCATCCCGTCAAGAGCCTTACGGTTTTCGGGCTCCTCGCAGTAATCGTCACCATATCTGAAGAACGACATATCGACTACCACCATCTTCGGATCCGAAACCTCAATGGCATCCTTGATCATGTAATATGATATCCACGACGTCTGTGACGCACCGGAACGGTCATATGAAGTGATGCCGTAATCATCCCACAGCACGACCGGATTGACAGCCGAATTTACGGTGGATGAGCCGACAAATATGACATCATCATTAGTCTTCTCGCGATAGAACTCCGGTGTGATCCTGCCCTCTCTGTTTTCTTCGATATACTTGGGCATGAACAACAGATTGAGACTGACAAACACAAAGACGGCGATCGCTGTCATCACTACCGCTCTTATTATTTTTTTGACACCAATACCACTCATATCAGAATTTCATGTAAATAAAGCTCTGTGCATCATAGCCCAGACCGTAACTTCCGAATATCATCACTATCACAGAAAGTACAACGAGTCCCGTATACGCATACCATACGTTCCTTGCCATCAGCCTCTGTGCTATCCTGCCCTTCCTCTGAAGGAGCGACACTACAGTAAGGAGAGTAATGGCGATCACCGCGACCGTCAGCTCTTCCTGCGGAAACCCCAGCACGGTATATACTTCATTGATATCAAAATCACCCCATCCGGTAAAGACATCCCTCATGAGCATAAATCCGTCCGACGGAAGCTTTACAAGATCGAACACGCGAAGAAAAGCCGTCAGCCAGAATGTCTTGACTATCCTGTAAACCTTTACCGCGATCATTTCCTCACGCAGTGAAAACCTCTCCATTATCTTCAAAGACAATGGCTCTGTTTCCGTGCCGAGTATTATGAACAGACAGTTAAGAAGTCCCCACACGAGATACTTACTCTCATATCCGTGCCACATACCCGTAAGAGCCCATACTGCTATCATGGGAAGGTAAATGGGTACGCGCTTTCCTATACCCTCTCCGATATGATTCCTGCACCATTTCCCTAGCCGCAGTATGCTCTTGTTTACGGAAAGCGGATAGAACACGTAGTCCCTGAACCACGTACCGAGAGTGATGTGCCATCTGGTCCAGTATTCGGATAACCTTTTTGAGAAGAACGGCCTGTCGAAGTTCTCCGCAAGCTTTATCCCAAACAGCCTTGCAACACCTACCGCAACATCTATACCTCCGGAAAAATCACCGTAGATCTGGAACGCATAAAAGAAGATGCACAGCAGCAGATACGGTCCCTTGTAAACTTCCCTGAAGGCTACGCATGACCCAACATATGCCGACAGCCTGTCAGCTATGATGAGTTTCTTGAAAAGTCCCCAGCAGATGCGATACAATCCGGACGTAATGCCTTCTATATCAAAACTTTTGGGGGCAAACAGTTCTTCATGAAGATCCGCAAATCTTGATATGGGTCCCTGGACAAGTTGCGGGAAAAAGCTTATGAACAGCAGGAACCGCATGTAGTTCTTTTCCGGTTTGACCCTGCCGTAATAAACATCGATCACATACCCAAGGCTCTGGAACGTATAGAATGACATTCCCAGCGGAAGAATGAGGGACGGCTGCGGAACAAGGTTCACATTGCCCGTGAGCGTCAGCCTGTAATAATTAAAATACGCAATTCCTATATCAAGGTACTTGAATACGACAAGTATTCCGACATTGACTAGTACCGTAAGAAGAAGGTATCTCTTCTGTTTTTTCTTTACTCCGGCTTTGTATGCCTTCTTTTCTTCCCTGCCAAGTTCTTTTCCTTTTTGCGCTATGTATTCATCTCTCTTTTCAGAAAGGCTGTCCATCATGCGCGCGGCAAAAAAAGCACATGCCGAATTGATCAGGATATAAACGATATATCCCGGGCCTGCCAGGCAGTAAAAAACAAGGCTCGCGATAAGCAGCACGATCCATCGAAGCCTTGACAGTATGATATAGTACAGTATCAGTACCGCCAGAGTGAAGAATAGGAATTGAACGGAAATAAGTGACATTATTCGTCCATGAGCCTTTCAACAAGATTCCATATATCCTGCATGGAGTTAAAGTTCTCGGGAATCATCTGCTCCGCAGTGATCTCAATATCAAAGGTATCCATGAGTTCTCCCACAAGAGTGATCACATCAAAGGAATCAAATATCCTCCTGTCGATCAGTCCCGTTTCGGTTTCATAATCCACTTCCGGATGGATACCGTTCAGTATCTCTTTCAGCTCTTCCATATCACATCTCCTTGATCATTTCTTTGAGTTTCATCCTGTCAGCTTTACCGTTACGAAGTACCGGCATGGCATCAAGCTTTCGGACCTCATTGGGAACCATGTATCTGACGAGTCTTTTTTTGAGTTCCTCCAGGAGCCTTACATCATCATATTCGTCAGACTCATAGAACATGATTATCTTGTCTTTTTCTTTATCATGAACGCAAAGCGCATTCCTTACACCGGGCAAAAATGACGCGGTAGCTTCTATCTCTCCCAGTTCTATCCGATGTCCCATATGCTTTATCTGATAATCCTTGCGGCTTATGAACACCAGATCGCCGTCCTCATTGTATTTTGCCAGGTCGCCCGTGCGATAGATCCTCTCCGGAAAATACGGGTTCAGGGGATTCTGGACGAATACCTCGGCTGTCTTTTCCGGTGCGTTATAATATCCCAGAGCCAGGCACGTACCTCTTACACATATCTCACCCGCTGCATCCTTTCTTTTGATCAGCTTATTATCCTCATCAAGAAGGAATACCGCCGAATTGTGAAACTCCCTTCCTATAGGGATCGTCTCGGACTCATCGTACTGCCTCTTGCAGTGATAATACGTGCATACACCGGTTATCTCAGTGGGACCGTATATCTGAATGAAAGTCACATCCGGAAGATTTTCAAACCAGTAGTTATAGCATTTGACCGGCATGGCTTCCGCGCCGAATACTACCGTCTTAAGTGATGAAGGTTTAAGCGTTTTGAATCCTTTGAACGTGGATATCATCTTGAGTGCCGACGGCACCCACCTGATAAACGTTATCTTATGTTCTTCAAGATACTGAAGGAGTTTGATCGGAACCGAAAAGTAAGAAAGCGGCACAATGCCCATGGTTGCTTTTTCATGAATGGTACAGTATATGTCGATAAGCGATGCATCGAAATAAAACGGTGCCTGACTGGCAACGATATCATCAGGTCCTATGGGGATGGCACTGCAGAACTCATCCGTGTAATCTATTAAAGAAGCATGGGATACCACGACTCCCTTCGGAACACCGGTCGATCCCGAAGTATACAGAACGTACACCGGATCGGTATCAAGAGCTCGGGACATTCTGTCTTCAATGAGCGCATCATCCGTTTCATCGGTGGAAAATTCCTCAATAAGGAACACATGATTGCAAAACGTCCTTGCAACGTCATAATGGGACACATCCGTTATGATCCCCACAGGCTTGAGGTTTTCCATCACAAGCTTCAGCCGGTAGTCCGGCATTCCCGTATCTATGGGTGAATAGAAATTGCCCGAATACATCGTTCCGAAAAATCCCGCTATCGCCATCGGTGACCTGTCCATATATACCGCAACGGGCCTGTTCGATACCTGAAGTTCCTTTATGAGTCTTGTCGCGATGCTTCTTGCCATCTCGTCAAGACGGGCGTATGTCAGCTTTACCGATTCATCAAAATACGCACACTTGTCGGGGCATTCCTTTGCAGCATTTTTCAGAAGTTCTACAACAGTTCTCTGAACCATCACACTACCCTTTCATTCATCTTTTCATTATCACACAGGCAAGACTCCCCCTGCTGCCTTTTGAATACCTGTGAGAATAATACTTTGCGGGATCACACATCGTACACCCGCCGACGATCTCGATGTTATTCGGGTTCAGTCCGAGCATTATCAGCCTTTCTCTTACCACTCCCCGAAGATCGAGCATGAACTTTTCTCCCCTTTTTTCATAAAACGATGACGCTCCATCCCCGATCAGGGCATTTACGGCGTCCACCACCTCCGGTCCCACTTCAAAACAGCATCTGCCTATCGCAGGACCTATCGCAGCGCAAATATCACCGGGTTGAGAACCCAGGCTCACAAATGCATCCACGGCATTTTTTTCTATATCGGCTACAGTGCTTCTCCATCCGCAGTGTACGGCGCCTACCGTTCCGGTCACTGCATCCTCCATAAGAAGCGGTACGCAGTCTGCCGTAAATATCGCCAGCGGAACATGCTGACGATTCGTTACGTATCCGTCGCAGACGTTCATCTCTCCCTTTCCGTATGCAGGGCGCAGATCTGTTTCATCTGCGATGTGCACCGTATTCTTGTGAACCTGCTCGCCACATACAAATGTTCTCTGACTTATCCCTGCGGAATCAAGAAAGCGGTTCCAGTTTTCGATAACTCTCTCTCTGTCATCTCCCCTGTTCATACCGAGATTGAGAGAAGCATACACTCCTTCGCTCACTCCCCCGACCCTCGTGGAAAATCCGTGGGGGCATGACAGGACCGATGAACGTATAGTCTCGAGCGGCATGGTCAGATCCTCACATCTGACAAGCTTATCACCTTCGTATTGTACCAGCATGTCGATCTTTTCTCTTCCCTTAAGCAAAGGTTCAAGAAAAAATCTGTCTCCTTCCCATGTGGGAAGATCAAGTACCTCATCCTCCGGGATCCAGAAGAGACGACCCTCGTCGCATTCTTCTTTGCATGTCCCGTTATAGTCCCATGCCGAGTACAGGTACATGTCTTCATTTTCCCATTTATCGGATATGAACTTTACCACTCCGTGAAGGCGGTATCCTCTAAGTGTCAGCCCGGTTTCCTCATACACTTCCCGCAGCAGACACTGCTCGGCTGTCTCACCTTCTTCAAACTTGCCGCCGACCCCTATCCACTTGCCTTCGTTAAGATCATTTTCTTTCTTCGTGCGATGAATAAGAAGGTATTCGTTATTCTCGTTACGGATATAGCACAGCGTGGAATTCATAAAGGCCATTATACACCTTTTTTGCTTATTGCGCACCGATATATTAAAGCCTGTGGTATAATCACTCCTATGAGCGATCAAACAGACCGTGCGATAGCACAATACAATAAGATGACTCAGATACCGGTCCCCGGGCTTATACTGCAGCTTGCGGTCCCGACGATACTGAGCATGATGGCGACAACCATATACAACCTGGTCGACACTGCCTTTGTCGGCACACTCGGGACATCACCCAGCGGTGCTGTCGGCGTTGTGTTCGGATTCATGTCTATACTGCAGGCTTTCGGGTTTATGTTCGGTCAGGGTGCGGGAAGCCTGTTGTCGAGAAAGCTTGGCGCAAAGGATACTAATGCGGCAAATCTCGTTGCTTCCACGGGATTTTTTGCATCATTCTTGTGCGGTGTCATCATAGCGATCCTGGGATTCGTTTTTGAAGACAGACTCATCATGATGCTCGGAAGCACGGATACTATCGCTCCTTACGCCAAGGCATATCTTAAATACATAATGATCGTCGCACCTTTTTGTTCATCGAGTTTTACTCTCAACAACATGCTAAGGTACGAAGGCCGTGCCAAGCTGGGTATGATAGGGCTGCTGTCCGGCGGGATACTCAACATCGGCGGCGATGCGCTGTTCATATTCGGGATGGGTATGGGTATAGCGGGAGCCGGGTTATCCACGGCGATATCCCAGGTTATAGGTTTTACCATACTCTTGTATATGTTCCTCTCCGGAAGGACTCAGACGAAGCTGACACCTGCAAACATATCATTTGCACAGCGTCTGCCTCTTGAGATCGTGGAACTCGGATTTCCGTCCCTTCTTCGGCAGGGACTGGGAAGCCTTGCCACCATACTTGTAAACTTCAAAGCCGCAGAGTACGCGGGCGATGCCGGGGTATCAGCAATGACGATCGTAACAAGAGTCGCTTTCTTCCTGTTTGCCATCGCCCTCGGTATCGGCCAGGGCTTCCAGCCGGTCTGCGCATTCAACTACGGTGCCGGCAAATTCAAACGCCAGCGCGAGGCATACAGGTTCACTCTGATACTGTCGCTCACAGTGCTTGCCGTACTGACCGGTCTTGCCATGACATTCTCAGACAGACTCATTCAGATATTCCGTAACGATCCCGAGGTAATATCGATAGGAACGCGTGCCTTAAGGCTCCAGTGCATCGCTCAGATCTTTCTTCCCATAGTCATGGTCACCGAAATGCTGATGCAGTCAAGCGGAAAAAAAATCCCCGCCGCAGTCTTGTCAGCACTGCGCGGGGGTATAATCTTCATTCCTATCCTTATGATCCTGCCGTATTTCAGGGGACTTGACGGTGTGATAGAGGCTCAGCCCCTGTCCTACATCCTTGCGGTAGTTCCTGCGGTATTCATGGCCAAGTGGTTCTTTTCCATAACCCCCGGAGACGATCTTCCCGAATGATCGAAACCTTATCTTTCGCTTGCAAGGAAGAACAAAGCAATGGTACCGGGACCCGCATGGGAACCGATGACCATACCGATCTGTGTTATGAGTGCGCATGTATTGCCGCCCTCGGCAACGATCATCTTCTCAAGTTCTTTCGCATCTTCAAGGCAGTCACCGTGAGATATGAAATACACCCCTCCCTTGGGATCCTGAGCCGTTTCCATGTATTTTCTGGCAATAGCTTTAAGGGACTGTGTTCTGCCCCTTACCTTCATCATATTGATAAGGCAGCCTTCATTATCCACATGAAGCACGGGCTTGATACCCAGCACTCCGCTTGCAAAAGCCGCTGCAGCACTTACTCTTCCGCCGCGCTTTAAGTATACAAGATCCTCAACGGTAAACCAGTGAGCCACATTCATCAGAAGATCCTGTACATATTTGGCATTCTCCTCTATATCGGCTCCGGCTTTCTTCTTTTCAACAGCCAGATACAATACAAGACCCTCTCCCGCCGATGCTGCAAGAGTGTCTATCGTGATCAGTTTTCTTTCCGGATAAGCATCGCGAAGCTCTTTTGCCGCCATCATGGCTGAGTTGGACGTAGCCGATATACCCGATGAGAATCCGAGATACAGTATGTCCTTCCCCTCACGAAGAGCCTCCTCAAACATTTCCCTGAAGCTTTCCGAATTAACGGCACTCGTCTTACTTACGGCTCCGGCACGCATCTTGGCGTAAAATTCGCTTTTTTCCATCTCGCCTTCATCATGCTCGATGCCGTCCTCAAAGCGGAAAGTCAGTCCGCGAAAACCGACTCCCCATTCACGAAGTGTATCAAATTCTATATCACAGCCGGTATCCGACATGATCACATAATCACTCATATTCCCTCCTAGATAAAAAACGCACAAAATGCATCTGATATACAATATTAGATTACCAAGTGTGCATTACTATGTCAATAGAAAATACATGGTGAAATCTAGATATCGAAATGGTATAATACCGTTAATACGATCATAAGGAGACTGCCATGAATTTCGATAAAGGTCTTGTAGCCGGCAAACTTCGCCGTTGGGAAAAATATCTCGAAGAGTTCGAACTTCCTTCATGGAATGACATACCCAATATCGGTCTGTACATGGAGCAGGTGATAATACTTCTCAAGGAATATCTTGACTATCTGCCTCCCGAGCTCAAAGACGAACAGATTATCACGGCGGCTACGATCAATAATTATGTCCGGACCAGGATCATGCCGGAACCCGTTAAGAAAAAATACTACCGCGAACATATCGCATATCTCGTGATGATATGCACGATGAAACAGATCCTTCCGATCGCGGTCGTAACCTCCATCATACCGATGAACATACCGATCGATGAGGTAGAAAAGATCTACGCCAGATACGCCGAAAAGCACAAGACCACCAAGCAGTATTTCCTCAACCAGATAAGACTTATCGCGGGACCTATACTCGATCACAAGGAAATACCGGATGAATCCGCGCAGGACACCGAGGATCTGATCATAATGTGCACGGTATCCGCAGGTTTTTCAAGGCTTCTTGCCGAAAAGCTCCTGCTCCTTAACGGTAAAGACCTGTCAAACGGCGGAAGCATAGAACTTAAAAAGAGGTGAGAAGCTCACCTCTTATGTTTTTCTCTTTTTTCCTTGTACATTTCCTGATCCGCCAGTTCAATAAGCGCGCTGAGGGGCCGCTCGTTGTCATACGGGACCATATGATAACCTATACTCGCATCGAGAACATACGGCCTCGTACCGCCCTGTGACAGCTCATCCATGGCCTTTCGGATGCGCTCTATATCCTCTTCAACTTCCATCGCAGACTTTCCCTTCCCGAATACGACAAATTCATCACCGCCGTATCTCATGAGCAGTTCATCCCGGTCTCTGGTCTTACGAAGGACATCCGCCATATCGCATATCATCCTGTCACCGGTCTCATGCCCCAGACTGTCATTTACTTTCTTGAGCCCGTCAAGATCGAGGAAAATAAAGAACATATCCTCCCGCGTTGCTCTTGCCTCAATGGATATCTTCTCTGAGAACTTGAAAAATCCCGCACGGTTATATACGTGAGTCATGGGATCGAACACCCACATCTCATCGAGAGTCTTGATCATCTTCTGCATCTTACGCACATTATTGATCTGCTCCATCGACGAAGAGAGCGTCATCATCAGGACTCTGTAGAATTCGGAGAAAAGAGGCATAGTCGAATTGCGGATATTGACAAGCCCGTAGTAACGCTCACTGTAATGGAGAGAGTAGACTACATAGAGATCTCCTGAAGATTCCGGATCGAACCGAAGGTGTCTGCCCGCAGTCTTGTCCCTGTTAAGGTTCACGATCTTTCCGTTAAATAGAGCGATACCTATCACATCATTGGCCGATCCGCTTTCATCCCGGTCATTATCCATAGCCATGACAAATGCATCACCCCCGAGTTCCGGGATACACTTTCTCAGTGAATCGCATAAGTCTTCCGTAGAACGGGCATTTGTCAGTTCTACGGTAAGCTCACTTATCATCTCGGCATATCTTGCCTCACGAAGCTTGTTTCTGGAATACTGATTGACAACGATCCTGTGGTTGACGGGCCTTACGGCATCACAGCCGCAGCTCTCGGCAAATACGGGCTTGGAATCGACCACGGGATCCATGTCGTATTTCTTTCCTTCTATTGCACGTATAACGTTCTTGTATGCAGCCTCTCCGAATTTTTTTTCAAAACGTGACACCGTGGTGATCCTCGGATAATGATTTGCGGCTTCAAATATGTTGTCAAATCCGGACAGCAGTGTATCTTCGGGAACCTTTATCCCCCTGTCCGACAGCGCATAGAATGCCCCCAGCGCCATCTGGTCATTGGCACACACATATGCATCAGCCTTAAGAAGGCCCTTATTATCATAATACTTGACCGCAGCCCGTCCGCTCCTGGCGTAATAATCTCCCACGTAGTAACGTTCCTTATCAAGCGACAGTCCCGCCTTACCTAGTTCTTCTTCAAACACTCTCTTACGTATCACCGCATCGATGGAATCCTCGGGACCTCCGATAAAGTTGACCGTTTTGATATTATGCTCTTTTATCAGGTGTTCCGAAAGGGTTCTCATGGCAGACTCGTTATCGCTGCTTACATTGATCATCCCGGATATGGGATAATCGATCGATGCGCACGGTCTGTTCTGCTCAAGTATCTTGGAAATGAGGAGCTGCCTTATCCTCGGCGAATAGATAGACTCCGCATATATGATAAATCCGTCGTATACCGAAAAATCATCATGAAGCGCCGCGTATGCTTCTCCGTTGTTAAAAGCATCATCCGTGGCCAGCGTCAGGCAGTATACTATCACATTGTTTCCGTCCGCCCTGGCCGCCTCCCAGATCCCTTCAAGGACCTTGCGCTGTGTATCAAGTTGTAATTCCCCGAGAAAGAAAGCAATATTACGCATATCAATACCCCGCTGTTGCCGCAGTATATCTTGCCGCCACGCTTCCGCACTGGCTTCCCGCAATATTAAGTGCCGCCTGCCCGTAATGGCATCCGTCCGTAAGGTATGCCTCCGGCAGTGTATGAAGAACATCCGATCCCAGCGTAAAATGAGGATCCGTCGCACACAGTTCCGTCTGTGCGGCAATGACCTTGTCATATGTTCCGGGAAGTCCGGCATAACGTCCTATCGTTATAACAAAAACCTGATCCAGGCCCTTGGATATCAGCTTGCTGAATGTATTGGCAAGACCGCTCTGATAAGCATTCTTCTCGATGCGTCCCACGCCGTCGGTCTCACCCTGGAGCCATACCACATACCTCTTGCGAATATGTATGCTGTTGGCCTTACACCAGGCATTTATCATATCATATTTTTGCGACAGCTCAGCCTGAACCGGTCCGGTCTGCCAGTATCCAATGGATGCCCCGCCTCTTGAAGCCGAAAACGCCAATACCGGTACTCCGGTGGAATTATAATATGCATTCATAAACGAAGACGCCAGGCTTCCGCCCCGAAGTGCCGGAGGATCGCACAGATATCCGTTGGAATAGATCCCGAAAGGCTCGCTCATGGGATACATTCCCGTAGGGCTCGTTCCGATACGAAACTCATATCCCGTATCAACGGGTACAGCGGGAGCTGCCGATGCGCTTCCGCCTCTTCCCGACATATTGCTCTGTCCCGCAAATATCACAAGGTCGACAGTCTTTACCGCCAACGGCGCCCCTGAAGCATCCGTCTCGGCCGCCCATACACTCTCTGTCCGGCCAAAAGCCAAGATACCTGCGATAACAACATATATCATATAAAACTTTTTCATTACTGTAACCCCATAAATCTGAGCAGTCCCGGCATGAGTTCGTTTGCCTCACTTCTGCCCAGTTCATATACCTCACGCATAACAAGCGGATCATGACATATATGCCCTATCGGAAGAGGTGATTTCGGACAGATCACAAAATTGCTGCCTGCCTTTTCCTGCTTCAGGCAATAATCAAACTGCTCATTGTATGCTATGTGCCTGATCTTCATCGCATGAACAAGGTTTGGATACTCCTTGTATCTTGCTTTAATAAGCGGCATTGTCCTGTCATAACTCTTTCTGTATCCCCGCGGTTTCGTAAGAACCGTAACATTCCTGTTACATCCTAGAGCTTCGGACGCACGAAGAGGTATGGAATCCGACACTCCTCCGTCAAGGTATTTTCCGCCTTCTATACTGACTATATTGGAAACAAGCGGCATCGACGAACTGGCTCTCATCCATTCCATCTCAACAGGCGACGCGTCATCCATCCTGTGATATCCTGCCTCTCCTGTTTCAACATCGGTCACCACAACATAAAAGGGAACACCCGATGACACAAAAGCTGCTTCATCAAACTTATCAAGCTCCATGGGAAGCGTGTGATAACAAAACTGCGCTCCGAATATGTCTCCTGTTTTTATGAACGAAGAAACGCTGCAATACCTCTTGTCCTTCGCATACTTCATGTTATAGCGTATGGCTCTTCCGATCTGCCCCGATACGTAATTGCATCCGAAACAGGCCCCGGCACTGACACCGATGACGTTATCGAACTTTATCCCGTTTTCCATGAAGACATCGAGCACACCGGCGGAAAAGAGTCCCCGCATCGCTCCGCCTTCAAGAACCAGACCCGTCATATCACAAACTCCACTGCCTCGTGCATATTCTCAATCTCGGCTCTGTCAACCATTCCGCCGAATTCTCCGTCAAGCGTCCACGCTATCGGTTCATCCGATTCTATCAGTATGTTTGAACACCTGAAACAGATCACATTATCCGACTTGATCCTTCTGTCAAGTATAGCCGGCGCTATCAGATTGAATTCCAGTATACTATCGGGCGCGCGCACAAGAAGCACCTCAAACACGCCGTCATCAAGCTTGACGTCCGGTCCGGTGATCCCCTTTATCCCTCCTACCGAATCCGAATTGGTAACAAGGCCGACAAGGAAATTGTCCGAGATCACTTTATCATCATAAGTGACCTTAAGAGGAATGGATCTTATGGACGGAAGCCGCTTTACCGCCTCAGCCAGATATGCGGTATAGCCGAACAGATTCTTCATGTTCTGATCCGTTTCATACGTAACATCGGTAAACAGACCGAACGCGGCAACATATACAAAATACCTGGAATTAAACTTCCCCAGATCGCACTTGAAAAGCTTGTCGGAAACGGCTGTCGCCGCTGCTCTTCTGATACTCTTGGGTATCCCGATGCTCCTGCCGAAATCATTGGTCGAGCCTGTCGGAAGATACCCGATGGGCTTTTTGACACCGGCTGCCATGACACCTGTCACTATCTCATCAAGTGTCCCGTCACCGCCCGCACAAACGACCCTGTCATAGTGTTCGCACCACTGCCTGGCCACAACTTCCCCATCACCGTGGCACTTGGTGGGATAGGCAGTGACTCTGTATCCGCCGTTTGTGAAAATATCTATTATATCCCCGAGATGCGTTCCGATACTGCCCTTACCCGCTCTCGGATTATATATGAACAAAAGGTCCTTCATAACGTCCTAAATTTTAGCACACAAGGTATCCAAAAACAATAATATGACCATGACGGCAATTGTGGTATAATACGTGTAAAAATCACGAAACCGGTAGGTTTTTTCGGAAGGAGTATTGATTATGGAAGGATTTGTTTTTCTGCTTATAGTATTTGCACTGATCGTGATATTCTGCGTCAGATGCATCTGCATAGTACCCCAGGCCAATGCGTGGGTTGTTGAATTCCTGGGCAAATACCACAGTTCATGGGCAGCAGGTCTTCACTTCAAAGTACCGTTTTTCTACAGGATAGTTAAAAAGGTCTCATTAAAAGAGCAGGTTGCCGACTTTGAACCACAGCCCGTTATCACCAAGGATAACGTTACGATGATGGTCGACTCGGTCGTATTCTTCTCCGTGTTTGATGCCAAGCTCTTTACATACGGAGTTGAACGTCCCATCGCAGCCATAGAGAATCTGTCCGCGACGACTCTTCGTAACATCATCGGAAGCATGACGCTTGATGAAACGCTTACAAGCCGTGACGACATCAACTCTCAGATCACGGTCATCCTTGATGAAGCAACCGATAAATGGGGTATCAAGGTCAGCCGTGTCGAAGTCAAGAATATAATGCCTCCTCAGTCCATACAGGATGCAATGGAGAAGCAGATGCGTGCCGAGCGTGAAAAACGTGAAGCAATACTTACAGCCGAAGGTAAGAAGCAGTCGGCGATCACACTTGCGGAAGGTGAAAAGCAGGCAGCGATCCTCCGTGCGGAAGCCGTTAAGGAACAGCGTATACGCGAAGCCGAAGGTGAGGCCGAGGCTCTCCTTGCAGTACAGAAGGCAAAGGCAGAAGGTATCAGACTGATCAACGAAGCAAACCCGACTCAGCAATATCTTACTCTTCAGTCATTCGATGCTGTTGCCAGGATGGCAGACGGCCAGGCGACCAAAGTCATCGTTCCGTCGGATCTTGCCAACCTTGCAGGCGCCATCACGGCTCTTTCCGAAAGCGCGAAACAGTGATTAACGAGGTATTCATATGAGTTCCGGAATAGTAGTTATTATATGGGCGATCGTGATCTGGGCCATTGTAGGTAAGATCCTGAAAAACGCTACGGGCGCCAACAAGAAGACAACTGCCGCCAAGGCAAAACCTCCGGCAGCAAGTGCCCGCAAAAAAGGATTTGTCAACTATACTCCTCACAAGGATATAGTAAGTGTCAGCCGTGATATGAAAGACCGCAAGAATTCTTCCGTTCTGAGAGACGATAAGGAGAATGACTGGCTTGCCAGACAGCTTCGTGAAGAACACCGGGCATTTAAGGCAACAAGCGAAATGTTTGACCTCAAGATCGAACACGCAAGTCACTGTGACAGCCGGCTGCTGCAGCAATTCCACCACAGGAACTGCAGTGCGGACGGTGTGGATCTTGCAAACGGACATACGGTATATGAAAAGAAGGAGCGCTAAATGCGCTCCTTGTTTATAAGTCTCATAACGGATCTTACGATCCACCGGAAAACAAGTGACGAGATAAATGCACACAGAAAACTTAACGGCACGGTAACGAAGAACCACCAGAAGGCATTGACACATCCGGTCACGTATCTCTTCAGGTACTGATATATGATCGCATCATAGGCTCCCGCGAACAGGTATATCTCAAACGATACGGAGCTGATCGCCGCAAGTATCTTCGCGATCGGCTTTGATCTTATCGTAACGTCATAAAACATCAGAAAGATACAAACTGTGCATATCGATATAAACAGTGTTCCGTATGTTCCGTCGGCAGTCGAAATAAGGTTCCAGTCAAACACACCCGTTGAAGTAAACTTCATACTTATAAACGCTTCAACAGCAACCGTTGCAACAAGCACGGCCGCAAGTATCCATCTGTTCGGTCGTATCTTTCGGTCCCTTACGGCTATCCCCAGGAAATAAAACAACACGGGATATATCCCGATAAAATACGAAGGCGCCACATAGTTCCAGACAGGATATATCGTGCACAGAAATGCAAGAGTTGCAAGAAGTATGTTCTGTTCCCTTTTATCAAGCGCATACCATGCTTTATTCAGAAACGGTATGAGCAGGAATACGCACAGATACAATCCCATATACCACGCTATCTGGTAATTGCCGAGATTAACGAACATCTCCCTAATCCCGTATATCTTACCGTAAAGCCTGTTGTACAGTATCATCTTCGCAACGGATATGACCACATATGAGACCGTAAGCGGTATGAGCGCCATATAGTGGCCCCTGTTTGCGGTCTTATTCTTTTTAAAGTAGCCGGTGAGCATAAAAAAAAGCGGCACCGCAGTCACGAACAGCCAACGCAGCGCTGTCATGACAAACATCTTCGTGCCGGCCATAGGCTCATCATAATAGCCCATATTAAGATAAAAGTGCGCACCCACAACGAAAAAACAGGCAATGGATCTTACAAGATCCGGTCCGCTTTCCCTTATTCTGTCCTTTGAATCAGGCATCGCCTTCCCCTATCTCCTCTCAAACAAAAGGCCGAATGTCCCCGGACCCGAGTTAACGGCTATGGTCGGTGAGGCCTTCTGGAAGTATACATTCTCAAACTTAACTTTCTTCTCAACAAGGCTCATGACAAGATCAAGATCCTTCTGAGTCAGTCCCACGTATGTCACAAAGAGGGTACTCTTATCAATGTTGGATACCGGTGACAATGTCGATGAGATATACTTGCTCCACGCGCGCTTTCTGGAGCCGAAATAGAATCTGGCAACCTTCAGATCACCGTTCTTCATCTCTATGACCGGATGGAACATTATCGCTTTTCCGAATGACGCGAGCCTGTTGCTGACCTGTTTGCTGTATGCAAGATAATCAAGGTTATCCACTATAAAGCTGGTCTGGACATTCTTCCGAAGCTTTTCGAGATTTCTTATGATCTCTCCGACCGTCATACCTTCGGAAGCCATCTTGCATGCTTCAAGCACCATAAGTCCCTGCCCGCTGGACAGATGGTATGTATCAAAGATCGTAACATTATTGAAGGCTCCCGCACCTTCCGTTGCAATGTCAAATCCACTGTGATTGACTCTCGTGGATATGGTCAGATGAACGATATTATTTGCTTTTGTAAGTATATTGGCAAAAAACTCCTCATGGTCTTTGAGGTCGGGAGCCTGTGTTCTGGCCGAATGCCCGGATCCCAGGTATTCAAGCAGTCCGTCGGCATCGATCTCGTCCCCGTCGGCAAATATTCCGTTTTCAGTCACGACCTTATGCGGGATGATTTCTATCCTGTACTTTTTGATAAGGGATTCCGGAAGATCTGCCACGCTTTCAGTGGTGATCGCCACTGTCCTTTTCTTGCTCCTTCCGTTCATCCATAACATACTCTCTTCGAGGATGTTCTCATCATTTCCGAGAAGGGTGACAAGATTGGTTGGAAGAAGGCGCACGACTTCCGCCTCGAGTTCCTTGACGCTGACAGGTTTGACCACGTATCCGTCAAACCCTTCCTCGGAATACAGCTTGATATTCTCACTTCCGGCATTTGCGGTAAGAGCCACGATCTTGGCGTTCTTCGACAACCCTCCCGTCTGGTCCTTGATCCTGTGGAAGCATTCGATCCCATCCATTTCAGGCATCAGGTGATCCATGAGGATCAGGTCATATGATTTTTCAAGAGTCTTCTCAAGAGCTTCTTCCCCTGAATGGGCAGTGTCCATATTGACCTTGGTATCACGCAGGTATTTGGTCACCACAAGGAGATTCGACTCATTATCATCAACCGCAAGGATGTTTGCGTTTGGAGCCTCAAAACCGCATCTGTAGCTTCCGGAAGTATTCTTCCTGTGCTTTTCTTCGAAGCTGACTTTTCCTATGGCGGTATAATCCGTTACAGTCTGCGGTATTTCAATGATAAAGGTCGACCCTTGAGTATACAGACTGTTTACCGTGACCTTGCCTCCCATAAGCTCGGTCAGCTCTTTCACGATCGCAAGCCCCAGACCGGTGCCTTCGATATAGCGGTTCTGTTCTTCATCAACACGTTTGAAAGCCGTGAACAGATGAGGAATGTTTTCCTTCTTGATGCCGACACCGGTATCGGTAACGGAATAAATGATATCCGCCACTCCGTTGTTTATCTTGTTGCATTGTATCGAAAGTGTCACCGAACCCTGCTTGGTATATTTGATCGCGTTGTTTAAAACATTTATGAGTATCTGCTTGATCCTGACCTCATCCCCGTATAGCTCCGACGGAATATCCGGAGCTATCTCCACATTGAATTCAAGTCCTTTTTCTTTTGTACGAAGCCACAGCATACCGACGATCTCGGATAGCATATCACCGGGACGGTAATTCACCGGAGTCAGCCTCATCTGACCTGAAGATATCTTGGACATATCAAGGATATCATTGATCAGGTGCAGCAATATATTGCTGGCAGCACGTATATTGGCAGCATCTTCGGCGACCTCATCGCTGACCTTCTCACGAAGTATCATCTCGTTCAGTCCGATGATAGTGTTGATCGGTGTTCTGATCTCATGGCTCATGCTCGAGAAGAACCTGTTCTGTGCGTTATTAAGATCCCTGATCTCTTTCTGTTGCTTCTCATATTTGAGAGATCTGACCCTGATAGTATACTGGTTGAAATACAGCATCAGAGCAAATGCCATTCTTATGAACAGGATAGTGGCGATAACAATAGGCTGCGGAACCGGTGACGTGATGACATCCGTGAGCTTAACATATACAATGAGCATACCTATATCGCACAATTCCGTGATCACCGCATAGGCGAGAGCATTCATGTACATACACATAGGCAGTAACATCGATGTTGCGATATAAAGGCTCGGATTGACAAAACCTAAAGCATATGCATTTACACAGGTTGCGGCTATCGCCCAAACTTGCGAAAGGCATGTCGCGATCGGTGCATAATAAGACAGCAGTTTATAGCGCCTGTCATAATCACGACTGATATAGAACAGACCGACTTCATCGATCAGCACGAACATCAGCACCGTGGTATAAACTATCCTATAGGCTGTAATGTACTGTGCATTCGCATGCTTTTCCGAAAAGCTGGCAATGACCGCGCAAAGCATCAGGATGATCAGGATGGCGTTTACGAACTTCATCTTGTTCATCGTGGAGGCAAAGATCAACTTGTTTACGTCGACCTCATTGTCGTTTTCTCCTTTTTTATTGAAAAGGAATTGTATAAAATCAGAAAAAGAAAGACTCATTCTCTTCCTCCTTCCTCGGCTTCGGCAGGTGCGAACTCAAGTATCTCTTCGGTATCATCCGCATCCGTTTCTTCCGTCTTATCCTGCGATCCGCTTCTTATAACGGATACAAGCCGGTCATACATCGTCATCATCGCTTCATGATTGGCGTCAATATATCCCCGGTCTTCCTTCTTTGCTGCCTCTTCCAAAAGCTTGGCATTCTCGGATAAAGTCGAGTCTCCTATCATTTTGGATGTGCTCTTGATCGAATGGACCTGCGTCGCATAGTCCTTCAGAACGCCGGATGACAGAGCTGCCGCCATCCTCTTTTTCTTCTCGTCCGATTCAACGGCAAACTGTTTAAGTAAAGTCTCATAAAACTCCCGGTCGTTCTGGCTGTAATACAAGCCCTGTTTAACGTCCACACCCATAGATTCGAGACGTTCAATAAGGGAGACGTTTTTATCTTCGACATCCGGTATGTCCTGTTTTTCAACATGTACAGCCGGTCCGCCGGATTCTTCTATCACGACAAGCGATGCCGGCAGCACATGCCGCAGTACCCTTTCAAGCTCAACGCGGTCTACAGGCTTTCCTACAAAACCGTCAAATCCCTCCCGCCTGAACATCTCTTTTGCCGAGCTTACTGCATTGGCTGTAAATGCAACTACAGGCGTTTGCTTCTTTCCTCTTGCCTCATCCGATCTGATCCTCTTCATAGCCTCAACGCCGTCCATCTGCGGCATCATGTGGTCCATAAAGATCACATCATATTCGTTATCCCTGCACAGCTCGATAGCTTTCTGTCCCGAATCACATGTCGTGACGATCATTCCGTAGCGTTTGAACAGCCCTGAGGAAACTATGAGATTCATCGGCTCGTCATCAACAACAAGAACACGCGCTCCCGGGAATGTCAGTACGCCTTCATCAAGCATGTCTTCACCCGGTTTGGTATTGAGTACTCCTATAACAGGGAAACAGTAGAACGGCTTGGGCATCACCCTTATGCGCGAATTCGGAGGGGTATTGAGTTCTCCGGGATTGGCGACAACGGTCACGATTATCTTCTTCGCGAGATCTTCCATGAACTCGACCGCATCATTGTATTCTTCAGGCCCAGCAAACAGATGTGTCAGTCTCTTGCTGTCGGTAAGCGCACGCAGGGAATTGGTATTATCAACCCTGTGCATCGTAACCTTCAGACCGGTAACGATATTTCTGACCATTGAGTCATAGTATTCTCTTACATTCGGGTTGGGGAATTTTTCAAAATGCAGATACGCTCCGAGACTGACTTTGTCTCTGTCCTTAAACGACATACATTCAGCAGGATCTATCACCTTATTGGGAATACTTACCTTGACACAGGTTCCTGCCCCGAGTGCACTTGAGATAGTCATGAATCCTCCGAGAGCCGTAACAAACCCCTGAACTATCTGCAGTCCCAGTCCAAGGCCTCCTGTCGCACGTGCCCTTCCGGAATCAGCCTTGTAAGCACCTGCTCGGATCTTCTCGATCTGCGAATCATCCATTCCTATTCCCGTATCTTTGACTTCAATACACAGATTGATGCCGTAATCGTGAGGGATCTGCGACAGATGTACATACACTCCTCCCTCTTTTGTATACTTTAATCCGTTGACGGTCAGATGCCACAGTATCTTTTTTAGTTTGCTCACATCGGTATTAAGTACCATGGGAACCGTTGCATCAACATCTATGATGAGCTCGATCTCCTGATTGATGTACGGCTTGAGCTCATTGACGAGGTCGTTAAGAACGGATGAGAGCATGTAGTCATCATAATTGTTTGCTACTTCTCCCCTGTCAACTTCGGAATAATCAAGGATATCACTTATCTGTTCCCCGATCCTTTTCCCTGCTCCTTCGATCGATTCGAGCTTTTCTTTCTTCTCTTTGTTCTCCTCATCATCTATGCTCATGCGGCACAGACCCAGTATGGCATTTATCGGTGTTCTGATCTCATGTGAGACATTTGCCATAAAATCATTGAGCCTTCTGGTCGTTTCGGTAAGCTGGTCTACCTCTCCTCTTGATCTGTTCAATACTTCGTTCCATTTCTGGATGATCGTCCTGCTGATCCAGCCCGTCATCGTAAGTACGGCAAAATGAAGTATCGTCCTGGATATCAGGAGCGGATCGAAGGAGGTCCCGTTGTGCGAAAGGTTATACAGTTCGAAGACCATCGTTATGTAATAAGTGATCTGACAAAGGGTTATGAGCGAAGGAATACCCGTCATGGTGTAAAGAAGCATTACAACACTCATGACAACGGCAAGGTCATAAGTACTCGTATCGTGGATCCCGTAGAAGAAAAAAGTAGCCATCATGAGGATGGAACATATCCACAGTCGGAGGCGTCCGTTCCCGATCTGCGAAAAATGAATGTACCATGCAGTCAGCACTCCGGCCACTATCAGAATGATCGCCCATTTTTCCCATGACATGACAAAGATCTCTCCGATCAGTATGACCGAAAAGATCGTATAAGTCAGGATCATCATCAGATGAGATGATATGAACAGTTCATCATTGTCTCTTTTATCTTTTTGTTCCATTTACTTCTCCCTGAGCTGATAATCTTTGTCTTCATCGATGATGTTGATCATGATGTCCGCAAACTGCGGATCGAACTGCGTTCCTTTACATCTTTCGATCTCAGCGCGGACCTTATCCTGCGGGAGAGTATCTCTGTAGCTTCTGTGGCTTGTCATTGCGTCATAAGCATCTGCTACGGCTATTATCCTGGCAACCTCAGGGATCGCTTCACCGGAAAGCCCGTCAGGATATCCTTTTCCGTCATATCTTTCATGATGCCATCTGGCACCGTTTGACAGGTTCGGCATCTCCTTGATCGTAGCGAGGATCTGCGTTCCTATGACAGGATGCTTTTTGATGACCTCGTACTCCTCATCTGTCAGCCTATCTTTTTTATTGATTATCGCATCGGGTATTCCGATCTTGCCGACATCGTGAAGAAGTCCGATTATATAGATCTCGTTCTGTTCTTTTTCGTTGTATCCGTATCTGGCGGCTATCTCCTTCGAGTACTCGGCAACGCGGCTCGAATGTCCGTTGGTGTACTTGTCCTTTGCGTCTATGGCAAAAGCAAGAGCCTTTATGATATGCGTGCTGAGCTGCTCGTTTTCTTCCGTCTTCTTTTCGACTTCCTGTGCCATATGATTGCGAAGAAGTGAAAGCGTCAGGATGTTGTTAACCTTGAGATGGAGTTTTTCGGCAGAAATGGGCAGCCTTATAAAATCAGACACACCCAGTTCAAGGGCTCTTTGTTCAACTGCCTCGTCGTCATCAGCCACAAGCATGATGGGAGTACGGCGAAGCGCGCCGCCCATCTTTCTGATCTTAACGATCGCTTCAAGCCCGGTCATTTCCGGCATATCTGATTTGATGATCATCAGATTGGGCATGTTCTCGCCCAGAAGAGCGATCAGTTCTTCTCCGCTCCCCGCACCTGTCACCGTAAAGCCCTTTGCCTGAAGACTGTTGCACATAAAATCAAGGGTGATGGGATCGTCGCATGCTATGACGATATGATTATCCGAATCGCTGTTTGCCAGATAATTGTCGTGCATGTCGGGATCCGTGCTCTCGGTCTCTACCTCGAGTTCAACAAGACCGCTGTATTCGTTATTCTTCCACGAATGCATAACACGCTCGGTAACACGTCCGACATTGTAATCGCTTATCTCGGGAAGCATCAGGAAGAAGTGATTTTCACCGATCTGCATCATGATATCACTGTTACGAAGAGACTCCTGAAGGAGCTCCCGCAGGCTTACCATGATCTTTTCTTTTTCGGATTCGGACAGATCCTTCGGAAGGAAACGCGCCGTAAACAGCATCTTATATGCCGTTCCGCGATATCTGTCCATGTATCTGATCATATACCTGTATACATTACCGAATGCTTCCTTACCCATCCACATCGCATTCTGAGGAATGCTTCTTTCCTCAAGGATGTTGGTCAGCATCGCAAGGCTGATGTCGGTAGGTATATCATTATCATTGTCATCTTCCTTAAACAGGGAATAGCCGTGTTTGCCGTTACTCTTGATCGTATATAATGCCCTGTCGGAAAGCCTGAACAGTTCATTGAAATCGGTCCCCTGTTCCGGTACACGAACCGCTCCTATAGATGCGCCGAGAGGGATACTCATATCCTCTCCCATCATCTTGCGCGCCTCTATGATAAGATTTTTGTTGATCGCTTCGGAATACTTGCTTATATCCTTCTCGTCCTTCATGTTCTCCGCAAACACAAGGAACTCATCACCGCCTACACGGCCGTACACTGCGGAGAATACCATGTTATCGGTAAGTATCTTGGAAAAAGCAGCAAGAACACGGTCACCCATATCATGACCGTAAATATCATTGACCAGTTTAAAAGAATCGAGATCTATGATCATGAGCGTACCGGACTGATCCCGGCACAGCTCTGATATCTTCTCGTTTGCGTTATATTTGTTATAAAATCCGGTAAGCTTATCTATCGTTGCTTCGGTTTCGAACTTGAGGATCTGTCCGCGCGTGCTTACGATATTGTTCACACGCCGAACAAGAACATCCGGATCGAAAGGCTTCCTGATGTAATCGGAAACACCCATTTCGAATCCTCTGCTCTCGTTCGTGCGGTCCTCGTCAGCCGTAAGAAATACTATCGGGGTATCGGAAAGACCGAGTTCTTTTTCCAGATCCCTGAAGTTCGACAGTGTCTCAAACCCGTCCATCTCCGGCATATTAAGATCCAGAAGTATCAGATCCGGAGCCCCGTTCTGGCGTACGTAATCAAGCAGGCTCTTCCCTGATTTCAGAGCCGTGACCCTCATATTATTCTTAGACAATATCTGCCCTGCTATCTTCAGATTGGTAACGTCATCATCAACAACGATTATCCATGCCGGCATATGGTTCTCCTTTTGCCTGTAAGCTCACAAAAATACACTGTAGATTATAATTGATTGAGGAGCTGTTATCAAGCAAATGCCGATAAAATCAGAACCTTCGTCTCACTTTTTTCATGATCAGCAACGATATGATCATTCCGGCAAAGCAGATCCCGTATATCACAAGGTTTTTCAGCATGTCTGTATTCATCAGCGCTGTGCCGTCCGAAGCGCCTGCACCGGGAAACTCCATGTTCGGGCGCTGCCCTCCCCTGGGGCGTCCCCCTCTGCGCTTTCCTTCGTTCTCCTTTGAGACGCCTCCCATGTTGAATGATCCCATAACACTTGTATCTATATTCGAAGCATCTATAAGGGCGCTGCTGTCATCTCGCTGACCCTCATCGGTCGATGGTATCGTACCCGAGAGCTGTCCTTCAATGCTCTGTGCGCGAAGGAAGACTGTGTCATACAGCGTTTCGGCTGCGGCCTGATATTCATCATATGTGTAAAATGCAGTAGGATCGGTCCTGACCGGTTCATCGATCTGGCTTCTGATACGTGAGTAAACCTCATCAAATCTTCCGCCGTCGATATACTCTTCGCACAGCTTTCTCAAATATTCATGATAGATGCTGCGGTACTCCTCATTTTCAAGCAGTGCGTCAAAGAATTCCGTACCCGAAAAAGGTGTGTCGATCGCATCATTGATCATTTCCGACGAGTCTGATCCGCCCATTCCCATTCCGCCAAATGACAGATTGTAATCCCACGGGAACATGTTGAGCTTTCCTTCATACTCATACAGATAATAGTTGTGAGCCATGTTTCCCGACAGTGAATCCTGATTGACCGAGAATGTGTGTACGGCCATGTATTTAAGGATGTTGTCGACATCAAGGTACTCTTCAAGATCGGTGCCTTCACTTATGTTCTTAAGTGCGGTCACGACTCTTCTGTGATCGGCATCGCTTGTTCCGGACAGTGCGCCGTCCCAGATGGATGAATAGCTGTCAAGATCATCATCCGTATAATTGAGGTTTGCGCCGTTTCCGCCCATCATCGGGCCGCCACCGCCACCGCCGGTTCTGTTCCCGGACTTCCCGGATGCTTCAGACTCTTCGCTGCCTGCATCCGGCATTTCACCCATATCCGGCATCTTCTCGGGATCGAAGTCTCCGCCCGGGAAATCTCCGGATGGTGGTTCCATCCCTTCCGGTGGTTCAAACCCTTCAGGCATTTCCATTCCTTCAGGCGGCTTCATTCCTCCGGGGCCTCCCTGTCCCGAGGACGCACTCTTCTGGCCGCCTCCCATTTCCATCGGATCGGGCTTATAGAGTTCGCCGTCCTGCGTTCCGAAGTTCCTGAGCATAAAGCTCTTCTCCACTCCTTCAAGTGCGAGATACACTCCCTTGTATTCACCGTTAAGCGATATCGTCGCATAATTGTACAATGACGCATCAGCCCCCAGATACTCAAACATATCGTAGATAACGGCTTCCTTCATGTTGGTGGCATCGGCATAATTGTTATTCAGGATGAGCTTATCAAGACCGTAACATGTCTGCCCTTCAACAAAATGGTCAAATTCCAGTTTGAAACTGAACCGGTCCGTATCCGGATCCATAGCGATGGATGACAGGCTTGTATTGCCTTTCGGTCTTATTCCGACGTTATGTATCGTTGTACCGTTTATGACAACATCGCAGGAATAGTATTCCTCGGATGATGCATTCTTCAGCATCTCGTCCCATTCATTCTCATCCATTTTAATGTTTATGCTTATGATCTCTTCGGTATCAAACAGTTTATCTTCATACTCCATACTGACGGCACTTCCGCCAAGAGCATCCGATAATTTCTGCCCGTATGCTATCGCTATAAGACACACTGCAACCGCAACCGATACGATCGCTATCACAATCTTCACGGTATTTTTGTTTTCAACCATGACAATTTCCTCTTTCGAATCCTGCAAGCTACGACATATACTCGCCGTTAAAAGTTACGAGTGTTGCGGATGAAACACCTTCGGTCTCATTTACACGATTCACAAAGCTGGTGGCTCCGTCTTTGACCCTGATCTCGGCAGTCAGCTCTACTCCTGAAGAGTTAACGGTCTTGGACTTTACCAGGAATTTATCAACAGATCTTTCGACGATGTTCATCGCACTTTCCTCAGCCTTCTCATCCGCACAGTCTATGATAAGTATATAAGGTGTGTTGCGGATCTTGCGGTTTGCAAAAAGAACAAGGATCACTCCTATGATGACCGAACCTATGACCGCAAGAGGTATCATTCCCGCGCCTATCACTATACCTACCGCAAGAGCCCAGAACAAAAACACGATCTCCATAGGTTCTTTGATAGCCGTACGGAAACGGACGATCGAAAGTGCACCGACCATACCGAGTGAAAGAACCACATTTGATGTTACCGCCATGATCACAAGCGTTGTGACAAGGGACAGTCCCACAAGCGTCATCGCAAATCCGTTTGAATACATGATCCCGCTGAACGTTTTCTTATAGATCACAAAAATGAACAGTCCTATCACAAGTGCAAATACCATACCCACCAGCGTATCTATCACGGAAAACTCCGTTACGCTCTCCAAAAAACTTGATTTAAAAATGTCGTTGAATGTCATTACTGTTTCCTCCTCTGTTTTAGCATTTCTTTCATCATCCGTATCTTCTGCAGGCACCGTATTTCGAGAACGCCTGCTGTCTTACACTTCCCAGTTGTATCAGGTCCTGAATTATCTCAGGTAAGAATTCATCGTATTTGACTTCCATCAGCATGTCGTGCGGTGAATCCGTAGCACATATGTCACTGAATCCGTTTGTAAGAAAATCTCTGTAGAAAAGTGATGTTCTTATATTCGAATCGAAAGTCACCCTGACATTTCCCGGCACATAAATGTACGGCTCCCTGGTATATGAAACAAAAACCCTCGGCTGCAGCCTCTGATATATCATCTTGGCATACAGTTCGCGAACAAGTTCGTTATCATGATCTTTCATGAATTCGATCTTACCGCCAAGTATGTTCGCATATTCTTCCATGTTGATGGTCGCATCGTACTTAAGGCACAGATTATCGATCTTCATCTTTTTCTCAAGTGTTATGAACGAAAGATCATCGTTGTAATACCTGATCCGGAACTTCTCGCGTTTTGCGACCCCGTCGACCTTTTCACGAAGCGCCTTGTCATCTGCATTGTCAAAATATATGCTTCTGATCGAATATCGTCCGTCTTCTCCGGCGTGAGGATCCGGTTTCATTATCCTTCGAAGCCGTTTTCGGACCGCCAGATAATCGGTATAGGAAACCGAGTACTTCAGTTCATGTCTGTATCGTTTTATATCCTCCATCTTCTGTCCACCTTTCGTTTGTTTTTCACATTCTATCCGGTCAACCTGAAATGAACCTGAAATGATCATAAAGACACAGATTGTTCACAAAAAAAGAAGACCCCTCGGGGTCTTCCGTGTAATCAGGTTACCGGTTAAATGCATATGCGGATCGTCATGGTCCTTCCGCTGGGACAGATCGCTTCGATCCGTCCTCCATGCGCTGTTGCTACCGCTTTGGCGATGGACAATCCCACACCGTTTCCTCCGGTCTTGGAACTTCTCGATTCATCCGGACGATAGAATCTATCAAACAGCCTGTCCGTATCCGGCGGTGTTTCATAAAAGCATGTATTGAACACTTCCATAAATACTTTACTTCTCTTTTTGAACACCGAAAACCTTATCTCGCCCTTTTCGTCCGAATAACGTATCGCATTGTCGAGAAGTACCGACAGCATCTGCCTGATCGCTTCAACATCTCCAAGCATGGAAATATTTTCTTCTATGTCAACCGTAAACTTCTTTTCGTGAGCATCGATCCTGGGCTTGTACACGCCTACGATCTCCCATGCGGCTTCGCTCAGCGAAAATCGCTCTTTATTCGGAAGCGGCATATCCTCGTCAAATCTTGAAAGAGTAACAAGTTTTCTGACCAGCTCCGTCATTTGGACTGTCTGATTTCTTATGTTCTCAGTCCATTCATCCTCTCCGTGTTCCATGGTGATAACATCGAGGCTCGTGGAGATCGAAGTGAGCGGAGTCTTAAGCTCATGACTGGCATCGGTAATAAACTGTTTCTGCTGTCTTATGTTGTTTGCATACGGTCTGATCGCTCTCTTTGACAGCACCGTTACAAGAATGAAAACGATCACGAGACTTACAAATGACACCGCGGCCGTAAGCAGCAAAAGCGATATCATGGACTGCTGTTCACGTCCTGTGTTAAGAAATGCAACCGTGATCTCTCCTTCCGCTTCTGCCTTGGCAAAGCGGTATTCTTTCATGTACCCCCGCGTCCTACCGCCATCCAGCACTTTACGTGCCATTTTCACGGCATCTTCCTTATCTACCGAGGCGATATAATCCGTTGATGCGGACAGAACATTTTGCGCCGTGTCAAAACGTACCGTAAAGAATCTGGTCATGTAATTCGCTTCAACATCCGGCAGTCCCATAAAAGGCCCCGGCGGCGGTCCAGGAGGACCCGGCCTGTCCGTGATATCATCCTCATATGACAGGATGGCATTAAGCGTCTCGTCGGATCGCCTTGTTACGATACCGTAGTTTACCGCATTAACTACCGTTGCGATCATCATTATGACCGCAAAGAATGCAAGCATCGCTGCCACTATGACACGTCTCCTCATCTTTTTGATCATTTGGAGACCTCCAGTAAATATCCCGCGCCGCGTATCGTCTTGATCTCAACATCGGCACCTATGGTTCTCAGTTTCTTTCGGACAAAACCTATATGAGTCCATACAACATCCACATCCGATTCCGAATCGGTCCCCCATATCTTCTCCATGAGGTGATCTGCCGAGAACACATAACCCGGATGCTGCACGAACAGTTCCATCAGCTGAAATTCTTTATTTGTAAGAGCGGTCGATTCATCTCCAACACGCATCTCATATCGGTTTGTGTCAAGAACGAGATTACCTGCCCTCTTTTCGGAATCGGAGTAGTTTTCACTCCGACGTCCGAGAGCCTTGATACGTGCGATGAGCTCACCGGTATCAAACGGCTTGGGCAGGTAATCATCCGCACCCGCATCAAGCCCCGCTATACGGTCTTCGATCTCAGCCTTGGCCGTAAGCAGCAGCACGGGTGTCTTTATATTGTTTTTTCGTATAAGCGACAGTACTTCCAGACCGCTCATTCCCGGCATCATTATGTCAAGGACTATCACCTCGTAGGAGCCGGAAGATATATAATCCCAGGCATCTGTGCCCGTATGGACTATATCTACCGAATACTTTGCCTTTTCAAGCAATACCTTGAGTGCCTTGGCAGTTGACACCTCATCTTCAGCGATCAGGATCCGCATAGTCCCTATCCTTCAGATCACTTAGTCATTGCGGTAATGACCTTGCCGTCATTAACCGCAGCAAGTTTGATGAAGCTGACCTTGCCGGTGGCATCCATCTTGGATGCAAGGTTATATCCTGCAGGAACAGCAAGTGCATACGCATGTCCATTATAAGGATATGCAATAAGTACGCCTACATCGGGGCGCATCTTGAGTGCATTGATCATTCCGGCATCAAAGCTCATAGCCTTGGGAGCAACAAGATTGACTACCGATCCCGGTGCAGCTGCGAGTATCATGTTCGTGGCTATTGCCGTCCAGTTTGCATCCTGGGCAACTGTCTGTGCGGCTGCAGCGGGGGCATAGTTAACATCTACATTAACGCTTGCTCTGTATCCGCCCTCGGATGTCGTTACCGTAACTACGGCATTTCCTGCATTAACCGCATGTATCATACCGCTTCCGTCAACGGTTGCAACGGAAGGGTTGTTTGAAGTGAACCAGTATCCCTTGTTTTCGGCACTGTCAGGCTTAACATAAGCATATACCTGATATGTCTGTCCGGGCGTAAGTTTAACATACGTTGTGCTTACGGCAACACCTGAAACCCTGCGATTTCTGTTTGCTTCTTCATCAGCTTTACGTCTGCGTTCTGCCTCTTCTCTCTGCTGACGCTCGGCTTCCCGCGCCATATCATCGATAACAGCAGCCGTTACTGCTGCAGCGATCACATCTCTTTCATCGATATCTCCGTCTCCGTCTTCATCACCAAGGTCCTCAATGAATCTGCGCTCTTCCGGTGTAAGATCCTCGAGATCATCTACCCATCCGTAATCATCATCTTCATCAGCCCATACCTGCACCGGGAATGCGATGGTTCCCATAGCCACCGATGCAGCCGTAAGCATGCACATTAACCTTGTCTTCATTGTATTAAGCATCTGTTTCCTCCTTTTGGCTCAAACCACTTTTGTTTCGGTTCTCTGTTAAGTCTCATGATCGTAGTATAACACATTATCAAAATGAAAGCGGCAAAAAACGAGTCCTGCCATGCTGGCGAGCATCAGCATCATAACTGCCGTATACGGAGTGTTTACGCCTGTAGCAGGGATATCCTCGGTGGATATGACGGGCTTCGTTTCCGTCACGGCCGCCGGTACCGTTTCGCTCTGTTTACCGGTATGTCTGATACCGTTTGCTTCCGCATAATTGGCGGCATATGAACGATCGCCGCATACTATCGTAAGGCCGTTGCAGCCCTCAAACGCATCCTGCCCTATCTCGGTAACGGAATCGGGGATGACTATCTGTGACAGAGCCGAACAATCATAAAATGCACCGTCATCTATCTTTGTTACCGAAGCCGGAAGTTCCACCTTGGCAAGTCTTTTACAGTTATAAAAGCTCTGCTGTCCGACGGATGTCAGTTTTTCGGGAAGGGTTATCTTCGAAAGAGACGTACATCCGTAAAACAGGTTATTCGATATTCCCGTGATATTTGCCGGAAGCACCACATCATCAAGTGATGTGCATCCGTAAAAAGCGGCGTTTCCGATGAACACCGTACTTTCCGGGATATCTATCTTCTCAAGACTCTCACATCTTGCAAAAGCTCTGTTGTCTATGACCGATAATCCGTCCGGCAGATTGATGTTCGAAAGCTGCGTACACCCTTCAAAAGAACTGAATCCTATCTGCTGCAATCCGGCGGGAAGGGTCACCTTGATGACCGTCGGCATCTTGAAATACTCATAATCCTCAACGGATATCTTTCCTTCCTCAACGGTGATGTTCGTTATCGGTGCGGCAGCGTTTACTCGAAGCGCGAACACCGTACCCAGTATGGTTCCGGCCGCGCAATAGAACGCGCGTCTTATCGGTTTTTTTACTCTCCTTTTTGTCCCGGTCATTTACCTGCATCCCCCTCATCTTTCGCGGCAAACACAATGAATCTCCCCTCTTCGTCACTGTGTTCACATGTCACGAGCGACAATATATCATCACCGTACTGCGGTGTGAAATCACGTTCATATAATGACTTTTCTTTTGCCCACGACACAAGACCATCATAGCTTTCCTTATCGGAAAACTCAAGGGAAGAGAACATCTTCCCGTCCTTCTGGGCTTCAGATACGGTTGTCGTAAATGCGGCAAACACTCTGTATGTTCCCCTTCCGTACAACGTATCGAAGCATATCTCGGGATGATAATCACAGTATGCCTCTTCCTTGTAGAACAGCAATTCTCCGAACAGCTTTCCGGAATTAACATTATGCCCGTAGATCACAAGCTGCGGGCAATCACTGTCAATGTTGCAATTCTCATCCAGTATGAGCATACCGTACTTGTCGTATGCACCGTCCATATCATGGGACAGATAGAATTTGTTATCGGGTCCCTGCATTATCGGATACTCGAGATTCGTTCCGTCAACGTACAGCCACCCCGCAAAGTTCTCATTCTCCTCATGCATTTTTCGGTATATCGGAAGTATTTCATCAGTCGAATGCTTCTTTGCCGCACTTTCCGCCGCATCATCTTTTTTGTCTGAAGCTTCCTTTTTCTGCCTGTTTTTTTCTTTCGACTCCTCCGGGATCGCGATACTCTCAAACTGAAGCCGGGATTCCTTTACCTGAGTACGGATGGAATCCATCTTTTTTTCGCTTTTACGATCAAGATAAAAATTGATACCGAGAAAAACGACCGAAAACGAAAGTGTGAGTATCAGCACGGACTCAACGACCGTCAGTATTCTTTTCTGCTTTTCACTCAGCTGTTTCTTTTTCTTAGGCTTGTTGCGCCTTTCTATGCTTATTCCTTTGATCTGTCCGTCAGCGCTCATGAACAAAGCCCCTCTGTATCAGATACCTCATGGACTTTTCAAAATCATCAAGTCCTCTTACTTCTATGAGCATTCCCGAATCTATGCCATACCTGTCCACGGTATCAAAGAATTCTTTCCAATCAACGCAGCCATCCCCGACCGGAAGATGAAGGTCGGCAACCCCGTCATTGTCATTGATATGAAGATGTCTGATATAAGGAGCCAGGTCCCTGATCCAATCCTCACAACGCTCCCCGTGGACATTTATATGCGCCACGTCAAAGCACACCGCAAAATTATCAACATCAGCCATCTCCTTGGCAAGGAGCAGCAGCATATCGGGTTTAAAATCAAACATATTTTCAACGCAGACGGTCATATCGGGATATGCAGCGCACACCTTTTTGTAATAGTCCGCATTCATGTTCACCCAGCCGTTTACATAGAAATCAGGGATAAACCCGGGAATGAAGTTTGTATGGAAAATGACTTTCCTGCAGTTCAACTTGCGGGCTATGGTCATCGATGAGTCCACTCGCCTTTCCGATATTTCCCTGATCTTCCGGTCACAGCTGTTAAGACAGATATCATAAAAAACACCGTGAAGATTATCACCGAGATTTTTCTTGGAATGATCCCTGTAAGCTTCTATCCTTCTTCGAAGTTCCGTCTCGTCATCAAGAAGCTTAGGATCAAAAAAATCATTGTATTCAAATGCGGCTCCCCACCTGTCTGCGATCTCTTCCGAGCGTTTTATGTCGTTTGGGTCGGGGATCAGATAAAGCTTATCTATCATCCTGCTCCTATCCTTTTACATCGAAGTCCTTCTCATCAGTTCCCTGTTTATCTTGGTCAGCGTATGCGACATGTATGTCAGGAGCTTCAGTACATAATCTTCCCTCTGAGCCACTATCACTTTAAACTGATCAAGATCGATAGCGCTTATCTCTTTGTATGTCTTGTCTCTTCTGACCTCGGCCGCATATGCCACCATATATCTGTCGGATCCGTTGAGCGTATCCTCTATACGATTGTAAAGCGTCTTCAAAAGCTTGAATGCAAGTTCCGGTTCTGTCTTCATGAGCTTTAGAAAATCATCTTTTCCGATCTCAAGTACGGTGACACCACCGCCTCCCGCCATGACTGTCGCGCTTCTGGGTGCGCCTTCAAGCATCGACATTTCCCCGAAGAAAGAGCCCTCATCGATCCTCGCAACGATCCTGTTCTTATCTTTAAACGTGCCAAGAACCACTCCGACAAAACCCTTAAGCACGAGAAAAGCCGTCGAACCTTCATTGCCTTCTATGACAATAAAGCTGTCAGCGTTAAAGTATCTGACCTTTCCGCATTTTGCCAGTTTGTCTATGTCCATCACACTACTCCTTTGCGCTTTCGTCCGCTATCCTAATCAGTCTGAAGACTTCAAGCTGCTCGCTCTTTCCCTTGAGGGGGATATTCCCCACCGATTCATATTCGATCCTGTCTCCCAGCGCTTCAACAACACGTTTACTGATATATACAGTATCCTTTGGTGCGTTTGCTTCAAGTCTTGCGGCTGTATTGACCGTATCTCCTATCGCTGTGTAATCCATCCTTCTGTCGGTACCGATGTTTCCCACAACTGCTTTTCCGCAGTGCACGCCGACCCCAAAGCTTACCGATCTTCCGAACTTCTCCTCAAGCTCTTTTGCAAGATCGTGGGATCTTTCCACCATGTCATTTGCGGCACACACGGCGGCAAACACATAATCATCCATGGGAAGCGGTGCGCCGAATATGGCCATCGTCGCATCTCCTATGAACTTATCAAGCGTTCCTCCGAATCGGAATATGGAGCTGCTGGTCAGCTCAAGATATCGGTTAAGTATCTCCACCACCTGCTCAGGCTCCATTGATTCGGACATCGTAGTAAAGCCTCTTATGTCGACAAACAGTATCGCACAGTCGACTGCTTCTCCGCCGAGCTTTATGGTGTCCATTCCCTGTTTTAATATGTCATCAACGATCTCGGGAGCCACATATCTCTTAAATGTTCCCTCGACTTTTTTCTTCTCGATGGTTGCCGTTATATAGTGGATCACTATGTTCACTATCGTTACCGCAGCAACAAACAACGGAACGTACAGTATGTCAAGTACATAACCTTTCCCGTAGAGAAATACACACAGCAGCGGATATCCGATACATGCAACAGCCGCATATACTATCCCCTTCTCGGTCCTGCTGCCTCCCGCTATCATAACGCTGCAGAACGTGAACGCGGCTATGATCACAGCCATCAGCCATCCGGCTGCTTCTGTCTTGTATCTTCCGTCAAGCATCGCATCGATCATGTTGGCGTGTATCTCAACACCGTACATATCATATGCGCGGTCTATAGCGACCGTATAACTGTCCATCAGTCCTTCCGCATACGGACCGATAAGAACGATACCGTCGGTAAAATAATCTGCCGGGATATCACCGTTTATCAGATCGCAAAGCGAAAAAGAATCCGAATATCCTCCGGCATAATCGGTAAAATCAATATACCAGAAACCATTCTCATTGAGCTTCGGAGGTGCGATGTCCTCTCCGATGTGCTGCCCGTATTTTCTGCATATCTCATATGCAAAAGAGGGGATCGTCCTTCCGTCGGGAACGTTAACGGATAACAGGCCGTGTCTTATGACTCCGTCCCTGTCATAGAATCCGTTGACCACTCCCTGTGAGCTTACCTCTTCCAGCGCTTCGAAAGGTTCTTCAAAAAGAGTTATCGTTTTCTGAAGGGCGTAGGCTCCGTCATTTTCAAACAGTTCGGTTCCCACATTTACATATGAGCCGAATACGACATTATCCCTGATGCCCGCTGCGTTCACAAGGTGCGCATCCGCTTCTTCGCTCGTATTCCCTATATAGAGTACGTCAACACCTATAACAGCAGGGGCTGTGTCTGCATTTTCGTTCAGCTTCTCTATCGCCTCCGCCACATAGTCCCTCGTCCATGTCTGATAAGGGCCGAGAACATCAAGGCTTCTCTCGTCTATCTGGATGATGGAGACAACACCGCTGCGCACGTTCCCACGCTGGTAAAACCTGTCGTTAACACGGTTCGCGGTGCCGAGAAGGATTCCGGACATATAAACCGCAACCGCTGTCATGGCTGCGGCAAATGCAATTATGATCTTTAAAGTCTTTCTATTATTAATCATAAACCGCTTCTATGACTACATCATGATTTTTAACCCTGTATTGATAACAGTTCTTAACATCATTCCAATAAACCTCATATCCCGGATCCACTTTCCAGTGCGAAAACTTGTGCCCCTGCTTTTCACTCGCATTCAGATCGATCACCACTCCATACCAGGCCCAATTATCATATTCTCCCTCCGAATCTATAATATGAGTCCTGTAATGCGGTATCAGTTCAAATCCAATATCTTCGTATACATCTTCCAGTCCACGTTTCGAATACCATTCCGATATTTCATCCAGAGCCTTTTCAAGATCACTTTCCGGTGCAAACATATAGCCCGTGTCGCTGAAACACGGTCTGAAATAACAGTCTGGATAGTTTAGAAGACTGCATATGCTTTCTTTACTAATATAAATTGTATTATAATCTTCAGCATATACATAATTAGATACGTCTCTATATACCCTATCTTCTTCCTTAATTAGTTCATATGGGTCATCCGTTCCATCAATGTCTATTGGGGACAATGTTGCAACCTGATCCCATACGCGCAGACTTACCGTTGGAGTTTTCTTTTCTTCATATACCGCATAGAAGTTGGTCATTTTATATATAGGCTCATTCACGCGATCAGGATCCCACCCGGTAAACTTGAATCCCTCGTGAACGGGATCTTCAGGTGGTACCGCATATTCACCCTTCTTGACGTACATTTCCTTGATAGGCTGTGTGGGTACATCAGCCTTCGAATCAAAGAAACGTACCAGGAATTCTTCGGTAGGCTCTTCCGTAGGAGTAGGCTCCGGTGTCGGTGTGGGCGTCGGTGTCTTTTTCTTTGATGAAGAACTTGAACTGTCATCATCATCGCCGTACGGATCCGGACCCGAATTGTTATTGGACGAGCCGCCTGTACCTTGCGTATTAACGTAAGAGGATGATGAAGAAGACGGGTTTACAACGCCGCCGTAATCCCTGTATTCATAGTTCGGAGCAGGACGCGGCTCAACTCTCTCGGTGATACCGCCTCCGTTATTCTCATTATGCCTGTCATCGCTGCCGTTGTTTTCATTTTTCCTGTTCCTGTTTGCGTACTCATCCCAGGAGATCGTGTTGGGACCGCTGTATCCGTCAGGCGCCGGTGTAGCTGTTGCGATCGGCCGTCCGTATTTTTTCAGATTCTCATCTACCGGAGTGGGTTCAGTTCTTACGGGTGTCTGAACCGGCACCACAGTTTCGTGCGTATCTTCTTCCGGCATCGGATACGGAGTAGGCGAAGGTTCCGTAAGATCCGAATCAAGAGCCAGATTCATAACGGAATCAACATACCCTTTCAGCGAAGCGACCGAATGTGTGTTACCCGGCTCAAACACATCATAGTAACACTCCCTGTTATGCGCCTGTCCTCTTTCAAGAAGTTCCTGAGCATGCTCAATGGGCCACTTGGCATTAAGTCCGCTCTTTTCCAGCATTTTCTCACAAAGCTCCGGATTATCCGCAAGCTCTACCGCAGCAAATCCCGGAAACTCCGTAATGTCTATAAGGTCACGCTCCACGGTGTCGGCACCATCCTTATGAAGGGCTGATTCTCCTCCCCAGAGGGTGAAGTTTCGACCCTTTCCGGCGATATCGTTGTATGTCATATCCACCTTGCCGTCGACAAGTTCCGCAACCGATACTATATTGTCGCCTATCCTTCGAAGACCGATAACGCCTGCGGTACCTCTTATGCTCATCGCCATCGTTGAGGCATTCAGATCCATTTCGCATGTTTCGGGTATCTTGTTCTTTACCTCAAACATGATGCTGCCTTCTTCAATGTTGACGCTAAGCTTGTTACTCTTTTTGACTATATTGATCTGCGACAGCTCATCGACCTTGATGACCTTATCGTCATCTATGCCCAGAAATGCATAAGAGCCCATTGCGGTCTGAAGGCTCTCCTTGGCAGAGAGTTTCACGCCCGCACGGGCTTCTGTCTTCTTACCGGACGGCTTGACTATGTAAGCTGTTCCGTCTATCTTTTCAATTTCGATCCTTGAGCCGATCGCTTCCGCCGCATAAAAGGTGGCCGGTATGGCTGCCATCATCAATACCACGGCAACGATCGTACATATGGGTTTAATGAATTTGGTATACATAACTATTTTTAAGTGTAGTATTCCATGCAGCAATTGTCAATGCCGACAACGCTTAAAGACAGGTGTATTCAAATATTGACGGTTACATTCGAAAAATATACAATGTAACATGTTTGGCAGATAACCAGAATTCTAATACGGGAGTGCGGCATGCGTCTTAAAGACCTTGAGAATTTCAACAAGATAACCATCCAGTGCCATGATAATCCGGATCCGGATGCTCTGGCTTCGGCATATGGACTGTACAGATATTTCGAACAAATAGGAAAAGATGTTCGCATCATTTACAGCGGCCAGTACAGGATCAAAAAAACGAACCTGCTTCTGATGATCAGCGAGCTTAAGATACCGGTTTCATACTATGCTCCCGATGCCGGAAAAGTAGACGGGCTTCTTATCACCTCCGACTGCCAGTACGGACAGGGAAACGTGACACGCCTTGAAGCCGATGATATCGCAATCATCGACCATCACAACGGCACGAGCGAGCTTGCACTTTCCGAGATACATCCCGAACTCGGCAGCTGCTCTACTCTTGTATGGAAGCTCATGCTTGATGAAGGGTACGACGTGCTGTCCGACAGAGCCGTGTGCACAGCCCTGTATTACGGCCTTATGACTGATACCGGAAGCTTTTCCGAGCTGTCCCATCCGCTTGATAAGGATATGCGCGACTGTCTGATTATAAATGAAGCCCAGATAAGACTGTTTACAAACAGCAACATCTCGCTCGAAGAAATGCGTATAACCGGAGAAGCTCTTGCAGGATATGCGTGTATCAGCAATTACAGCTGCGGTCTTCTTAAAGCCGATGACTGCGATCCTAATATTCTCGGGATCATAAGCGATATGGCTCTTCAGGTTGCGGAATTTAACGTAGTCGTTGCCTACGGGCATGTATCGGGAGGATACAAACTGTCAATCAGAAGCTGCACAAGGGAAGTCATGGCAGATGATTTTGTAAAAGCAATAACCGACGGTGTAGGATCGGGCGGCGGACATGATTTTAAAGCCGGCGGCTTTATCAGTGAAGATAAGCTTGGGGTAAAATATCCCGATACTTCGATAAAAGAATACCTTGATATGGCTATACGTCAGTACTTCGAATCGTTCAGCATAATATTTGCCGCGGAATATGAACCGGATATGTCCGTCTTTGCCAAATACGGAAAAAATCAGCTTACTCTCGGGTACATCGATCCCACGACTTTTCTTGAAAAAAATACCCGCATAAAGATACGTACTCTCGAGGGAGATACGGATCTTGTAGTTGACGGAAGCTTTTACCTGATGGTCGGTATTCTCGGAGAAGTGTACCCGATGGCGATATCGAAATTTGACACCAGTTACCAAAAGATCGCTGCACCTTATGACAGGAAGCTCGAATATACGCCAAGGATATATGCCGAGCCGGACGGAAGGGTGTACGACCTGTACGAGCACATATTGTCATGTATTCCCACAGGATCGTCTTATATCATGGCAGCTAAGCTTGATAAAAACGTCAAGCTGTTCACCAAGTGGTATGAAGAAAAATATATGAAAGGCGAAATGGGCGATTACATAGCCTGCCGCGAGGATGATCTGCATGATTTTTATATCATCCGTAAGGACATCTTTGACATCACTTACTCTCCCGCGTGATCGATATTGTATTTCTCGCAGATGTCAGCCCCCGGTACGTAGTCTCCCAATATATCATCGGCCTTACGTATCATCTCATCAAATGACATGAGTGTGATCTCGTAGTACGTATCCAATGAATACGGCGAGCCTGTAACCACACTCTTCTGATCTTTTCCGATCGCCGCCAGTGCGCCGTTCGGAAGCCTTGAGATCATGTTGAAGTTCTCGTCAAAAACCCTGTTCTCTATGATGTACACATGAGCATTTTTCAGATAGGGAAAGACAGCGTGCATCAGCACGATATCCGAATCATATATCTCCTTAACTTTTCTTTTGTCTGACGTATCGTAAATGAACAGTATCCCGTCATTGGAATTTACCGCAATGTATTTTCCGTCACCTGATACGGCCCTGTAGAACACGCTTATATCTTCTATTCCCTCAAGATCCGAAATGTCGATATCCGCATCGGAATTTCCGTTAAAGCCGGTTGCATCACCGATATCCTTCATCACTTTTGCGGTGATCTCATCCGGTGAGTATTCGACTATCCTGTTAGTATCTGCGTATTTTACAAAAAGCTTGTCATCAGTGCATGCGGCATGGCTTATCATGGCATCATCATTATGCCCGTACAAGCTGTAAGTCCTGTCAACATTCGAAAACACGCTGTCACTGAACATTCGTCCGAGCGCATCCACTATCACAAAACCTTCTTCTGCCGGAAGCACACATACCGCATCCATGTATCCTGTTATGGCAGACCGTATGTTAAGATCATCATCAAGAACATATGCGAGGCTGTCCGAAACAAGAATGATACCGTTATCACCTTCCTGCATCTTATAAAAACCGCTGCCGGGAATATCACATACGGCCGTCTCTTTTCCCGAAGTATCTACAGCCTTCATCAATCCGGAAGTTACAACACCCGTGTAGTCTCCCTCGTTCTCACAGTAAATATACATCCTGCTTCCGTCTGTACATGCTATTGCGCAGTCAGCATCTTCAACCTTCAGACAACTCTTAAGCTTTCCTGCCGAAATATCTATAATACCGCACCATATATCATCGTATTCGTATACGGAAAAAGCAGCATAAGCTCCGTCATCCGTTATGTATACGTTCTCCACTTCCATGTCCGCATCGTCGATCCCCGCGGCATCAAGCGCGATCTTAAAGTCTTCCCTTCCGTCCTTTAATCCGGTTATACCTTCGGAAGAAAACACCAGCAAGGTCTTCGTGCCCGAGGCATAATACAGATCATACCCTTCTTCCGAAAGAACTGTCTCTTCGCCCGTTGCGATATCCAGCTGCATCACGCGAAGATTATCATCTATATAGACCACACCGGCATCGGAGAATAAGGTGGCATCGCTTAATTCGCTCTCAACGCGGCAGACTTCGTTATCTTCCGATATGTCCCTTACCGAAAAAAATCCCTCACATCTTATGAGCGCGTATGCACCGTCATTCGACACATCAAACCCCCGGACATCCTGCGGCGCATGAAAATCCCCTGCCGGAAAATAACACTTTTCCGTCTCATACGGTGCTATCGCTTGTACAAGTGCATTATATGCATCCGTGTTATATCCGTCTTTTTCATTATCGGGCAGTACGTTCCTGACGGCATATATCGCATCTTTTCTAAGTCCCTGTGACAGGAGGTTTTCCGATACGGATGCCATGGCCCCCGCATATTTATCACTGATGACTCTGTTCTGCCTGCTTATCTTAACGGTAAAAGCAAGGCACGTTACGGCAAAAACACTTACGATCGCAAGCGCTGACGACATCGCTATGATCCTTCTTCTTATCTGTCTCTCCCTGTGGCGCTGTCTCAGATCATCATAGTTAAGGCCGAATATCGCAGCGCAGAGCTTGAGCACGACATTATCAAGTGCTTTGAGCCTCTGCCGGTTGTTCTCTGCGCGGCAGTCTGCAGCCAGCGGCTCCCTGTCCACTCTTACCGTGATATCATTTCCGTTCTCATCCTTGGCGGTTATATCTTCATACATGAGGATATCCGGAAATGATTCTTCCGGCTCGCCTTCCGCAAGTACCAGGAGAACGTGCTTTCTGTCGTGAGTGTTCACGAATGTCTCTATCTCTTTACGACACCACATGGACTCCTTCAGTCTCGGTGTGCAGATGACAATCAGGAATTCGGAATTATCAAGTGCCAGAGTGATGGGGTCTGACAGATTATCGGAAAGGGGCAGTTCCGCTTCGTCCCGAAATACTCTCTCTATCTTTGTCCTGCCGGTTCCGATCTTTTTTAAAACAGATGCCGGAAGCTTATAACTCTCAAGCTTTTTATGCAGGTTTTCTGATATGAACGAATCCAGTTCGCAGTGTCTGTAGCTTATAAAAGCATCATACCTTACATTTTCCATAGAAACTCTACTTTCTGAACACAACCCAGTTGTGAGACCACGGAACAGGAAGACCGAATAGAGTTACGACCTTTCCTTTCGCATTTCTGAACCATGAATAATTCCATCCGGCGCCCATATCCATATAGATCGCATTCGTTACGCCAAGTTTTTTCAGTTCATCCATGAACTCGGTAAAATGGAGCATATTGACCGAATCTATGATACAAAGGCTGCCGTTAAGCTCGGCAAGCGTCCTGTAGCATCTGGCCCTCGGTCTGTCAAAGTTCATGACACTCTCCCCGTCTCTCATAAGTCCGAACTGCATGAAGCCGCTTCCGCCCTTATCCGCCGCACTCTTTATCGCCTGCGATCTGTCTTCGAATTCAAAAGAAAAATCCTTCCCCGCCGATACAAATGCGACATATGCATCTTTTTCATACGGACTTTCGAAGAATTCCCCGACCGACGCATGATCACCCTCTATATTCTCATGAGAAAATCCAAGACTTACCGCATGCTGAAACGCCGCGCCGGAGCACCATGTTATCGTCTTATCGGATTTGGACGGACGATCTTCGCACACAAGATCAACGCTTGTGTATTCGGGGAAGATCACGTAGAGTGTACCGGTGTTGTAGATCACTGTCCCGTCTCCCGGGACGATCTCTTCGGATCGCATGGCTGTAGCGTCGATACTGTCCGGGATCTTTACATGATACTGCGATATAAGTCCCATAAATATAAATATGAATGTCGGGATCACAAGAAATGACGATGCGTAGCAAAGGCGGTACAGTATCTTAAGTGGCCTGCCCGGAAGCTTTTCGGGACCCCACAGATAAATGTTGAGCGTTATGAACTGTAAGAGCGCGAGGGAAAAATAGACCGCAAACAGAATGTTCAGCCACATCTGCGCAACGAAAAAAGCAGTGAACGCACCCAGTGACAGGAGCGCCATCGCCATCAGCCATATTCCCGACAGACGTTTACGATCGATCATTTGTCTTTCTCCGTTTGCGCTTCTGATCCAAAAGTTCCTTATGCAATATCTTGAACGAATCAAACTGTGATTCGATACATACAAGCAGCACTATTATCGCCATATCGGTCAGATACTGCATCGCGTTTTTCCACAGGATCACCGGCGAGAATCCAAGCTTGCTGTTGGCTCCGAGAATTAGTATGCAAACCCCCAGTTTGAAGATTATTGCCATACGGTTGAATATGACATTATCGGGATTACCGTTCTTGGCATAATTGATGAAAAAATGGTTTATCGTTATGATGATCGTCATCAGAAATGACATGCCCGCGGCGGCAAGATATATACTGCCCTGCACGCCGGCTACAAGGTATGTATCAAAATCCTCTTCGCCCCATAATCTTCCAAGTACCAGATATGCTTCCTGATACATAAGACAGAACAGGACCCCGCCCATAAGACCCTTTGCCACATCCCAGTTGTAGTTCCTGAACGCATAGTACATGGCTACCGTAGTCACGAGCTTTATGAGCGTCTCAAACAGCGCAAAAGACTCGCCGCAGATCCTGATCAGAACAAATGATGCGAGACTTGTTATAACCGCAAATAAGCAAGCAGCCATCATCAGCCGCTCGTTTAGGAATATCGATTCCTGCGTATTTTCGTTTTGTATGTCACCCGTTTTCACCCATCTATAATAAACCAGATGCCGTGATCTTTTCAATAAAAAAGAACTCCGCGAGTACGCTGTGACTCGCGGAATGCTTATTAGGGAGGTTTACAAATGAAAAAGAGTTTTGGCTTATTTTCTTATCTTTGATATATATATCGGCCAGATAAGAAAATACTTAACCCCCATATTAAAAAATCATTCCTCAACTATGTACCACTCATCATCCTCTTCATCATAATAGTATATTTCATCTTCATATTCATCATAGAAGAACATGGTATCCGATTCATCATCATAGAGATAGACATTACCGTCTTCATAAAGATACCACAGCTTTTCTTCGTAATCGTATTCCCAATCCTCAAAGTCTTCATCCGGCTCGCACGAATTCCACCCCTGTTCGTATGTCTGCCAGCCGCACCACGAATCCTCAAAGCTGCTGTAATCGCAGTAATCACCGCTTCCTTCGGCACTTACGAATCCTTCCAGCCAATCGATATATTTTTTATCAAATCCGCATTTCGAATACACATCGACCAGCTGGTCATAAAAATCCCTGTCTCCGTAAGGCAGCGATACGGCCAGTCCCGTAAGCTCATTTTTATCAGAAGTATGCCCGAAATACGCGGCGCAGGCTTTCAGGGCCTTTCGAAGATCCGTTGTAGCCTCGTCTTCCTTCCCAACACTTTCCACAATGGACAGCATATCGCTTACATAGTAATTGTCCATTGTCACGGAGCTGTCATCCTCTTCCCAGGAATCAAAGAAGCTGTCAAAAAAGCCTCTTCCTCTGGCCATATGGAGCTTACTGTAGTTCAGGCCCAACAGACTGTCGGAGTTCTTATATGCGTACTCTGTCCATTTCTTTACAAGGTCGGGAACGGCTTTTTCATTCACAAGTATCATCGTCGATGAACCGCCGACTTCATCATCGTTTTCGTTAGCGGAGATCATGCCGTCAATGATCTTTTTCCCAAGAAGGGGTGTTGATACTCCGGGATTTTCTTCAAGCAGTTTCATCCACTCTTTGTACGACCAGCCTAGTCCCGATTCAAAATCCTCGGATAATACGGCGTACTTACAGAAAGGCTCCAGGACATAACACGTTTCAAGATTAGCCATTATGCAGCAATCCATTCCGATGATATCAAATCCGATATCCGAGTTGTTGCGAAGGGCTTCCTGTATCTCATCCAAAGTCAATGATTCCGTATCAGGCTGCCACTCATCATATCCGAATCCGTAAACCGGGCCTCCGCCATGATCCCAGAAAATGAGCATGTATCTGTCAGCCGGATAATTCTTCTTGCCAAAATCAATAAAATCAGACAGCGTCGAAGACTTTGTGCAGTCAAGCTGACCCAGGTCATCCTTAACAAGCTCCAGCTCACCCTTGTTCACCCTGTATATCTGGGATGATCTTGAGGAAATATCATAATCCTGCCATTTTTTCGTACCCATGGTCTGAACTAAGACATTGACATTTTCGCCAATGCCCGAATCGACCATCTCGGACAGATCCATGGAAGCTTCACCCGCTTTGCTCTCAAGATCCGATCCGTTCATATAGATCATGACGGTCGCCGAGTGCGCATCACTTCCTATCTCCACAGGCTCGATATCGGTAACTTCATCTTCCGATCCATGGTCTTGTCCGTTTTCGCTGTTTTCGTTATTTATGTCATCACCCGACTCGTCCTCTGTTTCTTCGATGAATTCGGCATCGTCAAACTCATCGAGCCACTCTCCGTCGCATCCGATAAGCGTCAGAACCGACAGGAACACAGCAGCGAGCAAAACCGGCAACTTCTTTTTCATAACAAATCCTTTTATTCCGGTCACTTATGCAGCTTCATCTTCCAGTCCGCTCTCAAACTCCTCATAGTATTCGTCAAGAAGTTCCAGTAAACGTGAAGCGATCTCCTTGTAATCGTCACTGTTCAGATTGGCAAGGGAAATCCTCACATTTCCCTCCGGTGCATCAAAGCCGGGGCCGTACATAATGACCACACCCTTCCTGTCTGCCAGGTCATTCAGAAGATCCAGATCGGAAACATTGTCCTTCTTCCACTGCGCAAACTCTTCACCATACCTGTCGGCTATGAGCGCATTGACATCAACAAGTGCATAATAACGTGCATTCTCGCCGCTCATATCCGGTTCAAGCCCAAGAGCTTTCATCAGTGTGTTGTATCGCTCATTTACAAGAGCGTTTGCCATCTCGACATATTCATCTTTTTCATATGTGGTATGTGACAGTGCCATAAGATCCATGAAGATCTGTGACGGTGTGCTCAGGCCGCTTGTATGGTACAGTCCGATGGATCTGCTGTCTGCGGTAAGACGGTCTATGAACTTCATTTCATCAGGATCGGATACTGCGATAGCGTATTCTTCTTTGAGCGCCTTCCTGTCCTCATCGGGCAATTCGCTGATGAGACGATCCACAACGTTGTTGCGGCTCATGGCTATAAGCCCGGTTCTCCATCCCGTAACTCCATACAGCTTTGAGAAAGAATAGACAAGTATGGTATTATCGGGAAGCGCACTGTAAACGGATTCAAATCCGGTAACAAAGGTTCCGTAAACATCATCCGTCAGGATGATAAGGTCAGGATTATCCTTAACGATGTCCTTAAGCCTTTCAAGTGTCTGAGCGGACAGTGCATGCGATGCGGGATTGGACGGATTCACAAGGAAGAATGCCTTGATATCCTTATCACGCAGTTTATCGAGCTGCGCAGGATCTATATCCCAGTTATGATCCTTATCTGCGCTGATATCAATTGATACAAGACCGTAATTGTTCACATTCGGGATCTCCAGATAAGGGGTGAAGATCGGGGTGCCGATAGCGATCTTGTCTCCGGGCTCCAGTATGCGGTTATGATTCAGAGAGTGGAAAATATAGCACATGGCCGCGGAACCACCCTCAGTAGGGAATATATCGGTTCCCGCCTCGATTTCTTTTCCGTTAAACAGGGCGCGTTCAATGTATTCGTTCAGTATCTGTTCCGTATTCGAAAGGCATCGGCTCGGATCAGGATAATAATCTCCGATTATGCCGTTCGTAAACTCAAACAGCAGATCATCCTTTTCCATACCCAGTTCTTTTTCGCAATGATCTACTGCATCAAGAAGGAAACGGTCTGTTTCATCCGATGGGTTCATGAATTTGGCAAAACGTTCCGAGATCCCGTACTTGTTACCGTGTTCGGCCATATCGCCGTTATCCATGACGAGCTTACACTCCTCGTTGGCAAAATCCATAAGACGTGTAAATGCGGATCTGACCTTGCTGTTGATCCAGTTCGGATTACCCCTTCCCGCATCCAGTACACTGTATCCGGCTTTGTTACTTGCGGCGCGTTTTCTCTGTTCCGCTGCGATCTCAAACGCACTTAGCTCATCTTTAAACTGATTGGCCGCTTCGTCAGTCATGGTCTGGGAATAATCCCCTACCGTATGTTCGGAGACCGTGTTGTCGGACTTACTGCTTGCCGGCAGACCATTAATGCTGACAGAACATCCTGTCATCAGAAGTGCTGCAGTACACACCATTGAAACCATTGAAACCATCATCTTTTTATTCATCATGCCAAACCTCCTACCATTCATTATACTATTCCAATTCGCAAATACATTTTCTGAACAATGTATTTTGAGCGAATTTAGGTCGGTTTAACAGTTCGTTTCTGAACTGTTCGAGTGTATCTACTATACTTTTTGAAGTTTTTATTGTCATTTTATTGTCACGGGTGACAATGCTATAGCTTCCTTAGCGGGTATCATTCCCCCCAATAATCAATAGACTCCTGCGTGCGTCCGGATATTCCAAACAGATCCATCATAAAGTCTTCACGTTCGTTATAGACGTTCACGACATAAATACAGTCCGTTTCTATCCGATAAAACACGTAGTTCTTTGCAACAAAAATGCACAAGCAATCTATATCTACACCGTACATTTCACGAACAGAAATACCTATCTGCTCATTCTCTCGTAATGATCTGACTCTGCTTCCTATCTCTTTGATAACCTTTTTCCTGACATCCCCACCAAATTGGAAATCAAGATACTTTTTAAGTTCCCTCATTTTTTCAACATAATCTGGTGAGTACTTTAATTTTTTCAATCTATTATCCCCATTTCGCGGTCAAAGTCATCCGCATCAATCCAACCTTCTCGATTTGCCCGCTCTTCAGCTCTTCTCAAATCAGCAGCGAGTGCCCTGGCAGCTCTGATCCTATCCAATTCATCAGCTTCAGCAACCGTCATGATTGCATATGCACCATGACCGTTTCTGGTAAGATAGACACGATTTTTATTATCAACTTCTTTTAAGACCTCTGTATAGTTCCTCAAATCTGAAATTGGCATTATACTTGGCATATTCACACCTCTTCCCATAAATTGTTCTACAATAACTCTACGCTTATAATACTACACAAAAAACAAACGCGCAAGTATATTTACACGTTAATCTGCGTGCTATTTTGTCTGCCTAATCCATATTTTTCTCCGCAATGTGAACATAATGTGCATATTCATATGAGTGAAACAAACGCTAACACCGGTTCCCAAATCGGTGAAAAAATAAGGTCATTCCGCATCATGCGGCATCTTACCCAAAAGCAGCTCGCAGAAGAATGCGGTCTGAGCGAGAGTGCTATACGTAACTACGAGCTTGGCAACCGATATCCTGATGAATACACATTAATGGATATTGCAGATGCTCTTTTGATAGACCGTGCC
>JAGAFR010000039.1 GCA_017612555.1 Lachnospiraceae bacterium | reverse complement strand
CCTCCACTCATATGCCTCCTACCAGTTCCTCCGGTCTGCATCCGAGGGTTCTTGCCAGCGAAAGGACATATGAAGCATTTGCTTTCGCCATTGATTTGGTTCCCTGCTCATAATGCTGTAACGTCTTTACAGGTATTCCCGCAATACCTGCCAATTCACTCTGGCTTAGTCCCATTCTCTCCCTATACATCTTGAGATAGGTATTAAGGCGTTTACCGGCCTTGATTTCCTCAACCTTGTCAACAAAATGCATTATATCCATTTCATGGTATTTGTCGTACATGAGCAGGATCGTATCAAACGGGAGAAGTTCCTCGAGCATGATCAGACTGCATGCACTGAACCACTGATAGTATGCTATTGCCCAGCCTGCCCAATATTCCCGGCTTCTTCCGACATAAACGATCCTTTCCTTTGGATCATATTCCCCGGTGTATTTTTCTATCACACGCAGCGCAAGCTCAGTTCCCGACATACCCGATATGACAAAAGGATCACCCTTTTCATATTTACGCGCGATATCACACTTTATAAACATATTATAATAATCACAGGGGTCATATCCTTCTGTATATGTCGCATAATCAATGCTGTCTGCCAAGAGTGACCTGGCATTTCTGAGGTACATTTCATCGTAGGCGCGGATCATCAGCTGTTACCTCCTCATCTATTATTCTTTCTATTTTATCCCAGTACCTTCATCGCATACGTACACACCGGAACTACCGAGAGTTTCCGCTTCTCGGCTTCTTCGGTGACTTTGAAGACTAGGCGCTTTGCGATGCCTTTTCCCTCGTATTCGGAACGGACTCCGGTGTGGACTATTGTCCAGGAGTCGGGAGTCTCATCATAGCAGCACTCACCGATCTCGGTGTCGCCGGAAAGTGCAAGGCTGCAGCGGCGGCCTTCGTCAAAGACTATCCTGACATCGTGGTTATAGACGCATGTGAGTGCACCCGAAGGACACTGCGACACTGTCTGCCATATCTGCGCAGTCGGCGCGCCGCCGATGTCTATCCATGGACGTTTGTCCTTGTTGAACACGGTCGGGCTCTGATGAACGCATACCTTTGCATGCCTGCATTTGTCAGAATCCCAGAACACTGTTATATCTTCATTTTCATACAGTCTGTGCATATTTATCAATCCTTCGAGAACAGATCTCTTGAGTATATCTTGTCCGTCACATCGGCTATCTCGTCGCCGATCCTGTTGGCGAGGATGACATCGCTCATGGATTTGAACTTTTTAAGGTCATTTACAACTTCACTTCCGAAAAATGTGGAACCGTCCTCGAGGATGGGCTCGTATACGATGACCTTCGCGCCTTTTGCCTTGATCCTCTTCATGACGCCCTGAATCGACGATGCCCTGAAGTTGTCCGAGTTCGTCTTCATCGTCAGCCGGTATATGCCCACGGTCACGTCCTTCTCAAGACTGGGGCTGTAACCGTTGTTGCTGTAGCTGTAGTAACCGAGCTTATCAAGGACACGGTCCGCGATAAAGTCTTTACGTGTGCGGTTCGATTCAACGATCGCAGACATCATGTTCTGCGGAACGTCCGCGTAGTTGGCAAGAAGCTGCTTGGTATCCTTGGGCAGGCAGTATCCGCCGTATCCGAAGCTCGGGTTGTTATAGTAGTCTCCGATACGAGGATCCAGGCAGACTCCGCGGATGATGTTCTTGGAATCAAGACCCTTTATCTCGGCATACGTATCAAGCTCGTTGAAGAATGATATTCTGAGAGCCAGGTATGTGTTGGCAAAAAGCTTGACCGCCTCAGCCTCTGTCGTACCCATGATGAGCTTCTCGACATCTTCTTTTTCCGCACATCCCGCAAGCATGGCCGCAAAATCCTCGGCTTTCTCCTTCAGGCTGTCATCGCATCCGACTATTATCCTCGACGGATAGAGGTTGTCATATAATGCTTTCGATTCGCGAAGGAATTCCGGTGAGAACAGCACGCGCTGCTTCCCAAGCTTCCTGTTGACAGACTCCGTATATCCCACCGGAATGGTTGACTTGATGACAAGCGTTGATGTATCAGAACACTTCACGGCAAGCTCAACAACCGACTCAACGATAGAGCAGTCGAAGAAGTTCTTCTCCGGATCATAGTTCGTAGGTACCGCGATTATCACATAATCCGCCGACTTGTAAGCTTTTTCCCCATCCGTTGTGGCGGAAAGCTTAAGGCCCCGCTTATCATGCTCGGCCAGATACTTTTCGATGTAATCGTCCCTGATCGGGCTTTTCCATGAATTTAAGAGATCCACCTTATCCTTTGCCACATCGACGACCGTGACATTATGTTCCTTAGACAAAAGGACTGCCAGCGACAGTCCCACATATCCCATTCCGGAAATAACTATATCCATATCCGATATCTCCTCATCTGTTATAAGTCCACGCCTTGATCCGCCCCATATACCGCAGATCATCCATACTATAGATTATAATTCATTCTGCCGCTCTTTACAAATGACTCCGCCGCCTATCACGTTCCCTTCATCGTCATACATGACCGCAGACTGACCCGGTGCCGCTCCCTTCACAGGCGTGCTGAATTTAATCCTAAGTTTTCCCTCATCCGTCATGCAGGCAACAGCCTCCGCAGGCTCGTGATGGTACCTGATCCTTGCCCTGCACCTGAATTCTTCGCCGGGCAGCGGAGCCTCCATACTGAGGAAATTCGGCAGTTCACACACTACCGTATCACTCATGATATCATCAATATCGCCGATGACCACTTCATTTTTCTCTGTATCTATTCTGCACACATATGCAGGTTTGCCCAGGGCGATCCCAAGACCCTTCCTCTGTCCTACCGTATAACACATCACACCCTTATGGGTGCCCAGTACGTTCCCTTTTGTATCCACGAAGTTGCCCTCCCCGGGGATCTTCCCGGGATAGTTGCTGCGTATGAACCCGGCATGATCATCATCCGGGATAAAGCATATCTCCTGGGAATCGGGCTTATCCGCGACGGGGACCCCGGCCTTTGCCGCTATGGCCCTTACCTCATCCTTGGAGTACTTCCCCAGTGGCATAAGTGTTGCCGCAAGCTCCTCCTGCGTCAGCCTGTAGAGCATATATGTCTGGTCCTTTTCTATATGCTCGGCATTTCTTACCGTATATCGTCCGTTATCGAGCTTTACGACCTTCGCATAGTGTCCGGTCGCGATATAGTCGCCCTTAAGGACCTTCATGTAATACATGAGACGTTCCCACTTGACATAGCGGTTGCAGAAGATGCACGGATTAGGCGTAAGCCCCTGAAGATATTGTTCCATGAAAGGTTGTATGACTTTATCATTAAAGACACCCGTACAGTTGAACGGATGAAAAGGTATCCCTATTGCGTCGGCGATGGCTTTTGCATCATCTATCTCACAGCATCTGCTCTCCTGCCCATCATCGGACATCCAAGTCCTTAGCATAACGCCGACAACATCATGTCCTTCCTGTTTAAGAAGGTAAGCAGCAACGGCGCTGTCAACACCTCCTGACAGACCTACCAGAACCCTTTTCATACATTACCGCCCCTTACTATGAATTCTGCTTCATGTTTGGAAAGGTATTTCTCGGCACTTGCTTCGTCCTTTACGAAGACGCCCTTAAACTTACCGTCAAACGCAGCCTTGAGCTCCCTCAGCTTCTCTGCTGAATCATTGATCACGAGAACGACCGGAAGATCCGCCTTCTTTTCGTTCTCCCGGGCGATCTGCTCCTGCGTCATCATGCGGTCAGGGCTTACATACTTGATCAGTATAGCCTCAAGATCCGCGTACATGACGGGCTTACTCAGATAGTCGGTAAACCCTTCCCTGATATATGAATCTCTTGCACCAAGTATAGCATCAGCGGTAAGTGCAATGATAGGGGTATTTTTTGCAAGACCTCTCGAGTTGATCTCGGCAAGAGTCTGTGTTCCCGACATTCCCGGCATCATCTGATCAAGGAATATGATATCAAACGACTTCTTGCCCAGCTCATCTATGCACTCCTGACCCGACCCTGCTGTCGTGACTTTCATCCTCGTTCCCTCAAGTAAAGACTCGATCACCTCAAGGTTCATGTCATTATCATCAACTATCAGGACATTTACATCCGGCGCAATGACTGTCGGCCTGAATTCTTCCGTTTGCGACTGCATCTTTGACAGGTTCTGGACAAAATCACCTACCGGAGTCCTGTCTACCGCTTCCTGCTTCATCTGTGCCGTAAACGTCGTTCCCTCGCCGTATCTGCTTGTCACCCCGATGGTCCCGTCCATCATCTTGACAAGCTGCATTGTGATGTTAAGCCCCAGGCCTGTACCCTCGATGTTCCTGTTCTTGTCTTCCTCCAGGCGCTGGAATGATCCGAACAGCTTGCCGAGGTCTTCATTCTTGATGCCTATGCCAGTATCGGTCACGATAAACCACAGCATCCCCGTACCGTTTTCATATGATACGTCGATGGACACACTTCCCTCGTGTGTATATTTGATAGCATTGTTGATCAGGTTCAGCATGACCTGACGGACTCTTATCTCATCACCTCGAAGTACGGAGGGAATGTCCTCCGACACCTTGAGATCATACTGCAAGCCCTTGTCCTGCGCCTTTTTCATCGTCATGTTGACCACATCGTTCAT
>JAGAFR010000038.1 GCA_017612555.1 Lachnospiraceae bacterium | reverse complement strand
TCTGCGACCACAGGAAACTTCCTGAGCGGTTCCAGAACGATCATATCCGACCTTAAATTCCTGAGAAATGTCTCACATGCAAGTGCGGGCCGTCCGTTGATGACCATGGCGCATGCTCCGCACATGCCCTGAAGACATGAGTTCTCCCATCTGATCCTTGGAGCCGGCTGTCCATTGATGTCCTTCAGATCATCTTTATAATTAAGTTCGTCAAGCATTCCTGCAACAGTTGCATCGTCGGTCGTCTGTTCATAGGAAAAAACCTGCCAATATGGTTTGTCATCTGCGGACCGTCTCCGCAGCACCTTAATGTTCATAGCGTCCCTCCCTGTCAAGGCAGGTTGTATACCGACCACCATCATACGATATGATCGCCGATGTATCATACTCATCCGATGTGTCAGGATGATCACTTCGGAGATGGGATCCTCTGCTCTCTTGTCGGTAAAGCGCACATACAAGAGTCGCCCTTGCAAGAGTCAGAATGGCATCAAGCGAATACGCAAGGTATGCAGGCTCTGATTCATCATATCTTATCTTATCCGCGATCGACATATAATAGTCCACATCGTCAATCCCGGCTTTCAACCTGTCTGCGTTTCGGACTATTCCAAGATTCTGCTTCATGCTCTCTGCCAGAAGATCTCTTATATACATCACAGGAAACTGACTTGCAGTATTTCTTTTTGAAGCAAGCTCATCTTTCGCCGATTTTAGTTCTGCCGAAAAGTCCTCCGCCCCGGTGTCCTCTGTACCATTTTTAAGCGAAGCAGCAACAACCCTTGCGCCGTGAATAGCTGAAAGCAAAGAATTGCCACCTAAACGATTGGCTCCGTGGTATATGGACGCACATTCCCCGACAGCGAACAGATTCCGTATGTTTGTTTCATGTTTATTGTTTACCGCTATTCCGCCCATAAAGAAGTGCACCGACGGAGATACGGGAATACTCTGTCTCGATATATCGATCCCCCTGTATTTCATGCACAGTTCATATACTTCAGGGATCCTTTTCATTATCTCTTCCTTACTGAGAAAAGAAATGTCAAGATATACGGTATCCCTCCCGGTTTCTTCAATACATCTGGTACATACATCGCGCGACTTGAGATTACCGCCGGGCCCGAACCTGTCCTCCATAAAATAGATTCTTCTGCCGCCTTCTTCATAATAGAGCCTTCCTCCCTCTCCTCTTACGGCCTCCGAGATGAGCATCCTCTTCTGAGCGGTTTCGATCGTGGTCGGATGATACTGGATGAATTCAAGGTTCTTAAGATCCACTCCCTGAAGGAACAGTCTTCCCGCGCTATAGCCGTCACATAAAGTCGATCCCGTAGTCTTTCCGAAAAGCGCATTCTGACCGCCGGTCGCCATGACAACACTGTCCGCTGTCAGTATCTCAAAACAGCCGCTGTTCCCATTATGGAAAATCGCACCGTGGCATTTGCCGTCCCTTATAAGGGCACTGTGAAACCAAAGTCCATAGATCCTTTCGATATGTCCCGCTCCTTCAAGACGTCTTGCCTCCATAACAAGAGCCGTGACTATCTGTTTGCCCGTCGATGAACCGCAATAACAGGTTCTTTTATAAGACTGCCCGCCAAACGCCCTTCTTTTTATTGTTCCGTCTTCCTCCGTCGAAAACACAGTCCCCAGTGTCTCAAGCCATCTGATGATATCGGGAGCATCCTCGCACAGACCCCGGACGGCATCCTTACCCGCGACAAAACACCCTCCTTTAAGAGTATCCTCTATATGTGATTCTATACTGTCACCATCCGGCCCGGGAAGTACCGCATTTATCCCTCCTGCAGCCAGGACAGACTGAGCTCTCTCAGACGGATAAGGCGAAACCAATACAACCTTAATTCCTTTATACGCACATTCTATGGCACATGTAATGCCTGATATTCCGCTTCCGATCACCAGTACCTTCTTCATCGTAAGCCTCACATTCCAAACAAAGTCATTTTCGCACCCGTCACTATAATACTGACGGCAACAAACAAAGCGGCACATATCAAAAACATACATCTGTCTATAATATGCATCTTATCAATATTTCCAAGCATTCCCAAAGTTATCAGAGCTTTACTGACGGATATGGCTGCATGCGTAATTATCGCCCCATAGAAAATTATCTGGATCAATGAGGCCGCATGAAAAAGAGCCGTTCCCGCAGTAATATCATGTATAGCATAAGAATACAAATGGGCAGGCAGCAGCACAACAATGATCACCGCACACATACGTTGAATATACGTACGAAAATTGGCTTTCTTATACATAATCTTTCGAGAATCATGAAGAAACAGAACATTTATCACTGACATCACCCCATGAAGAACTGCCGGAATAAGGACCGCATATCCAAGTATCTTCGATACCATCGGATAATAAAAAAACAGTAAGTGAGCCACCGTCTGATACACAATATGTATCAGCAGCATCAAACAAGTGAATAATGACAGAATGGCATTGTTTTTCTTAACATTTATCAGCATTAGCATAAATGCATATAGCGGCCTATGTCGGCCGGTTTTGCGGAGCTAAACGGCCGCGATGCGTAGCGAGCGGCCACTCCTTTTGATTTAAGCACGGGTTATTCCTCATAATGATGTTATACCGCGCAAGCGGTAAATCTATCATTAAGGAGGGATAATGCATGCTTGACTACAAAGACATCATTATCAAACACTACGCCCTGCATATGTCGGGCAGACAGATCGCGTCTGCTCTGGGCGTGAGCAAATCAGGTGTCAACGATTTCCTGAGTGCTTTCGAGAAATGCAATACGCTTCAGTATCCGCTCCCGGAAGGCATTACCAACTATGGTATAGCTGAGCTGGTATACGGAAGCTGTAAGAACGGCGGTCGCGATCTCAGTTTTGAACTTCCGGATTATGCCGAGATCGAAGCCCAGATGAGCAACCGCAGAAACATGACCCTTGTCTTCCTATGGGGCAGGTACAAGAACCAATGCAATGTCGAAGGAAAGAAGTTCTACTCCTACAGGCAGTTCTGTGATCTGTATCTGCAGTGGTGCGAGGAGAACGCTGAATCGCTACACCTTAACGCAGTCATCGGTCAAAAGATCGAGGTTGACTTTGCCGGCAAGACTTTCGACTTGATCGACAGACTGACCGGCGAGATCATCACGATCGTGGTTTTTGTCGCGGTGCTTCCGTATTCACAGTATATCTATGCGGAGGGAATGATCTCGACCAAGGAACCGCAGTGGATCGAGGTAAACAACAATGCACTCAGCTACTTCGGCGGTGTAACTCCGCTGATCGTTTGCGACAACTGTAAGCAAGCCGTTATCGCAAACAAGGACTGGATTGAACCGGAACTAAACAAGGATTATGCGGAATGGGCTGAACACAACCATACCGTGATCCTTCCGGCGAAGGTTAAGAAACCCCGATACAAGAGTTCCGTAGAAAACGCAGTAGGCATACTGGAAAAGGGATTGTTCCACGATCTCGAAGAGAACCGGTACTTCAGCATTGACGCTTTTAATGAAGATCTGTGGGAGAAGCTGTCCGAGTTAAAGGCCGGAAACCTGAAAGGCAAGAATTACAGCCGATCAGACCGCTTCCGCGAAGAACAAAGAGAGCTTATGCCGCTGCCGCCCACGCAGTATCACTACATGGAGCGGAAGACGGCAAAAGTATCAAGCGACTTCCACGTCCGCTTTGATAATGCTTATTATAGCGTACCAAAGCAATATTTGCACAAACAGGTTTTGATCCGTGCAACGGCATCTGCAGTAAAGATCTATGATCAGGCAGGAACTTTGCTGTGCGAATGGCCCCGGGCGACATACCGTGGACAATGGATGACAAATCCGGAGCATCTTCCGAAACACTACAAAGGTTTCTCGGAATGGAACAGCACCTACTTCATCCAGAAAGCGCTGACCATAGGCCCCGATACAGCAGAAGTCATACGGCGTATCCTTGCCAGCCGGTCATACGAAGTACAGACATACCGCTCGTGCATCGGAGTGCTGAGCTTTGCCAAGAAATACAGCAAGCGTACGCTTGAGGAATGCTGCCGGCAGGCATTGGAGTTCAACAAGACGACCTATACGTTCATAAAGAACTCTATTCCCGCGATCGCGGACGAGACAATGACTGATGCTGACCGTAGACGCATAAATGAGGAAAAGAACAAGGGCGCCTATGTAATGGGTTCTGATGCCTCCAGCCTTAACCATCTGCTCGAAAAGAGCCGTTTACTGATGGATGAAGTTGACGAAGGAGGTGAGGAGGAATGATCAACGGTGAGGACATCGTACTAGATCTGGTTGAACAGATGAACACGATCAAACTTCCTCTCATGGCCCTTAAGCTGGATGAACTGTTCCGATCGCCGGATTACCTGCACATGGACAAACTGGATTTCCTGTCTGCCCTGCTTGCACCGGAATTCAAGGATAAGGTCACCAAAACTATAAACAATCGGCTACGGACCGCACACATCATCGGAACTCCATGCGAGATAACATCCTGCAAGGATTCCAAACAGCGACGGTATGAGCCG
>JAGAFR010000037.1 GCA_017612555.1 Lachnospiraceae bacterium | reverse complement strand
TGATAAAAGCGCTCTCTCACAGTTCTTATGTCAATGAGCTGAAACTCAACAAACATGATGACTATGAGAGGACGGAGTTTCTCGGAGATGCTGTTCTTGAACTTACCGTCAGTGAGTTTCTGTATACAGAAAAACCATCGATGCGTGAAGGTGATCTGACGAAGCTTCGCGCCAGTCTTGTATGTGAGCCGACGCTTGCATACTGTGCAAAGAGCGGATTTGATCTTGGGAAGTTTGTGCTCCTCGGTAAAGGCGAGGATGCGTCAGGCGGACGCGGCAGGGATTCGATCATCTCCGATGTGTTTGAAGCCATAGTCGGCGCCATATACCTTGACGGGGGATTCGAACCTGCAGCTTCTTTTATAAGAAGATTCGTATTGACCGATTATGAGAAAAAGATCGGATTTGACGATTCGAAGACGATACTTCAGGAATATGCTCAGGATCACGGCATGACGCTCGAATATGAACTGGTCGAAGAACGCGGACCCGCACACGACAGGGATTATGTCATGCACGCGATACTTGACGGAAGGATCATCGAAACGGGTATCGCTAAGAGCAAAAAGGCAGCGCAGCAGCTTGCCGCGAACGCCATACTTGAAAAGCACATAAATCATAAATGATATAAGGATTTATAAATGTATTTAAAGAACATTGAGGTTCAGGGCTTCAAGTCCTTTGCCAACAAGATCGATTTTGAATTTCATAACGGTATCACGGCTATAGTCGGTCCTAACGGATCGGGTAAGAGTAATGTCGCAGATGCGGTAAGATGGGTTCTCGGAGAGCAGAGCGCCAAGCAGCTTCGAGGATCGTCGATGCAGGACATCATCTTTTCGGGTACCGAGATGCGTAAGCCCATGGGCTATGCGTACGTTGCGATAACGCTTGATAATTCCGATCATGCGCTTCCGACCGATTACGAGGAAGTGACCGTGGCAAGACGTGTGTACCGCTCGGGTGAGAGCGAGTATCTGATCAACGGAAGTACATGCAGGCTCAAAGACGTTGCCGAGATGTTCTACGATACCGGTATCGGTAAGGAAGGTTATTCCATCATCGGACAGGGCCAGATCGACCGTATCCTGTCGGGAAAACCCGAGGAGCGACGCGAACTGTTTGACGAAGCGGCAGGTATCGTTAAGTTTAAGAGAAGGAAGGCAACGGCACTTAAGAAGCTCGATCAGGAGCGTGCAAACCTTGTACGTGTATCTGACATTCTCGCCGAGCTTGAGCGTCAGGTTGAGCCTCTTGAGAAGCAGTCGGAGATCGCCAAGAACTACCTTCAGATGAAGGAAGAACTTAAGCGCCTCGACGTTAATATCTTTCTGATCGATAATGAGAAAGCCAAGACTTCGCTCGATGAATGTGAGCAGAAGATAAATGTGGCAACAGCCGATCTGGAAGCGGCAAATGCCGAGAACGACAGCATCAAGGAAGAATACGGTAACGTTGAGAACAAGATAAAAGAACTTGATGAGCAGATCGAAGAGAAGCGTGCAAAGCTTTCCGAGAACAGCCTTCTCAAGGAAAAACTCGAGGGTGAGATCAACGTCCTCAAAGAAAAGATCAATTCGGCCAATATATCCGGAGAGCATTTCAGAAACAGGCAGAAAGCCTTGACTGACGAGATAGCCGCAAAGAAAGCGGAAGAAGAGAGGCTGTCTGCAGAACAGTCGTCAATGGATTCGGGCATGGAAGACCTGATCAAGAGACGTGACGAAGCAGTTGCGGAGCTTGAAAAGCTTCAGGCGCAGATAGAAGAAGAAAACAGTATCGTTGAGAAGAACAAGAATATCATCATCAATCTTCTTAACGACAGGCAGACGATCGTATCCAAGCTCGGGCAGTTCGGAACGATGCTCGAGCAGACAAGGATCCGTGAGTCGGAGATACAGTCAAGGCTCATAAGTGCCAAAAGCGAGGAAGCCGAGCAGGATACACTTGTAAATGCACTTACTCTTGAACTGAATACGGTATGTGAACAGATCCAGTCGACGGATAACAAGCGGGAGTCGATGGAAGAAAAACTCGGCGATTACCGCACGAAACTGGAAAACCTGGACAGGCAGCTTGGTGATGCGCAGATCGCATATCACGGCATCAAATCAAAGCTTGAGACATTGAAGAACCTTGCGGAACGCTATGACGGTTACGGAAGCAGCATCAAGCGTGTCATGGAACACAAGGGAAAGATCCCGGGTATAATCGGTGTTGTTGCAGATATCATGCAGGTCGATCCCAAGTATGAGACTGCTATCGAGACAGCTCTTGGCGGAAACATCCAGAACATCGTCACCAAGGATGAACATGTCGCCCGGAAGATGATCGATTATCTGAAGGAAAATAAAGCAGGAAGAGCGACTTTTCTTCCGCTTACTACCACAAGGAACAGGGGTGAGTTCGATAAACCCGAAGTAAGGAATGCGGCAGGATTCATCGGAATGGCCAATGAACTTGTATCAGCCAAGTCCGAATATGACGACGTTATCAGCCAGCTTCTCGGTGCGATAATAGTCATAGATACGGTTGAGAATGCTCTTAAACTTGCAAAAGAGTACAACTATACGCTCAGGATCGTCACTCTTGAAGGCGAATACTTAACACCCGGCGGAGCCCTTGCCGGAGGTTCATTTAAGAACGCATCGAATCTTCTCGGAAGAAAGCGCGAGATCGATGCTCTTAACGAAGAAGCGCAGAAGGGTCTTCATCAGATCGAATCGATAATGGATGAGATCGACAAGACGAAGGAAGACAGAGCGAAGCTTCGCGAAGAGATAGAACAGTTCAAGGCAAAACTTCAGGATCTTTACATACAGCAGAATACTGCGCAGATGAACGTTGATGCCGCTAATAAGCATAAGGAAGAACTCATAGCCGGTCATGCTGATCTTGAGGCTGAGTTCGAAAAGATGAAAGCAGCAGCCCAAGGCATCACATCGGATCAGGACAGCGCCAAAGAAGAACTCGCACAGTCCGAAAAGACAGAGACAGAGCTTAACGCCGCTATAGCTGAGGCCGGAGCGAAACTGGAAAAACTTCGTGATATCGAGACGGAGAAGGTCTTTGCCAAGACCGATCTTGATCTTGAAGTTACAAAGGAAAAGCAGAAACAGGATTTCGCAAAACAAAATGTAGACCGTGTTAAGGCAGAGATACAGCACCTTCAGACCGAATTCGACGAGGTTGCGGGCAGTATTAAAGAGACAGAACTTGAGATAGCTGAAAAAGAAAAGAGCATCGAAGCCATCAAGGAAACGATCGCAGCATCAAACGATTCCACCGATGAGAATGAAGTCGCTCTTAAGGAAGCTATTGCCAGCAAGGAAGAGTTTACGGAAAAACAGAAATCTTTCTTTGACAAGAGAGAAGCTGTTGCCAAAAAACTCGCAGATCTTGATAAGGAACTGTACCGTCTGCGCGCTCAGAAGGAGAAGACCGAGGAGGAACAGGAAAGCCGTATCAATTATATGTGGAATGAGTATCAGATAACTCTTTCACATGCAGCCGAGATGCGTGATGAGACATTGAACGATCCTGCCTCGATGAGAAAGAACATATACAAACTTCGTGACAGCATAAGAGATCTCGGTGATGTCAATGTAAATGCCATTGAAGACTACAAAGCGATCATGGAAAGATATACGTTCACGAAGACGCAGCACGACGATCTGGTCAAGGCTGAACAGGATCTTCTCGGAATCCTCGAAGAACTCGACAAGCAGATGAAGGTTCAGTTCGAGGCTAACTTCAAGCTCATCGCCGAAGAGTTCGACAAGGTGTTCAAGGAACTGTTCGGAGGAGGAACGGCAACACTTAAGATCAATGATGATGAAGATATACTTGAGGCAGGCATCAATATCAATGCACAGCCTCCCGGCAAAAAGCTTCAGAACATGCTGATGCTCTCGGGCGGAGAGAAGGCTCTTGCAGCCATATCCCTTCTGTTTGCGATTCAGAACTTAAAGCCGTCACCGTTCTGTCTGCTCGACGAGATAGAGGCGGCACTCGATGAATCAAACGTAGGCAGATTTGCGGGTTATCTTAATAAGCTCACAGAGCATACACAGTTCATCGTCATCACTCACAGAAGAGGCACGATGGAAAAAGCTGACAGACTGTACGGTATAACGATGCAGGAAAAGGGCGTTTCGGCGCTCGTGTCGGTAAATCTTATAGATAAGGATCTGGATGACTGATCATGGCATTTTTCGATAAACTGTTTGGAGGCCTTGCTAAGACAAGAGCACAGATAGATGAAAATCTTTCCGAAGTATTTTCCAGGGAGACTATAGACGATGATTTTTATGATGATCTGGAAGAACTCCTGATACTGTCGGATATCGGGGTTGTGGCAACGGAGAATATCATAGAGCAGCTTCAGTCCGATGCCAAGGCCAAACATATCAAGACTCCCAACGGTCTCGGTACGCTGTTGATGGATACCGTAAGGGAACAGATGAGTACATGCGTGGCTGATTACGAGTTCGAAGAAAAAAAGTCGGTCGTACTCGTTGTCGGCGTGAACGGTGTAGGCAAGACAACGACCATAGGAAAGCTGGCATCCAAGTACAGGCAGCAGGGTAAGAAAGTCATGATAGCGGCGGCCGATACGTTCAGAGCGGCTGCACTTGACCAGTTGTCGGTCTGGGCAGACAGGAGCGGCGCATATCTAATAACGGGTAAGGAAGGACAGGACCCGTCATCTGTTGTATATGATGCGGTTAATGCAGCCAAGTCACGAGATACGGATATACTCCTTATTGACACCGCGGGCAGGCTTAACAACAAGAAGAACCTGATGGATGAGCTTGCCAAGATGAAAAGGATAATCGAGCGTGAATACCCCGATGCTTACAAGGAGACGCTCATAGTGCTTGACGGAGCAACAGGTCAGAATGCAGTCAACCAGGCAAGACAGTTTAAGGAAGCGACCGACGTATCGGGTATAGTCATTACGAAGCTCGACGGAAGCTCAAAGGGCGGTATAGCCATTGCTATCCAGTCAGAACTGTCGATACCGGTAAAATATATAGGCATCGGTGAGGGAATAGATGACCTTCAGCGGTTTGATGCCGATGATTACGTAAAAGCACTGTTTTATAAGGAAGGATACAGCGAAGATGCCGACAAAGAGCAGTAAAACAGACATGCTCACGCTCGACCGTTTTGAAGAAGCGTGCGAAGTCGTAAAGGAAGTCACTAAAGAGACCAAACTCGTATACAGTGCATATCTGAGTGAGAGGACGGGCAACAAAGTCTACTTAAAGCCCGAGAACATGCAGATGACCGGAGCATATAAGCTTCGAGGCGCATATTATAAAGTCAGCACTATGTCCGAAAAGGACCGCAAGAAGGGCATCATTACGGCATCTGCCGGAAACCATGCTCAGGGTGTTGCTTATGCGGCCAAGCAATACGGTCTTAAAGCAGTTATTGTTATGCCGACAACGACACCTCTTATCAAGGTTAATCGTACGAAGAATTACGGAGCCGAAGTGATACTGTACGGTGACGTATATGATGAAGCATGTGATAAAGCTTTGGAACTTGCCAAGAAGGAAGGCTACACTTTCATCCATCCTTTTGATGATGCGACGGTAGCTACCGGACAGGGAACCATCGCAATGGAGATATTCCAGGATCTTCCGGTTGTCGATTATATACTTGTTCCGATAGGCGGAGGAGGCCTTGCGGCAGGCGTGTCGACTCTCGCGAAGCTACTTAATCCGAAGATAAAGGTGATAGGTGTTGAACCCGAGGGAGCTGCCTGCATGAAGGCATCTCTTGATGCCGGCAAAGTCACGGGCCTTAAGAGCGTATCTACCATAGCTGACGGTACAGCTGTCAAGACACCCGGGCAGTCTATTTTTCCCTATATACAGAAGAATCTTGACGATATCATTACCATTAAGGATGAAGAGCTGATAGTAGCATTTCTTGATATGGTCGAAAATCATAAGATGGTCGTTGAGAACTCGGGACTGTTGTCCGTGGCGGCTCTTGCCCATATGAAAGTTAAGAACAAAAGGATAGTATCGATCCTCTCGGGCGGTAATATGGATGTCATCACGATGTCGTCCGTTGTTTCACAGGGTCTTATCATGAGAGACAGGATATTTACCGTATCGGTGCTTCTTCCCGACAAGCCGGGCCAGTTATCCCAGGTAGCCGGAGTGATAGCAAAAGAGAACGGAAATGTCATAAAGCTTGAACATAACCAGTTCGTATCTACCAACAGAAACGCCGCTGTTGAGCTTCGTATCACACTTGAAGCTTTCGGAACGGAACATAAGGATAAGATCATAAAGGCACTTGAGGTGGATGGATATCTTCCGAAGATAGTAAGGACAAGTATCTAGAAAATCAGCTGAAGTGCCCTAAAAATGCGTTTTATACTTGTCTAATATCGAAAAACGTTGTAAAATACGTATGTTAATTATGTTAATCAACACAGAAATCGGGTATAGTATAAAGAAATGAGGTGTATTAAATGATTAAAAAGGTTGTTACTCTTATGAGCGGTATCGTGCTTGCAGGAGCTTTTGTTCTCGCATTACCTGTCGAGACTGAAGCTGCATTACCTTGCACGTATGATATCATCAATGATGCCAACGCCAATATCGCAAGCAATACTGCAGCATATCAGCAGGCCAAGGCTAACGAAGCCGCTATGCTCGCTGCTCTTAATGCTGTAAAGGCTAATCCGGCTCACTCACAGCTTGAGTATGAACAGGCTGTATTTAATTATTCAAATGCTGTAAACGTCAGCCAGTGGTGGCTCGGACAGATCAATAATTCCAAGGAATATCTCAAGAACATCACAGGCAGAGGTCAGTTTGAGGACAAGTATGCTGCCAACAGGGCTGCGCTTGCAGATCTTACAACGCTTCAGGCGGCCAAGACCGATGCTGACGGGGCTGCAAACATTGCAGCCGGTGTTGCAAAGCAGATAGCCGATGTTGAGGCTGCTATTGCCGGATATCAGGTATTGGTTGCAAGTAATCCTACGTTTCAGACGCAGATCGATTCGCTGACAGCTCAGCTTGCAGCTCTTAAGGCTGACTACGCAGCAAAGGCTGCGATCGCAAACGAGAAAGCAGCTTTGTTCAATACATATGAGAAGACTCTCAACTATAAGGCCTACAGTAAAGGATTTGAGGATTACCAGTTCCAGCGTGCATGGAATAGAGATAACGAGAAGTGGGATCCCAAGGGGAAATTTGATTATTGATCGTTTCCTGAATCAAGAAAAAACGAGGGTGTCAAGGAAAATACTTGACACCCTCTTTTTTTTACTGTATGATGTCGGATGTTATGGACAATATCACGGATAAAAATATGCTCTATGATTTTTACGGAGAGCTTCTTACGGACCGGCAGAAGCTCATATATGAGGATGCTGTCTATAACGACTGTTCCCTTTCGGAGCTTGCAAATGAATACGATATGTCAAGGCAGGGCATACATGATCTTCTGAAGCGGTGTGACAGAACGCTGGAGAACTACGAAGAAAAGCTCGGCCTTGTAAGGAAGTTCAAGAAGCTTAAGGATATTGCGGGCAGGATAGAAAAAGTATCCGTCGATGAAGAAGTCAGAAACCTTGCTAAAGAGATGATCGACAGTCTGTAGCATATCCGAAGGGAGCATAAAGGGAGAGAACATGGCATTTGAAAGCCTTACAGATAAACTGCAGAATGTCTTCAAGAGCCTTAAGAGCAAAGGAAGGCTTACCGAAGACGATGTAAAGACTGCACTTCGCGAAGTAAAGGTGGCACTTCTTGAAGCGGATGTTAACTTCCGTGTGGTCAAGAGATTTGTAAAGAGCGTAGAAGAACGCGCTGTCGGGGCAGACGTACTAAACGGACTTAATCCCGGACAGATGGTCATCAAGATCGTTAATGAGGAACTCGTCTCGCTTATGGGTGGGGAACCCTCCGAACTTGTTCTTGAGCCCGGTCAGGCAAAGACTGTGATCATGATGTGCGGACTTCAGGGTTCAGGTAAGACAACAAGTGCGGCAAAGCTTGCAGCCAGGCTGTCCAAGAAGGGTAAGAAGAGCCTTCTTGTGGCATGCGATGTATACAGACCTGCTGCTTATGAACAGCTCCGTATCAATGCAGAAAAGGTTTCGGCTGATTTTTTCGGGATCGAAGGTGAAAAGGATCCCGTGAAGATAGTTACGGAGGCAATGAAGGTTGCAGCGACGAACAATGACAATATAGTTATCATCGATACAGCCGGCCGGCTGCAGATAGATGATGAACTCATGGATGAGCTGGTACGTATCAAGCAGACGGTGGATGTCCACAAGACCCTCCTCGTTGTAGATGCCATGACAGGACAGGAAGCGGTGGATGTATCGCATACGTTTGATGAGAAGATCGGTATCGACGGCGTTATCCTATCCAAGCTGGACGGCGACGCACGTGGCGGTGCTGCGCTCTCTGTTAAAGCAGTAACGGGGAAGCCCATATTGTTTGCCGGAATGGGGGAAAAGCTGACTGACCTCGATCAGTTCTATCCCGACAGGATGGCATCACGCATCCTTGGAATGGGCGATGTCCTTAGCCTTATAGATAAAGCAACACAGGAGATAGATGCCGACAAAGAAAAAGAGATGACCGCCAAGCTCAAGAAGGGGAAATTCGATTTTGAAGATTACCTTGAGAGCATGAACCAGATGAAGAAGATGGGTGGCATCGGCTCCATCCTGTCAATGCTTCCCGGACTCGGAGGCATGCTTCCTAAGGGAATGGCGATGGGCGATCTTGCGGACAAGATAGACGAAAAACAGCTGTCAAGGACAGAGGCTATCGTTCTGTCAATGACCAGAGAGGAGAGGCAGAATCCGGATCTTCTCAATCCGTCAAGAAAACACAGGATAGCAAAAGGTGCGGGTGTAGATATAGCGGAAGTCAACAGACTGGTCAAGCAGTTTGATCAGATGAAGAAGATGATGAAACAGATGCCCGGTATGATGGGAAAACGTGGCAGATTCAATCTCCCGTTTTAACAATAAATAACATTAATTATTTTATGGAGGAACAAAAAATGGCAGTAAAGATCAGACTCAGGAGAATGGGACAGAAGAAGGCACCTTATTATAGGATCATCGTTGCGGATTCAAGAAGCCCTCGTGACGGAAGATGTATCGAAGAGATCGGTACATACGATCCCAACAACGATCCCAGCACATACCAGATCGATGAGGAAAAGGCAAAGAAGTGGCTTAACGACGGAGCACAGCCCACAGAAGTTGTCAGCAAGCTTTTCAAGCTCGCCGGTATTCAGAAATAAGAAGATAGTGGAGGAACGATATGAAAGAACTTGTTGAGGTTATCGCCAAGGCTCTTGTCGACAATCCCGACCAGGTCTCGGTAACCGAAAGAGAGGACTCCAGATCTATCGTAATCGAACTTAAGGTAGCTCCTTCGGATATGGGTAAAGTGATCGGTAAGCAGGGCCGTATAGCAAAAGCGATAAGAGGAGTTGTAAAAGCAGCTTCGGCCGATCTTCCCAAGAGAGTATTGGTTGATATTGTACAGTGAATTGGATGATCTGTTTCAGATCGGAGTTATAACAAGAACTCACGGAGTCTGCGGAGAAGTAAAAGTCTTCCCGATGACGGATGATGTGAGAAGATTTAAAAAGCTTAAGAGGACCTTTCTTGATACCGGGAAAGGTCTTATTGAGCTTGAATGCGTATCGGCAAAGTTTTTCAAACAGTTCGTTATCCTTAAGTTTAAAGGATATGACACTATCGAATCCATCGAGAAGTATTGTCGCAAAGGACTGTTTGTAACAAGAGAAGATGCAGTTAAGCCGGGGAAGGACGAGTATTTTATCGCAGATCTTATAGGACTTGCCGTGGAGAATGAAGACGGGAGCATCAAAGGAAGGATAACGGACGTTATCTCAACGGGCGCCAATGATGTATATGATATAGAACTTGACGACGGAAGGCAGCTTCTTCTTCCGGCCATAAAGGAATGCGTCCTTGATGTGGATATCCCGAACGGTAATATGAAGATACACGTTCTTGAGGGGTTGCTCGATCAATGAATTTTCATGTAATGACCCTGTTTCCGGAGATGATCCGGAACGGACTGTCGGACAGCATAATAGGAAGAGCCATCGAAAACGGTCTTATCAGTGTTGATGCGACCGATATCAGGGATTTTGCCAATAACAAGCATAATAAAGTTGATGATTATACATACGGCGGCGGAGCGGGAATGCTCATGCAGGCCGAACCCGTCTACAGATGCTATGAAGATATAGTAGAAAGGATAGGCAAAAGAAAGGCCCGGGTGATATATCTGACGCCTGCGGGAGATGTATTTGATCAGCGTATGGCTGAAGAATTTGCCAAAGAGGAAGATCTGATACTTCTGTGCGGTCACTACGAAGGCATAGATGAGAGAGTGATCGAAAAGATAGTCACGGACAATGTCTCACTCGGTGATTTTGTAACGACCGGCGGAGAACTGCCGGCAATGGTGATGATCGATGCTATCGCAAGGCTGTGTCCGGGAGTGCTTCACAACGACGAATCAGCCGTAAGCGAATCATTCGGAAACGGCCTTCTTGAATACCCGCAGTATTCAAGACCTGAAGTTTGGAATGACTTGGCGGTCCCGGAAGTGCTTCTGTCCGGAGATCACGCAAAGGTCGATAAATGGCGGCATGAGCAGTCGCTCTTACGCACTATGGAAAGGCGTTTTGATCTGTTTAAAAAGTATGTAAAACAGCATCCCGAGGAGTTTATTCCGAAGAAGCCGCGCCGCAGAAAGAAGAATAAGGATTAATCGCTTGCATTTGACGGATCTGTGTGTTAATATATCAAAGTTGTTATAAAGACGGTCCTCTGCCTTGTTATAAGTTAAGAACGTCCGGATTAATAGGAGGAATCAATATGAACGACATTATCAAAGAGATCGAGCAGGAACAGCTCAAGGAAACAACGGCAGATTTTGCTGTTGGTGATACGGTAAAGGTTTACGGTAAGATCAAAGAGGGAAACCGTGAGAGAATACAGGTGTTCGAAGGAACCGTCATCAAGCGTCAGGGTGGTTCAAACCGTGAGACATTTACGGTACGTAAGAATTCAAACGGTGTAGGCGTTGAGAAGACATGGCCCCTTCACTCACCCAATGTTGAGAAGATCGAAGTCGTAAGACGCGGTAAAGTCCGCAGAGCTAAGCTCTTCTACTTAAGAGAACGTTCAGGTAAGAGTGCTAAAGTTAAAGAGCTCATCCATTAATGTTAAAATGAAGCACTTGCGATTCGCAGGTGCTTCTGTTGTTTTGAGGTTACAGTTTGAGAAGAAACAGGTCAAGCCTTACATACATAAACCGTGAGAGAAAGATAAACGTGAGTATCCTCTATCAGGTTCTGCAGTGGATCTTTCTTGTGTTTATTGCGGTTTTCCTGGGAGTGGCTCTTGTCTTTGCGTTTGGCATAAGAACCAGTGTGGTAGGTGAATCCATGGAGCCTTCTTTGTCAAACGGTCAGGAAGTGCTGATCAACAAGATAGCATATCAGTTCAGCGCACCCCGTCAGGGTGATGTTGTCGTATTTCGTCCAAACGGTAATGAGAATGCCCATCTGTCGGTCAAAAGGGTCATTGCGACCCCGGGCGATACGATCCAGATCGTTCAGGGAAAAGTAGTCATAAACGGATCCGTATATACACAGGACAGAGCGGAAGACACAAGGGATGCCGGAGTGGCGGCAAATCCCGTGGTTCTCGGCGCCGATGAATATTTTGTGCTCGGAGATAACAGACGTAATTCCGAAGACTCCAGGAGTGCCAATATAGGAAATATCAGACGAGGAATGATCGAAGGAAAAGCATGGTACTGCCTGAAGTATAAGAACAAACAGTCCGGGAGGATAGAATGATGCAGGTCCAGTGGTATCCCGGACATATGACAAAAGCAAAGAGGATGATGCAGGAAGACATCAAGCTCGTGGATCTTGTCATTGAACTTATAGACGCAAGGATCCCGTTTTCTTCCAGAAATCCCGACATAGATGAACTCGCGCGCGGCAGATCGCGCTTGATACTTCTTAATAAAGCGGACCTGGCTGATAGTGCCATGAACGCCAAGTGGCAGGAATACTTCAGGGAAAAAGGACTTGAAGCTCTTATCATCAATTCGAGATCAAGGGAAGGGTTTTCTCCGATAAACAGATCGATAGAAAAGGTTTGCAGCGAAAAGATAGAACGCGACAAAAAGAAGGGTATAATCAATCGTCCCGTCAGGGCGATGGTAGTCGGTATCCCTAATGTGGGAAAATCAACGTTCATCAATTCGCTTTGCAGGAAAGCCAGTGCCAAGACAGGTAATAAGCCTGGCGTTACAAAAGGAAAACAATGGATCAGGCTCGGTAAGGGTGTCGATCTTCTTGATACTCCGGGAATACTCTGGCCCAGATTTGAGAATGAACAGATTGGATTGAATCTTGCTTATATCGGCTCTATTAACGATGAGATACTTGACGAGACAGAGCTTGCAATGAGTCTGATATCTCATGTAAGATCAGATTATCCGGGAGTGTTCTTTAGCAGATACGAGTGTGATGAAAGTTTGGAAACGCCCGTTATTTTAGAACAGATCTCTATTAAAAGAGGCTGTCTGAAAAAGGGTAATGAGCCGGATACCGCAAAGTCTGCACACATTGTGCTTGATGAGTTCAGAGCCGGTAAGCTCGGAAACATAACGCTTGAAAAACCCGGACAGATATAGGAAAGAAATATCGTGAAAAAGAGGACGAAAAAAAGAAAAGCCGGCGGACAGATGATCGGTGTGCTCAAGATCGGGTTATTCATCCTTGCAGTGCTCCTGCTTACTTTTATATTGTCCGAATATGTTTTTGAAAGAGTAAGTGTTCACAATCATTCCATGGAACATACGCTGGAGTCGGGTGACAGCGTAATGATCGATAAGATCTCATATCGGTTCCGTGATCCCAAGAGATTTGACATTGTAGTATTCAAGCAGAAAGGAAGCGAAGACCTGATAAAGAGGGTTATTGCTCTTCCTTCCGAGACCGTTCAGATAACGGATGGGAAGTTCCTTATAAACGGAGAGGAGATAAAGGATATAAAGGGACTTGATATGCCGGAATATGCCGGCATAGCTTCCGCTCCGATACAGCTTCTTGATGATGAATACTTTGTGGTCGGAGATAACAGAAAAGAGAGTATCGACTCGAGATATGAAGACGTCGGATTAGTGACACGGTCGAGAATTAAAGGTAGAATGTTCATGAGGGTTTACCCTTTTAAGAAGATAAAAATATTCTAAGGAAAGGCAGCATATGGAAAGTATCCGTGATATAAAAGCGGCTTTTGACAATATAACGGAAGGCGATTACGGCTTGTTCATCGAAAAGTATTCGGCTGATGAAAGAAACGGCGTAAAGCAACTCGTAAAAAGGGCAAAGAACCTTTCCGATAAGCATGAAAAAGAGATCAGCCGTACCGAGAAGATGCTCTCTTATGAGAAGGAATACAGCGCATATTCAGCCATCTGCGGAATAGATGAGGTTGGGCGCGGACCTCTTGCCGGACCTGTCGTGGCAGGAGCCGTAATTCTTCCGAAGGACGAGAGGATACTGTATCTGAATGATTCCAAGCAACTGACCGCATCAAAGCGTGACGAGCTATACGATATCATATATGAACGTGCTGTTGCCGTATCCATAGGTATAGTTGACCATGAGCGTATAGATGAGATAAACATACTGCAGGCAACATATGAGGCTATGCGTTCTGCCATAATGAATCTGGCGGTAAGACCCGATATATTATTAAACGATGCAGTTACGATCCCCGGTGTGGATATCAGGCAGATACCGATCATCAAAGGCGATGCAAAGAGCTGTTCGATAGCCGCCGCGAGCATTGTTGCAAAGGTTACAAGAGACAGGATGATGGAGGAGATGGACAGCCTGTATCCGGGATACGGATTTGCATCAAATAAAGGATACGGTTCGGCGGATCATATTAAAGCGATCAAAGAACTCGGTCCATGCCCGATCCACAGAAGGACATTTATAAAGAACTTTATCTGACTAAGGCAGTTGTGAACGTATGGCGATAACTATCGATAGCAGCAACTACATAAACAATGATTACGGTAAATACAGTACAGGTAATGCGGCAGATGTCTCAAGAGTTGCCCCGGGCCCTGACGGAAATGCCGCTGCGGGTGCCGGACTTGCCTCGGGATCTACCGTAACAGGTGAGATCATCGATAAGAACGGCAATGAAGTCACCATTCATCTTGAAAATGATCAGACCATGACCGCAAAGCTCCAGGGTGATGCCAGTATCGAAGTCGGTATGAAACTGACATTTGAAGTGGCTAAGGCGCCCGGCGGGCAGACTGCACTTCGACCGCTCTTTTCCAATCTTAACAATAACAGTGCGGCTATGGCTGCACTTAAAGCCGCGGGACTTCCCGTTAATAATACGACACTTGCCATGACAGACAGGATGATGTCTGAGAGCATGCCGGTCAACAGAAATGCCCTGGCTGAAATGTTCAGGAATGTTTCGACACATCAGAATGTTTCCCCCGAATCCATAGTCCAGATGACCAAGCTTAATATGCCTCTTACTGAGTCAAACGTCATTCAGTTTGATAACTATCGCAATTTTGAACACCGGATAATGAATGATATGCAGTCGGTAGCCGATGGTGTCGCTGATCTGTTTAATGAGGCGCTTGATCTTGTGTCGGCTTCCGGAAGTGAAGCTCCGATGATCGGAAACATGCCGGCGGGAGAGGTGATAAACGAAGTACTGAATCTCATAGATCCGGAAGCTCTTGAGGCTATAGCTCCCGATACGGTTAATGTTGAGATGGGTGCAGAAGCCGCAGCGATAGCGCAGGCACCCGAGATCCTTCAGAGCGAAAGCGCGGTACAGACTGCTCAAACAGAAGGAGAGGTACAGACTCCGCAGACCGAAGGTGCGGTACAGATATTACAGGCTGAAGGTGCGGTAAATACAACGCAGCCGGAAGCGGCAGAAGGAACCGGTACAAACGCCCAGACAGTCCCGGAAACGATCAATCCGAATCTTTCGCTTACAGGGACCGAGCAGCATATTCTTGCAAGCGATATTCAGAACATTCTCATTTTGGCCGGAGAGAGTCAGGATATTCATGAACCGCTGAGTCCCTCCGAAGTGATCACGCTTGTTAAGGAACTTACGGAAAAATATCCGCCTGAAGAGATCAGAGTTGATGAGACGCAGCTTAAGGAGTATTCCGAAGATCAGGGAGAGATCGCCGATGGAGGGAAACACCTCACCGATGCAAGGGCGGACATTGAACACCTGAAGGATACTCCCACCGCAAATAACCCCAATGCTGCAACGGCCGTTTTGCAACAGGGTATCGAAGCACAAACGGAATCAGTCAGGAATGATATAAACCGGAAGCTGGCTGATCTGTTAAGATCGGACGGTTTTACAAAACTCGTCAAGGATTCCGTCAAGGCACAGATGTCGATAAAGCCCGAAGATGTGTCCAAGAACGGAAAGATAGATGAGCTCTATGACCGTATCCAGAAGACATCGGCTAAGATAACGGAGCTTATGGAAAGCATCGGAAGAGGGGAATCAGCCGTATCAAAAGCTGCAGGCGCACTTACGGATAATGTCAATTTCATGAACCAGCTCAATGAATTCGTCGGGTATGTCCAGCTCCCGCTTAAGATGGCCGGAGAAGATGCAAACGGTGAGCTTTATGTATATACCAACAAGAAGAATCTTAACAACAATGACGGTAATTATTCGGCACTCCTGCATCTTGATATGGAGCATCTCGGACCGATGGATATATATGTTACGATGCAGGATCATACAAAAGTCAGCACTAACTTTTATCTTCAGACCGAAGAACTCCTTGATTTTATCGAGTCACATATAGATGAACTGACAGACAGGCTCACCGCCAAAGGATATAATACGAGCACGAAAGTTACACAGAGAACTCCGGGAGAGCCGATCACACCGATCACAGACGAATTCACCAAGGATGAATCCCACGCCGACAGTCCGGTCGTTGTTTCCAGAATGAGGTTTGATGTAAGGGCATAATATGGCTGAGGAAGAAAAGAAGAAAATAAAACAGGCTGTGGCCATAGAGTATAACCCTGAAGACATGGCCCCGAAGATAGTTGCGACAGGACGAGGGAAGCTGGCGGAACGAATTATCGAACAGGCAAAAGAGAATGACGTGCCTGTACATCAGGATGAAAAGCTGGCGAATACTCTGTCAAAGCTTGACATAGGAGAGTACATACCTCCGGAACTGTATGAAGTCGTAGCCGAGATCCTCGTATTTGTCGATAATATGGAGAAGATCCGAAGCAAGCTGGGTAAGTGATGAACAAGCGAAGTTTAGGTACGAGAAAAGAAGATGAGGCTGCAAGGTTTTTGACCGAGTGTGGGCTGAAGGTAACGGATCTGAACTTCCGAAGCAGATTCGGTGAGATAGATATAATCGCGCGAGACGGAGAATATATCGTATTTGTTGAAGTAAAGTACAGAAAGACCTCTCTGGCAGGCCATCCGGAGGAGGCTGTTGATGTAAGAAAAGCCACAAAGATCTCCAAAGTGGCCGATTACTATCGGCTGGTAAAGAAACTTCCCTATGATGCAAAGCTTAGATTTGATGTAGTTGCGATAGAAGGCGGGCAGGTAAGGTGGTACAAAAATGCTTTTACGTATATGAATTAAGCGTTGTCGTCAGCCAGGAACTCCATTCCGAGCCTGTTGTTATATCGTCTCAGCACTTCCTGTATCTTTTCGGTGTTGGTGTGAACCTTTGACATTGCGATATCATGGTTCATGTAGTCAACGACGTTTGCCAGGAATTCACTCATATCCGCTTCGATGAAATAAGGGCGTGTCTTTATCTCAGGATCGTGATAGCACAGGTTGGTAACGATCATCTTTTCAAAGACACACTCATCATAAGCCTTGTCAAACAGTTCGATACCCTCTGTGAACAGACCGAATGTACAGCATACGTATACGCGCTTTGCGTTCATTGACTTGAGCTGCTTGGCGGTATCCATCATGCTTCCGCCCGAACTTATCATATCATCTATCACTATGACGTCCTTGCCGTCGATATTATCCCCGAGGAATTCGTGTGCAACGATAGGGTTCTTGCCGTTTATCACTTTGGTGTAGTCGCGGCGCTTGTAGAACATACCCGTATTGACTCCCAGAACACCCGCAAAGTATACAGCACGGTCAAGAGCTCCTTCATCCGGACTGATGACAATAAGGTGGTCCTTGTCGATGATCAGGTCACGCTCGTAGTGGATAAGGGCCGATACGAACTCATACGGGGGAGTAAAATTATCAAACCCGCAAAGCGGGATGGAATTTTGTACTTTCGGATCGTGTGCATCAAAAGTGATGACATCATTGACCCCCATGTCGGCCAGCTCTGCCAGTGCCATGGCACAGTCAAGGGATTCGCGCATTGAACGTTTATGCTGGCGGGATTCATAGAGAAAAGGCATAACAACCGTTATCCTATGAGCTTTTCCCCCTATCGCTGCGATAATCCTTTTGACATCCATATAGATATCATCGGGTGACATATAGTGCACAAAACCGTTAACGGTAAAAGAGAGACTGTGGTTACATACGTCGGCGAGGATGAATATATCCATACCTCTTGCAGTGTCTCTTAAGATGGCTTTTCCTTCGCCTGTCCCGAACCTCGGCCATTCGCAGTCTATGATATAGGAATCCTTGCGGTATCCGAAGAAACCGCTTGAATCCGGATGATGTGCATTCTCATGTTTACGGAATTCAACAAGACGTTTATCAACTGCTTGTCCCAGCTCTCTGCAGCTGTCATGAACGACAAGACCGAGTGGAGCTACGGGGAGCATATCTTCAATGGAAAGATGTTCAGCCATTATTTGTAACCTTCCTTTAAGTCGGATTGCATTTATTGCGACAATAGTTTATCAATATCCGCGGTATTTTTCTACTGTTATTTTTACGGGAAAGACTATATAATGATTCTTAAGGTTTAAAATTCGAAGAAAGTAAGGGATAAACAAATGAGTAAAGTCAGAACAAGATTTGCGCCGAGTCCTACCGGAAGGATGCACGTGGGGAATCTCCGCACGGCGCTTTATGCATTTCTTATCGCAAAACACGAGAACGGAACGTTCATGCTGCGAATAGAAGATACCGATCAGGAAAGGTATGTCGAGGGCGCAGTTGACATTATATACAGAACGCTTGAAAAGACGGGTCTTATACATGATGAGGGGCCCGATAAGGACGGAGGGTACGGACCTTACGTTCAGAGCGAGCGTCAGGCTTCGGGATTGTATCTTAAGTATGCAAAACAGCTGATCGACGAGGGAAAGGCTTATTACTGCTTCTGTACCAAGGAGCGCCTCGACAGTCTGTCCACAACCGTTGCGGGCAAGGAGATCAACGTATACGACAAACACTGCCTGCACCTGTCCAAGGAAGAGATACAGGCTAACCTTGACGCCGGAATGCCCTATGTCATCAGACAGAATAATCCAACCGAGGGAACGACTACATTTCATGATGAGATATACGGAGATATAACCGTTGATAATGCCGAGCTTGACGACATGATACTGATCAAGTCGGACGGTTTCCCCACTTACAATTTTGCGAATGTCATAGACGATCATCTTATGGGCATCACCCATGTCGTCAGAGGCAATGAGTATCTGTCATCAACGCCTAAGTATAACAGACTGTATGAAGCATTCGGATGGGATATTCCGGTATATGTACATTGCCCTCTTATCACCGATGAAGAACACAAGAAGCTTTCAAAGAGAAGCGGACATTCGTCATATGAGGACCTTCTTGATCAGGGATTCGTTTCCGAGGCGATAGTTAATTTTGTCGCACTTCTCGGATGGTCTTCGGAGGACAATGTTGAGATCATGAGTCTCGATGAACTGATCGCCAAATTTGATTATACGAAGATGAGCAAATCACCGGCTGTGTTTGACTATACAAAGCTTAAGTGGATGAACGGCGAATACATCAAAGCTATGGATTTTGACAGGTTCTACGAGATGGCACTTCCGTACATCAAGGAAGTCATCACGAAGGATCTGGATCTTGTTAAGATCGCAAACATGGTCAAGACGAGAATAGAGATATTCCCGGATATTAAAGACCACATTGATTTCTTCGAAAAAGTGCCTGATTACGATATATCAATGTATACGCACAAGAAGATGAAGACCGACCCGGAGTCGAGCCTTAAGCTTCTTGAAGAAGTGCTTCCGATAATTGAGGATATGAATGATTTTTCAAGCGATGCACTGTTTGCAAAGCTTTCGGAGTATGCTGCGGCGCATGAATATAAGACCGGATTTGTCATGTGGCCGATCAGGACCGCACTTTCCGGAAAGCAGATGACGCCCGGAGGAGCTACCGAACTCATGGAGGTCCTTGGCAGGGAAGAGTCCTGTGCCCGTATCAAAAATGCGATAGCAAAACTAAAAGGAGAGTAGATGCTTTATCTGATCTGTTTCTTTGTTTCACTCGCGATCTTTGTGTTCATCAATCTGTATGGCAGGAGTTTTGATCATAACATCCTGATCCTTGTCCTTATAGTGACGATCAGTAACGGCGGTTACTATTCAATCTCGGCTGCAAGCGGTCTTGAGGAGGCTATTCTGGGCAACAAGATCGCATATGTGGCTTCCGTATTTGCACCGCTGTTGATCTTTCTCGTTATATGCAATATCTGTCGCATAGAGCTTCCGGCGGTACTCCGTATATGTATGTTTGGTCTGCAAACGCTCATATATGCAAGCGTTTGTACCATCGGCAAGTATTCGATCTTTTACAAAAAAGTCAAATTCAACACTAATGACGGCTTTGGCTATCTTACCAAGACATATGGCCCCTGTCACACTCTGTGTATTGCAATGATGTGCATCTACATGGTCGGAGGTATTGTTGTCGGACTGATCTCGCTTAACAAAAAAAACGTTGTCAGCAAGATTAACGTTGAGGTTCTTTTGTTTTCGGAAGCATTGACCATAGCTGTATATCTTATAGAGCGATTTGTTCATGTAAGATATGAGCTTCTGCCGATAGTGCTTGTATTTTCAATGAGCATCATTCTTGTACCGCTTTCCAAGATATACAGATATTCCTTATATAACAATGCTAGCATAATCGACAGTGATAAGTCCAGAACCGGATACATCGTATTTGATAACAGACTCAGGTATATGGGAAGCAATGATTACGCCGTAAGTCTGTTTCCGGAACTTAACGATTGGGAGCTCGAGAAGAAGATACCGGGTAACGGAGGAAGATTCAATACATTTCTAAGACAACCGCTCATGTCTTTGGTAAATGATGATAAAGCGGAAAGCAACCTTACAAAAGCATTTGAGCATCAGGGAGAATCATTCAGCTGCGATATCAACCGGATGTATAATTCAAACAGATCACCGATAGGCTATTTTATCCGGATTTCCGATATTACTATGTTGATCGGCACACACTGATATGAAGAGAGAAAGAAAAGGAACAATCGAATCCATACTGACTGACACCGTCCGGCTCGGGTCGCTCTTTATCCTGGCGGTGACTGTCATTATCATGATCATTGCCGCGATAGATAAAGATACGGCAGGAGAAGCTTCAATAGGCTCATTTGCGTCAGAAGATTTCAGCAATGACTGGACGCTCATGTTCCATGGTGAACGCCAGACTGTCGATCTTCCGATGAACCTGGAATGTGAAAAGGGAGATGAGCTGATACTCTCCAAGGATCTTCCGGGTGATCTGTGTGACGGTATGAGTATAATGATGCGCGCATCAATGGAAGATGCCAGTATATACATAGGAGGCAAGCTCCGTGAAGTATACTCATCCAATTCGATCGAAGGTCTCAGTTATTATCCCCCGAGTGCATATATAGTCACACAGGTAGGAAGTAAAGATGCTGGAAAAGATATTGCCATTCATCTTACGATCAAGAACAAGGGGACTCTTAATCCCATCTCATTAAACCATGGAAACAACGGATGGTTTGAAGTGCTCAGGAATTCCCTGCTTATGATCGCCATTGCCGCATTTGTGCTGCTATGCGGTATAACGATCTCGCTGTCCGCATTTATTTCGGGCAAAGGTTATAAGACAGAAGCTGCGGGGTATCTGGGACTGCTCATCTTTGATGCGGCATTGTGGCTGATCAGTGAATCAGTCATAAGACAGCTGGTGTTTTTCAGACCGTCCATGTCTCAGTATTTTTCCTATTTTTCATTTGAACTCATTGCACCTTTTGCATGCATGTACTTTGATGCGGTACAGCATAAGATCTATCACAGAAGATATCTTGTTATAGAGTCGATAAGCCTGGCTGCGTTGATAGTAAATGTCATACTTGATGCAAGCGATATCCTCAGGATGTTCCAGACTGTTCCTGTATGTCATGTTCTGGCCGGTATCAGCATTGTCATGGTTCTCATAAACATTATAACGGATTACCGGCACGACAGGCTGAAAAGCTACAGGATCAGCTGTATAGGAATTCTTATATTTTTGCTGCTGGCTTTAGTTGAGCTTTCGAGGTTCTATTTCCCGGTAAGTGTCGTATTCGGTACTTACTTAAGTCTCGGCCTTATCGGACTCATGGTTGCAACGCTGTTGCAGACGCTGAATGACATACTGGAAGAATATCGTGAACGTGAAAAGAAAAAGACGGCTATGACGATCAGTACGATCGAAACTATCGCAGGCGCTATAGATGCAAGAGACGAGTACACCGGCGGTCACTCCGAAAGAGTGGGGCTGTATTCTCAAAGACTGGCAAGAGAAATGGCTGCGGATTATGAACTTACCGAAGAAGATATCGTCAGGATACATTATATCGGTCTTGTTCATGACATCGGAAAGATAGGTGTGGCCGATAACGTTCTCAATAAATCCGGAAAGCTTAATGATGAAGAATATACGCTCATGAGAAGACACACCGAGATCGGATACGAGATAATGGCATCCCTCGGAAGTGAGATAAATGGACTCCTTGATGGTATCAGACATCATCATGAACGCTTTGACGGAGACGGATACCCTGACAAACTGTCGGGTACGGACATACCGCTTGTAGCAAGGATACTGGCCCTTGCAGACAGCTATGATGCCATGACATCCAACCGTGTGTACAGGAAGAGACTCAGCGATGAAGAGGTAAGAGCTGAGCTTGTACGCTGCTCGGGTACACAATTTGATCCTGCATTGACAGAGATATTTATAAAGCTTCTCGACAAGGGTGAACTAAGCGCCGATATCAAGGATGGTATAGCAACGGACAGCGAGGGCCGGATGCGCACTTCATCCGTTCTTGAAGATATGCTGTCAAGGGATCTGATGAATGAAGTGAAGGTGAACAATCCTTCTCATGTAAGGATGCTCTGTTATATACTAAAGCTCATGGAAAAGAAGGAAAAGAGCTACAAGGTATTATTGATCCGTGACGATAGCAGTGATGAGCCTATGTCGGCAAAGACAAAGACAGCGATAAAAGAACTGTTTGATGATCCTCACGATGTTATCATAAGATATACTTCAAGGTCATATATTGCGGCATTATATGACAGAAGTGTTGATCATATCTATAATATAACACACAGCGTAAAAGAAAAGTGCCCGTCTGTTGATATCAGAGTGTTATAACTTCCATTTCTTGTTGCCCTTTTCGGTAACAATGAGCAGAATATCTTCTTCGGAAAAAGGCTTATGGGGATCCACAAAATGGAAAGACCTGCCCTTTTGTCTGACAGCTACTATATTAAGGTTCATCATGTGTCGAAGATCCAGTTCCACAAGATCTTTTCCGATCCACTCGGGCCGCGGAACCATTTCGATCATGTACATGTTATCATCCAGCTCGTAGAAATCCTTGAAGATTGAAGACAGCATTATCCTCGCCGAGCGTGCTCCGCCTTCACCTTCGGGGTCTATTATCTTGTCGGCGCCGATCTTTTTTAATATCTTTTCCATACGTTCCGTCGATGCCTTGGCAATGACTACCGGAACTCCCTGTTCTTTGGCGACCGTCACTGTCATTATCGATGCCGCAAGGTTACCGCCCATTGAAACAACGACCATATCCATGTTGTTAAGCCCAAGCGCAGAAACGGCATCTTCATCGGTAAGATCGGCATGTACAGCGGATGTGCACTTTCCGGAGAATTCTTCGATTATCTTTTCATCAGTATCGACAGCGAGCACATCGGCTCCCATCCGGTACAGGTTTTCGGCAAGGCTTCTGCCGTACTTTCCGAGTCCCAAAACAGCGATTGATTTTTTCATGTATACCTCCTAACCGACGTAAAATGTTCCGGCAGCATGTTCGATCGAATTGTCCGATTTCTTTTCTTTCGCGAAGAAGACAGCCATTGATATCGGACCTATCCTTCCGAGATACATTGATATGATTATTATCACTCTGCCTATTGTGTTAAGCCGCGGTGTCAGGCCTCTTGACAGCCCGACCGTACCGAGGGCACTGATCACTTCATATAGCGCATCCGTATGAACTATCTTGCAGACAGTCATGAGAAGAAGTGTCATCACAAACACTGTCAGCATACTGAAAAAGACGATAGCTGCGGCCTTCTTCAGTTGTCCTTCCGGAACTTTTCTGTGAAATATGACATTTTCTTTTTTGCCGTTTATATACGAAAAAGCATTGATGAAAAAAAGGAATGCAGTCATTGTCTTGATACCGCCTGCGGTACCTATGGGTGAACCGCCGATGAACATCAGGACATAACCTATCATACATGATCCTTCGGTCAGGTGTTCCTGCGGTATTGATGCAAATCCCGCTGTCCTGAACGTTATCGACTGAAAAAAGCTGTTAAGTATCTTGTCTTTAAGAGACATGGTACCCAAAGTGTCGGTATTGCCGTATTCAAATATGAAGATCAGTATTGCGCCGGCAGTTATGAGAAAGAGAGTCATCAGAATGACAACCCTAGTGTGCTCAGGAAGGTGGGAGAAGAACTGGTGGAAGGAAAAACGGCGGCGTATGGCATTCCTGATACCGTCCGCTATATCAAACCATACGATAAATCCTATACCGCCAAGTACTATAAGTATCATGGTTGTCCACATGAGTATTTGCGAATCCCGAAGTCCGATCATGCTGTCCGGTCCGATCACATCCATACCGGCGTTGCAAAATGCCGATACCGATTGAAAGACAGCGGCCCATGCGCCTTTTGATATACCCATCATCGGTATGAGCTTTACCGAACACAGAATGGCACCGCATAGTTCGATGATCAGTACACCTTTGAACATGCGTATCAGGAAACTCAGAACTCCCTGTGGATTGTCAAGATTAAGGGAATCACCGAGAAGCATCCTGTTAGAGAGAAAGATCTTTCTTCCGGTGGCTATCATGATCATGGAAAGGACGGACACAACCCCGAGTCCACCGATCTGAATGAGTAACAGTATTACAAACTGACCGAAGAGACTCCAGTATGCATAAGTATCGACAACGACAAGGCCGGTCACGCATACGGATGTTGTTGCAGTAAACAGAGCTGTAAGCACATCGGCTCCGTGCCCGGATGAGCAAGAAACAGGGAGCATCAGAAGAAGCGTCCCTATCGTGATGACGATAAGAAAACTTATAGGTATATAGTGTACCGGTGCTATCCTTGGAAACTTCAAAACACAAACCTCCAACAAAACAACCACTGTATTATATCACAGGGAAAGGGAAAAAATGAAATTAAATAAGGAACAATATATTGCTGCACATCATGTAAACGGGCCCATGCTCGTACTGGCGGGCCCCGGAAGCGGCAAGACACATCTCCTCGTGGAAAGGATCAGGTTAATGGTAGAAGAAAACCTTGTGCCGGCTGAATCGATACTGGTCATTACTTTTTCAAAAAAAGCGGCGGAAGAGATGAAGGTCAGATTTAACAGGCGTACCGATCCGAAGCATTATGATGTTACTTTTGGTACGTTTCACGCGGTTTTTTATCATATTCTTCTTGAGGATGATCCGCATGTCGGAAGGCTGATCACGGAAGATGAACAGACTGCGATTGTTATAAAAGCGATGGAACCTGTCCGCGGTATATCGGAATTGTTTGATCCCAAGGATCCGGAGAGCATACCCGGAATGATAAGTGCATATAAAAACCATGGTAAGGAATTCTTCGAGCGAAATGAATTCGGAAGAAGGATGTCGGAGCAGGAGAGAAGCGGATTTGAGAAGACGGTTGCCGGATATGAAGCACTCTGCCGGCAGGAAGGCGTGATCGATTTTGACGATATGATAATCCTGTGCGAACGTCTCCTGTATAGGCATGAGAAGGTCCTTAGGAAATGGCAGGAAAGATTCAGGTATTTTCTCGTAGATGAGTTTCAGGATATTAATGAAGGACAGTACAAAGTACTGCGCCTGCTTGCGGGAGACAGTATGAATGTGTTTGCGGTAGGGGATGATGATCAGTCGATCTATGCTTTCAGGGGTTCCAGTCCTGCGCTTATGAAAAGATTCGTCCATCAGTACAGAGGATGCAGACAGGTTACTCTTACGATGAATTACAGATGCTGTGAAAATGTGATCGGAGCTGCTGATTCCGTTATAAGACATAACACGGAAAGATTTGATCGTCCGATGCAGCGGCATCTTCCGTCAAAAAGCGGAGGGATCGTGGAGCTTGTACAGGCAGAGAACTCCGATATCCAGGCTGAGTTCGTATGCGACATGATAGATCATCTTGCAAATGAAGCAGGATACGGATACAGTGATATCGCCATACTTTACAGGAGCGATCATTGCGTGAAGATGTTTGAAAACAAAGCTGAAGCACGCGGGATCAGGATAGATCATGCACAGCCGTATACCCCTAAGGAAAAAAAGATATACGAGGCATATGTGCGGGCATATGAACACACGGCTGATCGCGCGGATTTTTTTCTCATCATGAACAATCCACCGAGAGGTCTGTCGCGGGAATCACTGGCGAATACCACCGGAGATTATTTAAGTGATATGAAAATGTTCTATGCGGGGGAACCGGATAAGCTTGAAGCGGTGGGGGATCTTGAGAGAACGATAGCAAGACATGGGTGTATGCCGCCACCTTGTCCTGCGCACTGCGCGACGCACGACAGTGTCCGCGTTATGACGGCTCATGCATCAAAAGGACTTGAGTTTAAGTGTGTATTTATAATAGGTCTTCAGGAGGGATTGTTTCCCCACTATAAGAATCTGACCGGAACGGGAGCGCAGGAGGAACGGCGTCTTATGTACGTGGCAATGACACGCGCCAAAGAGCGCCTGTATATGTGCACAATAGGTTCTGAACACGGGAAAAGACCTTCAAGATTTGCTGATGAAGCCGTGGAGAACAGACACTATATCAAAGATATATTGAAATTGACAGCAGTTTAATCCTTCATAGCTTCAAATTCCTCGTTGTCAAGGAATTCATCAAATGCATCGGCAACGGCATCATATTCATCGTCATCCTCGATATAGATGAGCTCGGGCTCTTTATTGGGATCGTTTTCATCCTCTTTGTAGCCGTAGAACCAGACTTCGCCTTCACTGGCCTGTCCGTCTTCATCAAGAGGCAGCAGCACGATATAGTCTTTATCTTTTATAGTAAGTATCGTGACAATGGCGCAAGTGACCTTTTTGCCGTCTGTAAGCTCTATTTCTACTGTCATGTCTGTATCATCGTATTCTTCGTTCGTTCCCATGTAAGACTCCTTTGTCCGGCTGATCGCCGTCTGTTATGTGAATTTCGCTGATTATAACACATGTGGGAGCATATAATCAATGTAAATGGCTGTTTTCCTTGAAAATATCGAGATATTTCTTTATAATCATAAGGTACGTTTGAAAGTGAAAAGTATTGTATGACAGAAGAAAAGAAGATCAACAGGAATCATAAGACAGGAAGCGGATATCCGCTTGGTGCACATCGAACGGAAAACGGAGTGATGTTTTCCGCATATCTTCCGTACAGAAGATCATTTGAACTCATCATATACGACTCGCGCGGACAGGTGAAGGATCATGTTAATATGCTCGATCATGTTACGGCGTCGGGTGTTATGTCATGTGTTATCGAAGGTAAGTGGGATGCAGATGACTCATATTGCTATGAGATAGACGGGGTAAGAGCGAGCGATCCTTTCATGAGATCGTCTGCTGCAGTGAGAAAATACGGGGACCATGTGGCTCCTTCGGACAACGGAAAGCTGTATTCTCCCGATTTTGACTGGGATGGTGATGAGATACTGCATTTACCGTATGATCAGGTCATAGCATATCAGCTTCATGTCAGAGGATTTTCCGCTCATTCTTCATCGAAGGTAAGATCAAGAGGAAAGTTTTCCGGTGTTACCGAAAAGATACCGTATCTTAAGAAGCTTGGCATCAATCAGGTCGTTCTCATGCCATGTTATGAGTATGATGAGATCATACGTCCCGGCAAAGGAAATGTTACGATGGAAAACATCGATTACAGGACCGATCCGAAGCGTGACAAGCCGGGGGTCAACTTCTGGGGATTTACGAACGGACTGTACTTCGTGCCCAAGGGTTCATATTCAAACGGGGATCCCGTAAGTGAATTCAAGGAAATGGTTAAGAGCCTGCATGCGGCCGGTATAGAAGTGGTGATGAGGTTCTATTTCCCTGCATGCGCAAACAGATCGTTCATTCCGTCCATACTCAGGTTCTGGGCTTATGAATATCATGTTGACGGATTTTTCCTGATGGGTTCGGATATCCCGATGGATATGATCGCAGCGGATGTGTACCTTCGGGATCGTAAGATATATAACAACTTCTTTGATAAAGACAGGATCACCAAACAGAAATACGGATACAATCCCAACATGGCTTTCGTTAATTCCGATTTCATGAATGTCTGTCGTAAGTATTTAAAGAGTGATGAAAATCAGCTGTCGGATTTTCTGTACAGACAGCGCCTGAATCCGTCCGATGTGCACACGGTCAATTATATTACGGATTTTTACGGCTTTACGCTGTGCGATCTTGTGTCTTATGACTACAAGCACAATGAAGCCAACAACGAAGACAACAACGACGGAGAGAATTTCAACTACAGCTGGAACTGCGGGGTGGAAGGTGTATCACGTAAGAAATCGATAACGGACCTTCGAATGAAACAGGTTAAAAATGCTCTGGTTTTCCTGCTTCTGGCGCAGGGTACTCCGATGATCCTTGCCGGGGACGAGTTCCTGAACACCCAGCACGGCAACAACAACCCTTATTGTCAGGATAACGAGATCGGATGGGTCGTGTGGAAGAATAATAACAAGACCGAAGAGATAGGCGCATTTGTCAGAATGCTCATCAATCTTCGGAAGAGCCATCCCATACTTCATCCCGAGAGAGAGTTTCGAATAATGGATTATGCCGCATGCGGATTTCCTGATCTGTCGTATCACGGAGATCAGGCATGGAATGCGAACTTCTATAACCATCTTCGTCATGTAGGAGTAATGATATGCGGTAAGTATGCAAGACTGACAAGAGTTCGGGAGGATGATTTCTTCTATTTTGCATATAACATGCACTGGGAAGATCATACTTTTGCCCTTCCGAAGCTTCCCAAGGGACTTAAGTGGTCCGTTTGCTTTGTAACATGCGGCAGCCAGGCCGCCAATCTGATACATGATACACTTGCAGCTGCCGGAGACAGCGTAACTGTTCCCGACAGAACGATAGCTGTCCTCATATCCAAGGAGGATAAGTCTTCTGCAAAAGAAACAAAAGAGGAAATGAGGTCGGAAAAGAAATGATAGGCGATAAAAAAGTTCTGTTTTCAGGTATGCAGGCTACAGGGAATCTTACTCTGGGGAATTATCTCGGAGCGCTTATGAACTGGGTCAAGCTTTCCGATGAATATGAATGCTTTTACTCGGTCGTGGATATGCATTCCATAACCGTCCGCCAGGACCCTGCAGAGCTTCGCGCAAGAGCACGTAAGCTGCTCATGCTGTATATAGCTGCAGGACTGGATCCCGAGAAGAACTGCATATACTTCCAGTCGCATGTCTCCGGACATGCGGAACTTGCATGGATACTAAACTGTTTCACCTATATGGGCGAACTGTCGAGGATGACGCAGTTCAAGGATAAATCGGCAAAGCATGCCGATAACATAAATGCGGGCCTGTTCACTTATCCCGTGCTCATGGCTGCGGATATCCTGCTGTATCAGGCTGACGTTGTGCCGGTCGGTATAGATCAGATGCAGCACCTTGAACTTACAAGGGATATCGCACAGCGCTTTAACGGTATATACGGCGATGTGTTTACCGTTCCCGAACCGTATATCGGGAAGGTCGGAGCCAAGATAATGAGCCTTCAGGATCCTTCAAAGAAGATGAGTAAATCTGATGAAAATCCCAATGCCAGCATTTATCTTATGGATGATCCTGATACGATAATGCGTAAGTTCAAACGTGCCGTAACAGACTCTCTCGGAGCGGTTAGATATAACGAAGAGGAGCAGCCGGGAATATGTAACCTCATCGATATATATGTAGCCTGCACGGGTAAGACACGTGAAGAGACCGTTGCCGAATTTGACGGAAAGGGTTACGGTGATTTCAAGACGGCAGTGGGAGAGAGCGTTGTTGAGCGGCTTCGTCCGCTTCAGGAAAGAGTGGCGGATCTTGCCAAGAACAAAGACTATGTTGACAGGATCATAAAAGAAAACGCAGAGAAGGCGCAGTATGCGTCAAGTAAGACGCTTCGCAAAGTTCAGAAGAAAGTGGGATTTCCCGAAAAGATAAGGTAAGTTATGCACTTGCCTTTTCGGAGGGATTTTTTGACAGAATATTAATAATGATCAGAATGATCAGAACAAGCAGGAATAAGACTGTGGAGAGTGCATACATCTCGGGTTTTATTCCTTTTTTCAATTCTCCGTATATAAGGGTTGAAAGTGTGTTGACGCCGGCACCTTTTGTAAAATATGTTATCACAAAATCATCCATGGACATCGTGACAGCCATGAAAAAACCGGCAAGAATTCCCGGAGCCAGATCCGGCATGATGACTTTCGTAAAAGCATATGAACTTGTTGCGCCAAGATCCCTTGCAGCTTCGAACTGACGGATATCCATAGTCTCAAGCTTTGGAAGGATACATAAAATAACATACGGTATGTTAAAGGTGATATGTGATATGAGAACGCTCATAAATCCAAGGGGAAAGATCCTTACAAGCCAGAGCATCAGAGCGATACCGGTCACGATATCCGCATTGAGCAGAGGGATATTCGTAAAGAACATCATGATCTTATAATCCCTTTTTTTCATTGCGTATATACCGATGGATGCCATAAGACCGATGGCGCTTGCGATGGCAGCTGCAAGAAGAGCAAGCCCTATCGTGGTGCCGAACGCTTTCATAATCGCGGAATTATCAAACAGTGTTCTGTACCATTTAAGAGAAAAACCGCCCCATTTGACACGTGATTTCGATCCGTTAAAGCTCAGCACGATAAGTACGACGATCGGTGTGTACAAAAAGAGAAGTATCAGTCCGATATAGATTTTTCCGAGAACTCTTTTTATCATATGACTAACCCGCTGTCGGAAGATGATGAATCCCTGCCGAATATAAGTGTAGACAGAAGCACAAATACCATGAGTGTTACGGAAAGACCCGATCCGAGATTCCAGTTCATCGTTACCGAAAATTCCTGTTCTATAACGTTTCCGAGAAGCTGGATCTTGCCGCCGCCGAGTACGTTTGCAATAACAAATTCCGTCATGGAAGGAACAAATACCATTGTGATACCGCTTCCGATACCGGACAGGGAAAGTGGAAGAAGGATCTTCGTAAGAACCGTCATCCTGTTCGCACCCAGATCCTTTGATGCCTCGATTATATCGTTGGGGATGGCCAGAACGCAGTTAAGTACAGGAAGGAGCATATAAGGCAGGTAATCGTATACCATTCCCAATACTATCGCAAAAGGTGTGTTGATTATCGATATGGGTTGAAGTCCCAGGTGAGCCAGTATATTATTGATGATCCCGTTACGGGATATGAGCATCTGAATAGAGAGTATCCTTAATATAAAGTTCATCCACATGGGAAGTATCATAATGAAGATCATGATCTTTTTGCCGCCGAGCCTTGATGATCGCAGGATCAGAGCAGCGGGATATGATATCAGAATGCATACGAGCGAACATATAAAAGCCAGTTCAAGAGACAGAACGAGAGCCTTCTTATGAACACTGTCAAAGATGGCAAACAGATTACCGGCGGTTAGGCCTTCGTCTCCGGTAAGGGCTTTGGCGATCACGAAGATAAGAGGGATGATCGTAAATCCTATAACCCAGAGTACATATGGAATTGACATTACCTGCATTTTTTTTCGATTCATACCGTACCTGCGGGAATATCATCCGGATTCAGTATTTCTTCATCCTCGGACTGGGGCTTATGCATTATCTGGAAGTTATCGGGTATAACACTTATGCCAACATATGCGCCCACCGGGAAATGTTGCGTTGTCTGAGCCATGAAGTTGATGCCGATCGCTGATTCTATCTGGATCTCATAATGGACACCTTTGAATATGATCGAAGTCACGGTCCCGGTTGTCTGCCCCTGTTCGGGAGCGGACAGTTCCACGTCTTCCGGACGGATCACCACATCGACCGGTTCATTTTTCTCAAATCCGGTATCAACGCATTTAAAGCTCTGTCCGCCGATGGAGACAAGTCTGTCCTCCAGCATGATACCGTCGATTATATTGCTTTCTCCGATAAAATCAGCCACGAAGGCATTCGTAGGCTCATTGTATATGCTTTCGGGCGTTCCGATCTGCTGGATATATCCCTGGTTCATGACAACGATCGTATCGGACATCGTAAGCGCTTCTTCCTGATCGTGAGTGACATATATGAATGTGATCCCGAGTTCGTTCTTAAGGCGGATCAGCTCATATTGCATTTCCTGACGAAGCTTAAGATCGAGTGCTCCGAGCGGCTCATCCAGGAGAAGAACCTTAGGCTCATTTACGATGGCACGCGCAATGGCGATACGCTGCTGCTGTCCGCCGGAAAGCGAATCGGGCATACGGTCTTCAAAGCCGGGGAGATTAACAAGCTCAAGTGCGTATTTTATCTTTTCTTTAATATACTCATCGGATTTCTTTTTGATCTTGAGGCCGAACGCGATGTTTTCCGCGATGGTCATGTGCGTAAAGAGAGCGTACTTCTGAAAAACTGTGTTGAGCTGCCTCTGGTTCGGAGGAAGCTTGGTGATATCAACGCCGTCAAAGAACACATTTCCGATATCGGGAGTCTCAAATCCGCCGATTATGCGAAGAATGGTCGTCTTTCCGCATCCTGACGGTCCCAGGAGGGTTACGAATTCGTTTTCCCTTATATACAGGTTGAGCTCATCAAGAACCAGATTGTCCCCGAAGGATTTGGAGATGTTTTTCAGTTCGATCAGTTTTTTGCTCAATTTAATATCCTCCGATACCGATGGTCAGAACATACAGTAAAGCAAATTATACAGCAAATGATTTTGAAAATAAATAATTATATTTGGATATTTGTTGCCGAAAATGACGATAACTCAATATATAGCGGTTGACTTTTGGGAACAAAGAGCGGACAATAACTCTGTATGAGCACGGAAACTGTTAAGACAAAAGAAAAACCGGATAAATTCGTTGCGTATGTGTCCACATATACAAGGAACGCCGAGATAGGCATCTATATCTATGATATCGATGTGAAGAAAGGCAGGTTCACGGAGAAGGATAAGGTTAAGATCACCAATTCTTCTTATATAACACTGTCTCATAACGGTAAATACCTGTATGCGATAACGGATCTCGGAGTAGAAAGCTACAAGATCAAAGCTGACGGGACTCTTGTCAATACGGGCACGGCTTCGATCAACGGCATGAGGGGCTGTTATCTGTCTTCGGATTATGAAGATAAATACCTGTTCGTTGCCGGATATCATGATGCGAAGGTTACCGTCCTGAAGATCAATGACGACGGTACCGTTGGGGCTATCACCGATGAGATCTATTCTTCGGGCCTCGGAAGCATAATAGAAAGAGCGTTCCTGCCCCATGTGACGTGCGTCAAGATGACAAGGGACAATAAATACCTGTGTGCCTGTGACAGCGGAATGGATCAGGTCAAGGTATATGAATTTGATTCGGAAACAGGTAAGCTTAAGTTCAAAGATATGATCCACTGTGACCAGCACAGTGCACCCAGATATATCAAGTTTCATAAGAACGGTAAGTTCGCCTATGTCATACATGAGGTCGCATGTAAGATAGACATATATTCATATACAGATGAAAAGGGTGTGCCCGACTTCGAGAGGATCGGCTCTGTATCGACCGTTAATGAAGATTACAAGACCTCGGGAAGCATTGCGTGTGCCATGAAGTTTTCTTTTGACCATAAGCTTCTTATGGCTTCTGTTGCGGGAAGCAACAGCGTTACCATATATAAAGTAAATGACAGGACGGGAATGCTTGATAAGAGGCTGTGCCTTCCGGTTTCGGGTGATTATCCGAAGGATGTTGCATTTTTCCCGGACTGCAAGCATATAGTCAGCATCAATCATGAATCGGATACGATGAGCTTTTTTAATCTCGATCTTAAGAAAGATATAATCGTGCTTAACGGACCGTTCATGAAACTGCCCAGTGGCAACTGTGTGTTGGTAAATAAACTATGAAACCGCTTACTTATTACATCGACAGGTTAATAACGTTTGTATATGTCGCTTCCCTTGCGGGAGGTGTACTTGTGTGTACGACGATCAATACCGATGCTGCTGACGCAAACAAGAGGATCGTTAACATCAGAAGTGTTGCATCAACTACCGATATCGATCATATGTCAGCGGATGATTTTCTTCTTGATACGGAAAAAGCGGCTGACAAAGAGGACCTTCGTGAGTACCTTGACAAGCTTCGCAGGAACGGTGTGAACAATAACACATCCGAAGATGAAGATGCTCTGGATGATGAAGCACTTTGGGCAGATGAGGATGTAAAAGAAGATACGGAAGATAAGACGGACAAGGAAAAGTCCGAAGAAATAAAGATCGATCCGGATGACTGGCACCTGATGCTTGTTAATAAACAAAACCCCGTGCCCGAAGATTATGAAGTAAATCTTGCCAAGATAAACGGTTCCATGTATGTGGACGAGAGGATTATAGAAGATATTTACAAAATGATGGATGCAGCGTCCGATGACGGCGTAGATCTGATGATATGCAGCGCTTACAGGTCATACGACAGGCAGAGGGTACTGTTCAACAACAAGATAAACAAGCTCATGGGCCAGGGCCTGACCTATCTCGAAAGCTACAAAGTCGGATCGATGAGCGTGACCGTTCCGGGAACGAGTGAGCATCATTTGGGCCTGGCGCTTGATATACTTACAGGATCATATACCGAGATGGATGACGGATTTGGCGAGACGCAGGCCGGCAAATGGCTTGCGGCCAACAGCGCGGATTACGGTTTCATTTTGAGATATCCCAAAGGCAAGGAAGATATTACCGGTATAATCTACGAGCCTTGGCATTTCCGTTATGTCGGAACAGAGTATGCAAAAGACATAACAGAGCGTGGAGTATGTCTTGAAGAATACTTAAAGGGCGGTCTCTGATGTACAGACTGTTATGCACCGAAGGCAGGGCCAAAAGGTGTGAGTTTACAACCGTTCACGGGACAGTACAGACACCTGTGTTCATGAATGTCGGAACCGTGGCGGCGATAAAAGGTGCTGTGTCAACCGAAGACTTAAAACAGGTCGGATGTCAGATACAGCTGTCCAATACATATCATCTGCATGTTCGTCCGGGCGATGAGATAGTAAAAAAGCTCGGAGGACTGCATAGATTCATGGTCTGGGACAGACCGATACTCACCGATTCAGGCGGATTTCAGGTTTTTTCACTCGCTTCTCTTCGCAAGATCAAAGAAGAAGGCGTATATTTCAATTCTCATGTTGACGGGCGCAAGATATTCATGGGACCCGAGCAATCCATGCAGATACAGTCGAATCTGGGAAGCACGATAGCAATGGCATTTGATGAATGTCCTTCGTCTCTTGCAGACAGATCCTATGTTCAGGCATCGGTAGACAGGACTACGAGATGGCTGGAGCGGTGCAAGACCGAAATGGCTCGGCTCAACTCTCTCAGCGATACGATCAACCGTGATCAGATGCTGTTCGGTATCAATCAGGGTGCGATATTCCCGGACATCAGGATAGAACATGCGAAGCGGATATCCGATATGGATCTTCCGGGCTATTCCATAGGCGGACTTGCCGTCGGTGAGCCCAATGAAGTCATGTATGAGATCCTCGAAGAAGTAGTACCGCATCTTCCGCAGAATAAACCCACATATCTGATGGGAGTCGGTACTCCAAAAGACATTCTTGAAGGAGTTGAGCGTGGAGTTGATTTTTTTGACTGCGTATATCCGTCAAGGAACGGCCGCCACGGTCATCTGTATACAAACAGCGGAACGGTAAGACTTCTTAACGCAAAATATGAGCTCGATGACAGGCCGATAGAGGAAGGGTGTAACTGCCCTGCATGCCGCACATATTCAAGGGCTTATATCAGGCATCTTCTCAAGGCTAAAGAAATGCTCGGAATGAGACTGTGCGTTCTTCACAATCTTTATTTCTATAATAAGATGATGGAAGAGATCAGGGATGCACTTGATAAAGGCGAGTTTCTGTCATACAAGAAGGCAAAGCTTGCAGGTATGGAAGAGAATAATTAAATTTCCCTTGAAACATAATGTACAGTTGTGTATTATAAATCACAAAGTCATTTCAGTGGCTCTCAATAAGACAGATACGGAGGATAGTTCATGGATTCAGTAGTGTTAACTGCAGCTTCGGGCGGAACCGGAAGTATATTATTGATGATCTGTTATATTGCGTTATTCGGTGTTGCGATCTATTTTCTTATGGTCAAGCCACAGAAGAAAGAACAGAAGAGAATGGAAGCGCTCTTGTCGACAATGGCACCGGGAGATTCGGTCCTTACGTCAAGCGGATTCTACGGCGTTGTTATAGATGTGATGGAAGACAGCGTTATAGTGGAATTCGGAAATAATAAGAACTGTCGAATACCCATGCAGAAATCCGCTATTACACAGGTTGAGAAACCTGAGGATGCTGCAACCGGGGAATGATCCTTATATACGATAGACTTAAGGATGTCCTCTTCGGACATCCTTAATCTTTTAGAGTGAAAGGCGTTTATCATGAAAAGCGATGCTGTAAAAAAGGGAAGTGCTCAGGCACCCCACAGATCTTTGTTCCATGCTCTCGGATTTACACAGGAGGAAATGGACAGACCCCTCGTCGGTATTGTCAGTTCATATAATGAGATAGTTCCGGGTCATATGAACCTTGATAAGATCGTAAATGCCGTAAAGCAGGGTGTTGCGATGGCCGGAGGCACTCCGGTTGTATTTCCCGCTATAGCCGTATGTGACGGTATAGCCATGGGGCATATCGGAATGAAGTACTCCCTCGTGACCCGTGATCTTATCGCGGATTCTACCGAATGTATGGCTCTTGCCCATCAGTTTGACGCACTCGTTATGGTGCCCAACTGTGATAAGAACGTACCGGGTCTTCTCATGGCTGCCGCAAGAATAAATGTTCCCACCGTATTTGTATCGGGTGGTCCCATGCTTGCAGGTCATGTAATGGGCAAAAAGAGAAGCCTGTCATCGATGTTCGAGGCTGTAGGTGCTCAGGCCGCCGGTAAGATGACCGACGAGGAAGTGTGCGAATTCGAACGTAAAGTCTGTCCCACATGCGGATCCTGTTCGGGAATGTATACCGCCAATTCAATGAACTGTCTTACAGAAGCGCTGGGAATGGGACTTGCCGGAAACGGAACAATACCGGCTGTATATTCAGAGAGGATCGCACTTGCAAAGCATGCCGGAATGGCTGTGATGGAACTGTATAAAAAGAACATCTGCCCGCGGGATATCATTACAAGAGAATCGATAATAAATGCCCTTACCGTTGATATGGCACTGGGATGTTCCACCAATTCGATGCTTCATATCCCTGCGATAGCACATGAGATAGGATTTGATTTTGACATAACGATGGCCAATGAGATCTCGGAAAAGACTCCGAACCTGTGCCATCTGGCTCCTGCCGGACCTACCTATATGGAAGATCTGAATGAGGCCGGCGGTGTACACGCTGTCATGAAACAGCTCGCTGATGCCGGACTTCTCAATACAGACTGCATGACCGTTACAGGCAGGACGCTTGGTGAAAACCTTGTCGGATGTGTCAATAAAGATACAAGTGTTATTAAAACAATGGAAGAGCCGTATTCCAAGACGGGCGGACTGGCTGTCCTTACGGGTAATATTGCTCCCGACGGATCCGTTGTAAAGAGATCTGCGGTTGCAGAGTCTATGCTCGTTCATGAAGGACCTGCACGTGTATTTGACTGCGAAGAAGATGCTATCGCAGCGATCAAAGGAGGCAAGATCAATCCCGGAGATGTGGTCGTTATCAGATATGAAGGACCAAAGGGCGGTCCCGGTATGCGAGAGATGCTCAATCCCACATCAGCGATCGCAGGTATGGGCCTTGGTGAAAGCGTTGCTCTTATTACGGACGGACGCTTCTCGGGTGCCAGCCGTGGTGCATCAATAGGTCATGTATCTCCCGAAGCGGCGGTTGGCGGACCTATCGCTCTTATCGAAGAAGGAGATATCATATGCGTTGATATCCCGGGTGTATCACTTAATGTCAAAGTATCGGAAGAAGAGATGAATGAGAGAAGATCAAAGTGGAGACCCCGTGAGCCCAAGGTTAAGACGGGTTATCTTGCAAGATATGAAAAGCTTGTAACAAGCGGAGATAAAGGCGCGGTACTTAAAGCTGATTTTTGATCAGGTATTCAGAAGGAGAAAGCTATGGAACTGACCGGTTCTCAGATCGTAATGGAATGTCTCTTGGAGCAGGGTGTCGATACGGTATTCGGATATCCCGGAGGGACTATACTTAATATTTATGATGAGCTGTACAAATACAGTGACAGGATCAGGCATATCCTGACAAGTCATGAGCAGGGAGCTGCGCATGCAGCCGACGGCTATGCAAGGGCAACAGGAAAAGTCGGTGTATGTATGGCAACAAGCGGACCCGGTGCCACAAACCTTGTCACAGGTATAGCTACCGCATATATGGATTCTGTTCCGCTCGTAGCTATAACAGCCAATGTTAACCTTCCTCTTCTCGGAAAAGATACGTTCCAGGAAGTCGATATCGCCGGAGTTACGATGCCCATCACAAAGCACGGCTACATAGTCAAGGATGTCAACAAACTCGCCGATACGATCCGCAAGGCATTTGCGATAGCAAGATCGGGACGTCCCGGACCGGTTCTTGTTGATATCACAAAGGATGTTACTGCGGCAAAGTGCAGATACAGCAAGAAGGCGCCGTACAGCCTCGAGATCCCGAAGAGATACACGGACGCGGATATCGAAAAGGCCGTAAAGCTTATCGAGAAGTCCAAGAAGCCATACATTTATACAGGCGGTGGAGTGGTAATATCCGGAGCATCAAAAGAACTTGCCGTATTTGCCCACAAGATCGATGCACCGGTATGTGATACATTGATGGGAAAAGGCGGATTTGACGGAACGGATGATCTGTATACCGGAATGATCGGAATGCACGGAACGAAGGCATCAAACCTCGGCGTGAGCGAGTGCGATCTTCTCATAGCGATAGGTGCAAGATTTTCCGACAGGGTCATCGGTAACGCAAGTAAGTTTGCATCCAAGGCAAAAGTCCTTCATATAGATATCGATCCCGCCGAGATCAACAAGAACATTAAAACGAATGCAAGCATCATCGGAGATGTAAAGGAAGTTCTCGGAGTGCTGAACTCCAAGATAGAGCGACGGACCAATAAGGAGTGGACGGATCATATCAGACAGCTTAAAGAACAGTATCCTCTCAAATATGATGAGGATTCGCTCACCTGTCCTTATGTTATAGAAAAACTGTATGAGGTTACAAAAGGCGATGCGATCATAACAACGGATGTGGGTCAGCATCAGATGTGGGCAGCTCAGTATTACAAGTATACACAGCCACGCACATTCCTGTCTTCGGGTGGACTGGGCACGATGGGATACGGACTCGGAGCATGTATCGGAGCAAAAGTCGGAATGCCTGACAAGATAGTGTGCAATATCGGCGGTGACGGGTGTTTCCGCATGAACATGAATGAGCTTGCCACAGCGAGCAGATACAATATCCCCATAGTTCAGATCGTGATCAACAATTCTGTTCTCGGAATGGTCAGACAGTGGCAGACGCTTTTCTATGACAAGCGTTATTCTAATACTGTTCTGTTAGATAAGGTGGATTACTGCAAAGTAGCCGAGGCACTCGGATGTAATGCGATAAAAGTGACAAAGAAAGACGAAGTAGTGCCGGCTCTTTCAAAGGCGATTGAAATGAACGCGCCCGTTGTGATAGAATGTGTCATTGACAGTGACGATAAGGTGTTCCCTATGGTTTCACCGGGTGCTGCCATATCGGATGTTTTTGATTCTGATGATCTTGGTAATAAATGATATAAGAGTAGTAAAAGGAGGAGATTACGTTGGAAAGAGTGTATAACTTTTCGGCAGGTCCCGCAGTTTTACCGGAGGAAGTCCTCAAAGAAGCTGCAGATGAGATGCTTAACTACAAGGGAAGCGGTCAGTCCGTAATGGAGATGTCGCACAGATCCAAGGTCTTTGATGATATCATCAAAGAAGCGGAAGCTGATATCAGAGACATTCTCAGTATTCCCGACAATTACAAAGTATTGTTCCTTCAAGGCGGTGCTTCGCAGTTCTTTGCCGAAGTTCCCATGAACCTTATGAAGAACAAAAAGGCCGGATACATCATTACCGGTCAGTGGGCCAAGAAAGCTTTTGCCGAAGCCAAGATATTCGGTGAGGCGGTAGAACTTGCATCTTCAGCCGACAAGACATTCTCATATATTCCCGACTGCTCTGATCTTCCAATAACGGATGATATGGACTATGTATATATCTGTGAGAATAATACGATATACGGTACCAAGTATAAGCAGCTCCCCAACACAAAGGGCAAGATACTTGTTTCCGATGTGAGCTCATGCTTCCTCTCTGAACCCATGGATGTTACCAAGTATGGTGTGGTCTATGGCGGCGTTCAGAAGAATGTGGGCCCCGCAGGCTGCGTTATCGCCATCATAAGAGAAGATCTTATCACCGATGATGTTCTTCCGGGAACACCGACCCTTCTTAAGTGGAAGACTCAGGCTGATGCGCTTTCACTTTACAATACACCTCCGTGCTATACGATCTATATATGCGGCAAGGTATTCAAGTGGATCAAGAAGATGGGCGGACTTACCGCAATGAAAGAGCGTAATGAAAAGAAAGCAAAGGTATTCTATGATTACCTTGATGCATCGAAGATGTTCAAGGGAACCGTTGAGCCTGCTTCAAGATCTCTTATGAATGCACCGTTTGTTACCGGTAATGCCGATCTTGATGCCAAGTTCATCAAGGAAGCAGCTGAAGCCGGATTTGTAAACCTTAAGGGTCACAAGACCGTCGGCGGCATGAGAGCCAGCATGTACAATGCAATGCCTATCGAAGGTGTTGAAAAGCTTGTTGCCTTCATGGATAAGTTTGAAAAGGAGAATGCATGATGTTTCGATATACTTGTTTAAATCCTATTGCAAAGGTCGGACTTGACGGATTCGATAACAGATTCGAAAAGACGGATGATCTGAACAGTGCCGACGGAGCACTTGTAAGATCAGCTTCGATGCATGACCTTGATCTTCCCGACAGTCTCTTATGTGTTGCAAGGGCAGGTGCGGGCGTTAACAATATACCTCTTGAGGAGTGTGCCAAGAAGGGTATCGTTGTATTCAACACTCCCGGTGCAAATGCAAACGGTGTAAAAGAGCTGGTGTTTGCGGGAATGCTTCTTGCATCACGTGATATAGTTGGCGGTATCAACTGGGTTCAGGATAATAAAGAAAATCCCGATATCGCAAAGCTTGCGGAAAAAGAAAAGAAGAATTTCGCAGGTACTGAGATCATGGATAAGAAACTCGGTATCATAGGCCTCGGAGCGATCGGTGTCAGGGTTGCCAATGCAGCAAAACACCTCGGCATGGAAGTATACGGATATGATCCTTATATTTCGGTTGACGCAGCTTGGAACCTTTCAAGAGATATCAAGCACGTTCTGTCGATTGATGACATTTTTGAAAACTGTGATATCATCACGATCCATGTTCCACTGATGGATTCGACCAAGAATACGATAAATGCCGAAGCCATCGACAAGATGAAGGACGGTGTTATCATACTTAACTTTGCAAGGGATCTTCTGTGTGACGAGAAAGCAGTCATAGAAGGTATCAAAAAAGGAAAGATCGCCAAGTATGTATCCGACTTCCCGAATCCCACTACTGCTAATGCCGAAGGATGTATCGTCATCCCTCATCTGGGGGCATCAACCGAAGAGTCGGAAGACAACTGCGCAAAGATGGCAGTTAAGCAGATGATAGATTACCTTACCAACGGGAATATCGTCAATTCAGTCAATTACCCGAAGGCTGACATGGGTGTATGCCAGACAAAGGGAAGGATCACGATACACCACAAGAATGTCACGAATATGATCACAAGGTTTTCGGGAGTGTTCTCCGAAGCCGGGATCAATATATCCGACATGGTCAATTCATCGAAAGGTGAGTTTGCTTATACGATGATCGACGTGGATTCAGATATCACACAGGAACTTGTTGACAAGCTGAATGCAATTGACAGTGTCATACGTGTACGGGTTATTAAATAATTCAAGCCGAGGACTTCTGTGTTCATTTGCCCAAAAGGCGCTTGCGCTCGTTTCCGCGCGTCACGTTACTAGACTCGTGAAAAACCTCGTCAAGTAACAACGCGCTCCAAGTCTTTTGGTCAAACGACACAGAATTCCTCGGCTTTTATATCGGCAGATCGAGCGTATCATCCTCGCCGTACTGGGCGCGAAACCGGGCATCCGCCGTCGCATTTGCCTCGCTTGCAAGATCCATATATTTGATGAATACGTCCTCGACGTCCATTTTATATTCCATGGCAAGATTCTGCATTATCGGACGCAGCTTCTCAAGCTGCTCCGATACATGCGTTTTCTGGGGATCTATATCCCCGAGCACTTTCTCCGCATAGTCATTTATTTTCCCAAGAAATTCCATATCTTCAGCTGTCATACGTCACCTCCGAGCCGGTTCGTAATTATTTTAGTATAAATATACTATCATTGCCGTAAGATGTTGTCAAAGCATTGGGGTTTTGGTAGAATTATATACAATATGTTGTAGAAACTGCCGTGATAAAGGAGGTCGTTTATGGCTGTCGTAAAACCCTTTTGTGCCGTCAGACCGAGACAGGATATAGCTGCCAGAGTAGCAGCTCTTCCTTATGATGTATATAACAGAGCGGAAGCTAAGGTCGAGACAAAGAGAGAACCGCTTTCTTTCCTGTGTATCGATCGTGCCGAGACACAGCTTGGAGATGATGTTGATACTTACGATCCACAGGTGTACGAGAAAGCCGCAGCGCTTATGAAGAAGAGGATCGATGACAATACTTTTGTTCAGGATGGGACCCCTTGCTATTACGTGTATGAACTTGTCATGGACGGAAGGAGTCAGACGGGGGTTGTAGGTGTTGCATCGATAGATGACTATATTTCAGGTACCATTAAGAAGCATGAGAATACGAGAGCGGATAAGGAAGTTGACAGGATCAATCATGTTGATGCACTGAGTGCTCAGACCGGTCCTATATTCCTTGCGTACAGGGGAAGGGATGATATCAGACAGGTGTTGCTTCGCATCAAGAAGACAAAGCCGCTTTATGATTTTACATCTCCGGACGGTATCACTCACAGAGTGTGGGCGTTAAGAGAAGATAAGGACGTTAACGCGATCGAAAAAGCGTTCGCGGATACCGATTCGATCTATATTGCAGACGGACACCACAGATGTGCATCTGCCGTAAAGGTCGGCCTTAAGAGAAGGCAGGAGCATCCCGATTACAGCGGAAATGAAGAATTCAACTACTTCCTTTCCGTTCTGTTTGCCGATGATGAACTCATGATCATGGATTATAACCGTGTTGTTAAAGATCTTAACGGACACAGCGCAGGGCAGATCCTTGAAGAGCTGTCAAAGCTTGGTACCGTGGAAGAAAAAGATGACATATACAGACCGGAAGCTAAAGGATGTGTCGGCGTATATGTTGAAAATAAATGGTATAAGTTTGAGTTTGATAAAAATATAATACCGGATGATCCGGTAGCCGGACTTGATGTATCGGTGTTGCAGGACCGTGTGCTTACCCCGTTGTTTGGTATAGGTGATCCCAGAACAGATGACAGGATCGATTTTGTCGGAGGGATAAGAGGACTTTCGGAACTTGAAAAGAGAGTCGCCAACGATTGTAAGATAGCTTTTGCAATGTATCCGACAAGTATCAGTGAGTTGTTCGCTGTGGCTGATGCGCATCTTCTCATGCCTCCGAAGTCTACATGGTTTGAACCGAAGCTGCGAAGCGGACTGTTCATTCACGAATTCGAAAGGTAAGGCAGGAGATGGACAAGAGACTGTATAAGATGATGGACTGGGCAAGAGTGGAACAGATCGTCTACTCGGAGGAGGATGATCCTCACGGATATCTGGGCGCCCATAAAGTGACAGGCGGCTTTATGATCTCCTGTTTTATCCCGGGTGCGACTAAGTGCAGTGTCATCATTTCACAAAAAGAATACAAGATGGACAGGATGGACGACGAAGGGTTCTTCTCGGTCCTTATAAGATCCATAACCAAGTCCAGGATCACATACAGGTTTAAAGTTACAAAAGGAAAGAACACATATATCACGGAAGACCCTTACAGGTTTTCGTCATCGATCGACAGTAAGACTCTGAAGGCTTTTGCTGCCGGTATCAGTTACGATATATACGAATATCTCGGAGCACATGTTAAGAAAAAAGACGGCGTTTCGGGTGTCAACTTTGCCGTCTGGGCTCCCAATGCGGTCCGTGTATCGGTCGTTGGAGATTTTAACGACTGGGACGGAAGATGCCATCAGATGAGAAGGCTCGGAGATTCGGGCGTGTTTGAACTGTTCATCCCGGGTGTGGTTGAGGGGGATATATACAAGTTCGAATTAAAGCTTAAAGGCGGCATGGTCATAATGAAGGCCGATCCGTACGGATATTATGCACAGCTGCGTCCCGAGACGGCATCGAGAGTATATGATATCGATAAGTATGAATGGCATGACGAAGAGTTTGTCAGGAACAGGGCATCATTTAACGCAAAAGATAAGCCGTTTTCCATATATGAGATCTATCTCGGATCCTTCAAGAAGCCCGGAGACGAAAGAGAGTTTTTAAACTACAGGGAACTGGCTGATGAGATAATCCCGTATGTTCTTAAAATGGGATACACACATATAGAATTGATGCCGGTAATGGAGCATCCCTATGATGAGTCATGGGGATATCAGGTAATAGGTATGTTTGCACCGACCGCCAGATACGGTACTCCCGATGATTTTATGTATTTCATGGATAAGATGCATGAGAATAATATCGGAGTCATTCTTGACTGGGTTCCGGCGCATTTTCCGAGAGACGTTCAGGGACTGTCCAATTTCGACGGCACGTGCCTGTATGAACATGCAGACCCGAGAAAAGGAAACCATCCGGACTGGGGGACACTTTGCTTTAATTACGGACGACCTGAGGTATCGGATTATCTTATATCAAATGCACTGTTTTGGATCAATAAATATCATGCTGACGGGATCAGGATGGATGCGGTGGCGTCTATGCTGTATCTTGACTATGGTCGTCAGGGCAGGGAATGGATACCGAATATATACGGCGGTAATGAAAATCTTGAAGCTGAAGAGATGCTCCGTCATCTTAACTCCATAAACAGCAAGATGAAAACCGGAGCTCTTATGATAGCCGAAGAATCCACGGCATGGCCCAAGGTCACAGGCGATCTTTCCGATGACGGGCTTGGATTTGATTACAAGTGGAACATGGGATGGATGAACGATCTTATCGGATTCATCCGACTGGATCCGCTTTACAGGAGCGGACATTACGGTGAGCTTACTTTTTCGATGATATATGCGTACAGCGAGAAGTTCATACTTGTATTCTCGCATGACGAAGTTGTGCACGGAAAAGCTTCGATGCTGTCCAAGATGCCGGGAGACCGTGATATGAAGTTTGCAAATCTCCGCCTTGCGATCGCTTATATGTTCACGCATCCGGGCAAGAAGCTTCTGTTCATGGGACAGGATATTGGTGAATGGGACGAGTGGAATGAAAAGAGAAGTGTTGAATGGGACCTTCTTCAGTATGATGATCATATAAAGTTTAACACTTTTGTCAGGAAGATGCTTGAATTCTACAGGAATACACCGGCCCTTTTCGAACTTGACAACGATGTTGACGGGTTCGAATGGATCAACAACATATCCGCCAACGAGACGATCATCGTATTCTTACGTAAGGACAGAGCCGGAAACGATCTTCTTGTAGTATGTAACTTTGCGGGAGTCGACCGGACCGATTACAAGATCGGAGTTCCGTTCTCCGGCAAATACAAGGAAATATTCTCTACGGACGACGAACAGTTCGGTGGAAACGGACATAACAATCCGAGAGTCAAAAGGTCAAAAGAAGACGAGTGTGACACAAGGCCTAACTCGATCAGGATAAATGTTCCCGCGCTTTCCGTAACGGTATTTTCATGCACATATTTTGAACCGGATGAACTCAAGTATTATCATGCTCCGGTCAAAAAGAGAAAAAGGCGCAAACATTGAAAATAACGGCTTTTTTTGATATAATATTTCGGGTTTTTTGAAAGGTTGGGAGCATGAGTGTATTAAAAGCTATTCTGATGGGTGTTATCCAGGGACTGACCGAGTTCCTGCCCGTCAGTTCATCAGGTCATCTCGGACTTATAAAGGGATTATTCGGAATGGACTCGCAGAGCATCCTGTTTGATGTTCTGCTTCATGTTGCAACGCTCATTTCGATATGTGCCGTTTTCTACAAGGATGTTCTGAGGATCGTTATTGAATTCTGCGGCATGTGTCGTGATATATTCCGGAATGCGGCTGCTCTTGCGAGAAGTCTGTCTGATGGCAAGACACCGGAGTATGCCAGGATAATCAGCTCACCATACAGAAGATTTGTTCTTCTCCTGATCGTATCCACCATACCGACCGGGATCATCGGCGTGTTCATGAAGGATATTGTCGAAAATGCTTCTTCCAATTTACTGGTCACCGGGATTTGCCTTATATGTACAGGGCTTATCCTGGCGCTTTCCGATTTTCTTGCAGATGGTGATAAGAAGCTTAAGGAAATGAACATGGGCGACTCGTTCTCCGTAGGTGTGGCGCAGGGTGTTGCCACATTGCCCGGTCTGTCACGAAGCGGTATCACTATAGTAGCCGGACTCCTGTGCGGTCTTGACAGAAAATTTGCAGCCAAGTATTCGTTCCTGATGAGTATCCCTGCAGTGCTGGGGGCTCTTATACTTGAGCTTTTCAATATAGGAAGTGAATCCGTTACCGGATCGGATGTAGGGTGTTACATATTGGGGATGGTCATAGCAGCTGTAATAGGTTATGTGGCGCTCAGACTTCTTATGAATCTTGTTGTAAGCCGGTATTTTAAGTACTTCGCGATTTATTGCGGAGCTATAGGGGTAGTATCGATCATCGCTTATTTTGTGAAGAGATAGGTGTCAAAAGGGGTAGTGTAATATGGCTAAGGGGTCAACGACGAGGAGAAGAAGTTCGTCGCGCTCAAAAAAGAAGCTGAAGAAAAATCAGAATCCCGGGATTGCTGAAGAGATACTCCTCTTCGGATCACTCGGTGTGGCGATCCTTTTGTTTCTCGGATGCATCGGGCTTCTCGGAGCATTCGGAAAAGTCATACATGGATTGCTTATCGGATTGTTCGGGATGGTCGGATTCATTTTTCCGTTCCTGTTCTTTACCGTGAGCGCATTCCTGATACTGAATAAGTGGCAGAATGTTACGAAAGTAAAGCTTATTGCAAGTGTCGGACTTATCATGGTCCTGTGCTGCGCGGCTCAGCTTATATTTGCGAAAGATATGGTCACAAACGGCCTTTCCGATTACTATACGGATAAAGCGTCAAACGGCGGTTTTATCGGAGGCGTGTTATCCGCTTTCTTCTGTAAGTTCCTTGGTATGGCCGGAACCATAGTCATACTGATCGTTCTGCTCATCATATGTGTTGTGCTTCTTACGGACAGATCGCTCTTTACAAGCATCAGGGAAGGCTCCAAGATGTTGTCGGCCGATGTAAAGCGAAACGCAGAGCATCGAAGGGCCGTTAATGAAGTACGTTCCATGGAACGCGAAGAACGGGACATGGAAAGATGGGCCAGACGTAATGAAAAGCATGAAAGGCATGTTGCCATGCAGGAAGCAAAGCGTGCGCAGCAGCTGGAAGAGCGAAAGAGGCGTGCCGAGGAGCGTAAGGCAGAAAATGCCGGCAGGATGAATTTTGATGCAAGTAACCTCCGAAATGGTAAGCCGGATATAGCCGAGATCACCGATATAGAGGAGATCGAACCTGTAACCGAGGAGGCCGATGATACATATACATATCCGGGCGAAAGTGTTGTATCCGAAGAGGAACTTAAGGCTCTTCAGGGCCCGGAATCGATGTTTTACGGCAATTCTTCGGATTATGTATCGACCGTGTCAAAAGAGCATGAGGAAGAGGATATACCTGCTCCGGGTATCATGGCACATACCAAGCTGGAGCCTCGTGATATGTCCGGAGAGATGACGGAGATAACCGGATACTTCGAAGGCGCCAGCGAAGAAGAGCTGTTCGGAACTCCCGAACCCACTCAGACTCCGAAGCCCAATGTCAAGACAAGCCATCGTATCAGCATCACGCCATACGAGGATGAAGCAAGGAAGGAAGCTTACGAACGGGATCTGTTCGTTGAAGATGAAGATACATTTGAAGATGACTACAGTGATGTGGCGGATATCTTTGATAAGAGAAATGTCAATGAAGTAACGCCCAAGGTCAAGCCTCGCCCGAGGACTGAGCACAGGATAGATCTTGCTGAAGAGAACAGTAAGCCTGCTCCCAAGTCCGGAGCTGTCACACCGGGCAAGTCGATAAGAGTCGGAAAGAGCGGTAAGATCAAGCTTCCCACCACCGATCTTCTTAATACGGTCAAGAAGAACGATAAGGTCAATCCGGCCGCAGAGATGAACGAGACGGCAAGGGAACTCAAAGAGACCCTCTCAAGCTTCGGTCTTGAAGTGTCCATCATAGGGTCATCGAGAGGCCCTGCGGTCACCAGATATGAGATACAGATGCCTGTAGGCGTTTCCGTCAAGAAGATAACAGGTCTTGCGGATGATATCATGATGAGCCTCGGCGCCAAAGATATCAGAATAGAAGCACCTATCCCCGGCAAGAAAGCCGTCGGCATAGAACTTCCGAACAAAGAGAGCACGATGGTGCATTTCCGGGAACTGATAGAGAGCAGCAAGTTCAAGAACTTTGATTCGAAGGTTGCTTTTGCGGTAGGTAAGGACCTGTCGGGTGATATAGTCGTAACCGATATATCCAAGATGCCGCATCTTCTTATAGCCGGTGCAACGGGTTCGGGTAAATCGGTTTGTATCAATACTCTTATAATGAGTATTCTGTATAAAGCGTCACCTTCGGAAGTAAAGCTTATCATGATAGATCCGAAGATGGTTGAGCTGTCAGTGTATAACGGCATACCGCATCTTCTGATACCGGTTGTTACCGATCCTAAAAAAGCAAGCTCGGCTCTTGCGTGGGCGGTCAACGAGATGACCGACAGATACAGCAAGTTTGCGGAACTCGAAGTACGTGACATGAAAGGCTATAATGCCAAATCTTCGGAGAAGATGCCGCAGATCGTGATCGTTGTAGATGAGCTTGCGGACCTTATGATGGTAGCAGCCAAGGAAGTTGAGGAATCGATCTGCAGGCTCGCACAGCTTGCAAGAGCCGCCGGAATATATCTGATACTTGCCACACAGAGACCTTCGGTTGATGTCATCACCGGACTCATTAAAGCGAACATGCCCAGCCGTATCGCTTTTTCGGTATCATCAAACGTTGATTCGCGAACGATACTTGACATGGCCGGTGCAGAGAGGCTCCTGGGAAACGGTGACATGTTCTTCTATCCGAGAGGATACAATAAGCCGGCAAGAGTGCAGGGAGCCTTTGTCAGTGATGACGAAGTGACCAGAGTCGTTGAATACTTAAAGAGCCAGACAGACGGAAATACATATGATGAGTTTGCCATGTCTGCGGTTGAAGCCGGTGCCGCATCAGGTTCGGCATCTTCACCGGGACTGGTGGATCCTTCAGGAGCATTTGATGATCTGTTTGTTGCTGCCGGTCAGGCTGTCATAGAAGCTGATAAGGCTACGATAGGAATGCTGCAGCGCAAGTTCAAGGTGGGATTCAACAGAGCTGCACGTATCATGGATCAGTTATGCGATGAAGGTGTTGTAGGTCCCGAAGAAGGAACCAAGCCGAGAAGGATCACAATGACAATGGATCAGTTTAACGAATTGCTGGAGGAGAAAAATCATCAATGATATCTGATATCGAGATAGCACGAAAAGCGCATATGCTCCCAATATCCGAGGTCGCAGCAAAGCTTGGACTTACTGACGATGATATCGAACTGTACGGTAAGTACAAGTGCAAGATCACCGAAGAGTATCTGCGAAGCATCAGTGATAAAGAGAATGGTAAGCTCGTCCTTGTAACGGCCATCAATCCGACTCCTGCAGGAGAGGGCAAGACGACCACGAGCATCGGACTTGCCATGGGACTTAACAAGCTGGGTAAGCGCGCAGTGCTCGCGCTTCGTGAACCATCTCTCGGCCCGTGTTTCGGTGTCAAAGGCGGTGCAGCCGGAGGCGGATACTCACAGGTTGTTCCGATGGATGAACTTAATCTTCATTTTACAGGTGATTTTCATGCGATCACTTCAGCAAACAATCTGTGCGCGGCCCTTCTTGACAATCACATTCATCAGGGCAATGAACTTCGCATAGATACGAGGAATATAGTACTCAAGCGATGCGAAGATATGAATGACCGCATACTTCGCAACATTGTCGTGGGTCTGGGAGCCAAGTCGGACGGTTTCGTCCGCGAAGATCATTTCGTCATAACGGTTGCGTCAGAGGTCATGGCGATCCTCTGTCTTGCAAGCGATATCGAGGATCTTCGCAAGAGACTGTCACGCATGGTTGTGGCTTATGATCTTGACGGCAATGTGGTAACAGCCGATGATATTCATGCGGTAGGTGCCATGATGGCGCTTCTTAAAGATGCGATAAAGCCCAATCTCATACAGACCCTTGAGCATACTCCCGCCCTTGTTCACGGTGGGCCTTTTGCAAATATCGCTCACGGATGTAACAGTGTAAGAGCAACAAAGGCAGCACTTAAGCTTGGAGATATAGCGATCACCGAAGCGGGATTCGGTGCGGATCTCGGAGCCGAAAAGTTCCTTGACATTAAATGCCCTATGGCAGGACTTGCACCCGATGCTTGTGTCATAGTTGCAACGATCCGTGCGCTTAAGTATAACGGCGGAGTACCCAAGTCAGACCTTGGAGAAGAGAATCTCGACGCTCTGAAAAAAGGCATAGTCAATCTTGAAAAGCATATTGAAAACATCAAGTCCTACGGCGTTCCCGTGATCGTGACTCTTAACGCTTTTGATTCCGATACCGATGCGGAGACCGAATTTGTTAAGAAGTTCTGCAGCGACAGAGACTGTGATTTTGCACTCAGCCGTGTGTGGGCACAAGGCGGCGATGGCGGTCTTGAACTGGCACAGGCTGTGCTTGATACACTTGAGAATAAAAAGAGTGAATTCAGGCCGCTTTATGATCCGGCGCTTCCGATAAAGGATAAGATCGAAAAGATCGCACGCTCGATCTACGGAGCAGGAGCCGTGTCATATTCGGATTCAGTCGAAAAGAAGATAGAGACGCTTACCAAACAGGGATACGGTGATCTGCCGATATGCATGGCCAAGACGCAGTATTCACTGTCTGATGATCCCGCGCTTCTCGGGCGTCCCGAAGGTTTTACGCTAAACGTAAGAGATGTATATGTATCTGCTGGTGCGGGTTTTGTCGTAGCACTTACGGGCAGCATCATGACGATGCCGGGACTTCCCAAGAAGCCTGCAGCTTATGATATAGATGTTGATGAGAACGGTCAGATAACAGGTCTGTTCTAGTACTTTAACCGGAGGAAGACATGCCAACCATAATTGACGGAAAAGCCATCTCAACGGCAATAAAGGATGAACTGAAGAAGGAAGTTGCAGACAGGAACATCAAGGCAACACTTGCGGTCATACAGGTCGGAAATGATCCCGCCAGCACTGTTTATGTGGGAAATAAAAAGAAAGCCTGCGCGTATATCGGCATAGGATCTAAGTCTTATGAACTTCCCGAAGAGACCACCGAAGAGGATCTCCTGGGACTTATAGACGATCTTAACAAAGATGATGAAATATCGGGAATACTTGTACAGCTCCCGGTTCCCAAACACATAAATGAGAAAAAAATAACAGCAGCTATCAGCCCTCTTAAAGATGTGGACGGCTTTCATCCCGAATCGGTCGGCAGACTGTGCATTGGACAGGAAGGCTTTGTCAGCTGTACTCCTGCCGGTATCATCGAGCTTCTGAAAAGAACGGGAGTAGAGATCGAAGGTAAGGAATGTGTAGTGATCGGAAGGAGCAACATCGTTGGAAAACCAATGGCTCTTTTGATGCTTGCGAACAATGCGACCGTTACCGTATGCCATTCAAGGACAAAGGACCTTGCAGGCATATGTAAAAGAGCGGACATACTGATCGCCGCGGTCGGAAAACCGAAGATGATAACAAGCGAATACGTAAAAGAAGGCGCCGTAGTCATCGATGTCGGGATTCATCGCATGGAGAACGGAAAGCTCTGCGGTGACGTAGACTATGATGACGTATATGAGCATACGAGCGCGATAACTCCGGTTCCCGGAGGAGTGGGGCCAATGACCATTGCGATGTTGATGGTCAATTGTGTAAAGGCGGCCGCTTGGGAGAAATAAATGCAGTGTAAAGTCTGTAATGCCTTCATTCCTGAAGGCTATATGTATTGTCCTGTCTGCGGTGAGGAGATCATCATCGTATCCGATTTTGACATCAAGATCGAGGACAATATAGATGTGGCTGCTATCACGAAGACTGCCGAGATACCTGATGTCGGCAAGACGGAAGATAAGCGCACCAAGAAGCATAAACAGAATACGGAAAAGATCGCACCGGCACCGATAAACAAAAAGCTGATCATTGCGCTTGCGGTGATCGCGGCAATACTCATACCGGGTTTTATCATCGGCGGAGTATCGATAGCGAGGTATTTTTCATATGATCATCAGTATGAAAAGACCAAGGCGGAATATGATCGCGGTGATTTTAAGCAGGCCATATCCACCGGAAAGCATATGAACAGCCTCGGAAATGATGAGAAGGGAAAGATCCTTCTTGCTGACTGTTACATGGGCGATCACAATTATGATGCTGCGATAGCGGTATTATATGATGCACTTGGGGATTATCCGGAAGATGTCACGCTCTACGACAGGATCATTGAGTGCTACAAGGCTGAGAATAACAGCAACGGTATCCATGAGCTTATCAACAACAGCAATGATTCGACGCTGGCCCTTCGTTATTCGGAATATGTGTCCATATCACCTACTTTTTCACTTGAATCCGGGACATATATAGAGCCGGATCCGATCAAGCTGTCTGCACCGGGAGACGGTAAGATATACTACACGGTCGACGGGAGTGAGCCTACCGAAGAGTCACTTCCTTATATGGGTCCGATACCGCTTGAGACCGGCACTACGGTCATATCTGCGATCTATATCAACGAAAACGGGATAGTAAGCGATATAGTATCCAATACATATAATGTTGAACTTGATGTTCCCGATCCGCCGGAGCTCCTGGTAGAATCCGGAAACCTCAGCATTCCCGAACTTGTAGGTGTTACCGCACCTGAGGATCAGAGGGTATTCTATACGACTGATGGAAGCATACCGACAACGGAGTCCAAAGAGTATACAACACCGATGCTGATGCCTCTCGGAAAGAGCACGTTCATATTCATCGCAGAGAGCAGCAACGGGCTTGTATCAGAGCCGATAGCAGGTAACTACACGCTCAACATGAATGTGGCCATTGCAAAGGATATGGCTGAATATGCGATATCATATCAGCTGATGAGCGGCGGCGAGATAACGATCGGCAAGTCGTACAAAGCGGAATACGGATTTTCCGACGGAAAGCGGATTTATTATATAATCAATGAGTATAACGGCACGAGTTCAACCGGAAGAATGTTTGCCGTTGATATAAAAAGTGGAGAATTATTCAGATTCAGCAAGGAGGAGAAACGATGTACAGGATTTTAAAAGCATGTAATCTTGCATCCAACATTTTTCTTATGGATGTTGAAGCAAGACGCGTTGCTGCGGCATGCGAACCCGGGCAGTTTGTTATCGTAAGGATCGATGAGAGAGGTGAGCGTATCCCGCTTACCATATGCGATTACGACCGGGAAAAGGGAACGGTTACGATAGTCGTTCAGACTATCGGAGCTTCAACTACAAGGATGCAGGAACTTAAAGCCGGAGATTCATTCCTTGATTTTGTGGGACCGCTTGGAAAGCCTTCCGAATTCATAAATGAGGATATCTCAAAGCTGCGCGACAAGAAGATACTTTTCGTCGGTGGAGGTCTTGGTACAGCGCCTGTTTATCCGCAGGTCAAATGGCTCCATGAACACGGCATTGATGCCGATGTCATTGTCGGTGCCAAGACAAAAGACCTTGTTATCCTTGAAGATGAGATGAAGGCTGTTGCCGGAAATCTATACATCACGACCGATGACGGATCATATGAGAGAAAAGGTATGGTCACCGAAGTTATCAAGTATCTTGTTAATGAGCAGGGAAACAAATACGACGTATGCGTTGCGATCGGACCCATGATCATGATGAAGTTTGTTTGCCTTCTTACCAAGGAACTGGGCATACCCACGATAGTATCGATGAATCCGATCATGGTCGACGGAACCGGAATGTGCGGAGCATGCAGACTCCTCGTCGGCGGCGAAGTTAAGTTCGCATGTGTTGACGGTCCCGAGTTTGACGGACACCTTGTTGATTTTGATCAGGCAATGAAGAGACAGAGCATATACAAGACCGAAGAAGGACGCGCGATGCTGAGGCAACAGGAAGGCGATACGCATCATGGCGGATGTGGTAAATGTAGCTAGGAGGGGCCCGCTTGCGGGAAGAACCTGGCTACACCGCGAGGCCCTATCGACGAAGTCGATCTAAATGGACGAGCGTCCGATGGAAAATATTAGGAGGATATTATGGATGTATTGAAGAAAGTACCTGTAAGGGAGCAGGATCCCAAGGTACGTGCAACGAATTTTGATGAAGTATGTCTCGGATATAACAAAGATGAGGCCGTCGAAGAGGCGAACAGATGTCTCGGATGCCAGAATGCACAGTGCGTGAAGGCATGCCCTGTTTCCATCGATATCCCGGGATTTATAAAAGAGGTAAAAGAAGGTAACTTCGAGGAAGCTGGCTATGTGATCGGAAAATCCAGTTCACTTCCCGCAATATGCGGAAGAGTATGTCCTCAGGAGACTCAGTGTGAAGGAAAGTGTATCCGCGGGATCAAGGGCGAGGCTGTATCGATCGGTAAGCTCGAGCGTTTTGTTGCGGATTATGCAAGACAGAACGGTATCAAGCCGAAGAAGCCCGAAGCCTCAAACGGAAGAAAGGTTGCCATCATAGGATCGGGCCCTGCGGGACTTACATGTGCGGGCGACCTTGCAAAGCTCGGCTATGACGTGACGATATTTGAGGCACTTCATGAGGCCGGTGGTGTTCTTGTGTACGGTATTCCCGAGTTCCGTCTTCCAAAAGATGAAGTCGTAAAGAAAGAGATCGAGAATGTTAAGTCTCTTGGCGTTAAGATCGAGACCGACGTTGTGGTCGGCAAGAGTGTAACTGTAGATGATCTTATGGAAAAAGAAGGATTTGAAGCCGTATTCATAGGATCCGGCGCAGGACTTCCGAGATTCATGGGAATCCCCGGTGAAACAGCAAGCGGCGTATATTCGGCCAATGAGTATCTTACGAGAAGCAATCTGATGAAGGCTTTCAGGGATGATTATGATACACCGATCAATCCCGGTAAGAAGGTTGCGGTAGTCGGCGGCGGAAACGTTGCGATGGATGCGGCAAGAACGGCACTTCGTCTCGGAGCGGAAGTACATATCGTATACAGAAGATCCGAGGAGGAACTCCCTGCCAGAGTTGAGGAAGTACATCATGCCAAGGAAGAAGGCATTCAGTTCGATCTTCTGACCAATCCCACGAAGATACTTGTCGATGATAACGGATGGGTATGCGGAATGGAATGTATCAGAATGGAGCTTGGTGAGCCCGATGAGTCGGGACGCCGTTCTCCTGTAGAGATACCCGGATCAGAGTTTACGATCGAATGTGATACGGTGATCATGTCTCTCGGTACGAGTCCCAATCCCCTTATCTCTTCGACGACGAAGGGACTTGAGGTCAACAGAAGAAAATGTATCGTTGCTTCCGAGGAAAACGGTGCCACAAGTAAGGAAGGTGTATTTGCGGGCGGTGATGCGGTTACCGGAGCAGCTACCGTAATTCTTGCAATGGGTGCAGGAAAGGCAGCTGCAGAAGGAATACACAACTACTTATCAAACAAGTGAAACGGGTGAATGCGTATGTTAATGGTTGATATCATCAAAAAGAAACGTGACGGATACACACTGACCAAAGAAGAGATAGATTTCTTTATAAACGGATATGTTCAGGGTGAGATACCCGATTATCAGGTGGCTGCTCTTCTGATGGCGATATACTTCCAAGGTATGGATGATGAGGAGACACATCTTCTCACCGATGCGATGCTGCATTCGGGAGAGGTGCTCGATCTGTCGGCCATTAAAGGTTTTAAGGTGGATAAGCATTCAACAGGTGGTGTCGGTGACAAGACATCTCTTGTTCTTACTCCCATGGTGGCAAGCGTCGGAGTGCCTGTTGCCAAGATGAGCGGAAGAGGCCTCGGGCATACGGGTGGAACAATAGACAAGCTGGAAAGCTTTACCGGCTTTTCGACAGCGATAACGAATGAGCAGTTCATCAAAAATGTTAATTCGGTAGGGATTGCTATAATGGGACAGACCAAGGACCTCGCTCCGGCGGATAAGCTTCTGTATGCACTTCGTGATGTTACAGGAACGGTTGGCAATATGTCGCTTATAGCAAGCTCCATTATGAGCAAAAAACTTGCGGCGGGAGCAGACGGAATAGTACTTGATGTCAAGTGCGGGAGCGGTGCGTTCATGAAGAAAGAAAAGAATGCTTTTGAACTGGCCAGAAAGATGGTAAACATCGGTAAACAGGCCGGCGTCAAAACCATAGCTGTTATATCGGATATGGACCAGCCTCTCGGACGTAATGTCGGAAATGCAATGGAGGTAGAAGAGGCGATCGACACTCTTCGTGGACAAGGCCCGGAGGATCTCAAGGAACTGTGCCTTACGCTTGGAAGCTATATGGTGACGTTTGCGGGAAAAGCCGGATCAAGCGAAGAAGCAAGACAGATGCTTACTGACGCAATTTCATCGGGAAAAGCACTTGACAAGTTTGCGGAATTTGTTAAGGCTCAGGGTGGGAACAGTGATGAAGTATATCATCCGGAAAAACTTCCTCACGCTGAAAACAGGATGACAATAAAAGCAGAAAGCGACGGTTATATATCTTCGATCATGAGTGAAGACGTTGGGATCGCATCACTTCTTCTGGGTGGAGGAAGAACCTCCAAGGATGACGTGATAGATCTGTCGGTAGGTATCCATCTTGATAAAAAAGTAGGAGATGAATGTAAAAAAGGCGATGTTATCGCAACTGTATACGGAAATGATCAGGACAGGATCGAGTCCGCGGTTGAACGTCTCTATAGTGCATATTCGTTTAAGATGACTCCTGTAAAGCCGGAAGAACTGATCAAAGGAATTGTTGATTGATGGATGATCTTCATATTGATGAACTAAATCTTCGGAACATATTCGGACCGTTTGATTCGCATATCAAGATCATAGAAAAGGCTTTCGGGACTACGGTTGTTGAAAGGGACGGAGCTGTCAGGATACTCGGAGAGATGATCCCGGCGCGGATGACTGCGGCTGTCCTTGAAGAACTGTTTGAAATGTCCAAAAGAGGTAATACGATCACGGAACAGCAGGTGAGATATTCAGTGGAAATGCAATCGGACAATATAAAAGACTCGCTTCTGTCTGCGGACGATACGATGATATGCCGCACGATAAACGGTAAGCCGGTTAAGCCCAAGACTCTGGGACAGAAGGAATACGTCGATGCTATCCAAAAGAACATGATCGTGTTCGGACTGGGCCCCGCTGGTACGGGTAAGACATATCTTGCGATGGCCATGGCGATAACAGCTTTCAAGAAAGAGGAAGTAGGCAGGATAATACTGACCAGACCGGCGATAGAAGCCGGTGAAAAGCTCGGTTTCCTTCCGGGAGACCTTCAGAGCAAGATCGATCCGTATCTTCGCCCGCTTTATGATGCGCTGTATCAGATAATGGGAGCTGAAAGCTTCCTTCGTAACATGGAAAAAGGACTTATCGAAGTGGCACCTCTTGCATATATGCGAGGACGGACACTTGATAATGCATACATCATACTTGATGAGGCGCAAAACACCACCCCTGCGCAGATGAAGATGTTCCTGACCAGGATAGGTTACGGGTCCAAGGTTGTGATAACAGGCGACAGGACCCAGAAGGATCTTGCTGTCGGAGCTGTATCGGGACTTGATGTTGCGGTAAGGGTATTGTCCGGTCTTGATGATATAGCGTTCATCAATCTTACGAGCCGCGATGTCGTAAGACATCCTCTCGTACAGAAGATCGTCAAGGCATATGAAGTATACGAAGAAAAGAACAGCAGAAAGAAGAAATCGAAATGACCTGTCTGTTTGATACCGAAGTTGATATCGATTGGAGATTTGATTATCTGAAACTTTATGAAGATGCGGTTGATGCTGTGATCGAGGAAGAAGGATGTCCCTATGAGATCACGGTCTCGCTCCTTATGACGGATGATGAAGGTATCAGACAGATCAACAAAGAACAGCGTAAGATAGATGACTCAACCGATGTGCTGAGCTTTCCGATGTTGGAGTACAAAAGCCCTTCGGATTTTTCCGATGCCGAAGAGGATATGCAGAACTTTGATCCCGAATCAGGCGAACTGATACTCGGAGATATCGTATTATCGATAGATCATATCATTTCTCAGGCGGCCGTCTACGGACATGATGTTCAAAGAGAATTTGCATTTCTGATAGTTCACAGCATGCTTCATCTGTGCGGATATGATCATATTAAAGACAGTGACAGAAAAGTAATGGAAGACAGGCAGAAGGTCGTCATGGAAAGGCTTTCCGATGACTATCCGATGCTTCGCAGAGGCTGATGATGTCTGATAACAAACCTCAGAATTCCAATTTTATAGTCCAGGGCGGTATACTTGCCGCTGCCGGTATAATCAGCAGGATCATAGGTTTTATATACCGTATACCTCTTCAGAATACTATCGGGGATGCCGGAATGGGATACTATTCGGCGGCATTCCAGATCTATTCGATCATGCTGATCATATCCTCATACAGTCTGCCTGTTGCGGTATCAAAGCTTGTAGCTGCAAGAGCAGCAAAGGGGCAGTATAGAAACGCGAGGAGATTTTTCCACGGAGCACTTTTGTTCGCAACGCTTACAGGCGGAGCGACCTGCCTCATAGTTCTGTTCGGTGCCGATACACTTGCCGGTAACATCATGAGCATGCCCAAGTCCGCTATAGCGCTTCGAATGCTTGCGCCTACACTTCTTATCGTTGCGATCATGGGCGTGATAAGAGGTTATTTCCAGGGGCTTGGTACAATGGTCCCGACTGCTTTTTCGCAGCTCATCGAGCAGATAATCAATGCAGTCATCTCAGTTGTAGCAGGAATATATCTGTTTGAATACGGCACAAAGGTTGCGGCGCTTCTCCATGATGAGGACTATTCCAGCGCCTGGGGAGCTGCCGGCGGAACACTCGGAACAGGGGCGGGAGCACTTGCGGGACTGCTTGTACTTCTTGTCATGTTTCTTGTTCACAAGCGCAGGATGAGAAAGAACATCAAGCGTGACAGTGGCAAGGCTGTGGATTCATTCGGGAAGGTCTTTTCTTCCATCGTTATAACCGTTCTTCCGGTCATACTGTCCACAACGATATACAATATAAGTGACACGCTTGATCAGGGCGTGTTCAATTACGTAATGGATGTAAAAGGTTTTTCCGCCATTAAGGCCGAGTATTGGGGGATATACGCCGGAAAATACAGGGTTCTTACGAATGTGCCGATAGCCCTTGCAAATGCGATGTGTTCATCCATAATGCCAAGTCTTGCAGCATGTATCGAAAACGGAGAGAGAAAAGTTGCCAGGCATAAGGTTGCTATAGGTATAAGATTTGTCATGATCATATCAATACCGTGCGCAGTCGGACTTGCGATACTCGGGCGACCTCTTATAGATCTGATGTTTACGGGCGAAGTCGATATTCCCGCAACTCTTCTTAAGATGGGTTCGGCATCGGTTGTTTTCTATTCGCTTTCCACGCTGTCAAACGGTATACTTCAGGGTATCGATAAGATGCGGATCCCGGTAAGGAATGCGGCGATCGCTCTCGTCCTTCATATCGGAATTCTGTATGTGACGATAAGCATATTTGATTGGAAACTCTATGGAGTTGTTGTAGCCTGCATGGCTTTCGGACTTATAATGTGTATCCTCAACTGGATCAGTATCGCCAGGCATCTGCGCTACCGTCAGGAGATAAGGAGAACGTTTATAATCCCTCTGATCTCCTCTGTCGTAATGGGCGGCGTTGTGTGGCTTCTGTATTTCATTCTTGCAAAGACTTCAACCGAGCTTGTAAGCGTAGCGATATCGGCGTGTGTCGGTATGCTCGTATACTTTGTTGTACTGATGCTCCTTCGCGGCGTTCGTGAAAGCGAGATAAGGAGCATGCCGGGTGGAGGAGTCGTAGCAACCATAGCCAAACTGTTCAGACTGTTATAAAGGGAAAGATTATGAAGATCGCGATAATCGGAGGCGGAGCATCAGGAATGACAGCCGCCATAGTTGCAAAGAGAAGCGGTGCGGAGGTATCGATCTTTGAGCACATGCACAGGATCGGAAAGAAGCTTCTTCTGACCGGAAACGGTAAATGCAACATCTCCAATACAGATATGGATATAAGACATTTTCACGGCGGAAGCAGCGATATAATATCTGCCGTTCTGGATTCAAGCTCGCCTGCTGATACCAAGGCTTTTTATGAATCCCTAGGCCTATTCTTACGCGACAGGAACGGGTACCTGTATCCCTACAGTGAGCAGGCATCTGCAGTTCTTGATGTACTCAGGTTTGCAATAAGAGATCTGGGAATAGATGTATATACCGATACCGATATCAAGCTGTCGGAAAATGCAGGACGTTTTGTTATATCAACATCCGGAAGCAGGTTTGATTTTGACAGGGTAATACTGTGCTGCGGTTCATGTGTTGCCAGAAATACAGGTTCTGACGGAAGCGGATACGATATCGCCCAAAAGCTCGGACATACGATAATCAAGCCACTTCCCGCACTTACACATCTTCTGTGCGAAGAAGACTTCTTTACTTCGATAGCGGGGATCAGGATCAACTCAAATGTCAGGATTTACAGTACTGATAATGAAAAATCCACGCTCCTCGGGGAAGAATACGGGCAGGTGCAGCTTACCAAGACGGGCATATCCGGTATACCGGTATTTAACTTAAGTTATCTTGCGACGCGAAGCCTTGATGAAGGTGATCGGATCAAAGCGGAGCTTGACTTTATCCCGGATATACCGGCAGATGATATTCGCGACTTTATGATGAAGAGAAGAGAGGAACTGTCCGATCGGACCGTCGAAGAATTCTTCATAGGCCTTCTTCCGAAACCTCTCGGGATATGCATCTGCAAGCGTGTTCATCTGTCTCTTGGCGATAAAGTCTCATCAATGAGTGACGGCGCGATCGAGAGTCTTTGCCGGATGGTCAAGAACTTTGATGTATATGTCAGGGGTCACGGTGATTTTGACTGGGCTCAGGTGGCTTCGGGCGGAGTCGATCTTAAGGAAGTGACCGAAAAGCTTGAGAGCAGGATAGTGCCGGGGCTCTATTTTGCGGGTGAGATACTTGATGTGAACGGAGACTGCGGCGGCTATAACCTTCAGTGGGCTGCAAGTTCGGCAATGACAGCAGCAAGGGAGGCATGCAGTGCTTAGGATCAGGGATATCAAGCTTCCCGTAACCGGGCAGGCCGGTATCATCATGGATAAGATCGCCGATATTTTGTGCCTGGATAAGATTTATCCGGGCAATTCTTATCCGGACTATTCTTACAAAGTTCTCAGAAGATCGACAGATGCGAGAAAGAAGCCTGATATCTATTACGTATACACTGTTCTTGTCATCATCGGTGATGAAGACGAACGGAAGATAATAAGCTATTTTGATAAGAACTCAAAGTCATCTGCTGTAAGAAAAAAACGTGAAAGAATAATAACAGATGATATCGTTACGTTTACTGTACCTGAGTGCGGATCAAAAGAGCTGAAGGATCGCCCGGTAATAGTCGGAGCCGGACCCGCGGGACTGTTCTGCGCACTTCTTCTTGCAAGGAGTGGATTTTGTCCTCTTCTTGTAGAAAGAGGCGAGCCGGTTGATAAGAGAACGCGGACGGTAGAAGGATTCTGGAACGGGGATAAGCTTTCCGTAAGATCAAACGTACTGTTCGGTGAAGGCGGAGCAGGGACATTTTCCGACGGGAAACTCAATACTCTTACAAAAGATATAAGCGGACGGAATTCTTTTGTCATAAAGACTTTCCATGAACACGGTGCACCTTCCGATATACTTACCGATGCCAAGCCTCATATAGGTACCGATAAACTGAAGGCTGTTGTTAAGAGCATGAGGGAAGAGATCATAAATCTCGGAGGAAAGGTACTGTTCAATACATGCCTTACGGGCATAGTAGCTGATGAGAGGATCAGAAAGGTAGAGCTTACCGATCTTACTGATGACAGGAAGTATACGGTAGATACAGATATATGTGTGCTTGCGATCGGACACAGCGCAAGGGATACTTTTCAGATGCTGTATGATCTGGGCCTTACGATGAGCCCCAAGAGCTTTGCGGTTGGATTTCGTTTCATTCACCCTCAGAGTCTTGTGAATCTGTGGAGTTACGGCACAAAAGATCCGGATGAGCAGGGGCTTCCGCCTGCCGATTACAAGGTTACGAATACGGCATCAAACGGTGTGAGGGTATACAGCTTCTGTATGTGCCCGGGTGGATATGTTGTTGATGCATCAAGTGAGACCGGAAGGATATGTGTCAACGGAATGAGTGAATACAAAAGAGACGGAAGATATGCAAATTCTGCGATAATAGCTGCAGTAGATCCCGATGATTTTATACAGTCAGTCGTTCCGAAGGATCATCCGCTTGCGGGAATGCATTTCCAGCGCATGATCGAGGAAGAAGCATACAAAAGAGGCGACGGAGCCGTTCCGGTTCAATACTTTTCCGATTATGCAGATAATAAGGAGACTCATGAGGTGCGGGATCTGTCCGACTGCGTAAAGGGGAACACAAGATGTGCAAACCTTCGTGGTATATACTCAGACAGGATAGATGAAGCGATAATTGAATCGATAAGGAAATTTGGGTATACTAGGAAAGACTTTGACGCTTGCGATACGATCATGGCAGGAGTTGAGACAAGGACATCGTCACCTGTCAGGATAGAGAGAGGGGATGAACTTGAGTCTGATATAAAGGGATTGTATCCGTGCGGAGAGGGTGCGGGATATGCAGGCGGTATAGTATCCGCAGCGGTTGACGGCGTCAGATGTGCCGTCAGGATAATAGAACAGTATCATTACGTTAAGTGATCAGCGGAGGAGAAAAGTGGCTGAAAAAATGACAGAACATGAAGCGGCAATACGTGAGAGGATCAAAGACAGAAAGCGTATAGTCGTTAAGATAGGAAGTTCGAGTCTTCATCACATGAAGACAGGAGAACTCAACCTGACCAAGATGGAGCGTCTTGTAAGAGAACTGTGCGAGCTCAAGAACCAGGGCAGAGATGTTATCCTCGTGTCCTCGGGTGCTATCGCAGTCGGAAAGAAAACGGTGAGCGTGACACCGCAGGATAATGATATACCGCTCAAACAGGCGTGTGCTGCGATCGGACAGGCAAGGCTCATGATGATATACGAAAGGCTGTTTGCGGAATACAACCATGTGACCGCACAGATCCTTATGACGATGCATACGATGGTCGAGCCGTCCAGCCGCAGGAATGCACAGAATACATTTAATAAGCTGCTTGAACTCGGCGTGATCCCTGTCGTTAACGAGAACGATACGGTTGCAACGCATGAGGTTGAAGATACTTTCGGCGACAATGATTTTCTTGCGTCTCTTGTTGCAGCTCTTACGGGTGCGGATCTTCTGATACTGCTGTCCGATATCGACGGAATGTATACCGATGATCCTCATGCCAATAAAGATGCAAAGCTGATCCGGATAATCGAAAAGCTTGAAGACAAATACAGTGACATGGCCAAGGAAACAACCGGATCGGGAATAGGAACAGGCGGTATGAACGCCAAACTCCATGCGGCCAAAGTAGCAACGGCAAGCGGTGCCGACATGGTCATAGCAAACGGTAAGGACGTATCGGTTATACATAAGATCATGGAAGGCAGGAACTACGGAACACTGTTTACGGCAAATGCGGATGATGATTTTCATATTACCGACTTTATTGACAGAAGATTGAAAGGAAACATCTGATGACGGATGAGAAGAACGTTGGAAGCATCAGGACCAGGAAAGCGCTCATAAGAAAAGAGATGCTGTCAAAGCGCCGCGCACTTTCGGAAGAAGAGAGAAATGAGTATTCGGCGAAGATCTGCAATACTTTTCTTGAAAGCAACGAATACAAAAATGCGGGTTCGATACTTCTGTACAAAGCATATAACAATGAAGTCGATACCGATATGATATTTGAAAGAGCGATATCGGACGGTAAGAAGGTGGCTTATCCCCTGTCGAGGATCAATGACGGAGAGCCGGATCTTGATTTTTATCTGATAAACGATCCGGGGCAGCTGACAGAAGGATTCATGGGTATCCCGGAACCCGATACGAATCAGGAACTTTCAAAATTTACGGAAACTGCGGATATTTGCATCGCACCGGGAGTCGGCTTTGACAGGAATTGTCACAGGATCGGTTACGGAAAAGCTTTTTACGACAGATTCATAAGGCTGAATTGCCCAAAGACCGTGATCGGACTGGCATATTCGGTTCAGATAACGGATGATTTTGCGCCCGAAGAAAGCGACAGAGCGGTTGATAAGGTCATCACGGAGCGGGAAACGATCAGCAGATGAACAAAGACGAAGAGGAACTGAAAAAACAGCTTGAGTGTATAGAGATCGCAAGAGGACTGGTCGCAGACAGGTCAAAGGTAGAAGGAAGAGATCTTACATATCATGTCACTACTTTCGGATGCCAGATGAATGCAAGGGATTCCGAAAAGCTCTCGGGGATACTCGAATCATGCGGATATGTATATGAGGATGACGAACTTGCTGCCGATCTAGTGATATTCAACACATGTACCGTAAGGGATAACGCAAACCAGAAACTGTACGGTCACTTGGGGAGCCTGCGGCCTCTTAAAAAGAGCCGCCCCGACATGATCATAGGACTTTGCGGGTGCCTGG
>JAGAFR010000036.1 GCA_017612555.1 Lachnospiraceae bacterium | reverse complement strand
TCTTCGCAATCCTCATCAAATACGATAGGATGCTTCTTTGCCTCTTCCACTTCCTTTAGTTGTTCATCTGTAGGCGGTTGTCCATTAGTACTGTATGTTTTGATCATAGTATAGCTCCTTTTCCGTGTCTGTTGCTAATCTCGCAGAGATAATACGTATATTCTCTCCTCTTTCAACAAATACAACAAACAATATATCTCCTACCCTGCCGATTGCGATAAATCTTTCTTCGTCTTCACTGTGTTCAAAATCATACATTTCGATATAATCAGGATCATCGAAGACATGAACGGCAGTCTCAAACGAAATCTTATGCTTTTTTATATTTGTCTCGTTTTTTGTTTCGTCCCACTCAAAACTTAATGCCATATCTTACCCCTTCTATAATGTGATTTTAGCATATACTATGCTGAAATACTACTAAATAATGGAAAAGTAAGGAACTGAATGACAACAATTTGGGGGGGATTTCACATAATTATAGTAGAGAGAAATAAAAATGACTTTTTTGATCCGGAAAGGGTTAATCGTCCATTATTGAAGTAGAGGGGTATATATTTCCCTGAATGAATAAGAATGAGCGAATCGGTAGAACCTAACAAAGAAAGCAGGTGATGACTATGGACAAAAGAAAAAAGCAGCTCACCCTGGCCAGGACCGATAACCTGACAGAGTACGAACAGAAGGTGTTCGACCTGATCCAGTTATGGGGATCACAGCGAGTGAGAATGTTGGCAATGGTATTTCATATCGTCTTCTCGGACGATGAGATAGGGGATGCCGGGAAGTGTGCAGCGAAGCTTTATTCTCTGGCTGACAAACCTCCTGTTAGGGCTTTCTCGGAAGAACTACGACCGATAGCAGCGACGGCTGTAAAGACTCCGGTCGTTAACACTAAGCTCGATATCCCAGAGCAGGAACCTGAGTTTACGATCGATGTGATACCCGAAGCAGAACCGGCTAACCCGTTTGCAAGCATGAACTTCAAACATGACCCCGACACACAGGATACCATTGAATACGTCTCTGACAATAAGGAAGGAGAGTGATCATATGTCAAAAGAAGAATTGATGTACCAGATACTGAATGGACTGGAGAATAAGATCCCGACACTCAATGTGGCGATCGACACAGGTAAAGCATTTACGAAGTATTACCATAAGAAACTTGTCGATGGAAAGCTTCAGGGGATAACAGACAAGTTCCCTTCGGCTATCGGTAAAGCTTGTGACGATGAAATGGGAGCAAATACGGCACTTCCATTCTCTACGAACATTCCCGGCAAGGACATACCGTACTATATTGATGATCCTGCCTTGTGTAATATCGCAACAACAGATGACAACGAGAAGAACGGTATGGGAAGACTTAGCGGTAAGGATAGTAATCACGACGGGGAGATCTCAACATTATGCGCCTGCCTTGCCATCTGCAAGGTTATGGATGCAAACAACACAAGAACAGCTGATGTGAATGTAGCACTTGGAATGCCTATATCAGAGTTCTTCAAGCATCCTGACAAGGACTCTCAACAGAAATACTTCGAAACGATCCTGCCGATTGACAAGACAATAATGTGCAGCAAAAACGGTGAAACATACAGTTTTACCATAAGGAAGAATGCTGTCTGCTCTGAAACCTATGCCGCTTTTATAAACAGTAACGGTAATGAGAACAGGAATTGCATCGTGGTCGATATAGGCGGGAACAATATACAATTCATCTGCTTCACCGACGGACGGGTGATCACGGATGATTACAAGACAACTACAGTAAAGGGCGGTGCTAATAAGCTTGTCCGGATGATCATAGATGCTATGAATGTTGCGCAGTTCGATCCGTATTTCTACAAACCGGCAATGATAATGAGCTGGCTTTCCGATCCTTCCAAGATCACGCTTGCCAAAGATGATGCGAAGCTTTTCAATGAGATCGTTTCAAAGAATAAGGAGACGTATTTCAACTACATCATCAACGAATATTTCAATACTGCTTCCGGAAAGTATGCCAATGAGATCAGGCGCGGTCATAAGATCGCTTTTATCGGTGGCGGATCTGTTCTCTTAAAGGACAGGATCACAAAGGTTAAAAACGCCATAATTCTCGGCGGTGGCGAGTATGCAAACGTCAAGGGCTTCTATGATTGTCTTTAAATTGGGAAAATGAAGAAAAGCGATATTTGGACAAAAAAGAATATCGAGTACTGGGTAAAGTGTGGTATATTTGATTATGACGAAATAGCACTCTCAGAAAGTGAGGTGCTGATGTCTAAGATCCTTGACAATATACATATGCACAAAATATCCCGGACAAAAGACGGACGATGGGTAACCTATGTTGCTGATCCGACAAAACCAAACGGACTAAGGCAGGTTCGCAGGAATTCCAAATCGGAACTTTATGCATACCTGATAGAGTTCTACGGAGTATTGCCGGAAAAGGAAGCAACTAAGACCATCGGTGAAGTTTTCCATGAATGGGTAGAGTATAAGAGGGAGTTCACAAGATCAAACTATAAACCCTTATCTCCTTCAACAATAAGAAGATATGAGCTGGATTACAAAAAGTATCTTGAAAATACTCTGCTTAGCAAGTCACCGATCGACCTCGATGACATGACTGTAGAACAATACCTGATCAAGATCGTATCCTCGTCAAAGATGAAACCACAGGCTTTCGGTAACATATACGGGTATTTATGTCAGATGTACAGATATGCGGTTCGCAAAAAGTATATTCTGACAGATCCGATGACTTTCATTGACAAGTGCCGTATCATGAGCTTTTGTTGTGCGGTACCTCCCAAGAAGGACAGCGAGAGGATCATATCCCTTGACGATCTTCATAAGTTCCTTGGTTCGGTTCATGCGCATTTGAACAGTTATCCCGGCTACATGCCTGATTATGCGATACTGCTTGGATCACTTACCGGTATGCGTGTAGGTGAGATCGTTGCCCTGAAATGGGAATGCGTTGATGATGATTTCATCCATGTGGACTATTCGGAGCACAGACATGACTACGGCGACCATAGAGAACTGGTTATAGGTGAACCCAAGAGCCATAAGCATCGTCTTATCCCTGTAACAAAGGATATTTCAGAACTTCTTGATACGATCCGTGATCACTCGATCGATGACACCTGGGTATTTGCTGATACAGAGGGACGTATAAACGCAACTACTGTCAGTAATGCCTGCCGCAGACGTTCTGAAGAGGCCGGTATTAAGAGGACGAGCATTCACGAGATAAGACGTACGGTATCTTCATACTTGAACACCGTACTACCTCGCGAGGCCGTTGCCAACATGCTCGGTCACCTTCCGACAACGAACGAGCGGTTCTATGATTATGATATCAGTTCACGCATGATCAAAGTAGAGGCTCTGGAGAAATTATCGGATAATGTCATTAAGTTTTCTGACTATGGCAAAACCGATAAATCCAGAAAAGCGCAATAAATCGGTGTTTCTCATAATCTGTCATAATTTGTCATACACAATTCAAGTACAATTTGTGCATAATAAAACACGGGAAAGCGTTGGTAAATCAACGTTTCCCGCATTTCTTCCTTACCGCAGACGGAGGGATTCGAACCCTCGTGCCCCGGAGGGCAAACGCATTTCGAGTGCGCCCCGTTATGACCACTTCGATACGTCTGCAACTGTTATGAGGTGTCTGCGAAGCAGACGGAGTCCTCATTACACGTGGAGCGCCTCTCGCCGAAGGCGATTCCTAATGGCGCGACACTCCTTGTTATGACGAGCCCCTGTCCTGCGAAGCAGGATCCTAATGGGCGAGCGTCCTTACGCGACACTCCTTGTTATATGTTGATAGGGAGGACCCTGTCTACACCCTTACAGAGTATATAGGAATATCCCCCCTTCGTCAACATCCCATCTTCTTATACGATCTCAAATTCCACCACTTCATCGATATGATTCATGATCCTGATGATCTCATCACGGTCACTCCCCGACTTGAACTCAAGATAACAGCTGATGTATGATTTTCCGTCTTCCTTCTTTTCCCACTTGAGTGAGTTCATCTTCGCATTGTAGCTCTTCAGCTTATCCTTCAGCTTTTGGTAGTCTTCGTCGGGATCATCGAGGCGGAATGTGGCGGATACAAAGCTTGCATGCCTGTAGACTGCCAGATCCTTGTGAAGGATGAACTGGATCAGTTCAACAAATATCACGGATCCTATACCAAGCACGTACATTCCCGCACCGATTACCATACCGATTCCTATGGTAGCCCAGATACCCGCAGCTGTCGTAAGTCCTGAGACGTTCCCTCGTTTTCCGATGAACACGATACCACCGGAGAAGATACCCATTCCGGCTATGATCCCGGCAGCCACACGGGATACATCAAGACTTACGCCCTCAAGCGCAGGCGATATGAGCATATCATCAAATGCATGCTTGGATATGATCATCATCAGTGCCGATGCCATTGATATCAGTATATGCGTACGGATCCCCGCAACCTTCAGGCGGTGCTCTCTTTCATAACCTATCACGGCGCCCGCACAGATCGCCAGCAGTATCCGGAACAGGAATACAAGATCGGTTGTAGTAATAAGACTTCTCATATTGATCACCCCCTAATCCTTCTTTGGGAAATTAGCCGGTTTTCCGATAATGAACGGGAAAAACCTTCTGATCAGATATATCATAAGCGATGAATACGCGGTTATCACGATTATCACGATCCCATAGCATATGTATCCCCTTGCCCTTGTCAGGTACTGGTTCACATACATAGCCGTCTTGAGCGCAAATGTCAGCACCGTCTGGGAATTGTGCGTAGCCATGAATATGAGCGATCCGACGCCCCAGAAGCAGAACAGCGGCACTCTCGGCAGTCCTTTGCATATCGATATCATGCCGTAACTTCCCGACAATGCGCACAGGAAGAAGAAGAAGACATTCCTAAATGCGAGTGAGCGAAAATCAATTCCGTTGTTGATCCTGAAAAACGCAAAACACACGGCAAACAGCATCAGTCCCAGAACTATATACGCCAGACGGTATTTAGCGCTGATCCTTCCTTTTTCATCAGTCTCGGGCTTGTTGAAGAAATCTCCGATCCTTGTCCTGCTGCCAAGCAGCTTATGAACATAGTATCCTATCGCGATGAATCCGCACACAAGGACCGGCCGCAATATCACTGTTGCCAGTTCATGCATCCTTTCGGCAAATGCCGTTCTGTATTCAATCACTCCCATAAAATATGCCAGGAGATATACTACCGCGTTTGACAGGATTGTAACCGCGATAAAGTGC
>JAGAFR010000035.1 GCA_017612555.1 Lachnospiraceae bacterium | reverse complement strand
CGTCAAGAGACTTGAAGCCTTCCATGTTAAGTCCTGAGTAGTGTACGAATACATCATTGCCCTGCTCGTCGCAAATGAATCCGTAACCCTTCTGGTTGTTGAACCATTTAACTGTACCTTTCATTGCAGATACCTCCGAAAATAAATTAGAACATAAAACAACAAGGGAATATTAGCACAACCATGCTGAATTGTAAATAAAAAGTTTGAAAAATCGTTGTTATAAGAGTATATTATTTTTGAGTATCTATACGGTTAAGGAGAAAAAATGAAAAAAGTACTGAACTATATATTTATCGACGGATTATCGGGAATGGCTCTCGGTCTGTTTGCTACACTTATAATCGGAACGATAATCAAACAGATCGGTTCATATATCCCCGGGTTTGTGGGATCATATCTTATCATCATCGGACAGATCGCTAGCAGCATAACCGGCGCAGGCATCGGATGCGGTGTGGCGGTCAAGTTCAGGGAAAAACCTCTCGTGATATTTTCGGCCGCGGTATGCGGCATGATAGGCGCGTTTGCAAGCAATATCATAGCGGGCACCGTGCTTGTTGAAGGGGTGATTAATTACAAGGGTCCGGGGGAGCCGCTCGGGGCTTATATAGCAGCCCTTGTGGGTATCACGCTGGGACGCCTTGTTGCGGGCAGGACGAAGCTTGATATTCTTGTCACGCCTTCGGTCACGATACTGTCGGGTGCATTTGCCGGAATTCTTCTCGGACCTCCGATATCCGGGTTCATGACATGGCTCGGAGGCGTTGTGAACTGGAGTACGGAACGCCAGCCGTTTGTGATGGGAATACTCGTGTCGGTGATCATGGGAATGGTACTTACGCTTCCCATAAGCTCGGCGGCACTGGGCCTCATACTTAATCTGTCGGGTCTTGCCGCAGGCGCAGCAACGGTTGGGTGCTGTGCGAACATGATCGGATTTGCGGTCGCATCATTCAGAGAGAACGGATGGGGCGGATTTTTTGCCCAGGGCATAGGAACGAGCATGCTTCAGGTACCTAACATCATGAAAAAACCGGTCATCTGGCTGCCTGCCATCATATCGTCGGCAATACTGGGGCCTGTGGGAACACTTGTGTTTAACATGACGAATAATGCCACCGGATCCGGCATGGGAACCAGCGGACTCGTGGGGCAGCTTATGACATACCAGGACATGACTGCCGCGGAATCACCCGCTGTTGTCATAGTAAAGATCATCGTGCTCCATTTCATACTTCCCGCCGCACTTTCTTTGGGCATAAGCGAATTCATGAGAAAGCGCGGATGGATCAAGGCAGGAGATATGAAACTTGATCTGGAATAAGTCAAAGGACAATAAAACAAAAAGAGCGGACACGAAGAGACCGACTACGGGCTTTACGATGCTGCTGATACCGAATTCAACAGATGCGACCAAAACGGTCGAGATATCATTCGACAGGCTGCTGAAGATGTTTACCGGAGCCGTAGCCGTTGCGATAATCGTGATAGGTCTTCTGTTTTCGATGGTCGTTCATAATCACAAGCTCAAGACATCCCTGGAAGATGCCGAGAGTTCGGTAAAAGAACTGCGATCGACCAATACGGAGCTTGAGAGCACGGTCTCATCTCTTAATGAACAGATAGCAGCCGATAAGGAAGTTTTTTCCAAGATAGAGGATACGATCTCGAGAAAAGAAGAGGAGGAGGCGGTGACCGCAGCAGCGGCTGCCGTGCCGGATCAGATACCCATTACGAATGCGAATGCTTTGGTTGTAAACGATCCGTATGAGGGAACGAACGGCGGCGAAACGAGCGGTATCGTTTTTTCCACGGTTGAGGGTGCTGTTGTTGTTGCAGCCGCTGACGGTGTTATCACCCATGTTGATTCGGATGATAATAATCCATACTATACGAGAGGTATCGTGATCGATCACCAAAACGGTTACATTACATACTACAGATTAAACGGTGACGTTACCGCCAAGGAAGGTTACGCGGTATTAAAAGGAGACGTACTCGCAATGCTTCCGACAGCCGGATATGTTGCGTTTGAGATAAAGCAGAACGGTGAGTTCATAGAACCGAGATCACTGCTGAGAGAAAATCAATAGACGGAGGTCATTTATGTTTTTCAGGGATGATAATAAGGTCAGGATCAGTCAGACATCCATATCGACTTTTGTAGGATCGGACACGAAGATAGAAGGTACGCTTATCACGACTTCATCGGTCCGCATTGACGGAAATGTTGTGGGCGGTGTATGTGCCGACGGCACCGTTGTCCTGTCGCAAAGCGGACAGATCCAGGGGAATGTTATCGCCGACAACATAATAGTTGCCGGTGTGGTGGACGGAAATCTGACGATAAAGGACAAGACGAACATTGAACCTACCGGTGAAGTATACGGAGATATCACTACGGCGAAGATACTGATCGATGAGCAGTCCATATTCCAGGGGAACTGCAACATGAACATTGACAGGTCCAAGGCAAGGAAGGGGCGGCTGAAGCTGAAGGAGGCCGAACCGGCTAAAGCTCCCGCTAAGCAGGAGAAACCAGAGAAATCAGAGAAAACCGAAGCCGTGAAGAAGACCGAGAATAAGACAGAAAAGCCGGAAGAGACGAAGGAAAAGAAACCGGAGAACAATGAGCCCATCAAAAAAGAGCGAACAACAAAATGACGATCTGCTCCGTAAGATAGAAGAGCTTGAAGAAGCAAACAGATCAAAGAATGCATTCATAGCGAACATCTCACACGAGATCCGCACGCCCATGAACGCCATAAGCGGCTTTGCGGAGCTGCTGCTGCAGCTTGATGAGTCGGATCAGGTCAATGAGTATGCATCGGAGATCAAGGGCGCCGCGAATAACCTTCTGTCGATAATCAACGACCTTCTTGATATATCCAAGATCGAGTCGGGAAGGATGGAGCTCGTACCTGTTCCTTATTACCTTCATTATCTGTTCACGGATATTGAATCCGTTATGTCCATCCCTACCGGGAAAAAGGGCATCGGATTTCACATAGACGCCAATCCGGAGCTGCCGAGCCAGCTCTACGGGGATATCGTCAGGATCAGACAGATCCTGACCAACATATGCAACAATGCCGTTAAGTTCACAAATGAAGGATATGTCAGACTGTCGGCAACGTTTTCGGAGACGGATGATTCCGACACGGTGATGCTCCGGTTCGAAGTTGAGGATACCGGTATCGGTATCAGAAAAGAAGATCTGAACCTGATCTTTGACAAATTCCGCCAGGTTGACATGCGCCTTAACAGAAACGTTGAAGGAAGCGGTCTTGGGCTGTCCATATGCAGGCAGCTGACACAGCTGATGAACGGAACTATAGAAGTTACCAGTGAGTACGGAAAAGGTACCAGGTTCATCATTAATATCCCGCAGAAGGTAATGGACCGTAAGAAACTGTCCAACTACCTTGTATATCACAAGCAGGAAGAAAAGAAGAAGTCTGTCATATATGCTCCTTCCGCAAGGGTACTCGTTGTTGACGATAATCCGGTCAACGTCAAGATACTGCGGGGGCTCCTCCTTCACTATGAGATCGATGCGGATACGGCCGAAGGCGGCGAGGAAGCCGTAAAGAAGGCGACAGAGAATACGTATGATATCATCTTCATGGATCATATGATGCCCGGAATGAACGGAGAAGATGCTCTTAACGCGATACGCGCACTTCCGGATAAGGATAAGGCATCGGTCCCTGTCATAGCTGTGACCGCAAATGCAATACGAGGTATGCGCGACGAATACCTTCGAAAGGGCTTTACCGATTACCTGAGTAAACCGGTTGAAACGCCCAAGATCGAGCAGATACTCAAAGACCAGCTGCCGCCGCATCTGTTTGTCGCGATGGAGGAAGAGGAGACACCCGAGCAGGAAGAGCTTGACATCGAGATCGAAGGCATTGATGTTGATGCGGGACTTACCAAGTGCGACAGGAATGCCAGAGATTACCTTGATATTCTCGGGATATTTACAGAGTACGGTCCGGACAAGGCCACCGAGATCGAAAGCTTTGCAACGTCCGGTGATTATGAAAACTATGTCATAGCGGTACATTCGCTTAAAAGCGTTGCAGCCAACATCGGTGCTCATCAGTTGTTCACTATGGCGAAGATCCATGAAATTGCAGGCAAGAGCGGTAATACCGGATTTATAGATTCCAACTATCAAAAGCTCGTGATGCTCTACCGTGAGATAACGGCAAACATAGCAAAAGCGCTTGAAGAAAACAGTAAGAAGGAGCAGTAGTTAACATGGCTCAGATACGTGCAGTCATTATTGACGATGACAAAAACAGAAGAGAGATGATCAAGAATTCTCTTCCGGATTATATCGAATGCATCGCCATAGGTTTCGGAGAAGGTGCGATCGACTACATCAAGAGGGATGTAGAAGGAAACCTTCCGGATATTGTCATACTGAACGGCGATGATTCGAAGAACCTGGGGCTCTATGTTTTTGACTGGATGATCAACAAGTCGGGAGATGAAGATGTAGCGGCCATACCGGTCATCGTTCTGACCAAGGATGAATTCTCCGAAAGGAGTCTGGATTTTCTGGAACTCGGAGACGTTACATTCTACGAAGGTGACGTAGAAGACAGTGAGCTCTTCTCGATGATCAATGAAGTCATCGAGGAGGCGGAGTTCATGCCGATCCCCGTAGAGCCGGTATATGAAGAGACCAAGAACATCGACAGGCTCATGGGTCACAGCGTCAAGGCTCCGGACGGCAGGCAGCGTGCGGTCGTCCTTGACATGGACAGCCGTGTCAAGAATCTCGAGGCGGCGCTTGCAAGAGGCAAAAAGCGTGTCAACGATATCAGGAACCTGCTTGATGCCGCGCAGAACATGAAGAGTAACAGGAAGAATGATACTTCATCAAAGCGTGGACGTGACGGGGCACAAAGCGATAACGTCATAAAGCTTTCGTCATTCCTGGAAAAAGCAAGGAAGAAAGCCGAAGTCGAAGAAGAACTGCTTGAGATGTACAGAAGGCAGATGGATCCTCTGAAGGACAGGGTCAGGAAACTGAGTTCACCTGAGGAAGAAGTCCCCGAAGCGGTGGACAGGCTCAAGGAAAAGGCGATCACCAATCCTTTCGGAGCATTTAATGCACAGAGTACGATCAAGGTCGAACCCAAACAGGAACATGCGCCGGAACCGGGTGGAAGACAGTTTGACAGGAACAAGAAGATCGTCGTGATCGTGGATGATGATCTCAAAACGAGAAAGCTGTGCACTCTTTTCCTTACGCAGAAATATAATGTTGTCGCTTTGGATTCAGGCATCAAAGCGGTGGATTACTTTATCAGGAACCGTGCAGATCTGCTGATAATCAATCCGGTGCTGCCGGGCATGAACGGTATGGCTACGGTCAATTCCGTGCGCATGCATCCGGGTGGGAGCGGTATACCCGTGATGTATCTGGTTGGTGATAATTATATGGAGGCACGTTCAAAGCTTCTGGGCCAGGGTGTTGTGGGGATCCTCAACAAGCCGATCAAACAGGGGACGATCGCGCAGTCGGTGGACGGATATTTTGACAACGCAAACAGAAATCAGTTCGTGTTCTGATATAGGGTGAGAGTAAATGAAGAAGAGAATCCTGATAGTCGATGATGACATAATGACACTTAAGATACTCAAGAAGTATCTTGAAGAGACGTATGATGTCGTGACTGAGAACGCCGGATACCGGTTCGTTGAAAAGATGGGATCATACGAGGCGGATCTGATACTTCTCGATATAGAGATGCCGGTCGTGAACGGCCTGGAGGCTTTTGACAAGGTCATTAACAACCCGGATCTTAAGGACGTCCCGGTAGTATTTTTATCAGGCGTATCAAACCCCAATCTTGTACGTGAGCTGATGGGAAAAGGTGCAGCCGGTTATCTTGTCAAAACGATCCCCAAGGGTGAGCTTCTTGCCAGGATCGAGAAGATATTCGCCGAGAGACAGAGCCGCGAAGTGATACAGGAGATCCTCATACTCGACAATGATATTGAGCATTTAAAATCAATGCGCAGCATTCTTGCCGAGCAGAATTATAAGGTACGTGCGGTGCGCACGTCGATGGAAGCGGTGGACTATATCAGGAATCATCATCCCAACCTGTTCATCATTGGAAGGGACTCTTCGGGAGTGTCTCCACAGGAAGTGTATGAGTCGCTTGACAAGATCATCAGGGATGAGAGGGTCATACCTCTTGTTATGGAGGAGAACTTCTTTTCACCGGAGCTCATCGACAGAGTCAGTCAGGCACTTAGTAATGAAAACTGATATTCGGAGATACCATGCCGGAAGAATTTGATACAGAGATAAACGTACCACCCCGAAGAAAGCGTAGAAAAAGAAGAAGGAACATGACGGAGACCCTCCTTATCATGTTTCTCGGTTTTGTCATGGGGTTCATAGTAGGTGCCGTGATTATCCACAACAAGAGCACCAAGGAGATCGCCGAGGTTCAGGATGAACTCGACACCGTCATCGAAGAGCAGAGTCATGTTAACGTGACGAAAGTATATGTTCCGAAGCGTGATGTAAAAGAAGGTAATATCGCCCTTAACTCATACAATCCCGACAACTTCCGTATAGACAACGGATTCATGGCATACTTTGATGATGACGGTAACAAGATCAGTCATCTCGGATGCGATCTGTCGTACCACAACGGGAACGTCAACTTTGACGAGCTTGCCGCATCGGGCTGTGAGTTCGTGATGCTCCGCTGCGGGTACCGCGGGTATTCCGAAGGCGGAATGGCCAAGGATGAAAAATTCGATACGTACGCAAGCGAAGCGGAGAGAGTGGGACTGAAGATCGGCGTGTACTTTTTCACCCAGGCGCTCACCCCGGAGGAAGCAAGGGACGAGGCGGACTTTACATTATCTCTGATAGAAAAATATAACATATCATATCCGGTCGCATTTGATACGGAGTACATCGATGATGACGATGCCAGAACGAACACGACGGAGATATCCGATGAACTTCGAAGCGAAATATGTACGGCGTTTTGCGAGAGGATAAAAGAAGAAGGCTACTACCCGATGATATATGCGTCCGAGAACTGGTTTCGGAGATCCCTTGAAGTGGAGTCTCTGAAACAGTATGATTTCTGGGCTCCGCAGTATCTTGAGGAGAATGATTTTCTGTATGATTTCACGATATGGCAGTACACGAATGAAGGCAGTATCCCCGGGGTAAAGGGTGAAGTCGATCTTGACATATCGATGGTTGATTATGCATCGTTCGTGCCGCAGATGAGGGATGCGGTGATAAACGACGGAACGATCGTAGAGTATTGAAAGACAATGCAGAATTACATATAATCTGTAGATAAGAGGGGCAGGATCAGGTAATGGCGATAATCCGTAAACGAGTCCGTATCGGCGACCTCATGATAAGTGAGGGCCTGATAACGGCGGCACAACTGGAAACGGCACTGAAAGAGCAGAAAATCAGAGGCACCAAGCTCGGTGAGACGCTGATAGCGCTCGGCTATGTCTCGCAGGAGGATTTTTCCAATATCCTGTCATCCCAGCTTGGTATCGACACGGTCGATCTTCGTAAGGTCGGTATCGACGACAATGCCGTCAAGCTCGTATCCGAAGAGTTGATGAAGAAAAATCAGCTGATGCCCTTCGGATTCGATGAGAAGAATCCCAACATACTGAAGGTCGCGATGGCCGATCCCATGAACATCATGGCAGTCGACGATGTCATGATCATGACCAACATGGAGGTCATCCCTTATTTCTGTCCGAGTGCCCAGATCTCACTGCAGCTCGACAGACGTTACGGTAAGGAGCAGGCAAGGGCAGCTGCTGCACAGTTCCAGGAAGAACATGCTGCGGAGATCGCATTTGACACCGCAACTTCCGACATAGAATATGAGAATATCGATGATGCGCCTATCGTTAAGCTTGTTAAGACGATGCTTGAGACGGCAGTCCGCCAGGGTGCGTCGGATATACATATCGAAGCGCTTGACCGCGAGGTCAGGGTGCGCTTCCGTATCGACGGTGTGCTCGTGGAGAACATGGACTACGACAAGTCGCTTCTTCCCGCACTCGTTGCACGTATCAAGATCATTTCAAACCTTGATATCTCCGAAAAGAGAAAACCCCAGGACGGACGACTTACCGTTGTGGTAGACAGCAAGGAATACGATGTCCGTGTATCCATACTTCCCACCGTGTTCGGCGAGAAGGTCGTTATGCGTCTTACGAGTAAGGACGGCCTGACAAGAGACAAGAAGTATCTCGGACTTAACGAAAGAGAGCTTCCGAGGTTTGATGCCATCATGTCGAACCCTCACGGCATCATCCTTGTTACCGGTCCTACAGGTTCAGGTAAATCAACGACGTGTTATACGGTTCTGTCGGAACTTAACTCCGATGAAGTAAATATCATCACCGTAGAAGATCCCGTCGAGGCAAACGTTAACGGAATCAACCAGGTACAGGTCAATGTCAAGGCAGACCTTACATTCGCATCGGCGCTCCGTTCCATCCTGCGTCAGGATCCGGATATCATCATGATCGGTGAGATAAGAGATACCGAGACAGCAGAGATCGCGGTCAAGGCGTCGATCACGGGTCACCTTGTTATCTCTACACTACATACGAACTCGACCGCAAGCTCCATCACGCGTCTTCTCGACATGGGTGTCGAGCCGTATCTGATCGGCGACTCCGTTGTCGGCATCATCGCACAGAGACTTGTAAGAAAGCTGTGTCCTAAGTGCCGCAGACAGAAGGAAGCCACGAGCGAAGAAAAGAGAGCACTCCGCGTTCCCGAGGATCAGCAGTGCATCATCTACGAGCCCGTCGGCTGCAGGGAATGCTCGAAGGGCTACAAAGGCAGGATAGGTGTATATGAGATAATGCCGATATCGCACAAGATCGCCGGAATGATTTCAAGAGGCGCGAATGCGGATGAGATAGAGCAGCAGGCGGTTGCTGAAGGAATGACGACGCTTCGCCGCGCGGCTGCGGAATACGTAATGCAGGGGATAACGACGATCTCCGAGATGAGGAAGGTCGCATACGAAGATGAGTCGTAAGGAGCGACCGATAATAATGCGCTTTCACGCATATTGACAAGAGCATAGACAGCGGTTATTTTTTTGCTTTGCTGTTATGACCAACTGAATAGCCAAGAGCAAAATTTGGAGAATAATATGGAACTACAGAGTGCAGCATCAACAGTTACAATAGAACAGATACTTACGGTTGCGAATCAGTCGGGGGCAAGTGACGTGCATATCACGGTCGGTATCCCGCCTAAGATGCGTGTGTCCGGACATCTGACGGAGATGAACTTCCCGAGACTCATGCCGGAGGATACGCATCGCCTTCTGTACGGCATCATGAATGAAAAGCAGACAAAGTGCTTCGACGAAAAGGGTGAGTGGGACTTCTCATACTCGATCTCCCAGCTCGGACGATACCGTGTAAATGCCTTCAGGCAGCGTGGAACATGCGCCATGGTATTCCGTCTCGTCGGAAACAAGATTCCGCGCCCGGAGGAACTGTCTGTTCCCGAATCCGTTGTCAATCTGTTCGACAAGAAGAGAGGACTCGTGCTTGTAACCGGCCCCACGGGATCAGGAAAATCAACGACCCTTGCATCGATAATCGGAAAGATCAACCGCGAGCTTGATGCGCATATAATCACACTCGAGGACCCGATAGAGTATCTTCATCGCCACGACAAATCCATCGTTAACCAGCGTGAGGTAGGTATCGATACGGATGATTATTCGATAGCGCTCCGTTCGGCACTTCGTGAAGATCCGGATGTCATACTAGTAGGTGAGATGCGTGACCTGGAGACGATAAGTACCGCGATAACCGCAGCTGAGACGGGTCACCTCGTATTCTCGACACTTCATACGATCGGTGCCGCATCAACGGTCGACCGTATAATCGACGTATTCCCGCCGCACCAGCAGCAGCAGATAAGAACGCAGCTTGCGAACGTGCTCGAAGCCGTTGTATCACAGCAACTGATACCGCGTGTGGGCGGAGGAAGATGCGCGGCATTTGAGGTAATGCATGCCACGAGCGCGATACGAAACCTTATCCGTGAGAACAAGAGCCACCAGATAACATCAACGATCCAGACAAGCAGAAAAATGGGTATGATCACGATGGATGATGCGATCATGGAATTATACATGCGTGGCGAGATAGAAAGAGAAGATGCCCTGTTATTTGCGCAGGATAAAGCAACGATGAACAATAGGATCTAAAAGTTATAAACAGTTATAAACAGTTATAAAGTTTTTTTAAAGTTATAAAAAGTTGATAAAAGTTATAAAAAGTTATATACTGAATTCATGAATAACAATCCATTTACAATCGTATTCGGTAAAGAGCCTGCCCAGTTTATATCCCGTGATGCGCAGTTGGGTTCAATTGTTGAGGATTTTACCTCCGATACCCCGGCAAGTCAGGTATATATGATCACGGGACTGCGTGGTATAGGCAAGACAGTTGCTATGACAAACATTGTTAGTCGTCTTGCATCAACGGATGGTTGGATCTGTATTTCGCTCAATCCGGAGAGGGATATGCTAAATGCCCTTGCTTCCAAGATTTATACCGAGGGTGGATTACAGAAGCATTTCCTGAAAGCGAAGATTGATCTTTCGATGTTCGGACTTGGTGTTTCTGTCGAAGATGGATACAAGTATACTGATATAGAATCTGCAATAAGCATGATGCTCAAAGAGCTCGGAAAAAGAGGGAAAAGAGTTCTTGTTGCTGTAGATGAGGTAGTAAATAATAAGGATGTCCGGGTTTTCGCCGCCAGCTTCCAGATCATGTTACGCGACAACCTCCCAATCTATCTTTTAATGACAGGGCTATATGAGAATATATATAACCTTCAGAATGAGAAAACTCTGACATTCTTATACAGAGCCCCGAAGATAGCTTTAGCTCCGCTTAATATAACTGCAGTTTGCAATAAATACGAGGATATATTTGGAATCAGTCACGATAAAGCGTGGGAAATGGCCATATTGACGAAGGGCTATTCTTTTGCCTTTCAAGTGTTGGGGTATCTTGTTTGGAGCGAAGATGCCAAGAACGATCCTGATGCAATAATAAAAAAATACGATGAGTATCTTGAAGAGTATGTATATGAGAAAATATGGGCGGAGTTGTCGGAAAAAGACCGAAGTGTTCTTGAATCCATAGCCATGCTTGGAGGAGAAAAGGTACGAATAAAGGATATTAGGGAACTTCAAGATATGAAATCAGGAGAATTATCGGTATATAAGAAACGTATTGAGAAGAAAGGTCTGATCGATACCACCCAATATGGTTATGTTTCGATCGTTCCACCGAGGTTCGTTGAGTTTATCAAAAGATATAGTTGAAGGGGTAAAATCACATGCCGGGATATGTTTACAGGGCGATGGGCCCTGACGGAAAAGAAAAGAAGGGAAATATCACTGCTACCAACCTGGAGCAGGCAGCGAGCAAACTGAAAGCCGACGGTCTTATCGTCATGAAGCTTGAGCCGGAAAATGCTCTTAACAAGGAGATCACACTCGGTACACCCAAAGCCAAGGCGAGAGATTACGCTGTGTTCTGCCGTCAGTTTGTTGCTATATTAAAGGCCGGTGTCAGCGTTATCAATGCTCTTCAGATGATGAGTGAGCAGACCGAGAACAAGGCATTAAAGAGCGCAACGATCAGCCTAGTTGATGACTTGGGAAAAGGTGAGACGTTATCTGCAGCAATGAAAAAGCAGAAGGTATTCCCTTCGATATTCGTAAACCTTGTGGCAGCAGGTGAAGCAACAGGTTCCCTTGAGACCGCATTCGAGAGAATGGCTATCCAGTTCGAGAAGGAAGCCAAACTCAAGGCCATCATCAAGAAAGCAACGATATACCCGATTATCGTACTATGCGTTGCTATCGGAGTTATCGTAGCAATGATGACATTTGTAATACCAAACTTCATGTCGATGTTTGAGGACATGGATGTTGAGATGCCTGCGATGACAAAAGCAGTCATAGCGATGTCCGATTTCTTTGTTTCATACTGGTGGCTTATCGGTATCATTGTGATAGCTGCTGTTGTTGGAATCAAATTATATGCGCAGACTATAAGCGGAAGAGTATTGTTCGGAACACTGAAGTTAAAGTTTCCCGCGATGGGACAGCTCCAGACCAAGACAAACTGTGCCACTTTTTCAAGAATACTTTCAACGCTCCTTCGTGCCGGTGTGCCGATGATGGAAGCGCTTGAGATAACCGGTAATTCGATGGACGGAAACATCCTATTCCAGCGTGCAGTATACCAGGCAAGGGATCAGGTCGGAAACGGGGTATCCCTGTCTAAACCTATCAAGATGTGCGGGCTGTTCCCGCCTATGGTAGTTCACATGGTATCGATCGGTGAAGAGACCGGTGAACTTGAGGACATGCTTGAGAATATCGCCGAATACTATGAAGAAGAAGTAGCAGAGGCAACAGAACAGATGATGGCTGTCATTGAGCCGTTGATCATTGTTGTACTTGCTGTTGTAGTCGGCGTTATCATCATGGCTATAATGCAGCCGATGCTCACTATGTATGATTCGATCGATAAGCTGTAAGGTGGATGATCAATGATAAGCAACACGGTTTTTAAGAAGATCATATGCGCTGCTGTAGCATCTGCAATGATAGCAACGGTCCTTACAGGCTGCGGTGATGACAAAGCATCAGATAAACCGGCAACTGTAGCTGATCAGGAAGGTCAGGGCTCAGACGATGCTTCGGATGCTAACAAGACCGATGATAGCGGATCAAAGAGCGATGTAGCTACGGAGATTCCTGACGAGCAGGTTGACGAGAAGTGGATCGAAGTGCTCAAGCAAAACGGCACGTTCTATGATGCATTCTATAATTATCCGAATATAATGAAGGAAGAGGAGCCGAACCATCCCGATAACGTCAAGATGCCGGATGGGATCATTAAGGAAAACAACGACTACTATATTCCCGATATGGAAGTGCCCGAAACGGAGTCTGTGGATATGTCGGCGATCGTCGGAAGATGGATTCCTGTTAAGAGTTCGTACATGGATATAGATTCTGACTGGTCGTGGGCAAAGGATGCAAACGTTGATTTTCACCTCGATCTAAACGCAGACGGAACAAGCTCCTGCAATATGTTTGATGGTGAAAAGCATGCTCCCTGGAATGAAAAGTCCATTCCGATATACGGTCAGGACTATGCTTACGGCATGGTGGGAGAAAACCTTGTCCTTCATCGTGATATGGGACTTGGTGCCGAGATGGTCTATACATTTGAAAGAGACGGTGCAGGGAGTGCCTCGGATCTGGCTTCCCAAGAGACAGAACAGAAGCTTCTTGGGCATAAGCTTGATGGTGCGAAGGTATACAGGCTGGCACGTATGTATGAAGGCGGAAAAGAAACAGCTGTAACTGCTGATGATGTTGCCAACTCTCCGGAAGATCATTTTGTTGTCATGGTCGAGACCGATGAAGAAAATCATAACGGATACGGATACATGCGTTCCGGTAAGGAAGATTCTCCGCTTTATTATCAGGGCGACAGAGGGGTAGTCAAGTTCATTATTGAAGATCCTACCAACAGGAACATAACGCGTACCAAGTTCGAGATGGCAGATGATGACAAGGTTCTTCGACTGTGGCCCGGATACATTGGCAGAGCCGATAAATACAATGAATATGAACTGACAGATGAAGATACTGCACCGATAAGCTATAAGCCGGTAGGTCCGAATCCCGACCGCAACTTTGAGATCCCGACAGGGACACACGAGAAGGCCGGATTCTGGCGGCTTGATAAAATGTATGGGTATGCATACGTAGCCGAAGATCCTTTTGGTCAGACGGAGTTTCAGGCCGGCGTTGATGACAATATATACGGTACCGATTCACGTAAATACGATGCGGATGTATGGTATGTCCTTCGCGAGGACGGAACCGGATACATGCGCGTATGGAACAGATACTTTGAGGTTGTCTGGGATGATGACGGTCAGTATTTCTACGACATCTCAGGACGACATAAGATGGGAACGATAGTCGGTGAACTTGACTACGACAGCACGTTCATGAGAATGTTCAAGGATGAGATCAACGAAGTACCCGAATACCCTGAAGAATTGAAGGATAAATAAGATCCCTATTATAATACTATTCTTAGCATTATTATACAATGCCTAAAAATCCCCCCTTTTTTGTGCAGAATGACAACCATGAACCGTTTTGCTCGTAACCGGTGTCTTATATTATGAGGGTATAGTGGAGATTTCGCCCTTTTTTCTGAGAAAATCGTCTGATAAAAGTATCACAAACTTAGAAAATGTGATATAATTATATGCGGTATTATAGTGCAAGAGGAAGATAATCATGTTATGTACGGTAGTTGTTTTTAAAGAGGATGATGTATATATTGCTAAAGATCTTAGAACAAGTGTAGCCGACGAAGGAGATACGATGGAGGAATCCCTTGCAAATTTGAAGGCAGCGTTGGAATTGTATTATGATGAATGACTACAGGAATCGGTAAAAATATCCGATATAAATGTATATAATGTGCGGTGCTGAGCAGACATCGCGTTTATATAATAATATATTCATAGTAGAAGGAGAGAATGAGTATGAATAAGAAAATGAACAACAAAGGTTTCTCACTTGTCGAGCTGATAATCGTTATTATGATTATGGCAATACTTGTTGGAGTTCTTACGCCTCAGTTCGTTAAGTATGTTGAGAAGACGAGAGAATCGACAGATTTGCAGAATATTGAAGAAATGAAGGCTGCGATTGAAGCCTTGGTTGCTGAGAAAGAGGTTGCTAGTGGTAAGGAGTTCAAAATATCTGTTGCTTCCAATACAATTACCGTGTCAGACGAAGGCTCCGCGATAACTGATTTTGCTACTGAACTTGGAAAATATGGATTAAAGGCATCGATTCCTACAAAATCAAAGAGCTGGGATAATTTTGCATGGTCGTACAATGCCTCAGGGACCCCTTTCCAGTGGGCTTGTGCGGATGCGGATACAAAAGGGGCAACGTATTTCTACATTAGTGGAAAAGCCAAATAGGGATATAATGCTTGCTTCATAATGATTATTACGTTGGCAATATCACTCGCCTTCGGCACTCTCATTGGTAGCTTCTTAAATGTCTGCATTTATAGGATACCGAAGCATGAGAACATAACCACAACACGTTCCCACTGCATGAGCTGTGGGAACGTGATCAAGTGGTACGACCTGGTCCCGATATTAAGTTATATTCTGCTCAGAGGGAAATGCAGGTTCTGTAAAGCAAAGCTTTCCATACAGTATCCGATCATAGAATTATTGAATGGATTGCTTTACTGTTTGATAGCCGCGGTGGCGGGGATCAATGTACAAAGTGTACTGATAATGGCTCTATCATCAGTGCTTATAGTGATAGCTGTAATAGACTGGCGGACATATGAAATACCGTTCGGTCTTAATGTGTTTATATTGGTACTTGGTATTTTACGTACGATTTTTGATGCGTTGAATATCTATGAAGGCCTTGTAATTGGAGAGGTTTCAGCTGTTTCATCACTGACAGTATCAGATCACATCATAGGTGGATTATGTGTATCTGGCTTCCTGTTGATTTTATTCTTTGCCACGAAGGGCAGAGGCATTGGAGGCGGTGACATTAAGCTTATGGCAGCAGCAGGCCTGTTTCTTGGATGGAAGAATTGTATTCTTGCATTTGTGTTAGGATGTACCTTCGGATCTGTGATACATTTGATTCGTATGCGAGTATCAAAACAGGACCACGTGCTTGCTTTTGGTCCGTACCTGGCAGCAGGTATCTTTATAGCAAGCTTATGGGGAGATAGGATCGTAAACGCTTACCTATCCACATTTTAGGAGGGATACATGGCAAGTAAAGTTTTATCGATCTCGCTGGGGAGTGAGGTCGTAAAGGTCTGCGAGGTAGCACTCGCAGGAAAGAAAAAGGTTCAGGTTTTCAATGCGATCGACCTGTTGGTTCCTGAGGGACTATGTGAGGACGGTGTGATCATTGATGCCGAAGCTCTGGCAAATGCGATCAAACAGGGATTGCAGGGTGAAGGATTTACGGCAAAGAAGATAGTGTTTACTATCTCAAGTAAGCGTATTGCAAATAAGGAAGCGCTTATTCCTTTCTGTAAGGAAAATCGTATTAAAGATATAGTTCAGATAAATGCATCTGAATACTTCCCGATTACTAATCTCGAGAATTATACGATCGATTATTCAATACTTGAAGTTGTCACAAACGAAAGTATCAAGAATTACCGGTTATCGGTAACAGCAACTCCAAATGAAATCATCGAACAGTATTATGCTCTGGCCAAGGCCATGGGAATGAGTGTCGAGACTATTGATTATTCCGGTAACTCGATACTGCAGCTGTTGAAGCTCCAAACAGCAGGTGAAGGAGTAGATGCGGTCCTTCAGTTTGGAGCAGAGAGTACTGTCGTTAATATAATGAACGGTTCAACAATGGTAATGCAGCGAAGCGTTCCTTATGGACGTATCGCTATCGCTGATGCGGTGTGCTCGAGCCGAGGGGTGTCCGACGAAGAAGCGGATGCGATTCTTATGGAAGAGGATCTCGGGCAATTGACCACTTTGTATCCTGATGTGGCTGATGCTGTGAGAACTCTTTTGTCAAGCATTGGACGTATACTAGAATTCTATCGTGCAAGGAATGCTGAGCATCCCGTAGAGCGCGTTTTCATAATAGGTGATGTCACATCCATCAATGGGCTTCCGGAACTTGTCAACAACGAGATGGATTATGACGTTGAGGTTGTTGAATCCCTTCGCGGAGTTGAGATCAAGAATCACAAGATCCTGTCAGATGAGATAGTTGCCAACTATCTTGCCAATATCGGTGCTGTTATTGCACCCATGAATCTTATCCTTCCGCAGCCGGGCAAGAAAGGAAAAGAAAAGTCAGGTGGCGGAGGACTTCCGTGGTGGATACTCATATTTGCAGCGGTTGTTGCCGCGGCTATGTGCGGTGGGATTTTGTTCGTATACTTTACGAGTAAGAACGAGAACGAAAACCTTCTGGCGCAGATAAATGCGATAGAGGATATGACAGAACTCCAGAACAGATATGACCAGGCGCAAGTAGATCTACAGACAATGGAGAATTGGTATGACACAACTAAGGGGGCTAATGAATCCCTAGCCAGATTGGTTGCGGATTTAGAAAAGAATCAGCCCTCGGCAGTTGCTATAACTAAGTTTTCTTCAAGCAACGGAGATGTAACCATAGAGGGATTGTCTTATGGCAAGCCCGCAGTTGCTCAGTTTATCATCGAACTTAAGAAACTATCGTATGTTAAAGATGTAAAGGCGGAATATGTCAATGAGAGTATTGAAGATTATTCGGCAAGAGATTCGTTTCAGATTCATATGACGCTTGAATATGATGATCCGTACAAGAAAGATGACGAATCAACAGAGTCGGTTGAAACAGAAGAAAGCGATCAAGAAACTGAAGTTATTGAAGAGGTTTCGGAAGAACCGGTTGATGAATCAAATGATATCACAGGCGATGAGAACGAGGAAACTCCGGAAGTAGATTCTGAATCAGCGTCGGAACCTGTGGAAGGGGGTGTTGAGTAATGAGTGAAAGAGATAAAAAATTACTTGTATACCTCGGGGCACTTATAATACTGGCTGCAGCATATTTCTTTGTGGGAAGGCCATTCCTGGATAAGATAGATACACTTTCAACAGAGAAGATGCAACTTGAGCAGCAATTATCGGAAAAAAGAAAAGCGCTTGAGAATAAAGCTATGTACGAGGAGGGTGTAGTCGAAGCAAATGCAAAAATGCAGGAGATTATCGATAAATTCCCTGCTGATAACACGGATGAAAAGTCAATCATGTTTGCGTCACATGCAGAAGCCGATATTCCAATTTGGTTCAGTCATATAACGTTTGCTGAGGAAACTCAGACTCTTGTGAATGGTGAAGAGGTTCAGAGCGCATCTGATGTTGAACAGGAACAGTTGGAGGAAAGTGTTGCGGCAGCAGAGGGCGAAGAAGTTGCCGACGATTCTGTAATGGATTCGGATGAATTGGCTTCCGGCAGGGGCAACAGTGCTGTAGGAGATCTCATTGGAAGAGATACTGAGCTTGGACTGACCTTTCAGGTTGAATATGATAATTTTAAAAAGTATCTAGCATATATCAGAGATTATGAGGACAGACTTGTTATTAAAGATATAGATGTATCCTATAGCGCAATGACGGATCTTGTCAGTGGAACTATGGTTTTGTCACAGTATGCAATACTTGGTGATGATAGGGTTCTTCCTGATATTGATACGGATGTTGAAGATAAGGGAACCGACAACATATTTAAGAATAAAGACAAAGGCGGATCCATAATTGACCTTGTAGCGGATATAGCATCTGAGTTTATTAGTAAGCTCATGGGAGGACTTGGAGAAGAAGTAACGGATACACTTGGAACAGATTATTTTGTTAAGGCAAACGCTGTAACGGATAATACAAGTGGTATTACGATCGGAAAAGCCGATGACGCAAAGGGCAAGAGCTATCTAACATCTGATAAGAATGATAATCAGCAGATAACTTTCTCTGTTGAAGGAGATTCAGGAGAATATACGGTCAAATACAGCATAGATGACAATGTGTATGAGGATAAGATCAGCAAAGGATCTGACGAGAAATTATTCTTTAGAATAATATCAACTGAACGAGCCGGAGATAATGATAAAGTATCACTTTCTGTACATGTCATCAATAAATCAGACATAGAAGTTGTTGTAAACATTGAAGGCGACGGAAGTGATAATCCTCGTGTCGTTATAACCGAAAAAGTCGGAGAAGTATCTGTAAATGAATGATAATAATGTTGAAAAGCATTATATGACAGCCGGTGATAACAGGGGGTTTAGTATAGTTGAACTCGTAGTTTGTATTGCTATCCTTGCGATTGCATCGATCCCGTTATACAAGTCTATGACTTTGGCTGTTAAGACAGACGCAAAAGCTCAATCGATGCAAAATGCTACCAGCCTTGCAGAGTCTGTCATGGAAGAAATCAAGATGACGTCTATTGATGATCTGAAGTTAAGATACACAAATGTGACTTCTCCTATGGAAGACGCCGGCTTTTTTGCAAAAAACGCAGCTGAAAGAATTTCATACCTTAAGTCGGGATTACATTTAACAGGGAATTCTTTAGTTACGGGTAATCCCGGCACTGAAGACCTCACTGCAACACCGCCTAAGTATAAAATGCCTTATTACATTCTATACAAACATGATGAGCATGCTGCCCAATCAAATGAGAGATTTGATGTTGTAGCAACGATCAGAACATCAACATATATGGGAGCTGAAGGAACTGACGCATCTGATGCGAATACAAAGAAACTGCCCAAAATAGAAGAAATAGATGAACTGACGCAGGCGGTTATATCACAAAAGGAGATAACCAGATTTGATGATGAGGCGCTTGATTACTTTAAAGAGAACATTGCCGATTACGAGCATCATGCAGGAGATGTGAAAATTACAGAAAAGAAAATAATCATAGATAAAATGCCTACAGGTGATGTGGATCTTCCGGTAAAGGTTAGATGCCGTGTCGTATATAAAGACAATAATTCAAACACATATTCAAAGGATATTTTTCAAAGTTCGTTTGGATATACGGAAAAAGTGGAGGGGAGTTCATCGTCCAGTTCGACAACGAAAATGCCTCTTTCGAGCAACATCTACATATATTACAAAAGGTTACTGGCAGTTCCCGTACCAGGTGATCCGAATCCATGTAATGAGTTTATTGAGATAACTGATAAGGCTCCCGGAACACACAAGGTGTTTCTTGTTATGCAGACTCCAACTGCAATAACCGGGACAAAGGTTACTGTTAATAATGAATCTGAAAAAGTAATTGATTTGACAAGCAATTCTCAACTGGATGACAACGGTAATCTATATAGTGCTGACAAGAAGTATGAACTGATAACAAACCTGAATAAAAGCGGATCGGAAGGGCATATATACAATAATGAGGCAATGATAAGAATTTACGATGTCAACGTAACACTATATAAAGGCGATGAGGTTTATGCTTCGATCGAGTCGACAAAAGAGGCTAATGATAGCAAGTAGAAAAAATAATGAATGATCGCAAAAGAAAAGAAAACATAATTAATGACGGAGGTTCCACACTGATAACGGTCATTGTGGCAATTGCTTTTGTGACTATTTTAATGGCGATAATTCTTGGAGCTTCTGTTGTTAACATCAGATTGAAGGCAGCTGATAGAAAGACCAAGGATAAGTTTTATTATGCTGAAAAAGCACTTAATGATATCTATACAGGCATCGGGCAACTGAGTGCTGAAGAAGCAGGAAAACAATATGAGATTCTCTTTAGAAGTATGGGGGATGAATATACATTTTCGGATGAAGCTGAGAATGCATTTAGGAAGGCGTTTATTCAAAATGTCAAAACGCAGATTAGTTATGATGCGATTGATTCCATGACGACTCTTTTTGAGGGGTATATAGTTCCGGTTACGGGAATAACATATAAAGTTCTTGTTAAGAAAACTCCGGTATATGAGCTTTATGACGGTTCCACGGTTACCTCGGAAGGCTCGACAGTCACAGCAACCACTGCCCAAAGAATAAGGATAAGAGATGTTGAGGTAACTGCTACGGACAATGATAGTAAATTTCAGGCTGTTATTTCCACAGATATCATAATAGAGGTACCTACGACAGATTTTTTATCTGAGAATGTTGATGTTACAGACTACAGTATAATCGCAAACAAGGGATTGTATATAAACGGTGCAGCGGACGTTAAGGGTAATGTATACGCAGGAATTCACGCATCTACAGAGTATGCAACCGATTCAGACGTTGTAAAAGATAGCAACTATGGAGCTGAAAAAGTCTTTGGCGGGATTAACATCAGATCGAAGAGTGGATCCGGTGATTACAATAAAGTGAGCATTAATGGAAACTATATCGTATCGAAAGGTGATATTAATGTTTCGGGTGAAACCGGCTATGGACCGAGTGTCAGTATAGGAAATAATGCGACGGATGAATCAATCCCCAATGTATTTTTTGATACACTGAGAACCTGCCCCAAAACATCGGCGTCCGACACTTCGGAATACAAAATGGATATTAAAGCTAATCTTTTTGCGCTAAATGATCTTGAGCTTAATGCTAATAACAGTAGCGTGACTCTGAAGGGAAACTATTACGGATATAATGATAAAACGTTACCAAGCACAGAACACTCTTTTTCCAAAACGGAAAGACATGATGATGCGGATAGCAGTGCAATTATCATTAATGGTAATAAATCGAAGCTTGATATGACAGGGCTAAAATCTCTTGTTCTTATGGGAAAAGCGTATGTAGATTTTGAAAAGGGTGCACAATCGGGAATAAGTACGGAAACTGAACTTACAAAAACTGAAGTTGCGGCAACTGCCGAGGGCGTTGCGTTAAAGACAAATCAGCAGATTTATCTTGTTCCGGCGGATCTGTTGGAAAGTCCGAATCCGATTGTTAGCGAATCTGGTTCGTTTACTTTTGTTAATGCTAAGGTGGGTTCTGAAGATAAGATAAAGGATTGGTTCGGGTATCCTTTTATCGACTCATCAAGGCCTTACAGAACATACAAAGTTAAACTTGATGACACTAACACCGTTTATTATGCATATTTGAATTTTAACGAAAAATTGTGGGATGAAGCCGAGAGTGATGATGATCTGGTTGATCCTGATTTTTATTATGGTTTTAAAGAAAGCACGGCTTTATATGCAGGAGATCGTGGCGCGGTTAGTTCCATGGATGCTTTTTTTAAGATAATCATGAATAGCAAGAAAATTCGCCAAGATTATATTCAGGCAAAAATAAATAAGTATCCAAACACCATGTCAGCCGGAGAAAAACAATTAGCTGCAGAGAGGGAATATGATGATTTAAGTACTACACCTTCGCCGATCACAATTCATGATCGTGTTCTTGATTCAATGGGATATGATTACTTTGATCTGCAGGGATGTATAGTAGGCGATGACAGCACTATTCTTTACTCCAAAAATGCGGCGGTAAGTTATAAAAAGGGATCAACAACCTACGATACTGAAGTGAAAGAGAATAATAGCGGTATGGAAAGATTTGCCGGATACCCGCAATATCTGTTTCATAGGTATCAGTGGCTTGCAACAAGACTGGATGCCAATCAGAATGTCCCTCTTGGTAAAGATCCAAGTGATGGGGCATATCATATTGAGTCTGAGACTAATTCAATGAAATCTGATTGGATCGGTAGCGGAAACGGATATTACAGCACGCCAATTGCGCCGCCGCTAAGCAGATTCGTAGACCTTACTTGGATCAGTGGAGAGGCTAATGTTGATACTAATACAACAGCTATGAGAAATGCTGCCAAAGCAGCCGGACTGAGTGAGAATGTGTACGGACAGTGCTTGGTCGTTAAGGGAAACAGCGTCACAATTAACAGTAATTTTAAGGGGGTTGCTATCGTTAACGGAGATATTACAGTAGCGTCGGGAAAGGAAGTAGACGGTCTGCTTATGGCAACGGGGGTTATTGTTCTTGAGGATGGCGCAAAGGTCTACTATGACAAAGGTCTTATAAGATCACGTATAGAAAAAGAAATGTCAATAATTAAGGAGGGGTTAGATCCAACAGCCACATCAAGTGATTACTATAAACCATACTATCTAATAAGCTATCTTAAGAACGAGTCCGGAAGGGAATATAACGTATCATATAAGACTAAAGAAAAGGAGCGTAGAATCGAAGCCGATTATCATGATTTTATGTTTTATGAGAATTGGAGAAAGGGTCCCGCTGAATGATAGGGAGATATTTCAATTTCAAACGACATAACGATTACGGATACTCACTGATCGAGCTTGTAGTTGTGATCTCTATAATGGCGATAATGGTCGGACTCATGTCTCTTGGGATTTCTATGATGTTTTCCAAAGATGCTGAGGCTGCTGCAAAGACGATAGATGATGGTTTGTCCGAAGTACGTATGTTAGCCATGTCTAAGGAAGGCACGTATACGTTTGTGCTAAAACTTGATGATAATAAAATAGAGATACAAAAAGGTGGAAGTGAATACAAGACAATAGATTTTAAGCGAAAGGCAACTGTCTCCGTTGATGGAGGAAATCTATCGTCTGCAAAAACCTCCGGTGATTTCACTGTTGAATTTGACAAAGGTAATGGATCGGTAAAGAAACTTGATAATGGTCTTGTAACAGAGACTACAAAAGTAGTTGAGATTACTGTGACAGCTGAAAAACTGACTTCTAAAACATCGACAGTATTTCTGATGCCAACAACAGGAAGGCATTATATAAATAAATAACGCTATGGATAAATTATATTCAATAAAAAAGAATAATAGAGGTCTTAGTCTTGTTGAATTGATAGTGGCTATATCTGTCGGCGTATTGATATCCGGAGCGATAGTTGCACTTATTTCGTTTTCTATAAGAATATATAGAGATGAGAAGGCTAATTTGGCGGCGCAATACGAGTTGCAGACAAATGTTAATCAGATTGTGGATACCATAATGTCTGCGAACGATTATGTTATTCAAAGCTCTACAGGAACACCGATCAGTCCAACCGATATCGGAGGAACTCTGAAGAGTGACACGCACTATGCTGCGTTTGGCGAATACAAAGATAACAAGTTTAAGGGCGTCATATTTGTAGCGGGACCGGAGAAGAAGGATGACGAAGGTAATGGTACAGGGAAATTTGATATTTTTATGGATAGAGCTGTGCGAACCGGAGCATCGGGATCCAATGCGGGGGCTATTGTTAAAGCGTGGGCTGAGGATATAGCAAAGAAAAAGGACGAGTCACCCAATCCGTACCTTCTTGGTGAAGATGCTACTGCTTTTCGTATTGAACCAAAGGTAAAATCGATCACAGAGGGTGTTAAAACATATGTTAATATTACTCCTGAGGGATTTGTCAATCCGTTGGGAGTTGAAATTCAGTTAGATTTTCAAAAGGATGCAACGGGAAAAGTTGTGAATAAACATGTTGAAGATGAGGCACTTATCAGAAACAAGATATCAACGGACATTTATATTAATGGAACCGCATATTCATTAAAAAGAAAAAGTGATTAGAGACTATTGTAGTGGTATGACAATGAGGTGATGCATATGAGGACAAGAAGAATAAAAGTGGTAAATAGGATAGTTGCAGGGGCTCTTGCACTTATACTGGGAGTATCCTTTTCGGGATTTTCATCTATTGATACGATAGTAAATGAGCAACATGATCTTCCGATTGCCATGGCAGATGGTAAGTTTGGAGGAAAGGGTTCGAATCTTCCTATTGGTGGCCCCGGGGAGTATGAGGAAGAAACCTCGATGCATTTGTTTAACATTCTTGAAATACTTCCTACAGAAAAGAAAGCCACAGTTGGATTTACAATCGGTGGATGCGAACCATTTAATGTAGCTAATGTCGATGATATAAAAAGGGATTATGGCGTTACCGTTACTACGGCGGATCTGAAGCAGGCATATATGGATGCGCTTGTTAATCCTTCTCCCGGAGCATATTCGGAACATGATAATGCTGATAATATTCTGGGTAATAATACGATGGCAAAGTACCTTAAGGATATTAACGGTAAGTTTAGCGAACAAAGTGGCGGCTATGCTTTTGATTTTAAACTTGATACATATACAGGATATTATAAATATGTAGGGGATAATAACGGTGTTTATGCTGTTGATAAGAATACAGGTAAAGTTTATTCCAAATTCTACTCTACAAGTGATAAAAAGTATGACTACATTTTTGTATATGATCTGGCTTCATCGGGTGATGATGATTTTACTCCTAAAAATGGTGCAGAGAGGCGTGTTAGGTATACCAATAAAGAGAAATTCATTACGGAGTGGTTGGGAGAATCTGTTGATATAAAGAAAAATACTAAGTTTGAGGTAACAACCAGAACACCCCGTAGTGTCTCAACAGACGATATAGAGCGGGCGGATCTGATTTTAATGAATGATGCTTATAAAGGTGATTATTACAAGTTTGCGCTCGAATTACAAAATGATATGCGTGACCCGAGTAGAAAAAATACGGACAAGGATCTTGGAGTGCATTTTTACAGCCCGGCCAATGATGGCAATGTTGCACAGGATAAAAGGATGGATTTTGATGACTTTGAGAAGGTCATCAAAATATATGAACGTGTTGTTGTAAGAGGTGATGCAGCGTTTGTTGCTGAGAAGACGTGCTGCACTGATTATAATGGCGATGAAATAACGAAGGTAAATACAAATATCAGAAAGCTGATGTTTATGCTGTTTTATGTAAAACAAGGTAATACGAGGATGGCGGGTCGAGAATTGTTCTCTGATTTCTTTAAGAGATATACGAGTGAACCGGGCCAGACATTCGGAAAGGATCCGGAAGATCCGAAAAAAACCATAACATATCTTGAAATGCGTAAGAGACATCTTGAGAATCCGAGTGATTATCCGGTTGATTACAGAGCGGCAAGTTTAAAGAGAAACACATCTGATCCGTCACAACCTAACTATTACTATATGCATATGCATGCCAGTTATCATGTGGGACATCCGCTTGTGATAGATAAGGATTCGTGTATAACGGGAGCGCAGACGGAGAGTTACACTTTTTACACATCGGATGGAAGCAAAACAATCACACTACCTGTACTTGATAGTGACGGAAGTATAGTTCCTTTGCATGATATTGATATTATTAATCAAAGGAGTCTGAAGATTGAAACAACAAATCCGGAAATGTTTACTGACGCTGAATTCGGGTATCAGGATAATCCTGTGACCGTAGACCAGAAAAAGTATTACACGGACAATGGTATAAGCTATTATCAAAACTGTTATGAATCAATGTCCAATACAACGGATTACATATACATTGATAAAGATGGCAAACTCAAAGTTTCCACAAAATATTCATCCGATCAGTTGTATAATCCTTACGATTATTGGAAATACTGGTACAAGATTGATGCGGATTTTCATGAGGTTGGAGGTAGCACTTTCAGAAGAAGAAAGTGGGGACCGGCCGAATATGATGAATGGCCTTGGGATAGCACAGGTGAATACAAAGAAGGCGATAAGCAACCCAAAGGTCTTTTGACGGTGTGGTTGATGCATAGGACCAGCGAGGGTGATATCTACGACTGTAACATGCATATGTGGTATGACTATTTTGAACAGGCGGCTGCCGCAGGAATGCAGAAGTATACGACATCCCAACAGGCTCCATTTGGAGAAACATATAAGAATCAGAGCTTGATGGGAGAGAATGGATTCTATAAAGACAGCTGGATTAAAAACGCATTGACCGGACGCGATATAAAACGTGAGAAAACTGATAAAAATCACATTGCAAGTGATGAAAAAAATGTAACAAAAAAAGCATACTACTTGAGTATGAATATTATCAACGGGGATTCCGTTACAAGTGAATTGATAGATACAACCGATTCAACAAATAAGAATAAAACAATATATTTGAATAAATATGAAATAGAAAAAATGAATGATACTTCTAAACCATTACCGCTTGATATTGAGATTGTAACATCTCATAAAATTAGTAATATTTCGTTAATATGGAAAAACAATAAAACTAGTGAGAAGACTACTGTTAAGACATATATCAATAGTAGCGGAGTTGGAGAGGGAGGAGGTAGTCTAGGTGATTTAGAGCTGACCGAAGACAAAACCGACTATGTAGATGGTAAAGCGCCGTTTGATACAGCAAATAATTACTATAAGTATAAGCTTACCGGGACTGTAAAGATACCCAAGGACTGTTATAAAAGTGGAGCGAACAATACAGTAATAGTCGAAGCTACCAACGAAGTTGGAAAATCGCAGATAGATATGATCACAATTGTAACCAGAGATTTCTTTGGACTCAACTGATAAGACACGGGAACGGTTCTTCTGTCTTATCAAATTCATAGAGGATAAGTATACAGAAGCGAAAATGCCGCCGGATCCTTAACGGGATGGGCGGCGGTTTTTACGTAGTATGATTATCGCCGCAAGGCGCGAAAGGGATCACGAATTCGGATCGATACCGTTTGCGATTAAAAGGGCGCGATATTTCGCGGCTTCCTTCTGAAATTTGGCAGTTTCTTCTTGAGCTTTGGCGGCTTCCTTCTGAGCTTTCTCGGCTTCGGCAATGATGCTTGCTTCACGCCAGAGAAAGTCTTCGCGTGCCTGCGCCCAGAGACGCGCGGTCTCGTCCTGATTTTTGGTGTACAGAGTCTTTGCGGTATTTGTCATCTCAAGATCTTCAGCTGCTATCATACGCAATTCCTCCCATGTGTCGGCCTTGAACAGTTTTGCCCATTTGTCGATCCGCCATGAAATGTCTTCATCCGTGGCCAATTCGATCCGCTT
>JAGAFR010000034.1 GCA_017612555.1 Lachnospiraceae bacterium | reverse complement strand
GTCAAAAGGAAGTGCCGCTTATGTTAAGAACATCGCTTTTGATAAAACAACCGGAGAGATAATAGAAGGCCGCAACCTTGAACTCGATATGGAAAAGATCAAAGAGGAAGAAATATACGACGGTTACTATTCTATCGTTACCAGCGAGCTTCGCATGAGCGATAAAGAAATGCGAAGAGTATATCGGGGGCTTTCAAAAATAGAAGACTCCTTTAAGATAACAAAAACATTCTTCGAGTCAAGACCCATTTACGTAAGGACAACTGATCACATAGATGCTCACTTTGCAACCTGCTTCCTTGCGCTTGTCCTCGAGCGGCTCCTGGAGTATAAGCTTGATCATAAATATCCGACAGGAAAAATAATCGATTCGATCAGAAAGTACAACTGTACACACCTCGATATAAACAACTGGCAGTTCACTTATTATGATGAGATACTGGAGGCATGCGGAAAGGTTCTTGATCTGGAGTTAAAAACCAAGTACAGAACCCAGCAGGAAATCCAAAGGCTTCTTCGTTACTGAGGCGGTCTTATAGGGCGCTACCGCGCCCTTCGTTCAGAGATTTGCCGTAAGGCAAATCATCCGAGGTGAGTAACTGCCGACAGGCAAAAAAATTTCATCCCCATCAAAATAGAGGCAAATACGCCATACAGATGAAACGGCTCAACCCCTTGTCATTACTGGGATTGAGCCGATTGTGCTTCAAAACTTGAGATTATATTACGTGTTTGGATAGTTGTCAACACAATTTTAAAATTTTTTATTTATTTTTTTAATTTTCTTTGATTATGTTATGAATATTCTGTCAATTATTGTATTCCCATTCTTTACATATAGCTGTCTATGATCTTCCTTGCCTCATCGGGTGAATCAGATACGGACAACACCGCATATTTACCGTTTACCTTGATCACAGCATCGTTCAGTTTGGTAAGCTCCTCGGGCACATAATCGGTAAAGCTCTCTATCTGCTCAGCAACACGCGTCTTCAGTACCTGCTCGGCCTTCTTTGCGTCATCGTCCGTTGCACACTCAAGAACTACGATCTCCTCAGCCGTTCCGCCGGATCCTTCGTATATTGCAGCCTTTGTAACAGCTACATCCGAAAGGTTTAAGAACATACCCGCAGTATCAACATCCATCTCCATAAGGCTGTCCTGATACGTGATCTTGGTGTTCAGATCACCTCCAAGTGCAGATACATCAAAGTCTGCCTTCTTGGCGCCGCACGCTGCAAGCATTGCTGCTGTTAAAGTAAGTGTAGTAATTAATTCAAGTATTTTTCTCATAGTAAACTTTCTCCTTGATACTTTTTTCATTCATCAATAAGCGCCGAGGGAATTACCGTTTGCCCAAAAGACTTGGAGGACGTTGTTACTTGGCGAGGTTTTTTCGAGCCTAGTAACGTGACGTCCGGAAACGAGCGCAAGCGCCTTTTGGGCAAATGTGTAATTATCTCGGCGCCCGAATTATTCAATTACAACAGCATGCTCACACAGATAATCCTTCCAGATCTTCATATACTCCGGCTTCAGATGTATCCCATCGTTTGTCATCTCCGAAGGAAGGCTTCCGTCTGCCCCCGCAAGCGCCGGCCCCGCATCAAGAAAATACGCTTTCTGGTCCTTGGCAAACTTTTTAAGCGACTCATTTCTAACCTGAATGTTCGGATTATTGTGAGCCTTATCTTTTTCCGATTTTTCCGCGGTTACCGGAAGGATCGCATGTACGTATATGATCGCCCGCGGCTCGTATTCGCGAAGTTTTTCAATAAGACCGGCATATGTCTTTTCAAAGTTCTCTTCCGTTCCGTATCCGAGCTCATTAAGTCCGACCTTGATGTATATCTTGGTAAAAGCATCATACGGCATTGCCTCAAATATCGGCACCTTACCTTTCTCGGTCTGAACCACATTGGTCGTATCATATTTGTATAGCTGGAATCCGGTAGCGCAATAGTACGTTGCGGGTAGTCCCGACCAGAATCCGAAGCCCTGCAGTCTTGAATCTCCAATGAACAGCGCATCGGTAAAATAGCTTTCATCCACGGTAGTAAAGGGAAGCGGATAGTCCGCAAGCGGATCCTTGATAGCTTCAGGCTCTTCATCCCTGTGATTTTCTATCTCATCACCGCTTCCTGCCCTGGATACGCCTTCTATCCCTTCGGTATCTGAAGATATCGTATTGCCGTAATCATCTTCCTCATCTTCGGGTTCTTCACTCTCCTGATCTTCGCCGGCTTCATCGTCATTCGCGTCTTCCTCTTCATCGCTCCAGGAAGCTTCTTCATCATCTTCATCAGACGGCGTTTCGCTTTCCTCATATGTAATGGCCGATGTTGCAGCCACTTCCCTTCCGAGCAGTATCGCATTAAACTCCGATATCGTCCTTCCGGAATCCCAGATAGCCAGAACAGCACCGACACACATGGCCAGCAGAAGCGATGATAGCATTACAACAGAGAGCGCTATGATCCTGACAACCTTTCTCTCTTTATGTTCCGCTTCATGAACCGTATGCTTATGCTCCGGTTCACTTGTTTTATTATCTTTATGCTGCTCGGTCTTTACGGATTTGGAAACCTCTGACTTTTCTTTTCCTTCATCCGTAATGAACACCTGCTTTATCTCGCGCTTTCCGGTATTCTTTTCATTATCGCTGCTTTTATCTTTACTGTTTTTGCTCATTTGCTTACCAGTTTATAAAAATGATTATCTTCGTTTATAAAACTCCAATTGTACATAAGAAGGATGTCCGCATCGGCTTCGGCCGACAGTTCATCGGAAACTTTTCCTCCGAAATATCTCAGATCTATGACCGTGATACTATCATAATTCATCACGAGATACGGAATCAAGCAATTTGCATATGAATCCTTGAAAATGATCAGATCCTTACCGATCCCTTTGTTTGCACGAACGATACACTTTCCGTCATTTCCGTACATAAACGCGGCATACTTATCATATCCCGACAGTTTATCCGTATCAATCAGATTATCCACCGTCCTGCCTTCGAGTTCAAGTTCTTTTATCGGAACATCATAGTATTCGATCGTATCAGGGGCAACGAAAACACCTTTGTACTTCGCATAGTGCGTTCCGTAAAAATCATCCGCCTCGTGTTTGGCATACTCCGTTATTTCCTTCACCGGAATGCCCATATCATCGGCGATCTTCTCATATGCATATCCTGCGCCCTTTGTTGTCCAGTGATGGTCCGTCCGATAATAGATCTGCTCATCCTTATGATCGTTCAAAGCATCATACAGATCGACAATATGTGCGTTCGGTATACTCTCGAGTGCAAGCGCCAGCTCGCTGCTGCACTTCCTTTCATCAAGCACCGGCATACCTTTCGGAAGCTTTTCCTCGTTTATCCACGTCGATGTCGGCGCAGCCGCAATATATATATCCCTGTCCGTGCTTACTGCAAAGTTTTTGATCGCAGTTATGTTCTTATTTACCTTGTCGCTTATGCCGGTAACCTTGTCAAACAGATAACCGTCCTCTCCTTTTGCGATACCGTCGTTCTCCGACGCACCCGTCAGCCACACGATCACAGCCTTCACCTTTACGAACATATTTCTCAGCGGGATCTGCTCATTGGTATATGTCTCAAACGAATCCATAAAGCTTCCATCCGATAAACCCTGCATCGTGATCTTCGGACGTTTCTGCAGGAACCTGTTCTCCATGTCCGAAAAATCATTGTCCGGCTTAATGAGGTAGCATGCGAGCATGATGATGCACAGGCCGAAAAAGACGACCGGGAGGATGTATTCATTTATGCTTTTTCTTCTTTCTTTCATATGCTTCTTTACCAAAGAATTGTCTGTATTCAGCCGTGCCTTCTTCGCTGAAGCCGGATTACCGTTTGCAGCAAAAAGACTTGGAGCGCGTTGTTACTTGACGAGGTTTTTCACGAGTCTAGTAACGTGACGCGCGGAAACGAGCGCAAGCGCCTTTTTGCGCAAATGCGTAATCCGGCTGAAGCGTTTAAAATCTGAAGTACAAAAACGGATTATAGCTCGCATCCGCAAGAAAGCACACGCATATAAACAGCAGTGCAAGCTGCAGCACTATCCCGAGCGGCTTACGCCATACTTTTTCAAAGCGCTTTGCAAAAACCGGCGTCGAGAACAGGCATCCGAGCGCGATCACAACCCCGTAGTTTCTCGCATAATAGATCACATCATTACAGTTTGACAGACTCGTGAACGCAACAAGCCTTGTCGCATACACCCCAAGCTGTGCGAAATCCGTTATCGCAAATATCATCCACGACAGTCCGATAAGGAGCAACGCATAGATCCTGGATACGATACTGTGTCTGTCAAGAAAATCCTTAAGGAATGATTTTTCCAGTGACAGGAACACGAAGAAAAAGAGGCCCCAGCATATGAAGTTCCATCCTGCGCCGTGCCAGAATCCTGTCAGGAACCAGACGATGAACAGATTGACATAAGTTCTGATCTTTCCTTTTCTGTTCCCTCCCAGCGGTATGTACACATATTCCCTGAACCATCCGGATAATGTCATATGCCATCTTCTCCAGAATTCGGTGAGTGACCTTGAAACGTACGGATGATCAAAGTTCTGCGGGATGTCAAAACCGAGCATTTCGCCGAGCCCGATGGCCATAAGCGAATACCCGTTAAAATCGAAATAAATCTGAAGCGTGAATGCAACGACTCCGAGCCACGCAAGCGGCATCGAGATACGCTCATAACCTATATCTTCAAGATCGTTCCACAACGCACCGACTGTATTTGCTATGAGTACCTTCGACGACAGACCTAGGATGAAAGTCGTGATACCGGACGATACTTTGTCCATTGTGATGCGGCGCTCGTGAAGCCGGCTGCTTACCTGCGAATATACGACTATCGGTCCGGCTATGAGCTGCGGGAACATGACGAGATAAGTTCCGAGAGTGAGCGGATTTTTTTCGCACTTTATCTTTCCGCGATACAGATCGATCACGTATGACGCTATCTGGAACGTGTAAAAACTTATTCCAAGAGGCAATGTCAGCCCGGGATCGCGAAGAGAAGTTCCAAGCAAGCCATTGATGTTATCTACAAAAAATCCCGTATACTTGAACACGATCAGCATTCCGAAATCGAATACCATCGCAAATGCAAATATCAATTTTTCCGAAGTGGATCTTCCGCTGCCGGCGATCTCTTTTCTAAGTCCCAGACCCGCGGCATAGTTTACGAGTATCGATATGAATATGAGTATCAGATACGCCGGCTCACCCCACGCATAAAAAACAATACTGCCCAAAAACAGTACAGCATTGCGCCATTTTGCGGGACACAGGAAATACAACGCAAAGAATATGGGAATGAACCAAAACAAAAAAAGAAGGCTTGAAAATACCATTTCAACACACAAAGACGATGGCAACACAAACATGTGCTGCCATCGTTCTTTTTATCGATCACATAACAAGAGGATACTTAGCGGTAAGTTCGTCAACGATCGCACGCGCCTTCGGTACTCCGTCAGCACCTTCCTTTACGACGAATGCTATCGCTTCTGCGATCCTGTCCATATCAGCCGTATTCATGCCGCGGGATGTAACTGCGGGTGTACCGAGTCTGATACCGCTTGTAACAAAAGGCTTCTGAGGATCGTTTGGAACCGTGTTCTTATTGGCCGTGATATGAGCCTCGTCAAGAAGCTTTTCAACTTCCTTGCCGGTAAGCTGCTGGGGACGAAGGTCGAGCAGCATAAGATGGTTGTCGGTACCGCCTGATACGATCGACAGTCCTCTTGACAGAAGTCCGTCACAAAGAGCCTTGGCATTTGCAACGATGTTCTTTCCGTATTCCTTGAACTCCGGAGAAAGCGCTTCCTTGAAGCATACAGCCTTTGCCGCTATTACATGCATAAGCGGCCCGCCCTGTGTTCCCGGGAAGATCGCCTTATTGAAGTTGAACTTGTCAGCCGCCTCCTGATTGCACATGATAAGACCGCCTCTGGGACCACGAAGAGTCTTGTGAGTCGTTGTCGTAACAACATCGGCTATACCGATAGGGCTCTCATGCATTCCCGTAGCAACAAGTCCGGCGATATGAGCGATATCAACCATCATATAAGCCCCGACTTTGTCGCAGATCTGTCTGATACGTTTAAAATCAATGGCTCTGGCATATGCGCTCGCACCTGCAAGGATCATCTTGGGCTTACAGTCAAGTGCGATCCTTTCCATCTCATCATAATCTATAAAACCGTCTGCATTAACGCCGTAATGAACGCAGTTAAAATACTTACCGGAGATATTGACCGGTGAACCATGTGACAGATGTCCGCCATGATCAAGGTTCATTCCCATATAGGTATCACCCGGCTCAAGCATTGCAAAGAATGCGGCGAGATTTGCCTGTGCACCCGAATGAGGCTGAACATTTACATAATCGCATCCGAAAAGCTTCTTGGCACGCTCTCTTGCAAGCTCTTCCACAACGTCAACACACTCACATCCGCCGTAGTATCTCTTTCCCGGATAACCCTCCGCATATTTATTGGTAAGAGGGCTTCCCATGGCAGCCATTACTGCCTTGCTTACCCAGTTTTCTGAAGCTATGAGTTCGATGTGGCTGTTCTGTCTTGCCATTTCGGATTCGATCGCCGATGCGATCTCGGGATCAACTGTCTTGATTTCATCAAATGAATACATTTATCTTCCATCCTTTCGATTCAGATCAATACCAAACAATGCATAATTATAAAGGAAATCTGCTGCCTTCGCAACCGATTTTGTCATCGAAAAAGGCAGCGGTCACCCGCTGCCTTTTTACATATGAACTATAGCTTGTTTAGAACTTGAATTCTCCTACGGAATTTACAAGGTTTCCTGCGATACCGTTCATTCCCTCCGAGTTCTCGCTTATCACTCTGATGTTCATTGCTATATTCTCCATGGATGCGGTAACTTCTTCGGTACTTGCCGCATTCTCCTGAGAAATAGCCGACAGATCGCTGACGTTCTCAACGATGGTAGCCTTGATACTCTCAAGACTTTCTGTCTGAGCGGAGATTCCTCTGATGTCTTCAACCGAATTGGTTATCTCGGTGTTAAGTACATCAAACCTCTTCTTCGTCTCGCCGAGGATAACCTGTTCCTCATTGATGGCTTCTTCAACAGACTCGGAAGCAAGAACACTTTGCTCTGACTGTTTGGTCAGCTCATCTATTATCGCGCGGATCTCTGCAGTAGATTCGGCAGACTGGTTTGCAAGATTACCGATGCTCTCTGCAACGACCGCAAATCCTTTACCCATCTCTCCGGCCCTTGCAGCCTCGATGGAAGCGTTAAGCGCAAGAAGGTTTGTCTGGCTGGCAATATCAGTGATCATTCCAACTGCACTTGTGATCCTCGTGATTGCTTCATTCGTATTAACAACCTGTGACTTGATACCTGCAACGGCATCTTTTGTTGTTGACGATGACTTCTCAAGATTGGTGATATATCCGTATGCCTCGTTGTTGGCTGTCTGCATTGCAGATGAAGAACTCGAGAGCATCTCAACCGACTCAACAACGTTATTGATGAGCCCGCCCATCTCCATAACCTGTTCATTGATGTTCTGGACATTTTGAGCCATCGATGTAGCTCCGTCAGCAAGCTCTGCGATAGCCGAGTTGATCTGTTCCGTCGAAGAATTACTCTGCTCCGCAAGCTGGGCCACTTCATTAACTCTCGTTGCAAGATCGTTCGCGTCTCCGCTGATGGATCCGAGCATCTTACTGATGTTGGCCTGGAGGCCTCTGTAAGACTGGATCAGACTGTCTGTCTCCGCAATAGCCGATTCGAGATCGTTCTCCGCGGTAAGGTCACCTTTTGCGATAGTCTCAAGACTGTCTGCCGTAACCTTAAGAGGTGTTGAAACCTTCTTGGAAAGGATGATAACTGCCGCACCGAAAATGATGAACAGTATCACTGCAGTAATGACAGATACCAGGATGATGCTGGTCCTTGCCGAGGATATATCGGCTCTGGGTGTGCCGGCAAACGCCATACCGATAACCTTATTGCTGGCATCGGTTATGGGAAGATACACAACATAGTAGTCTTTTCCGGCAACCTTCGTATTATCGTTGATAAATTTCTCACCTTTGCTGACCTGTGCCCATATCCCGTCAGCAGCCTTCGTGCCTTCATTCCTCTGTCCGTTATCATTAAGGACCGAAGTACACAGACGTGTGTCTCCTACGAAAACGGTAAGATCCACATCATCAGCTTTGAGTATGTCAATATACTCACTGTCGTATGTGATCTCGGTAGCCGTTCCGTTCTTAAGTTCATATTCGGTATAGAACTTAAGACCGCGTGCGGCAACTTCAAGCTGGTCCTCAACCTTATTCTCAAGGTTGTTTGTACACAGCACGACCGCCATGATCGTCATTCCCACTATTGTAACGATCAACGGAATCATGCTGAACAGCAAAAGCATCAGATTCATGTTAAAGCTTTTTTTCTTCATACTTTTTACCCCTTCATAACTTTATTCTGCAAATATCAGCCAACTGTGGCTAAATTGCAACTATGTGAGATATTATAGCACAAATTTCAGTTTTTTTCCATTTTATCCTTACATTTGCCGACAGACTTCATACCGTCTTTTGTCATCTCCGCAAAAAACGATCCTACGAACTGAATCCGATCTCTACAACTTTGCCGTTTACTATCTTGAGAATTATCGGCAGCCCGCTGTTACCTTTAAGAAATTCGTTAATGAACTCGGTACGCTCGGCTATGGGGTTTTCTTCCCTGTCCTCGGTGAAAACAACACACTTGCAATCCTTGGATACGGGGAACCTGAATTCCTGCTTTTTGTAATCAAGCACCGTATTCCAGTTTTCATCCTCATGGTTTAATGCAGTTGTTATAACAAGCAGATCGGCACTATCGGATAAATAACCCGAATATGTCTCATCGGTTAAATATGTTCCATCAGCAACTTCCGTTTCTTTTGCAGTATTCTCTTCACCGGATCCCGCATCTTCGCTTTTGCCGGCAGCTGTTACTTTCACGGGCTTATCATTATCCTGATCTTTATCATATTCTTCATTATCATCGACGAACTCATCATCCTCATATTCTTCATCGGGATACTCTTCATACTCGTCGAATTCATCGAGGAACTCTTCATCATCCACAAACTGCACGGGTTCTTCAACCTGAGCGGTTTTATTGCATCCGGCCATCATGCCTATACATATGGCGGCCACTGCAATGACCATCGTTTTCCTTTTCATTTTTATCCTCCTGCGTCTTGAAAGTCCGGCAGCGATCACATATTCGAAAGAAGCTTGTCCACCGTCTTGCGGTACTGATCCGGCTGAGCTCCGACAATGGGGTCGCCCAGTATCTTTCCGTTAGAATCCACAAAGAATGTGGTCGGATAAGCCTCAAGTCCCACTGCATCACCCACGCTCTCCGCGCAGATGATATTCTGATATGATACTCCGATATCGTCCAGTGTATCCTGTGCATCTTCAAGACCGTCCGGATCCTCTCCGTCCATAAGAAATCCTACGACACCGCAGCCCTTCTTCTTCAGTTCCTTATCCATCTCATCGAGTTCGGGAATCTCTCCCACACAGGGTCCGCACCAGCTGGCCCACATATTAACGACCGTTACCTTGTTCTTCGCAAATATATCTGCCGTGTTGATTGATTTTCCGTTAACGTCTTTACCTGAAAAACACAGCTCCGATGCTCCGGCTCCCGATCCTTTCCCTTTAACATCATTGTCCGACGTTGACGAGCCGTCACTTTTTCTGTGAACGGTTCCATCCTCAAGATTGCTGATCACATCCGGTGCATCGATCTTGATCGTCGCATCATCTCCGTTGGGAATCAGCTCTATCGTGTATTTGAAGCCGTCAACAGTCTTAAACCCTTCACCGGGACCATCTGTCTCACAATGATCAAATGTTATGAGCACTCCGTCATCGCCGTGAGCTGCGAATGTACCGGTATCTTTATTTCTCCATCCCGTACAGGTTGCTTTTCTGTCATCTGTCAGCTCTATCTTATAGCTGCCGGCCCAGTTATTCTCTTCATCATAACCGTCTGTATACCATACTCCTACAGCCCTGTCCTCCTGCTCTTTATACTTTTGTGCGAATGCATCGTCTATATCGCCTTCATCATCCGCATCCTCTTCAGGATACTCCTCGAAATCCTCATCCTCGAAGTCATATTCGTCTTCCTCGAGATACAGATCGTCTTCCTGCTCCTGCTCCGGCGCCGGCGCCTCAGCTGTTTTGCCGCATCCGGTCATCATTGAGATCCCCAATGCTGCCACTGTTAAAAAGACCATATACTTTTTCATATCCAATCCTCCTGTTTTCAAATATACGTTTCCATAATAAATGTTCTGCACTATAGAACAGAATTATCTACATTGTAACACATGCACGCCCCAATTAATAAACAAAATATGATATAATCTCTGCATGAAACAGTTACAGGCGGATATCAAAAACAAGAATTACAAGAACATCTATGTCCTTTACGGGCCCCAGAGTTACAACAGGAAGCGCTACGTAAAGGCACTTATCGACCTGTTCCTTCCCGAGAACGATGAGATCAATCTGACGAGCTTCTATGGAAAAAAGATCGACCTTAAAGAAGTGTACGAACTGGCCCAGACCATGCCGTTCCTGTCGGAAAAGAGGGTGATCGTCCTTGAGAATACCGAGCTTTTTGCTAAGGCAAGCGATGAGCTTGTGGATCTGATCGAGAATATCCCCGACAGCTGCTGCATCATCTTTTCCGAAGAAAAGATAGACTCCCGCCTCAAGCAGACAAAGAGTGCCAGATCAAAAGGCTGCGTTGCCGAGTTCGGGAATCTGTCCGAGGCTGAGCTTCGTGACTGGGTGCTCAAAAAGCTTTCCCGGGAGCATCGCCAGATCACAGAGAACGCACTCGACATGTTCCTTACAAGATGCAGCGATGATATGTGGCAGGTTTCAAATGAACTGGAAAAAGTCATATCATATACATTCGGAAGAGACGGAATCAGACCTGCAGATGTGGATGCCGTGATCCCTCCTCTTCCCGAAGATAAGATCTTCAGGATGATCGATGCCATGATAGCCGGAAACCGCAGCGAAATGCTTCAGTACTACTCGGATCTTTTGCTGCTTCGGAGCGACCCAGCAGGCATACTGGCACTTATCCGTGAGCAGTTTCGCCTGATGCTCCATGTAAAGTCGATGAACGACGACGGCATCAGCATAAAAGATATGGCCGTCACTCTCAAGATGCGTGATACACGCGTCAAAATGGCATTGCCAGCCGCAAGAAAGAGTAGTAAAATGGGCCTGGAGCGCGCGATAGGAATGTGCGCGGATACCGATGAACGCATCAGGAGCGGACAGATAGCCGAGCAGATCGGACTGGAAACTCTGATAAACGAACTGTGCGACATAAGATCATAGAATAAGACTCGGGAGGGTAACAAGATGGCTGATATAACTGAAATGATAACGGATACCATAACTACAGTTGCGGATAAAGCACGCGAGTATGGTGAGATCGCCAGACTGCACGCACTTATCAAGGCTGAAGAAGCTAAGAAACAGGAATACTACTACAAGCTCGGCAAGAAATACTATGAACTGTACAAGGATGCTCCTGCATCGGATCTTGCCGAATACATGAACAAGCTCATTGCATCTGACCGGAAGATAGAAGACTATAAAGAGGATCTGAAGGTTGCTTCATCAACTGAAGAAGCTGAGTCTGACGCAGGTCAAGACGAGGCTCAGGAGACAGAGCAACATATTGATGAAACTGTTTAGCCTCCTCTTCCCGGGCTGCCTGTAATCTTGCATCCCGGTACTGCTGCTTCGCTTCTTCCATCTGTTTGATACCTTTATTGTATGTTTCGCGGGCGATCAATTGGTCGCTCGCACTTTTTTCCTGAAGCTCGGCTGCCTTCTGTGCGAGATATGCCGTGATATAATTCCTTATTGTCAGACTCCATATCTCATAAGCCCGGTTTGTAAGGTGGACGCTTCCGTCCGATGAAAAAGCCGCGGCAAGATGTCCTGTATCGTCCTTAAGAGGCGATGCGATATCTACATAATATGTTTCAGGCATCATATCACAATATCCCTGCATATATGCGTTAAACGCGGTTACTTTTTCATTATTAACGTTACTTCCCGGTCTTGTGGGCGTACAGCTCTCGATAAAGATGGTGATCCCGGGATTTTCCATCCTGATCTCCGCTATATACCTCTTATACTTGTCAACGGCACTATCAACGCCGCTCTTTCCCACCAGGTCATTTGTTCCCATGCATATAAAAGCATACCCGGCTCCGCACGCCTTAAGGGCATCTTTTGCGCGCATGGGCACGCCCAGGTACTGGGGAAGATACTTTGACGCACTGTTCTCATCACTCCAGAACGAGTAGCTGACTCTCGTCAGCATCGTTGCATTTCCAAGCGGCACCCGTCCACGGGCGTTATTGAACATCGTAAGGCCCTCTCCGACTGAATTGCCGATAAAAGCCGATTGTGCCAGAAAAGCATCCACCGGATCCATCGCTACGAGCGGAGCCGCTTCCTCTGAAGGAACGACTTCGGCCGCATAAGTATACATATAGGAACAGAAAATAACAGCAGAGGATACTGCCATGATCCCTGCCATTTTCGCAGCTGTTCTTTTCATTTTTACAAATCGGTCATTCATACATTTCCAAGAAATACATTATCCAGTCTTGCCAGCGCCATATCGCGAAACCTGTACATGATGTCAAGTTCGGTCGGCATGGCGGTTTTCATCATACCCGCAGGGAAAAATCGCGTAATATGAAGCGGTATCTTCGGATCTAGCCCGGCTATCATCGATATGATGGCCGAAAAATCATCCTCATCATCGTTAAACCCCGGAACGACGAGCGTCGTCAGTTCAACGTGTCTTCCGTGCTCCACGGCACTTCTTATGTTACCAAAGATCAGATCAAGGTCTCCGCCGATAGATGCGTATCTGTCAGCTTTACCGGTCTTCAGATCTATATTATATGCATCCATGTAACGGATCAGTTCATCAAACCTGTCGCGGGAAAGCATCCCGTTGGTCACCATTACGTTGACAAGACCATTATCTTTGGCAAGCCTTGCGCAGTCAAGTACATATTCATATCCGACAGAGGGTTCATTATACGTATAGGCGATCCCGATATTGCCACGGCTCCTTGTATCACATGCTATGGCAATGAGTTCTTCGCTCGTCAGGCTGTCGCATTCAACCGGGCCTCGCGATATGGAATCGTTCTGGCACCACATGCAACGCATGTTGCACCCGTATGAACCGACGGACAGTATCCGTGTTCCCGGGTTAAACATCGCAAGCGGTTTCTTTTCGATGGGATCAAGTGCAAGGGATGTGACTTTTCCGTAGTTATCGGGTACGACCTTACCGCCACGGACACTTCTTGCATGACATACTCCGGTCATTCCTTCCGGAATATCACAATTATGGGAGCAGTTGCTGCAGATCATGTGTGCCTTTCCACCGTGAATCTTTCTATATCATAGTCCTCTCTCGGATCGATACCGCCCTTCCGGCAAGCTATATCAAGCTGCTGCTCTACAGTATCGACACCTTCAAGATTCGGAAGGAGGAGTCCTCTTCTTCCTCCCTTTGAGACTATCACACCGTACCGTCTCACATCAAGCTTACTTTTTGTGGAGCTTTGCGGTTCTCCCATAACATCGACCGTGTATTCGAGCATGGGAAGTTCATCAACTCTTACCGGATTGAACCTCGGATCTCCTACACCGGCACTTATGGCAAGTTCACATGTTTCAGTCAGCGTATCATCATATGAAGGAAGAATGGTGCCTATACACCCTCGAAGCTGTCCCTCGATCTTAATGCACACAAACACCCCCGCCTGCTCCTTGCAGAAAAAATCGGGGAACCCGGCCCGTTCTTCATCGGAAAGCCTGCGTCCGGTCTTTATATATTCCTCAAGTGAGGCTTTGGCAAGCCTTACGTACCAGTTCTCACATTTAAAAATGCAGACACCGTATCCTACACCGAACGTCCCCTCATAAGACAGGAAATCCGGAGTTATCTTATAATCCTGCAGTGCGCCGGCCAGCATCACAAATCCCGGATATCCGCAGTTGGCTGATCTGTCATTTATCTTCTTATCTATACGGGTGAAATCTTCAAGCTTCCCGCTTTTCATAACATCTGTTACTGCTTTGTCAAACTCAGGTCCTTCCTTTATATATCCGTAGGGACCGTCTTCCTTCAGTTTATGAGACAGGTCTCCGCTCGCGATGATCACCGCCCTTCTTCCGACGTGCGCGATCGCTCTTTCGATCAGATAGCCCATGTCATACAGCACTTCATCATCAAGCAGGCACGGCGATATACGGACTATCCTGAAGGTCGGGAGAGGTGTTTCATATTTACGATTAATGAAATATAGCGGAACGAACGCTCCATGATCGATGCTTTCGGCCTCTTCTTCCGAATACACGCACGGAATGCCGAACTCTTCGCAAAGACCGGCTATCTCATCGGACAGCTCGGTATCATAGTGATAGCATATTTCAGGCTCCGGGGCATTAAACCTCGCCAGGTTCCCGTATCCCTTTTCGCCTTTTGTTATGTGAAACGCATCACGATACATCGGACCGTGAGGTGATATTATGACCACCGTTTCGGGATCATACTGTCTGATATCTTCAGCGACCTTATCAAAAGCATCTTCAGTCGCCTGTATCTTTTTTATCTCATCCTGCCCGACTTCCGGGACCGCTATCGGAGGATGAGGAACTATATATGCTCTCATATCACTTTACCTTATTCGAAACAAAAAGAAGGCGCTAAGCGCGCCTTCTTTTTCCGTACGGATCACATTCTCCCATCAACCGGTCATATACACGATTGACCGACTTGACCATTTCCGTGTCACCACCGAGACAGTCGGGATGAAACATTTTCATCAGATCCTTATATCGCTTCTTCAAAAGAAGAATGTTATCTGCTCCTCGAAACAGTATATCGGCGGCTTCTTTACTGTCATACAGGCTACTGTCCGCCAGTCTTTCCGAAAGCTGTGCCTCCTGCTGTCTCATCAGGGATTCCCTGGCACATAGCGCCTGTCTGTCTCTGTCGAGTTCTTCAAAACCCCTCTTTATGACTTCGTGCTTCTTCTCGATCAGTTCTTCTTCCAGCTTCATTTCCCTGATCTTCGAAGCAAGGTGTTCTTCGTATCTGCGATTTTCCTTCAGGGTATTATCCTTCTCCCTTTCGAAATCCCTTATTCTTTCCTCGAACTCCTGTCTCTCGTTGCGAAGTCTGATGCTTTCCTTAAACAACCACAACTTCAGATCCTTGAGTTCATCCTCTTCGGACGACTCAATCCTTGCAAAGATCTCCTCCACACTCATCTTACTACCCTCATTGGGCTCAAAGCCCGCGTACACTATTTATATTCCCCTTTGTGCTCACACTATAAAGTGCACCCACATCTAATAAGATACCATATGTTGTAGTAAAATGATATACCTAATTTTGCTGTTTTTCTGATTTTTTTGAGAAAGATGTGATATTCATCCCGCAATGTGACTCTTATGCCTGTGCGATGCGAGGCAGCATGAATCTGTCACTTCCAAGGTTATCAAACACGCCTCCCCTTGCCATCAGTACATCTGTATCCGATCCAATGATGATCTGATCAAAACCTGTATTGTTCTCAGGTGTAAACATCAGGCTGACCGTATTGATATTGCTGCCAAATGAAGATATGACCTCTCCCAGACTGACTTTCTCACTCGAATAGACAGCATAGAGCATAAGGTGTCCGCCTTCGGCAGATGCAACCGCATATGCCTCACATGACGGAAGGTAGTACACGCATTCCGATAACGTGCCGGTGATGTGAAACATGACAAGTCCCGGATTGTTGACCATTATCCTGTCACCATACTGCGGTTTGTTCTGAATTATGTCAACTATTCTGGCTCTGTCTTCTCTGGATGTTGTCGGGATTTTCTCTAAGTCAGCTTTCTGTGTTATGTTAACCTTCTTGCGGCATTGATACTCTTTTATACACTTAAATCCGAACTTCCCATAAAACGCTTCCATGTTCCTTTCCGTATAAAGAAATGTACCCTCAAAGGATCTGTCGCAATCGGCAAGAACTCTTTTCATGATACTCTCGCAGTAACCGCTTTGCTGCTTATCCTTTCGCGTCATGACCGTTCCGAGCTGAGCAAGATGATATACTCTTGATCTCCACTTGATATTACACACGTTTACGGATACGTTTGATATGATCTCTCCATCCTCTGCTATGGAATACGGTATGTAATCATCCTGCCAGAATCCGGCATCGTACCAACCCGTAAGGTCTATCCCAAACGTCTGTTTTGCAAGATCGCACAGACTGTTTCGAAGCTTATCATTATTCCTGTAATCCGCGGTTATTTCCATCGCACACCCTCCGGTCAAAAGCTCTTGATTATGATTATAATATTTTAGCCGGTCCAATACAATCGCTTCGGTAACTACATACCCGACAAAAAACCGGCAACAGATGCGCTGACTCCGTCAACGAGCACGGTGATCTGTCCGCTTTCATTCGTGCAGTATATTCTGCTTCCGATACTCCTGAGCGTAGCAAGCGTCTCGGCATGAGGATGTCCGTACGAATTGTCTACTCCGGCCGAAATGACCGATATGGAAGGTACGGTGTTTCGGATAAACTCCGGATCAGACGAATTGCGGCTGCCGTGATGTGCAACCTTAAGATAAGAAACCGGTCCGATATCCCCTATCCTCTTTTCCACCGAAGAGCCGGCGTCGCCTGTAAAAAGAGCGGAAAACACTTTTCCTGTCTTGGGATCCCTTCTCTCAAGCCTTAATACCATCGATGCATCGTTTTCATCCGCCATGCGTCCGGCTTCATTTCCAGACACGATCCTGTCAGGGCTGATGCAGGTTATCTTCAGTTTCCCGGCCTCTATCTTATCTCCCTTCGACATTATGTTAACCGGAATGTGTTTTGATGCAGCACCCGCGATAAGCCTTGAGTAGTTTTCCGAATCCGAAAAGCATGCCTCGGATGTGATCACCATCCTGCGTATCCCTATGATGTCCGAGTCATCCTCAAGCATTTCGATAAGTGCATTTACATGATCGCTGTCCATATGCGATATCAGGCACATATCGACCGTTGTTATCCTGTTTGCCTTCAGTACCGGAATTATCCGGTATTTTGCCGCCTGCTTGATATCACTGCTGCCGGCATCTATCATAAGCGTCGGGATATCCTTTCCCCACACGAGCGCACAGTCTCCCTGCCCCACATCCACGTTCCTGATCTCCATGTCATGTCTTGGATGAAGAGTTAAAATAACTGCCGCTATCATTAATAATCCGGTCATCGTGATCGATCCGAAAATATTTTTTCGTCTTCGACGGGTCCTGATTTCTTCCGTTTCGATAATATATGCTATTTTATTTTGAGATTTTTTAATATTTCGTCCGTTATTCTCTTTGGATGTTCGACCGCTTCGGTCAATGCTGTTAGCTTTGCCTGTGTTATTGAAAAATTGAGAATTTCGCCATATTACAACAAATATTACAATAACCGCATATGTTATTTTTTGTATTTCCCCGGGTTGTCCCAACACAACTAAACTTCCGTAAATTTTTGTAGACGACTGTGCCAGAAGCTCATACAGCCTTAAAATAAAATGTGTTATCATCAATATAACGTGTGGTTTTATACCGATATTTCCCAGTATCATACCCAAAAATCCCGTAAACAATGCCATTCCCGCAAGAGGTACGACTATGAGATTTATGAGTACGGAGCACAGAGAAATCTGCATATAGTTCTCAGCGATCACGGGAAGGGTAACTACCGTTACTGATATGCTGATGCACATACATTCATATGTCTTCAGAAGAACCCGGCCGATACGCGCCCGGCATGGCCCCTTCATGATCAGAGCCGGGATCCCTGCAATTACCGGATATACACAGGCGATACCAAGCACTGCCCCGAAAGAAAGTAAGAATCCGGTATCGTAAATATAGTACGGATTCTCCATAAGTATCATGATCGCTGACAGTGACGCGGCAGACAACAGATCATAGGATCGTCCGATAACGGATGCAATGACAAACAGTCCGAACATGATCATTGCGCGGACTGTAGAAACCGACAGTCCGGTCATGACGGCATATACCGCTATCAGCGACAAAGATATGATTTCAGCTATCCTCCCCGGAATACCGGTCCTTTTCAATATCTTTAACACTGCAAGCCCAACAGATGCTATGTGAAGTCCCGACAGCGCGAGAATATGGCTTATTCCCGCCAGCTGATACAGTTCCTTGATATCCGGGTCAAGCCCGCTCTTATCTCCGAGTGTCATCGCTGCAACAAGCCCGGCGTCCTCTTCGCTCATATTCTCTCGAAGAACATCAAATGATCTGTCCCTGACAGTCCGAAGCATCTGGCTGAAATAGTCATATTTTTCCGATACCCCGATAAGCCTTGCGCGGATCACCTGCCCTTCATATCCTCTTATGAGGTAATACGTCCTTATATCAAACTGACCCTCGCATCTGGGTACATCAAACAGCGTAAAAACACCTCTTGCCTCTATAGTAGAGCCAAGCTTTATCCTGCTTAGCGCGTCCGGATCATTCAGTTTTAAGATAACGCCCGATGTATGATCGTCTCCGTCAAACGAAGCACTCTTTAAATACACCGTGAGCACTTCATTCTTTATCTGCCTGTCGCAAACGATCCCCGTGACCGTAACCGGTTTGTTATCAAAAGAAGCAAAATAAGGGGAAATCCCTAACGTGGAACGCGCAAATACATACACGCACATAAGAAATATCAGACAGATGAGACAGACCGGGCGTCGTGTGATCGGTCTTTTCATCGTTAATATGTTGTATTTTTCCTGAGATACAATTACCTGATCATATCCAGATCACGCTCATACGGCGTAGAAAGATCATACTCGCCCAGGCGGATGTCCATCTCCCCGTCTATGAGTATCTGGACTTTATTGATATTACCAAGTTCGGTAAGAGAATTGACGATAGAATATATCATGACTTCGTCGGTAACGTTAGTTATTTTATTCAAAAAATCTTCGCTTAGGTTGACATAACATATGCCATCCTGAGTTGTTACAGAGTTGACAACAGTCGCAGGATTAAGGGTTGCAAATACATCCGTGCCCTTGGGCCCTGAAATTATGTTATCCACTACAAGCCTGTCCATCGATATATTTCCGTTATATGTTACGGTCTCTACCTTTTCAATAAGGCTCTGTCCGTCTTCACTGGCAAAATAGAGCCGCAATTCCGCGCGTTCATACATATTGATCATCGAGCCCTCGTTTTCCACAAAAGAATCCGGAGTCAGAAGACCGATGGGAACATTCTGTGAATCAAACAGAGGCACCCCGTCCACCGAAAAGCTTACCGCATACACATTGTCGAGCTGGCACAGTGTTCTTACTATCGCAGCTTCGCACAGGATCTTTCTCATCTGCGGCACAGCGTCATACGAACTGCTGAAATTAACCATTACAGTCTGAGGTCCGATTATATATGTCACACTGGAAACCTCTTCCGGGACAGCCGAACGTATCCTGTTTCCCCTCGGGCCGTCGATAATGCGCTGAAGCAGTTCTTTTATACGTTCTCCGTCACTTGCGGAGGTCATCATATACTCACTCGGCTCAATATGGGACATATCAAGGCTCAGATCATAGACCGTTACCTTTCCGGGATCATCCACAGCTGCACTATCCCGTTCGCAGGAGCATAGCAGCAAGGATAATACGATCATAATAAGGACTGTCAGTTTTTTACTCATCATGATCCTCCTGCTTTATCTCCTTATCCGAAATATCGGTTTGAGGCGGGTCGACGATGTAACTGATGGGGATCTTTATATCAAAACGCGTTCCCTCCCCGATCGTGCTGTCGACTTTGATCGCCCCTTTATGCGCAAGAACAGCACCTCTTGCTATCGAAAGTCCAAGGCCCGTTCCTCCGATATCGCGCGAATGGGACTTATCAACCCTGTAAAACCTTTCAAATATGTGGGGAAGGTCCTCCTCGGGTATCCCCATTCCGGTATCCTCCACGATCACGACAAACATCATGGGTTCACTGTCAAGTATCACCTTAACGATCCCCCCTTCATGGTTGTATTTGATACCGTTCTCGATTATGTTAGTAAGGGCTAGAGAGAGTTTTGTTATGTCAACCTCTGCCACGACGGGACGTATCGTCTCGAATATGATATCAACCTTTGCTTTTTGAGCTATCGGGGACAGTCTCTTTATTATACCGTCTATCATCTCTTCGATATCACATTTTTCGATGACCGGATAGGAGCCTGCCCTGTCCATCTTAACGAGTGAGAGCAGATCATTTATTATCTTATCCTCCCTGTCAACCTCAGTTATGATATCATCCATGAACTCTCTGTATATCTCGTTGGGTACATTGGGGTCGGCGGTAAGGGACTCCGCCAGTATCTTTATGGATGTGATCGGTGTTTTCAGTTCATGTGAGACATTCGCAACAAACTCCCCTCTTGAACTGTCAAGGTTCTTCATCCTCTGGAGCAGCTGATTGAACGCTTCGTTTATCTGCGCCATCTCCTTGTATGTATTGTCATCTATCTCTTCTTCACCGAAACCCTCATTGATATTGTCTATCGCGGTTGACACTTTCCTCAGTTGCCCCACCGTTTTGGTCGCCGCAAGAACAGCTATTCCCATGACAATGGCTGAAGCTGCAGCGACAACGACCGTAAAGAGCCTTCTGAGCCTGTTTATAATGCTGTCAGTCTCGGACGTGCTGACACTGGTTAACATAACTCCGACATATTCGCCTGTATCTCTTCCCGATGATATCGGCGTTATTATCTCGATATAATGATCATCGCCGTCATATGTGCTCGCACTTTCTCCCGACAGTCCCTTTATGACCTCGGCGCTTATCATGTATTTACCTTCGCTTAGTGAATATGTATCCTTGATTATCTTAAGATCCGAATTGATTATCATGACTCTTCCGTCATACAGATTGGAGAGCTGAGCAAGCTCCGAGTCGATGATCTCATTATCCGCGGCATCAAGATATCCGCTTGTATAGAGATGATCCGAAATTATAAGGCACTGATTCCGAACGAGTTTGATCCTCGATTCAACCGACTGCCTTTCATAATTCCTCAAAAAGACAAGACCTATGATCAGCTGCGGAACTATCCCGACCAGACAGATGATCATAAGCAGCTCGGTACGTATGCTTCTGTTTATCTTGATCTTATATTTTCCGATACCCAGCTGCAATGCCTACTCCTTGTAGTAATATCCGACTCCCCATTTCGTATGGACGTACGAGGGCTCACCGGGACTCGGCTCTATCTTCTCGCGAAGTCTTCTTACATGAACATCAACCGTCCTGACATCTCCCGGATATTCACTGCCCCATACTATGCCCAGGAGCTTTTCCCGAGAAAAAATAACACTTGGATTGCTGCAAAGAAGTGCCAGTATCTCGAACTCTTTTGACGTGAGATTATACTCTCTGTCCTTAATGATACAACGCCTGTTATTTATTTCCAGCCTTATACTTCCGATCTTTATAACGTCCTTCTCATCTTCGGATACTTCGCTTGTCGTGTGAACCACCCTTCTCATGACAGCTTTGATCCTGGCCTTGAGTTCCAGAACATTAAACGGCTTGGTGATATAATCATCCGCTCCGTATTCAAGCCCCATTATCTTGTCGTCGTCTTCACTTTTTGCCGTCAGCATTATAATAGGAACAGATGAAAACTCCCTGACCGTCCTGCACACTTCATATCCGTCAAGTTTCGGAAGCATCAGGTCAAGAAGGACTATATCATAGTCGTTCTCGCGTATCTTAAGTACCGCTTCCTCACCGTCAAAAGCACAGTCTACAGTATTTCCGTCCTGTTCAAGAGCGAAAGCCAGTCCCTTTACGATCAGTTTTTCATCATCAACAACAAGGATATTCATTCACGTTCTCCGTTTTGTGGTCATCTGACACAGATCCTATCTTTTACTTTATTATATAACCCCTCTTTGATACCGGCGACAAGCATAATATCCTCGATTGAAGAGAAACCGCCGTTTGTTTCCCTGTAAGCGATTATCTTGTCGGCTTTGGACTGCCCTATTCCCGGAAGAGTCATGAGCGTATCTCGATCGGCTGAATTTATGTCAACCAATCCTCCGTCACCACCTGTACTGTTTTCGGATGTTATGCCCGGGGTGTTTGATGTTATGTTAACTGTTGCGGCGCTTAACTCGCCTTCTTCCAGTGCCTCTTCTATCTCCGCTACGGTAGGGATATAGATCTTTTGTCCGTCGGATATCTTTGCCGCAAGGTTAAGGTAGGTGCCTCCCGCACTCTCGGTAAAGCCTCCCGCGGCTTCTACGGCATCGGCTATGCGCATATCAGAGTCCAGACAGTATACATCGGGGTTTCTTACCGCTCCGCATACATACACCTTGACTTCACGCCTATCCGGTGCAGTTTCGGTCCGGACCGGTTCAGGCTCTTTAGCCGTCAAATCGCTTACTTCGTCAAGCCTTACGACTTCACTCTTACCGCCGCAGCCACAAAAAGCCGCAGCGATCATTACGACCGCCACGGCAATACAATATTTGATTTTTATATTCATAGGATCACTCTTTCCGAGCTTTCCGATACCACTGTATTATCTTCCGAAACCGTAGAAGAATTCCTTGAGTTCATCCGGGAGGGAGTTGTAATAATCCATCATCTCATCCTCCTCATCGTTCTTCTCATCCTTTTCCTTCTCTTTATCTTCCTTCTTGTCATCTTTTTTATCAAGACCTGTTCCTTCTCTTGATTCGAGCTTAACCGTTACCGTCTTTTCCACATACTCTCCGTTTTCCTGACGGCAGATGACAAAATCTACTTTTTCTCCGGCTTCGTAATAATCAAGTTTGCTCCTAAGTTCGGCTATCGTTGTCACGGATACTCCGTCAAACTTCTTGATTATATCTCCCTTGAGCATTCCGGCTTCTTCGGCAGGGCCTCCCTTGATGACCTCCTGCAGATATATACCTTCGGGGATATCATACATCTTGGATGTCTGTGAATCCACGGATACTCCCGTGATGCCTATATATCCGGCCTTATCTTCATCAACCTTTTCTCTGGTCTTTCTGTTCATGAGAGCTTCGATCGTGGGATTGGCTGTATCCATCGGGATTGCATAACCCATTCCCTCAACATAAGTTGACATGATCTTGGCTGTATTGATACCTATGACCTCACCCTTCATGTTAAGAAGAGCTCCGCCCGAGTTACCGGGATTGATCGCTGCATCTGTCTGAATGTAACTCATTTCAACGTCATCATCCGGAATGTCACGGTCAAGTGCCGATACAATACCTGTAGTAACAGACTGTCCGTAACCTACCGCATTACCTATGGCAACAACCTGCTCACCAACACTAAGCGCATCCGAATCACCGATCACCGCGATCTTGATCTCATCAAGAGTGGACTTCTTGATATCCGACATCTTGACTCCTATGACCGCAAGATCGATCTCGCTGTCTTCACCTTTGACCGTAGCATCGTATATCTCTGAATCTATAAAACCTACGGTTATTGAATCAGCGCCGTTTACCACATGGCTGTTCGTTGCTATAAGAAGCTCATCATCTGTCTCTCCGATTATGATACCGCTTCCTCTTGAAACGTTCTCATATTCACGGATGCCGTTTCCCCACATATCCCTGAGCTGCTTGACCGATGTGTTTGTAATGGATACTACGCAGGGAAGATTGTTCTTAGCCAGCTCTGTAACGCTCATTCCCACTTCTCCGCCGCCTCTTGATATCGAATGATCATCAACGGCTTTTGTGAGCTTTGCACTTTCTACTTTATCCTCTTCTTTGTCTTTATCCTTATCGGTTTTCTTTTCTTCAACCTTTTTTTCGGTATCATCGGATCTGTCCGTTTCCGCTTCAAACTTGGCGGATACCTCTGCCTTCCCGGGGAAGAAAGTATTGACTACCCGTGTTATACCTATGAAACTGAGTGCTGCCATCAGCCCGAAAGCCAGACCTATGGCTGCTCCTATTCCTACTTTTTTAAAAAAACTACCCATAACAGTTACCTTCCTTTCGTCACATTTTCATTATCTGATAGATTTCTCGCATTTCATTTCCGAAACTGATCATATTTTCTACCTGAAAATTTATGAAACTGTGACAAAAATGTGATAAAAATATGTCCTTACTTTACATAGGCTCCGCCGCCGGCCCCGAACGACTCCTGTGTAGGCAGATTAGCCTTGATCTCTTCTATCTGCGCTCCTATCGTATCGGAAAGCTCCCTCAGTGTCTCATCCGGATCGGCTCCCTTCCACACCTTCGTGAATGCGATCTCCAGCTGTACCCAATAATTGCTGGCCTCAACCATCTTGGGCAGCGGCATTGACTTTTCGTATTCCGCCATTATGTTCGCTATCTCGGAATCCTCGTATTCAACGGCCTTGCAGCAGCTGACCTTACCGGATCTCATGTAAAGGTCCGATGCCTTGTAATTTGAAAGATATGTTGCCATCTTGTTGGCAGCATCCTTCTTTTCCGAATACCCGTTTACGACAACGGCGTCAGTAACGGACAGTCCTCTTGCCTTTAACAGGCTCGATATATCCGGAAGAGTGCTGACTCCGTATTCGAAATCAAATTCACCTCTGTTCTTTGCCTCGTGGATCCTCGCGATCGCATCGGTGGTCGCCACGGTAAATACCATCTTACCGTCGATAAAGTCCTGAAGGATGTTATTGTAGTTATCAACCTTGGGATCTATCGAGAAGAACTGGTTCATTGCCTGATACGCTCTTAAGCATTCAACCGCCTGACTGTTGTATATATTGAATATGGATGCATTATCTCCGTGGGCCCCGCCCACATCCATATAATTACCTACAAAGAAATAATTGTAAAAGATATCGGTAACATCCCATTTGAAAACTGATTCCACAGCCTCGGGGGCATCATAGTTATTCGCAAAAGTCTTGATGTCCTCTATGGTCTGAGGGATCATGGTCGCCAGCCTCTCAAGTACTTCCCGATCAGCGGTGGCATCTTCTTCTCCCATGGGGTTTTCCGAATCATAGTCCTCCCCTGTCTCATCGGATGCTTCGATTTCAATCTCCTCGGCCGCCTCGTCCGGCGCACCGTTCTCCTCAAGCTCTTTTGTTGCTTCCTCTCCCTCAGCCATATCCGCTTCGGCTTCGATCCTGTTCTGGGCTATCGATGCCATATATGTCTTGTTATAAAGGAAAAAGTTGGTCTCATAATAGAGCGGATAAGCTACGAGGTGGTCGTAGCACGTTACCGCATTTATCGATGTGAGAGGATACATCTCCTCCGTAACGACCTGCGCCGGATCGGTGATCTGACTGGCAAGCCCCGACAGATACGCTTTCAGAAGGTTATCATGGCTTGTTATATACATATCCGGCATAGGTTCCGTCCGATCTGCCGGATCCTGAAGCGAGCTGTCATTTATCGACTCCAGGAACATGACGCCGTCTTTTAATACTATATTGACCTTAACGCCCTGGTCCTGTTGAAATGAAAGTGCCACCGATGTCAGATAGTCCGTAAGCGACTCATCGGTGTACCACAAAGTCAGACTCCCGTCATCAACAGGTGCCTTTGTATCTGTGTCATCCGTCCCGGAGACGGTTTCGTCATCAGTTGTATTCGAATACATCGGATCATCTGCAGAATAAGCAACGAACCACAATGATCCCGCAAGCGCCAGTACCAGAACGACGCATAATAGTCTTTTGATCATATTTACTCCGAAAGTGCCCGACGAAGCTTGTCTGCCATCTCATCAACATCAGCTTCGGTGATCGTAAGCGGCGGCAGGAAACGTATCACATCAGTTCCGGCCGTGATCAGCACGAGCCCGTTTGACAGTGCAGCCGCAGCTACATCGCCCGGCTTCTTTTTAGCCGTATCAAACACGATGCCGCGCATAAGCCCCAAACCTCTTTCGGCAAGCAGAAAATCATATTCATCAACAATCTCCTGAAGCTTCTTCTGAAGATAAGGCGCGATCTTATTTACATTATCTATTATCTTATCATCTTCAAATATGCGCAGTACTTCAGCCACGGCCGCGCAGGCAAGAGGATTGCCGCCGTAGGTTGTCCCGTGGTCTCCCGCAACCAGCGAGTTTGCGGCTACCTTCTCATTCATAAGGAATGCTCCAACCGGAACACCGCATCCCACAGCCTTGGCCGTCGTGAGTATATCAGGCTTAACACCATACTGCATATATGCATACATGCTTCCGCACCTGCCCATTCCGCACTGGATCTCATCCAGGATAAGGAGTATATCCTTCTCATCGCACAGTTTTCTGATCTTTTGCAGGAACTCTTTGTCGGCGGGGTATATTCCTCCCTCGCCCTGTACCGTTTCCATGATTATCGCGCACGTCCTGTCACTTACAAGTGCCTCCACGCTCTCGTAGTCATTGAACTTTGCGAATGATACGTTTCCTATCATGGGGCGAAAAGCTTCGCGATAATGCTCATTTCCGGTAACGGAAAGTGCTCCGAAAGTCCTTCCGTGAAAAGAATGCTCCATGGCTATGATCTCATGGTCACACTTTCCGTCTTTATTAAATGCGTACTTTCTTGCCGCCTTGATGGCACCTTCAACAGCTTCGGCTCCGCTGTTTGTAAAAAAGACTTTATCCATTCCGGACGCCTTCACAAGCCCCTCTGCCGCCTCGGCAAGGGGTTCGGAATAATAGTAATTCGATATGTGCGTGATCTTGCCGATCTGATCGGTAAGAGCCTTCTCATAACGCTTGTTGCCGTATCCCAAGGCAAATACCGCTATCCCGGAACAAAAATCCAGGTACTCTTTTCCGTCGGCATCATAGAGCCTGACGCCGTCACCGTGATCAAACACGATCCCGTAACGATTATATGTATGCAGAAGATATTCTTCCGCCTTTTCGATAGTCTTTTTCATGCTCATTTTTCTTCATCCTTAAAAAACATCGTCCCGATACCGGTATCGGTAAACACCTCAAGCAGCAGACTGTGTGGCTTTCTGCCGTCAAGTATGTGGACCCTGCTGACTCCGTTCTTGATGGCTTCCGTACAGTTCTTAAGCTTAGGCAGCATCCCGCCGCCGATAAATCCGTCATCTATGAGTGCATCCGCTTCGGATACGGTAAGTCTTGAGATAAATGTCGACGGATCGGCAGGATCCTTGTACACGCCTTCTATGTCCGTCAGGAAAGCCAGCTTGTTCGCTCCCATGGCCTTTGCGATGGCACATGCGGCATCATCGGCATTGATGTTGTAGGTATCATAATTCTTATCCAGACCTATCGGGGCCACGATCGGGAGAAAATCTTTCTCCAGAAGATCCTCAAGTATCTTGGTGTCGACTTTTGTCACTTCACCGACAAATCCGATGTCTCTGCCGTCGGAAAGCTTCTTTTCTACAGTCAGAAGACCTCCGTCTTTGCCCGAGATACCGATCGCTTTTACTCCAAGCTCTTCCACCATCGTAACCAATGACTTGTTGACCTTGCCAAGTACCATCTCCGCTATCTCCATCGTCTCGGCATCCGTTACGCGAAGTCCGTTCACAAACTCGCTCTTTTTGCCGGTTTTGTTGATCCACGCCGATATATCCTTGCCTCCGCCGTGAACAACTATCGGCTTGAATCCGACGAGTTTAAGAAGCGTGACATCCTTGATCACGTTCTTCTTCAATTCATCATCGGCCATTGCGCTTCCGCCGTATTTAACTACGATGACCTTTCTGTTGAACTGCTGTATGTACGGAAGGGCTTCTATGAGCACCTCCGCCTTCTGAAGATATTTCTCCTTGTAGATCTCTTCCATTGAGGTTCCCCTTCCTTAATCAGCTCCTGTAATCTGCGTTTATTTTAACATAGTCATATGACAGATCGCATCCCCACGCTGTTGCGGCTGCATTACCGCTGTGCATGTCGATCATCACCGTGACCTCATCTTCCGACAGGATCCTGCCGGCCTCTTCTTCCGAATACGCTTTCTTACTGCCGTTTTCAAATACCCTTATGCTGCCGGCTCTGCTCTCATAATCAAGGCTGACCTTTTCGGGATCAAAATCGGCACCCGAGTATCCCATCGCACAAAGGAAACGACCGAAATTGGAATCATGTCCGTAGACAGCTGCCTTACAAAGAGACGAAGAAACTACGGATCTTGCAAGCTTCTTGGCATCATCCTTGTTGTCGGCACCGACTACTTTTACTTCAAACAGCGCCGTAGCGCCTTCTCCGTCTTTGGCCATGTTCCTTGCAAGGTATTCGTCAACAATATGCAGTGCTTTCATAAATGTATCAAAATCTTCTCCCCTGCTTTCGATCCGCGGATTACCCGCAAGACCGTTGGCAAGTATCAGATACGTATCATTTGTGGATGTGTCCCCGTCAACGGATATCATGTTGAAGGTATCGGGAATATCGGTCCTCGCTGCAAGGTCCAGCATTTCCTTGGAAATGTTGCAATCAGTACAGATGTAAGCAAGCATCGTGCACATATTCGGATGGATCATACCGCTGCCCTTACTCATCCCGCCTATCGTGACCGTTTTTCCTCCTATCGTAAAAGTGACAGCGATCTCCTTCGGAACTGTATCGGTAGTCATTATCGCAGCCTCAGCATCCGCTGCCGCCTGCCTTGTATCGGACAGCTGCTTTGCGAGTTCATCGATACCTGCAGTGACTTTATCCATAGGTATCTGCTCCCCTATAACGCCCGTAGAGCCTATAAGAACCGCATTTTCCGGTATTCCGAGAACCTTTGCGGCATGCTCTGCGGTCTTGCGACACACTTCCATACCCTGAGCCGATGTTGCGGCATTTGCGATCCCGGAATTTGCGATGACCGCCTGCACATACGGAGAGCTTTTTACTATTTCCATATCATATTTTACCGGAGCCGCTTTAACAACATTGGAAGTAAACATTCCGGCGACCGTCGCCGGTGCCTCCGAGAATATCATTGCCATATCCCTGCGGTCCGTATATTTGATCCCGGCAGCCACGCCTGCTGCCTTAAAACCTTTTGCGGCCGTTACCGACCCGTCTGTTTTTACTATATCTTCCATCTTCTTCACCGTTTCCTTATTATCTACCTGTTAAACCTGACTATATTATCCGAATTAAGGACAAAATCGTAATAGTTAAGATCCTCCCGCCTTGTCCATCCGATAGTATTCCAAAAAGCATTTCCTATATCATTGGCGGTAAAAGCGATGAGGCTGACCTTACTGATCTCTTCTTTCTTAAGAGCGTTCATGCAAAAAACAACCATCGCCTTACCGATACCTCTTCGTCTGTGATCCGGATGAACACATACGTGATACAGGCATCCGCGTCTGCCGTCATGACCGCAAAGTATCGCACCGACAACTTTCCCGTCCTCTTCGGCTACCACGCTGGTAGTCGGATTTCTTTTTAAGAAGCGTTCAACACCTTCGCGCGAATCATCTATCGATCGTATGGCAAATCCTTTGATCGTCATCCAAAGCTCATGTACCGCTTCGTAGTCATCAAGCTCCATTAGTCTGATGTTCATGTTCTCTTCCTTTTTAACCATCTTTCTGATTTTACAATAAACATGGAAATAACTCAACGATTAGTTATACATTATTTTTGCATATTATGCATATATCTGTGCATATTATGCATATCACCATTTTATTCATTTTGGTAATAATGTCAACTGTTTTCTGAAATTTTCTTCAAAAAAACTCAAAATAATGTATTGCATTTTATGCAAAGGTGTAGTATTGTTTTCCTGACCCCGTCAGGGGGAACACTGATATAAGGTTAAATCCCGGAGGAAAGATCATGAAAGAAAAAGTAATCCTTGCATACTCAGGCGGACTTGATACAACAGCTATCATCCCCTGGCTCAAAGAGAACTACGATTATGAAGTTATCTGCTGCTGCATAGACTGCGGGCAGGAAAGCGAGCTTGACGGCCTTGAGGAACGTGCAAAAGCAAGCGGTGCCACGAAGCTGTATATAGAAGACGTCGTTGACGAATTCTGCGATGAATATATCGTTCCCTGCGTGCAGGGATGCGCTGTATATGAAAACAAATATCTGCTCGGAACGTCAATGGCAAGACCCGTTATCGCGAAGCGTCTCGTTGAGATAGCCAGGAAGGAAGGCGCCAGTGCCATATGCCACGGTGCGACCGGTAAAGGAAACGATCAGATCAGGTTTGAGCTTGCCATCAAAGCTCTTGCACCCGATCTTAAGATAATCGCTGCATGGCGCGATGATAAGTGGACTCTTGATTCAAGAGAATCAGAAATAGAATACTGCAGGCAGCACGGTATCAATCTTCCGTTCTCGGCAGATAACAGTTACAGCCGTGACCGTAACATATGGCATATCAGCCACGAAGGATTGGAGCTTGAGGATCCCGCAAATGAACCCAACTTCGATCACCTCCTTGTACTCGGCGTATCTCCGGAAAAAGCACCGGATGAGGGCGAGTATGTATCGATGACTTTTGAGGCAGGTATCCCGACAAGCATCAACGGCAAGAAAATGAAGGTTTCCGATATAATCCGCGAGCTTAACCGGCTCGGAGGCAAGCATGGAATCGGAATAGTAGACATCGTTGAAAACCGCGTAGTCGGCATGAAATCCCGCGGTGTATACGAAACACCCGGCGGAACGATCCTCATGGAGGCTCATCAGCAGCTCGAAGAGCTCATACTTGACCGCGACACATACGCAGTCAAGAAGGATATGGGAAACAAGCTTGCCCAGATAGTCTATGAAGGCAAATGGTTCACTCCTCTTCGGGAAGCCGTATGTGCATTTATTGTAAGCACACAGAAATACGTGACCGGTGAAGTCAAGTTCAAGCTCTACAAGGGCAATATCATCAAAGCCGGAACAACATCTCCTTATTCTCTATACAACGAGAGCATCGCAAGCTTTACCACCGGTGATCTGTATGACCATCACGATGCAACCGGATTCATCAACCTGTTCGGTCTTTCATGCAAGGTAAGGGCAATGAAGATGCAGGAGGTCGAAAAGGGCAAATAACATGATAGTCCTGTCCTACATAGCCGCATACCTGGCAGTTGTAAACATCGCGGGCTTTTTGTGTATGGCTCTTGATAAGCAAAAAGCCCGTCGAAATAAATGGCGCATACCCGAAGCAACGCTGTTCCTGTTCGCCATATCCGGCGGAAGTCTCGGCTGCCTTCTGGGTATGAGGCTGTTTCATCACAAGACGCAAAAGCCCCGATTCTACATAGGAATCCCGATCATCTTTATTATCCATGCGATCATACTGGTGTATTTTCTGTTTCTTGCACCGCTTGAATTCAGGATAATGTAGACATTTTCGGTACTGTAAAGTTTTCTATGAAAACTTTGCAGTACGTAGGCCACGACTTCGCGAAGCGAATTCTAATGTCGTGGCTCTCAACAAGACACGGGAGAATGATCATGACGATATACATCGCGATATGTGATAACAATATAGCCGATCGAAAACAGACCGAACGTCTTCTTGAACGCGAAAAAGACAAACGTCTTCATGACAACTGCGACGTTCTCTATATCGATTCTTTCGGAAGCGAAGAGGCTCTTATGGCCACACCGATCAAATATGACATCTTCTTTATCGATGTGACCGATCCATCCGCAAACGGCATGGATGTAGCAAAACGACTGCGTCTCAAAGGGATCATCGCTCCGATAGTTCTGTGTCAGTCTACCGTCAGCTATACATCGTATGTAAATGCTCCCGAAGAGATCATTTACATCGAAAAACCTATCTCAGCCGGGCAGATCAGTCATCTCATAGATGTCGCGTGTGAATGGGTCAAGCGCAAAACTCCGCTTATAGAGATAAGATGCCAGAAAGACACCAGATTCATCAAATTCGATGAATTGGTACGTGCTTATCCCATCGACAGCTTTTATACAAGGGTCTGTCTGTCAGACGGCGAATTTCTGGATATGACCGACTCGGTATCTTCCCTTGCAAAGCAATGCGAATCCTATGGCTGTTTCATAAGGTGCCGCAAGGACATTGTAAATATCCTTCATATCGAAAACGCGATCGACAAAGGGTTCAGACTGTCAAACGGTGATACCGTCCACTATTCATTCTCACAGAAAAGGTCCATAATCGAAGTCATGGCATCAAATATGACACGACTCCGCCATGATCAGTGAAGATGCTTCATCTTCGGCTCTTTGGTAGCAAGCCGTGACAGCATCTATCTTTGCCGAAAGATCATCAAGCTTTACCGCGATCCTCTCAAGTTCTTCACCTATCCGTTCCAGAGCCCGATCCGCAAATATCTGCGTGGATATAGTAAGCGCCATATCCGTCCTTACTGCCTCTACCCCTGTTTTTGCCCTTCGAAGGCTTCCGATCTGCTGTCTTATCGTCCTCGAAGCACTGCTTATCAAAAAAGCATCAAAATAAACGCTGTTTGATACAAGCGGCATCTCATCCGCTATGACCGCACATGTCGAAGCTATATGCTCGGCAAGCTTTACTCCTATCATTCCCATTGTCGGGGCAACGCATCCGTTCACAAGATCATCCTGCGGGGTAGTGAGCGCAAGAGATATGGCACTTCCGGCTATGAGCGCCATTTCATCCCTGCCCTTTACAGTAAGCGGATCAAGCCCTTGACACAGTATTCCCGTCAGCTGTCGGAGCGCTTTTGAAACCGCTCCCTGGGGTCTTGTGGTAACAAAATCACCGTTCTCATCAAAACTGTTACACGTAAGAAGAGTTACGGAGGAATGGGCAGCTGCCGCCGAAGACTCGTTAGCCACATAGATTGTCGTGCCGGCTATCGAGGTCAGAAGTATGTTCACAAAATCATTGTATGCGCTTATCGACACTATCTTCGGAGCGGCCACGGCTATCTCATCACCATTCAGACCCGTGAACCCTCTTCCGAACCCCTGTCCGTCATACGAAACACACTCCTTTATCCTGTCGCTATGCTTAACGGTCACATACTGTGCCATGTTTCCGCCCTTGGAATGCCCGGTCACAACGATATCACTGTACCCGCCGCACTCAAATTCAACAAAATCACCGGCAATCTGCTGAATATCGGTATCAGAGTAAATGGCTCCCTCAAAATTATCAGTCCAGGCATCCGCCGTTCCTCCGGTCCCGCGAAATACGATCACGGGGTTCTCATCCTTGGGGTCCGTATAGCACAGAGCCCTGACGTTATTCTCGTCCAGCTTCCTGCTGACCGATATCTCGCCGAAGGCAGGATTCTCCCTGATCCTTTTATCCATCTCGGAAAAGACAGTACAGACGTCATCAAGTCCCATGCCTCCCCCCGCGGCAGCCGGATATACGCTCTCAGGTGTAAAGGTGCCGCCGGGGTCCCTGAAAGAATCGATTATCTCTCCTATAGGCTTATCCGACAGACACGCCGGAATATATGCAAAATTTGACAGTAACAGCAATTCCTGCTGAGTATATGCTCCGTCCATCACAACCTCACTGTATATGTGCCTGTTCCCATGGTAAGTTCATCCCCATCCTCAATGCATTTGTCGGAGATCTTCACGCCGTTGACTCTGGTGCCGTTCGCACTTGACAGGTCACGCACATAGACCTTATCTGCTCTTTCATACAGCTCACAGTGCCGTCTGGAGAGTGCGTCGTCGCCTATCACGACCTCGCAGTCTCCACGTCCCACTGTCATCCTGCCTTCAAGAAGTATCCTGATCTTCGTTCCTTTAGTCCTTTCCTCGAGCGTGATCATACGTCCGCTTTCAGACAGAAGCCTTGTCGGCCTGTCACTGTCGTCATCGGGATCATCAAGAAAGAGCGTCCTGTTTTCCGCCAGGCCAAGCTCATAGTCATCAAAATATGCGTCTTCCTCTCCATCAGCATCGGGAACGGCAGCTTTATCTCCCATATCACGCCTTTTTCTCCTGACACAGGAAGCGATAACAAGCGCCACGATCAATCCGACAGCCATCAGAACAGCAGCTGTTGCAAGAGATTTTCCGCTCCCGGATAAGCCCGTCGTTTTATCGTATTCATATACCACGCGTTCTTCCGTTTCGGCATCCGACATATACCGATCGGCTTCCGTTTCGATTTCTGTAACTTCCTCCTGCTCTTCATATACAGGTTCCGTATACTCATATTCTTCTTCCGCTTCGTACTGTTCGTATTTTTCCCAATTAACACGGGCGTACTCATCCATAGATGCGAATATCTTCTCAGTCAGCTGCCTGTCGACCTCGGCATCAGAGCCTTCAAATTCGGTCTCAAAAAATTTACCGCCGCTCGTAACGGCCGTCGCCGACAGACCCTTTCGTGCACCTGCGTTATCCTCCTGATCGAGCATGACTATATAAACAGGGTACTCATTCCTCTCCGTCAGATAATAGAGCTCCTCCTTCTCATGAAAGAGCGACTCCCCCTCCAGTCCGTCGGTGAACACTACTATGTCCCTGCAGGCAAAATCAGACTCCTTCCACCTGGTGATGACTTCACACAATGTATCGCACAGATTGGAATCCTTCGGTACGAATTCAATTTTATCCACTTTACATGCAAGGTCATTGGGATCGTTTTCATACTCTTCCGCATCAGCTATATCATGCTCATAGGTATCAAGACAGAATGTACGATCCACAGGGCTGTGGTAGAACATGTACTTTAGCACAGCCCTGACAAGCTTCTGATTAACAGCACTTACCGTTGCATCATTATCAACAAGGACAAGGGTCTGTCCGCAAACATGCATGCTCAAATCATAGCCTCCGTTGCAAGACCGGCAGCAAGGCCTGAGCTTTCTTCTTCTGCCTGTCTGTATTCATTAGCCATTTCGGTCAGTTCATCCGCATGTTTTCTGATAAGAGCATACAGTTTCTCCATATCATCGGTCAGCGAAGCAAACTTATTTGCAAAACCTGTCGCTGCTTCTCCCTGCCAGATAGGTTTGAAGCTGTCTACTATAGCTATCATCTCATGCGTCAGACTCCTGATCCTTGATTCCGTATTCTGAAACTGTCCCGCAGTTTCGATCAGTTTTTCCGGTGTTACCTTAAGCATTGCGTTCATTACATCACCCTCCCCATATTGTTCTGTTCGGCCATATCGTATCTTCCTGCGACGGATTCGATCACGTTAACGTATTGATCGATCACTCTGACAAAAGTATCCATTCGCCCGGCGCTCCTCATAAATTCAGCGTGAAATGCATCATTTGCTTCGCCTTCCCACATACCGCGAAGCGCTACTTCATTCCCGCACAGCGATTCCTTTTCCTGTATGAACCTCTGTATCAGACTGCTGAGCTCATCTTTTTTTGTTCTTAACTGATTACTGTCTACCTGATAAAATGACATTTGTTATCCAACTCCTTTCTAGTTAACATAACTACCGACCGTTCGGGTCAATTGCATAAATATATGGCCGATTTTTCTGCTTTGTATACAAGATCCGCGGTCGTTCTTATGGTCTTGGCAACCCTCAGAAGATCGTCTGCAGTCCTGTAGATCTCGGCTGTTGTCCTCCTTCCCGTCAGCTCTATTGACCCACCTGTATCACCCCGCCAGTTGTTCTTCAGGATCATAAGTGCCGATTCCATTCCGCCTCTTGCGACACGACTCAGATCTTCGGCCAGATTTTCGAGTTCCGTTGCCTGATCTATGGCTTTGGAAAACTCAATCTCGATTTCCTCTTTTGTTTTTCTGATCAAATCTCCAACCTCCTTTTCACTTCCTTTTCATTTTCCATATAAACATCCAATACAGGCCTCATGGTCTTAGCCAGATCGCTGATGCCGTGCAGGATCTTTCCCATTTCCACAAGATCCTTACTGATCCTGATCATATATCCGTCACTTACATCACCGTCCCAGAATATATCAAGTTCCTGTACATAGCGGGATATGGCGCATATTTCATCTGCAAGCTGCGTACAAAGCTTTGCCATATGTTTTGTCTTATCCTTAAGACTTCGATAATCAACACTTATCATTTCCATTTTCGATCACCACCGTACATCCGTTGTATAATCCTGCTTCACGTATCGACATATCACCCGAAGTATTTTTCTTCAGCGGGAGTATTAAAATACGCCCGTTTTTTATTTTGAAAATTCGTTCCATTTCTTTTGAAAAATCGTTCACGGACATCCTCTCATCCACTCTCGCGCAGAGTCTTTTTTTCTCTTTTACGAGTACTAATTCCATTGATATCATATGTTACTAAACCTTTGTTTTACAGGCTTTACGAGTTATCCACACTGATCAGTTCCGGGCAGATCACGTCTCCGAAATACAGTTTTTCGTCGTATCGCAGAATTGTCGCAATTCCTCTCTTTTGTGATTTTTGCATTACCGTATATGGCAGGTAGGAAAAGTCAAATATCCTGTTCTCATCAAGGCACCCTCCGAACGAAATACCGAACATCCGTTTTGTGATCCGATCATATGATCGTCTTCCGTTATGCTTCATCGCTGTCTCATTATCTATGATCCCGACTATGATATTTCCTTCATCACATACCTTCTTTTTTGATACCGGGTTTTCAAAAAATGATGCAAGTTCTTCTTCATCTTCTGACGATCTCGTCTCTTTGTAGAAATCATCAAGAAGATCCGTCATGCTCTCTATGGTTATGATGGTTTTCTTACCTGAACCGGTTGCTATGCTTTTAAGTTCTTCATATGTGGCAGCCTCCCTTGTGTCAAAGCCACGGGCAGCAGCCGTGATCGATATGTTAAACAGAAGCGTATGTCTTCCGCAGTATTGTTTTCCCCCGATCAGAACGCATCTGACGCCTTCCGTCGGTATATAGAACGGCTTCCCGCTGCGAAGTTCATAACCTATAGGAATACCCGAGTGCTTTTTGTCCGCATCCTTGAGCAGATCATCAAGCTCAGGTCTTTCCGGTATATGTGGATACCGGGCCGCCACGACTCCTATCGGCGGTGATTTACCACCCATCCTCCGGCTTGTTACAGCCTGAAATTCAAGTATCCTCTCACCCAGCCGCCCTACCCCTCTTCCCGGAACTTCGGAAATACCCGGAATATCCCTTACGGGGCACTTCAGGAAATCGGCCACAGCGTATGCCGTTTCACTTCCCATATAGAAACCTGTGTCTGTGAATTTCGCCAAAGCCGACGGCGGCGGGGTCACAGACGAAGCACATATACAGATCCCCACACTCTTTCCCACAGTCATTATCCTGCCAATATGCTCACAAGCTTCAGGACCCGCTGCTGCCGCGATCTCGCTGTAATTATCAAGCGCCAGTATGATGGGCATGGTCTTCTCATTTCGGTTTTTTCTTCTGCGGGATAATTCCTCGCATATAAATCCTGTCATCCTGGTCACTTCATCCGGCCTGTCATCCGATATATAGCCGCCGCATGAGCATCTCCCCGAAAGATCCTTTAATATCCCTCCGCCGAAATCTATCACATAGATCGAAAAATCACGTGACAGGCGCTCCAGTATCGTATACATATACTCACTCTTACCGCTTGCGCTGCGTCCGCATATCCATATATGTCCCATATTCCGAATATCAGCCCCGATCCGTTCATACTTCTGCTCATAAGGATCATCAAATACTGCGATCGCCGTCTCATCTTCTATCACGTCCGGCAGCATGGGAAGCCACAGTTTTTCACATCTTCCGGTTACAAAATCTCTGTCGGTGCGGATGATCTCATTCAGCACCACATCAAACCACGTCTCAGACTCTGATCCGCAATCCCTGACCTCTTCTTTTCCCACATCAAGCTCCTCATCAAGAAGAAGATCCGTGTAGATGCGCGGGCCAAGTCTTTGGTCCAAAGCACTGCACATGGCATATCCGCTCTGAAACGATATGCATTCGTCAGCATTTCCGATCTGAAGGAAGGCCCTGCCGCAACGGCTTATCCTCGCCGCATCCGGTCTGTGAAGCATATCCATTGAGTCTGATGTATCAACCAGTCTTAACGCTATTCGAAATGACGTGTTGCTCCGTATCTTGTCATCAACCACGCCGGACGGCTTCTGCGTTGCAAGTATCAGATGTATTCCAAGGCTTCTGCCTACCTGCGCAACACTGATGAGCCTGTCCATGAATTCCGGTTCTTCCTTTTTCAATTCGGCAAATTCGTCGACTATTACGAGAACGTGCGGAAGCGGGACCAACGCCTTTTTCTCATCATAAAGCCTTGTGTAATCGTTTATGTTATTAACGCCGGCCTCGGCAAATAACTTCTGTCTCCTTATGTTTTCACTCTTAAGGGATATCATCGCTCTTCGCGACTCGGATCTTGAAAGATTGGAAATACTTCCCAGGACATGCGGCAGATCTTTGAACAGGTTGGACATTCCGCCGCCCTTGTAGTCTATGAGAAAGAATGCCAGTTTATCTGACGGAAACTCGGCGGAAAACGAAAGTATGAGCGTTGTGAGCAATTCGCTTTTGCCGCTCCCCGTAGTTCCTGCTATCAGTCCATGCGGTCCCGCGGCTTTTTCGTGAATATCGAGGATGACTCTTACGCCTCCTTCTCCTATGCCTATCGGCGCAGCAAAACTTCTCGTTATATCGTTGCTCCTGTAGTTATCGGCTACCCCGAACCTGCCTCCGAACAGTTCTCCAAAAGATACGGAATCCGGAACAGGAGCATCATTACCGACATTTCCCCAAAGTTTTGACATGGACACGGCATAGGAAAAGGCCAGCTTGGGCGGAACCGAGTCAAATACCGTGCCGTTACCGCCATTTCTGTTGATAATATGCATGATCCCCGCCGGAAAATCCCCGGGATCAGGCCTTATGAGAAGAACAGCGCTTTTACTGACGTATTCATAAGCCATTTGAACATCATCGGTGATCACAACCGTCATCTTTCCATCAGGTAATGGATCATCTTTATCCGAGTAATGCGGCATAAGTACCATCCACATACAGTACCGCATCAGTTCACGCTCAACTATGAAACGGATACCTAGATCTTCCGGCGTATACGCACATGCCATTTGCAGTACTACTGACGAGAGTATTCTCCTGTCCCTGTCCGAAGCAAGAACAAGTCCTGTTATCGATCCTTTGAGAAGCACTGTGATGACCGGCATGCGATCGAGCATCTCATACCTGCCTCTGATCAAAGCCGGGAGGGATCGCAGGGAATCATCAACCTGTGCAAAGCGGTCTTTCGGAATGACGATCTCAATGGGATTCAAGACCTTACCCACTCCGACTCTGACCGAAATACCTGTTCCTTCCGGTCTGCTGTTCCAGAGTATGAATGCATCCCCTCCGCCTTTAAAGTACCCCTCAACCGGCGGATGCATCCTGCGAAGGGCTCCTGCCAGGTCACGGAGTCTGCCTCTGATACCGGCCTCACACTCATCAAGATACGCGGAATACATGGTCCTTCGCCTTTTTTCCTCTGTTTTCTGCTTACTGATCCTTCCAAATACGTTTATACCGGCCCAAAGAGCCGCAAATATTGAGGAAAAGACCGCCACTGTCCTTCCTGCGCCGAGAAGTATCGGGATTGCCATCGTAAGTGCCGGCCCAGCCGCCAGCATTACCGAAGGCTTTTCCGGAACCCTTCTTTGGGGCGGGCCTTCGATCTCAATGGGGGTCAAGTCAGGCTCCGGCAGTTTTACAAGGCCTCTCATAAATGCTTTGTCACATTCCTCAAAGTATCCGGTCCAGACAATCGTATGTCCTCCGATCGTTATTACATCTCCTGCTCTTATAAGGCATTTGCTGTCCTTTTCTTTTCTTGCATTATCTACTACCGCACCGTTACTACCCGGTATCTCAACAGTTGCAACATCACTTCTGAGCGAAGAGATGATCAAATGCTTTCTGGAGACATACGGGTCATCAAGTATCAGGTCGCATGACGGATCTCTGCCGATGAAAACGGGAGACTTCTTTCCAGAAACGTATAAAACGTCCATTATCATTTCCTAACGCTGTATAAGATTAACAAAATCCGGAATCAGGCGATGAACTATCGCAAGATCTGTAAAGAGATTTTTGTTTGTATGCCGAATGATATCACACCCCTTGAAGGGGTGCAATATCACATTTTTACCAAATGAACCCAGTTGAAATTGTTTATTTTCAACAAGTGATTTTTATTTAACAACGACCGTTATTGTTGTTTTCTTTTTACTTCCATCGGTTGCGGTTGCGGTGATCTTTGCACTACCGGCAGAGACCGCCGTGACTTTTCCATGGGCATCCACTGTTGCGATCGCAGGCTTATCCGACTGCCAGTCAAGTTCTTTATTATCTGCCGTGACCGGAAGTACCACAGCATCGACGACTTCACTATCACCTACAGCCAATGAAAGCTTTTTCGTGCCCGGTTTTATTGACTTAACAGGCACAGGATCCTTTGTCACCGTAACGGTGCATGTAACAGTCTTTTTGATATTACCGTCACTTTCTGCAGTTACCAGGATTTTTGCACTCTGTTTATTCTTTCCCGCAAGATCGGTCCCGGCCGTAACATGCCCGGCATCATCAACAGATATATAGGCGCTGCCCGATATCACGCTGTATGTTACCTTTGCCTTCCCGTCCTCAAACGTTGCATTATCCGGAGTTACGGTGGCTTTTAGTTCAAATGAATTTCCGGCGTGAAGACTTACCGATTTTTCGTCAAGGGTAACCTTTTTGACCGGAATATATGTTTTTATCTCGTAAGTTCCGCTTATGTCGTCGTTTGTCGTACTCTTCGCGGTTATTGTCGCACTTCCGACAGAAAGTGCCTTAACATTTCCTTTTTTGTCAACGGTTGCAACGGCTTTGTCACTGCTGTCCCACAAAACCTCTTTGTTGATCGCCTCTTTCGGCATTACCGTTGCAGTCAGCTTCAGTGTCTTTCCCACCGCTATATCCTTTGCGCCCTTGGATGCGCTTATCGTAACAGACTCTGCAGCTTTACCGATAGTTACCTTGCACTTTGCGCTCTTTCCGCTTCCGTCCTTAGCAACGGCGGTAACCGTAACGGTTACTGATGTCTTTCCTGCCGGAAAGCTTCCCGTAGGCTTGATAAGCGCAGTCTTGTCTCCGTTGTCGGTAACCGTCAGGTATTCCGGCTTATCGCATTCAAACTTCACATCACCCTTATCTGCATCAGCCGGAAGCGTAGTTGCAGACAGGATAAATTCATCGCAACGGCCGGTGCCCAAACTTCCCCCAAGCTTTACCGCAGTCTTGTTAAGAGTCACCGACTTTACAGGATTTGCCCTCTTCCCCGTTCCGAATGCAACTCCTTTATTTATGGTCATAAGACTCGATCCGTCATTCGGGTCTTTGTTTGCTTCGGTAAGGCTTCTGTCAACCAGATTCCAGACATCAGCACTGACAAGCTTTCCTTCACCGCTGTATTTCTTGATCGTAGCAGCGCTTTTTATGAGAACATCACCCTCAGTAAACCTTCCGTTCTTTGCTTTAAACTCTATGGGTTTTTGTATGAAGAGATAGTTCTCCTCGATCCCATCGTAACTGTAATGATCATCTTTCATTCCAAGCGTATTGGTTCCCTTCAGCACAAGCTGACCGGTTGACAGCACCTTTCCGGAAGCATCACAAGTCTTACTGGTTATAGCAGCATGCCCTGTATCGCCCTGATCCATAATATAGAGCGAGCAATTCTCAAACGTTACATCATTTGATATAACAAGATCATAGGTATACCGATCATCTCCGTAATATGGTGCAAGCACAACAGCCATCTTCTTAAAGCATACATTATCAAGTTCGACCTGTTGCTGCATCTCCGGGCGAAGGAATACATGATCATACCTTGTTGTCCCGACAAAAGTAACATTCCTGATCAGTCTGATGCCCATCTGGAAATATGCGGAAGTCCCGCCCCCGTTTTCGTTGGGACCTCCCTGTACCGTCCCGTTATATAGCTCATCACAACTGATGCTTTTCCAGTTCTCAACAATAAGCTTATGTCCTCCAAGATCCACGGAAACTCTGTCCGGATAATCCAAATAGGAATCTCCATATTCCGGTTTCCAATCGCAGTCAAATCTTATGACGTAATGTGCCGATGTATCTTCTGCCAGAGCATTGATGACATAATCATAAATTGCCTTCAACGATTCCGATGCAAAAACCACCTCGCCGTCTTTTACAACCTTGACTTCTTCGGCCTTATAGTCCGTTCCGCCTTTGATCTTTTCCCAATAGCTCTTTATGTACCGATATGACGTATATCTTTCCTGCTCCTGTGTTCTTTTAAAGGAGCTGTCCGAAAGATATATCCCTCTGTTTGTATCTATGAAGTACCAGTATCCGTCACCCTTATCAACGATATTGTATGTATGATTATTGGCATCGATACCCATTATGACCTTACTGGGAACGCCCAGCTGCCTTGTAAGCCTTGTAAACAGCTGCGCAAAAGCCTCACATGTACCATTACCCTTTATCAGAGCATGGTATGCCGTATGATAGAGCGGATAGGTTCTGTCACTCCCTCCGGCACCGGAAACTGTACCCTTCACGTTTTTGGTTATATAATTGTATACAGCTTTTATCTTCTGCTCGTTAGTGCCGTTTTTTACATCCGCAAAGGTGGAATCCATCAACTGTTCAACCTTCCGGTCAACCTGGTTTTCTTCCTCAAGAGTGGTGATAACAGGCAGATACACTTCATATGTATCATACCAGACACCGTCACGTTCCTTAGAACCGTAATTCCCATCATCCGGATGAATAATAGTCGGGCCTTCAAAATAAAACTCTCTCTTATACCTGTTACCGATAAGATTATACATATAGTCGCCTTCGTAAGGCTCCATACCGACACGCTCTGCTTCAAAATCACATACATCCGGCATATCCATGCTGTAATATTCGAACACTCCGTTTTTGACATATATCCTGTCATAGACATATCCGTCTTCATCATAGTCGCGATAGTTTTCTGCCCCGTAAAGAGCCATATTGTTTATCCTGTTGCGTATGATGTTGCGAACCGCAGCATATGCCTCTTCCTGTGTATCACAGAATACAGTCGGTTCGGCGAGGAATTCATCATCAATAGCAGCCTCGGCTTCAGCGGCACGAACACAGAATACACCACCTACCAAAGCGATCATTAATGCGAGTACGATTGTTATTAAACCGGATGTTATTTTTTTCATGCGTTTTCTCCCTATGTCAAGCCACTACTGAAGTTCTTATCTCTTTCGCCTTCTCTTCGCCGCACAGAAGTGTTATTATTTCGCAGGCGAAGTCCACGGCTGTGCCCAATCCCCTTGATGTCGTGATATTCCCATCTGTAACTACCGTTTTTATAACAGGCGTTGCTCCTTCCATCATGGACTCCAATCCCGGATAGCATGTGGCGTTTTTTCCCTTAAGTAAACCCTTTGATCCGAGTATCTTTGCCGGAGCTGCACATATGGCTGCTATGCGCTTTCCTTTTTTATTATGAGCATCGACGATATCCATAAGTCTTCCGCACTCAAGAAGGTTGACCGTACCCGGCATGCCTCCCGGAAGAACGATCAATTCAGCCGAATCCATATCGGCATCATCTATCGTCAGATCGGCGTTGACCGATATTTTCCGTGCACCGGTCACTTCCTTTCTGCCCGGATATATGGACACGGTGCTCACTTCCACCCCTGCCCTTCTTAAAAGATCCACCGGAGTAAGAGCCTCGATCTCTTCAAAACCGTCTGCAAGAAATACATAAACCATGGTCATACCTCCACATTCTTTCGAAATTTTGCTATTATCTCATCACACTTTGACTTCCTGATCATGAACAGGCCTGCCAGAACACATGCAATCCAAATACCGGCCTTTACAGCGGTTGCTCTCGGATCGATCGTCGTTTCCTTATTACTTGCAAGCATCCCTATAGCATCCATATCATAGGTTTTTGTCAGGAGTCCTCTTGACATTCCTCCGATATCGATGAACGAATGTATCAGCATCAGTGCCCAGAGATTTCCGCCCCGAAGATAAACCGCTGCAAAGATAATTCCGAGGCAGACGGCGTTCAGGGACTGTTCTATGGTCGATAATAAGGACTGTCCGATAAAAATATTCTGCATATGCATGATACCGAAGCAAAATCCCGTAAACAGGACGATAAACAGTATCCCCCGTCTGTCTTTTGCGTATTTGTCCGTCATGATATTCACCGCCACGCCGCGGAAAACAGATTCCTCCCTGAACCCCACGGCAAGCAAAGGCAGTAAGCTTATTATCATCCTCAACGGAGACTTCCATTCGATACCCGGCTCCGTAACAAACAAGACAATGTTACCCGACCAGTTGATCAACCCGTAGATCATCAGGGGAATGCACAGCACCAGAGTTTTGAAGAATCCTCTCTTTTTGTATGCCATAAGGCACCCTGTAGCCATCACAATGATAAACGGCCAGATAACATCGAGTATCTCACGTACGGGAACTGCCGAGAATACCTGAGCAAAGAGCCAATGCGTGATCCTCCTGCAGATTATGTACACTATTACCAACGCTATACAGGTTATTACGGGATACTCCCTCACAAGCTGCGGCAGAGTTTTTTTCTTTTGTTCCATAGGCCGGTTCGCCTCCTTTCACTTACATTGAATAATACCATACATCACGCAGGTAATACCATCTTATATTGTCACATTGTAAAGATTAATCCCCATCAGGGTTTGCAGTTGCCGCAAGGTTCATATCCGGCCTCGATGCATTCATCCCTTTTCCAGTCTACATCCTTCCTGTTCTTAGGTTTCATGTCGTTTACAGACTTGCAATCCGGATAATGGAACTTATTGGATCTGGTGTTCAGGACATATGTTACAGATGCCGGCATGCTCCTGCTTCCCGGTTCCCCGGCAGTGTCATCTGTAGTCTCAAGGCTCATTATATCGTTATAGATACGCGGTATTTCCTCTTTTATCTGCGTCCCGCTTGCCCAAGTTGTTGATGGAGAATGATCCCAAGTGATGATATCGCCGTCCGAATATGCTATTATTGTACCCTGTTCATCAGTCCTATAGATCTGCGGCGAATACTTCTTAAGGCGATCCATCGTTTCCACATGGGGATGTCCGTAATCATTCCCGCTCGCACAGCTTATAACGACATATCTTGGACTGATCTTCTCAAGAAACGCTTCCGTGGATGCACTGCTGCTCCCGTGATGTCCCAGCTTATATACATCAGCCGATATATCCAGACCGTTTGCGAGAATATCGGATTCTGCTTCTTCCGACGCATCTCCCGTAAACAGGAAACGATTCTCTCCATATTGGAGCACGAATGCGATCGATGAGTTATTGGGATCATCATAGGTTCTGTTTGGGCCCAATATGGTAAACTCCGCATCTCCCAGGTTATACCTGCTTCCGACATCAGGCGTACTCCAGCTGTATCCTCTGTATGACAGCGCGTTCATAAGATCCGAATACCAGTTATTATCTTTGGTAAACGGCGACATGAACACCTTATCAATATCAAACTTAGTTATGATGACATCCGCACCCCCGATATGATCCGAATCCGGATGGGTGAGTATCAGATAGTCCAACTTCTCGATACCCTGTTTCTTCAGATAGTACTGAAGCTTTGTGCCTGCAGCATCAACACCGCAGTCGACCAGCATCGCATGATCACCGATCTTGATAAGCGTAGAATCAGCCTGCCCGACATCGATGAAGTGTACCTCCATGATGTCCCGGACAGGCTGTGTATCTTTATCGGTATTCTCTTTGTCAAATGTATCTTCAACCGCCTCCTCTACAGCATCATTATCGTGTGATGAACTATCCTCAGTGGCATCTGATGCGTCAGATTCCATCAAATCAGCTACCTGTATCACCGGATTGTTTGAATCAACCGGTTTATCATATCCGACGGCCCCGCAGCCAGCCGGCACGAAAATCACCGAAGCACATATAGTTATTATTAATAAATGTTTCTTACTCATCATCTAAAACAGTGCCCACACGCAGTATATCCCTGCGCCTTTAGTTCCTCTAAAGAGCTGCTTGATGTAGCGTAATTCTCGGGGTTGATCTTTTTCACATCATCACAGCTTGGAATATGTATCTTCATGGTACTTGTATTTAACACATACGTTTCAGAAGTGTTCTGCTGTTCCGGTATATCATATGTATCAAAATAGTTGGGACTACTTCCCATTTCATTTGAGACATCGGCTTCATATCCGGTTCCATCAACTGATCGAATGCTTGCTGATACTTCCGGAACAGTCTTATCCACATAAGGATCAGCCTCTGCTGAATCTATGGAATCTACAGGATCCGGAGAATTCCGGTCATCTTGCACCGGATAATCTTCCGATGTATATCCCAAATAATCAACCTTACCTTCTGCAGTATCGCTTTCCCCGGCATCTTCAGTCGAAACAATGCTTTTGCTTTCACTTATGCTCACTGATGGTTCAGCATATATGGGCTCATTCATTTTTTGATAACCGAAAATGCCCACAGTACAGCCTACTGCAATAATAGTCCCTCCAACTATACCCGAGATGATATCGTCACGTTTCATTATTTTTTCCTTTTCCTGATCATTAGGGTCTTCTTACTTGCTAAGAACATATTCCGCAAAGAAAGGCAGGCAGAACTCAACCCTTCCATATGCTGTCCCTTTGCTTATCAACCCGCACTTATGCAGCGTGTCCTTGTACGTTGAGAACATATTTGAATCCATCGGGATAGATTCCCTGATCAATTTCACGTCCGATTCAGGTTCATGTGTTGCTATCGCGCGCACAACGTCCCTCTCCCCTGCCGACAGTTCTTCCCATATCTTCTCATAGGAGTTTTCAAACAGGTTCAGTTTATACTCATCAAGGATCCTGTTATCCGGCTGTTTCTTTCCGGAATCATATACAAGATATCCCAAAATCTGGAACCCATAAGAATAGCCCTTGGTAAGAAGTGACATTTCGGAAGCTTGCTTTGGATCCAATCCAAAGATCTCCTCATATTTCTTCGTGACCCTTATCCCGCTTAACGGTCCAAGGTCAATACGCGGCGCTCTCTTAAGGAAAGTCTGGGAGCGATTGTTCTGCAATGAACGCAGATTTTTATACAACCCTGTCATTAACACGAATACCGGATATTTCTCCCTCAGGCAATGTTGAAAAAAGCCCGTAAAGGTGCGAACGTCTTTTGAATTATGGACTTCATCCATTGTAATCAACACACGTATGTTCTTTTTCTTTAACTTTTCCAACAGATCATCCAGATCGGCCTGAATATCACTGTATTTTTCTGCCGTCGTAGAAACGGTCACACCTTTTACGGACACTTCCAATTTAAGTCGCGGAAACAGTTTCCCGGTTTTTTTCATGATCTTTACCATCAACTCGTTGAGCAAATCTCCTTCCGGATTCAGATCAACATGAATCCATCCTTCCTGCTCCCTGATGACATGCGAGATCGAAGTCATCAAAACGGTCTTTCCGGATCCTCTTGCTCCTATCAGTATGTACATATGAGTAGACGGATTCTCGGAAGTAAATGAGTCAACGATCCTGTTCTGCTCGGTAATCCTCGGGATCATCAGATTCGGTTCTGCTCCAAAATCAAGGCTAAACGGGTTATTTTTCATCCTCTGCTCCTCTGCTGAAATCGAATTTTGTATTACATCTTATTACTAGTTCAAAATCGTATTACATCTTATTACTAGTTCAAAATCATATTACATCTTATTACTAGTTCCGTCAAGCCTGCTTTTAAAGATGCTCCGACCGTAAGTATTCTTTGTATTTCGACGTTTTTTATAGTATCATTGGAATATAACATTAACGGCAACACTAATCTGTTGTGTACGAGCGGGAGGAGTGTAATAGCATGGAAAACACAAGATCCAACGAGGAACGCATCAACCGGACGGCGATGATCTTATTTACGGTATTGACGTCCATTATCAGTTTGGCATATATCATTCAGCTCATCAAAGGCGAAGCGGGAATGGGTAAGTTCCTGGCGGTCGAGATATTTGACCTGGTGCCCATGATAATAGGATGGGCGATCTACAAAATGGATCCCGAATCAGTTATCATAAGGCACGTTATGGCGATAGGATACGGCCTGTTCTACGTGATCGTCTGCTTTATCACGACAAACACGATCCTCGTATTCGTATATGCGATCCCTACCGTCATACTGACCGCAATGTTCAACGATTTTAAGCTCTCCGTGACCTCCGGGATCGGTGTATCCGTCATAGCTACAGCCCACGCCATCAGATTTGCTTCACTTCGCGAGTGGCAGGACGGAGCCATGGCCGATCTTGAGATAGAAGCTCTTATCATGATCGTTGTTTCCGTTTTTTCCATCGTTGTAAACAAGGTCATTACCGACATAAATGCCGCAAGTATCCAAGTCATCAATGATACGGGCGAAAAGAATGAGCACATGCTCTCGGAAGTCATACAGGTTTCCGGCGATCTTGTAAACAACGTCGGTGAGGTTTCCGGTAAGATCTCACAGCTTGTAACATCAAGCGAGGAAACCCTTACCTCCATGAAGGAAGTCCAGTCGGGAACTACAGATACTGCCGAATCCGTACAAAACCAGCTGATCAAGACCGAAGAGATCCAGACACAGATAGAAAACGTTACAAATGCCGCAAAGGATATAGGCAGCAATACATCGGATGCGGTTGAAGCGATCCGCGAAGGACAGGCTAATATCGCAAAGCTCATAGAGCAGTCGAAGATCTCCGAAAAGGCCGGAGACAGCGTTGTTGCTGAAGTTGAAGGACTTAAGACTTCTACAAAGCAGATGGAGACTATAGTATCTCTTATCCAGACCGTCGCTTCACAGACCAGCCTCCTTGCACTTAACGCATCGATCGAGGCTGCAAGGGCAGGGGACGCTGGACGCGGATTCGCTGTTGTTGCTACCGAGATCTCAAGCCTTGCAGGGCAGACTCAGGAAGCTACCGAAAACATCAACAAGCTTATCTCCGGGATTTCGGATGAGATAACCAAAGTGGTCGGCGCCATCAACTCGCTTGTCGAGAGCAATCAAATACAAAATCAGTCGGCGAACGTAACATCCGACAGTTTTGACAGGATCGTTGAGAGCACCGGAAAGATCAGCGATAATTCAAATGAGCTTTCAAATATAGTTGAAAAGCTTGCAAAAGCCAACAGTGAGATTGTAGACAGCATTCAGACGATCTCCGCCATTTCGGAAGAAGTATCCGCGCATTCCTCCATGACATGCCAGGCTACCGAATCAAATCAGCTCATACTTGATGATGTAAGAAGCATTGTCGACGACATGAACAGTGCCGCCAACCGTCTCAAAGAGATAAACGCACATTGACAGATATGGGAATGGAGATAGAGAGAAAATTCACCATAAAGAACCTTCCGCCTGACCTCGGATCGTATGAGTTTCATACGATCGAGCAGGCGTATCTTGTGACCGAGCCCACTATCAGGGTTCGCCGCGAGGATGAGCGGTACTACATGACCTATAAAGGCGTTGGAGGCAGTAATACTTCTCTTGCCCACGAAGAATATAACCTCCCCCTTACAAAAGAGTCTTATGAAACACTTTCCTCAAAAGCAGACGGTAACGTTATCCGCAAGAAACGCTATCTGATCCCGTACGAAAAGCATACAATAGAGCTCGACATATTTGCCGAGCCCTTTGAATCTCTTATAATTGCCGAAGTGGAATTCGAATCCACAGAAGAAGCAGATGCATTTGTTCCTCCGGAGTGGTTTGACCGAGACGTCACGGACCAGAAGGAATATCGCAACTCTTACCTGTCGCGTGTAGCTATAAAACCAATCCCGTAGTCGGATCTATCCCCATCGATATGTTCAGGCACTCCACTGCAGCCCCGCTGGCACCTTTGCCCAGATTATCAAACATCGCCGATACTATTATCCTGTCCTCATTTCCCGTTACAAGTATGTTTGCATAATCAACCCCTGCCATGGAGTTTGCTGCAAGGAACCCGTTAGTGCTGCTTTCACATCCATACTCGCATACACGGATGAACGGCTGTTTGTCATAATGCGCAGCCAGTACATCACGAAGCTCCTCAGGCCCCATTTTCTTCTTCATGAGCCTTGTATGAATAGGCAGATTAACGATCATCCCGCAATAATAATCATCCACAACCGGCTCAAATACAGGTTCGTAGTCAAGCCCTACTATCTTCTTCATCTCAGGCAGATGCTTGTGCATCTGTGACAGGGCATACTGACGCGGTGCAAACAGATCCTTCGTCTTATCCTCGGATTCATATGCGGCTATAGCCTTTTTGCCTGCTCCTGAATACCCGGAAAGCGCCGGTATCGTAAAGGGATAATCCGTCCCCAATATTCCTTTTTCCACAAGCGGATATGCCATCATGACAAAACCGGACGCGTAACATCCGGGAACAGCAATGCGCTTTGAAGTCCTGATCTTTTCATAAAACTGCGTCGACAGCTCAGGCAAACCGTATGCCCATCCCGGATCGGTCCTGTGTGCCGTTGAAGCGTCTATTATGACCGTATCGGGATTTTCCGCAAGGTTACATGCTTCTATCGCAGCTGCATCCGGAAGGCACAGGAAAGTATAGTCCGATGAATCTATGAACTTTTTTCTCTCATCGGCATCCTTTCTTTTCTCCGGATCGATATGCATCACTTCTATATCATCACGTTCCGCAAAACGCTCATTGATCCGAAGTCCGGTAGTTCCTTCGCTTCCGTCTATGAATACTTTGATTTTTTTCATAACCTGTTCCTGTTTCGCCTTTCCTGATATTGACAAGATAATGATCCGACAGATCAGACATACGGCCTGTCTACTTCCACAACCGCATAGTGATTACCCGGCAGACTCTCAACCTTTGCGCAGATCGTATTTTTGATCTCGGTTTCCGACAGCTTACAGTCATAAGGCGCTACCACGTCAAATATGAGATTGGTGTGGGAAGGGCCCTTTACCATGCGAAAATCATGTATCGTGAATTCTTCATCAACGCTTTTGGCTATGAGCATGCAAAGACGTTTCATACGGTCTGTTGCTGCGTCATTGACGACTACGGGATCCATATGGATCACACACTGACACCCCAGTGTCTGATTAAGGCGCCGCTCTATATTGTCGATCGTATCATGTACATCCATTATGTTCCTGTCGGCGCTGACCTCGGCATGAAGCGAGATCATTATACGTCCGGGACCGTAATCATGGATCACAAGGTCATGTATGCCGATTATGTCATCATATGACGTGACGAACTTTTCGATAGCCTTTACATAGTCCTCGGAAGGCTTGCTGCCAAGCAGCGGATCCATTGTATCCTTCGCGGATGTAACTCCTGCGTACAGGACAAAAAGAGAGACCGCAAGTCCGCACCATCCGTCAATCATCCATCCCGTATAATACCCTATAAGTGAACTTGCAAGTACCACAAGCGTTGAGATCGAATCCGTAAATGAATCAAGGGCCGTCGCTTTCATGGCCGCTGAACTTATCTTGGCAGATGTCGCAGTATTATAACTGTACATGTATAGTTTGATTAGTATTGAAAAAATCAGGATACCGGCTACGACCGGAGTCAGCGTCGGAAGCTGCGGGTGTATGATCTTATCCACCGATGACTTAAGAAGTTCAAAGCCCATAACGATTATGAGCATCGAAACGATAAGTCCGGTGACGTACTCTATCCGCCCGTGTCCGAAAGGATGCTCGGGGTCCGGCTTCTGTCCCGCCATCTTAAATCCGACCATCGTCACAACACTCGATCCCGCGTCTCCGAGGTTGTTAAAAGCATCTGCGATTATAGCTACGGAATTCGAAATGATGCCCGCCGATAGCTTTGCGGCAAACAGAATGATGTTTAAAAAGACGCCGAATGCACCGCAGACGACGCCGTATGCGTGACGTACGCGCGTATCCGAGGTATTCGTGTGATCCTTTATGAATAATCTTGCAAGAATTCCAATCATAACATTGTCCTTATCATATTCATGAGTGAATTCTTACCGTTTGCAACAAAAAGACTTGGAGTGCGTTGTTACTTGGCGAGGATATGTCACGATCTTTGATCGGGACAGCCCGAGCGGCGTCTGAGCGGACCCCAACATCGACTACGTCGATGTCGCCTTGACTCGATTGCTACGCAATCAAGTAATATGACGCACGGAAACGAGCGCAAGCGCCTTTTTGTGCAAATGTGTAAGAATTCACGTTAAATCATCATCCTTGATCCCCTCGGATTCAAGCTCCTCCGGCGTGAATATCCTCATCTTGCGAAAATCCGCCAGCAGCATCTTTGTACTGTAGATGAAGTTCGAGAACAGCCCCGCTTTATACAGGTTGTAAATGATCATTCCGATGGGCACCGCCAGTATCAGGCCCAACGCGCCTCCGACACGAAATCCCACGTAGAGCAGGATCAGCGTCGGGATCGCAGGCATTCCGATGGAATCTCCAACGAACTTGGGCTGGATGAGCTGGCGTACGAGCTGCGACAGGCCCCAGACCACCATCATTCCCAAGGCAAACTTGTAATCCTTCTGTATGACCAGGTAGAGCGCCCACGGCCACATGACCGCACCTGTTCCGAAGAACGGGAGAAAATCAAGAAACGCTATGAGCAATGCGATCAGGAACGCATAATCGATCCTAAGAACAAGAAATCCTATGAAGATAACGAAGTATACGAATACCATTATCTTAAACTGGGCCTTGAAATAGCCTCCCACAGCCGATTTCATGGTCCCTATCACTATATAGTATCTTTCCTTCATATGCTCGGGGATCACGCTAAAGATAAATTTCCCGATCTTTTCGCGCTCTGCGACAAACAAATAGCTCGCAAGGATACACATTATGATCCCGATAATAAAAAGAGGTGCGTTCTTGATCCCGTTACCCGCGGTCTCAGCTGCGCTCTCACCGATGGAGCTTCCCAGACTTGAAAGAGACTCATAAATGCTCTCTCCGAGCTTGTCAAACATATCCCTTGAGCCCTTCGGAAGCAGTTCCACCCTGTTACCGAGATTGAGTGATATATTCTTGATGGAATTATTAACCTTGGCCCACATATCGGGTGCACTTGTTACGAATCCCACGATCTCGGATATGAGAAGGTAGATGATCCCATAGCATGCAGCGGCAACTGCAGCGATGGTGAGTACGATAACAAATACCGAACCGGCCTTTCGTCTTATCTTCATTTTCTTTTCAAGAAATCTTACAAGCGGATTTGCGATCGCAGCGATGATAGCCGCAACAACAAACGGCCAGAAGAATTTCAACGCCCATGGCAACACTACCACGAACAATATCACCATAAGTATGGCGAACAGATAGTTAAACAGTATCTTCAAGTATTTTGTCGATGATCTCATATATCTCCTCCCTTCCCTGCTTACTTTCGGCAGAAAAAGGTACTACAGCCGCATCGCCTGCTCCCAGTGCAGTACGTACGAGCTTTAACTGCTTGTCGATCTGGCTTCTTTTGATCTTATCAAGCTTGGTGGCTATGATGACCGGCTCATATCCTGACGAGACGATCCAGTCATACATCATCTTATCATTGTTTCCCGGCTCATGCCTGATATCAATGAGCAGGAAAACCCGTTTTAACTGTTTCGAAGTGTGAAGATACTTTTCGATCATCTTCCCCCACTTCTCCACCTCGGTCTTTGATGCCTTGGCATATCCGTATCCGGGAAGGTCCACAAAGTATACTTCATCGTTGATATTGTAAAAATTGATCGTCTGCGTCTTACCGGGCTGCGAGCTTGTCCTTGCATAACTCTTGCGGTTCATAAGCGCATTTATGAGGGAAGATTTTCCGACATTTGATTTTCCCGCAAACGCAACCTCCGGTAATCTATTGTCAGGGAGCTTACTCGTGACTCCGCACACGGTCTCTAAGTTTACGTTTTTGATTATCATGATCTTACTTTCTTCACAATCTTGGGAACCACGGCCTCACGCAGCACTTCGTCCATGTGTGAAACATACACGATCCGAAGTCCCTGCGTTATCTCCTCATCCAGTTCTTCTATATCTTTCGTGTTCATCGAAGGCACAAGTACCTTTTTTATACCCGCATTCTTGGCGGCAAGCACTTTCTCTTTAAGGCCCCCTATCGGAAGAACCCTTCCCCGAAGCGTGATCTCTCCGGTCATCGCAACATCGGCTCGAACCTTTTGACCCGTGATAGCTGAATAAAGCGCCGTTGCCATCGTAATCCCGGCTGAAGGTCCGTCCTTCGGAACACTTCCCTCCGGAATGTGCAGATGAAAATCATGCTTCCTGAAATAGTCCGGCGATATCTTGTGTTTTGGTGCGATCGAGCGTATATAGCTCATTCCGGCCTGAGCCGATTCCTTCATGACATCCCCAAGCTGCCCGGTAAGAAGTATCTCCCCCTTGCCCGGCATAACGTTTACTTCTATTGACAAGGTATCCCCGCCGACACTTGTCCATGCAAGCCCGCGTACAATACCTACCTCATCGTTCTTATTCTTCTTATCCTGTTCGTACCTGCGTACTCCGAGAAAATCATACAGATTCCCTCTGTTGACTCTGACAGTCTTCTTGCCGTCCTGATAGATCATCCTGGCTGCTCTTCGGCAAATTGCTCCGATCTTTCGCTCAAGCGACCTGACTCCGGCTTCTTTTGTATATCCGCTTACTATGTCCTGCCATACGGTATCCGCTATCACCAGCTGAGTTTTCTTCAATCCGTTCTTCTTCAGCTGTTTCGGGAAGAGATGTTCTTTTGCTATATGGATCTTTTCATTTTCCGTATAACTGCTGACCTCGATGACTTCCATCCTGTCAAGAAGAGGCCTCGGGATATCCGACAGGCTGTTTGCGGTTGCGATGAACAATACCTCGCTAAGATCCACCGGGATCTCTATATAATGGTCGGAAAACCTTACATTCTGTTCGCTGTCGAGCACTTCAAGAAGGGCCGAAGAAGGATCTCCTTTATAATCGTTGCTCATCTTGTCTATCTCATCGAGCAGCATCAACGGATTCTTAACTCCCGCATTCTTGAGCCCCACGGCGATCCTTCCGGGCATGGCTCCGACATAAGTTCTTCTGTGGCCTCTGATCTCAGCCTCATCCCTCACTCCTCCGAGGCTGATCCGCACATACTCTTTATCAAGCGCTGCGGCTACAGACTTTGCTATGCTTGTTTTACCCGTACCGGGCGGGCCCACAAGACATATTATGGGTGACTGGCCTTTTTTCGTAAGATTTCTTACCGCCAGAAATTCGAGCATCCGTTCCTTGACCTTATCAAGTCCGTAGTGATCCCTGTTCAGTATCTTCTCGGCACGGTCTATGTCCCTGTTGTCTTTTGATACACGGTCCCATGGCATGGCAAGCAGCGTTTCTATATAACCGCGTGATACCTCAGCCTCCGAGGATCCGTCATGGAGGTGACTGAATCGGTCAATCTCCTTCAGGATCTTGTCTTTAACGTCAGCTTTGGCCTTGAGTTTCTTCACCATCTCCCTGTATTTCTCTTCTTCGGTGGCGGTACTTCCCTCACCGAGTTCTTCTTTGATCACACGGAGCTGTTCGCGAAGGACATACTCTTTTTGATTTTTATCGACCCGCTCTTTTATCTGCTTGGCGATATTGGTCTTGATATTGAGGACGTCAACTTCCCGCTGCATTATCGTCATGAGCGACATGAACCGTTCCTCGACAGTCTCGCATGAGAGCAGATACTGCCTGTCGGCAAAATGCATCGGGACATTTATCGCTACATAATCAAGAAGCTCCGACAGTTTCTCGGCCTCGTCAAACTGGCGTGTCAGAGTCTTCCCGATAGAAGGATTAAAAGACAGGAGGGACGACAGGAGTTCTTTTAATATGTTCATCCTGGCCCTGATCTGATGACGTGCCTCTTCGCTGTCCGGAGACAGTTCAGGATTGACCGGACAGACATTCTTGTCTATGTACCAGTCATCTATTGCCACCATCTCCTTTACCGTGGCGATGAGGTACTCAGTTTTCTCGATATCAAGCAGCCTGGCCCTGAAATCACCCTCGACCAGAACGCGCAGCATCCCATCCGGAAGCTTTACCACCTGTTTTATGGAGCAAACGCATCCGCATGAGTACACACCCGACTTGTCGGGTCCGTCCTCTGTCTCCCTGTCGGATACGACAAAAAGCCTCCGGTCCTTGACCATGGCTTTTTCCACGGCTTTCGTGCCCGAAGGGGATTTGATATCAAAATGAATGACCATGCCCGGAAGCACTGCCATTTTATTTACAATAACGCAGGCGAATTTCTTCTTGGTTATCCTTCGCAAAGTTACTCTGCTTTCTTAAGACTCTTTCTGACTTTTTCGTTGTTACGCACTATCAGGGGAGCTCCCTCGCCCGTTACGGCGCCTTTTGTGATCACGCATTTCGTGATGGAATCATCGGATGGGATCTCAAACATAAGATCGTTCATTATCCCCTCAAGAATTGATCGCAGTCCTCTTGCGCCGGTCTTCTTTTCATAGGCCTTGTGGGCTATCTCGCGGATTGCATCGTCTTCAAATTCAAGCTCTACTCCGTCGAGCTCAAACAGCTTCTTGTACTGTTTGATTATGGCATTCTTAGGCTCAGTCAGTACTTCCACAAGAGCGTCCTCGTCAAGCCCTTCAAGGCTGACGCAGATCGGTACTCTTCCCACAAACTCGGGTATCAGTCCGAACTTGATAAGATCTTCGGGCTGTACCTGCTGCAGGAGCGCACCTATCTCATGCTCTGTCTTGTCTGCGATCTGTGCTCCGAATCCGATCGATTTTCTGTCCAGACGGTTCTCCACGATCTTCTCCAGACCGTCAAATGCTCCGCCGCAAAGGAACAGTATATTGGTAGTGTTTATGGGTATCAGTTCCTGATGAGGATGCTTTCTGCCGCCCTGCGGAGGTACGGATGCATTCGTTCCCTCGATTATCTTAAGGAGTGCCTGCTGCACGCCTTCACCCGACACATCTCTCGTGATCGAGACATTTTCCGATTTTCTCGTTATCTTATCTATCTCATCGATATAGATGATACCGTATTCGGCTTTTTCGATGTTGTAATCCGCTGCCTGAATGACCTTGAGCAGTATATTCTCTACATCCTCACCGACATATCCGGCTTCCGTAAGTGCTGTTGCATCGGCAATGGCAAAAGGAACATTGATGATCTTGGCAAGAGTCTGGGCAAGCAGTGTCTTACCGGAACCGGTCGGCCCGATCATTATAACGTTGGACTTCTGCAGTTCCACGCCGGAATCCTTTTGCGACAGTATCCTCTTATAGTGATTGTATACCGCTACCGAGAGGACCTTTTTGGCCTCTTCCTGACCTATCACGTTCTCATCGAGAAACTCTTTCATCTCTTTCGGTTTGACGAGATTGATCTCAAAATCACCGTTGTCGACTTCTGTCTCTTCCGTCTCATACAGCTCATCTTCCACGATCTCCATGCATACTTCTATACATTCATCGCATATGAAGACCCCTTCCGGACCTGCTATGAGCTTCTTGACCTGATCCTGGCTCTTACCGCAAAAAGAGCATCTGATATCCTTCTTTGCCATGAGTTACTTTTCCCCTTCTCCCCTGTCTGCAATGATTTTATCCACTATTCCGTACTCCAGCGCTTCTTCGGCACTCATCCAGTTATCACGCTCAGTATCGGCTGCAACCTTTTCTATAGGCTGTCCGGTGTTCTCCGAAAGGATCTTATTAAGGCGCTCCTTGGTACGCAGGATCTGCTTGGCAACGATCTCTATCTCGGTAGCCTGACCCTTTGCGCCGCCTGAAGGCTGATGTATCATGATCTCGGCGTTGGGGAGGACAAACCTCTTACCCTTTGCGCCGCCCGCCAGAAGGAATGCTCCCATGCTGGCTGCCATTCCGATACAATATGTTGCAACATCACATTTTACGTAATGCATTGTGTCATAGATGGCAAAACCGTCTGTTACCGATCCGCCCGGGCTGTTGATGTAAAAATGGATATCCTTCTCCGGATCCTCAGCCTCAAGGAACATCATCTGCGCTACGATAAGATTCGCTGTCGTATCATTTACTTCCTCACCGAGGAACACGATCCTCTCCTTAAGGAGCCTCGAATATATGTCGTAGCTTCGCTCGCCGCGACTCGTCTGTTCAATGACATAAGGTACTAAACTCATTTATTTCTCCTTTGCACTATCTACAATAAGATCTACAGCCTTCTGGATCTTGATATCTTCAATGATCTGGTTCTTGCCGTATTCATCATCTCCGATATATTCTTTCAGCTTATCGAGATCCATCTTGGACTCTTCGGCCATACGCTCAAGTTCCTTCTCGTATTCCTCATCACTTACCTCGAAGCCTTCGGCCTTTACGATGGCTTCAAGAACAAGTCTTGATTCGATCCTCTTCTGCGCACCGGGCTTCATCTGAGCGGTGAACTTTTCCATATCAAGTCCCGTGAACGCGAAATACTGCTCAAGAGACAGGCCCTGGCTCTGAAGCCTTCTTGCATAATCGTTTATCATCGTCCTTGTCTGTGTATCGACCATGGCCTCGGGAATATCCATCTTGGAGTCCTTGATGATAGCCTCTATAACAGCGTCTTCCTTCTTGTCCTTGGCTTCCTTTTCCTTCTTCTCGGCAAGGTTCTTCTTTACATCCTCGCGGTACTCTGCCATGGTATCAAACTCCGATACCTCTGATGCAAATTCATCATCAAGCTCGGGAAGCTCCTTTTCCTTGATCTCATTGATCTTGACCTTGAACACCGCGGGCTTTCCGGCAAGATCCTTGGCGTTATAGTCTTCGGGGAAAGTCACATTAACATCGGTTTCATCCCCCGTGCTCTTGCCGATCAGCTGATCTTCAAATCCCGGTATGAATGAATGCGATCCGATAACGAGCGGATAGTTGTCTCCCTTTCCGCCTTGGAATGCCTCTCCGTCGATGAATCCTTCGAAATCTATGACAGCCGTATCACCTTCCTTAACAGGGCGGTCTTCAACGGTTATCGTTCTAGCATTTGCTTCCTGCTCACGCTTGATCTCCTTGTCTATATCCTCGTCAGTAACTTCAGTGTCGATCTTATCGATCTTGACACCCTTGTACTTTCCAAGCTCTACCGGAGGCTTTAATGCCACTTCAGCCGTGAAGATGAAATTCTTGCCCTTTTCAAGCTGAACCACATCGATCTTGGGCTGTGATACTATCTCAAGCTCTTTGTTGTTATCTACTTCCTCCGCATATGCATCGGGTATCATAATATTTGCCGCATCCTCATAGAAAACCTCGGGACCGTACATCTTCTCGATCATAGCCTGAGGTACTTTACCCTTCCGAAATCCCGGCACACTCATCTTGCCCTTGTTCTTATCGTAAGCCTTTTTAATAGCCTCGGTTACCTTCGCGGCATCAACCTCGATGGTAAGCTTTGCCATGTTCTTTTCCAACTTCTCGACCTGTAAACTCATTATCCAATATCCTCCAAAATCACACTAAATTATACCTAAAGAGGGATTATAACATAGAAATAAGGTAATTAAAAGAAAATTGTACAGTTCTAGAGACTTTGTTTGAGTAATCTTATGATATCACCGTAATTATCGGCAATATGCGGATATGTGCAGCCCGTGCAGTTCTTTATGTTCCTGCCGTCTTTTTCCGTGATCTCATAGTTCCCGGGACAATCAAGATGATATAACGGGCAGTAGCAGAAAAGGCAGTTTATATCCTCATCGCACTCATGGCACGGATAAAAGCTGCAATCTTTATTTGCAAAAAAAGCCGCCGAATTCTTATGTTCCTTCACAACTCCATCTCCTTCCGTTGCCGTTGATGGTCATTCCATTTATTCATTGCCCTTACAAAAGCCTCCATCGCCTCCGGATGTGACGGATAGTATAAATGCATGAAGCCCCAGAGACTGCCTCCTTTTGCTATCATCGATCTGTATGTTTCATCTGATGAAGGTTTGTAAAGAACTGCATCTCCTCCATCGTATGTGCTCTCATAGTAATGGAACTCATGTCCTCTCATACCCGCCAGGTGCGAGTAAAAATCATATGAATCTTCTTTACCGCATTCCCTGATCTGTAAATACCCGAGGCCCGCGATATGGCCACTGTATCGGCAGCTCCCTTTTACAGCCCCGACCATTGGATATTTTGCTCCTGTCTTATCCTCTATCGTCTCATGAAGATACATGAACCCTCCGCATTCGGCCAGCGTCGGCATTCCTGCATCTATGGCAGCTTTTACGGATCTTTTCATGGATTCGTTATCGGCAAGCGCCTTAAGGTGAAGTTCGGGATACCCTCCTCCGATCAGAATGCCGCTGACACCTTCCGGTATCGCATTATCATGCATCGGAGAAAAATAAACGATCTTAACGCCCAGGTTCTCAAGAAGTCTCAGATTCTCACGATAATAAAAGCAAAAAGCCTCATCTTTTGCCACTGCAATGCTCACGATCTGCTCAGCACTCTTTGGGGGTACATCACGTATCCCTTCGGTAACGATCTCCGGCGCACGCTGCGCTATCTTAAGTATAGCCTCTATATCGCAGAATTTCTCAACATGATCTGCCATAAGGCTTATCTTTTCCCTGATATTATCCGTCTCCTCAGGCATCGTAAGCCCCAGATAACGGCTCGGCAGCTGCATGCATTCATCCCTCGGTATCCCTCCGAGGATCTTAATATCCATTCCGGCATCTTCAAGTTCTTTGGCAAGGAACGGACGAAGTTTTTCATAAAAGTGCGGCGATATCCTGTTCAGTATCACGCCCCTTAACAGCCTGTCCTTATCATCGGCGGCTATTCCTTTGATCACGGATGCGATCGTCCGGCCCGCGCCCTTCGCGTCGACCACAAGTATCACGGGAGTTGACGTCATCTTTGCGATCTCATAGCCGGATCCTTTAATGTCCGATACGCTTGTTCCGTCATAAAGCCCCATCACGCCTTCGATCACGGCGCACCCGCCCGGATGTCGTGCAACAAGCTCTCTGATACCTTCCTCCGGAAGAAAATAAGAATCCAGATTCAGGCTGTCTATCCCGAGAACCTGCCTGTGAAACATCGGGTCTATATAATCCGGGCCGCACTTAAACGAGACCGGCGAAACCCCTTTTCTCTTAAGCACCTCGAGCAGGCCGGTCGTAATTACTGTCTTGCCGCATCCACTTGACGCGGCAGCTATCATGACCCTGTTGTTTGTTCTGTCTGTCATCGCGATATACACTCGGGATCTTTCGATCCGTTTATAAATAACACTGTTATTATTCCCTCTGATCTGTATTTTACGGCATCTGAGCATGCAAGCACTGTGATCTTCTCGTCTTCATAGGACAGGTTTTGTCCGATACAGACCGTCACATTCGGATTTACATCGGCAAGAGCGCTGCAGACCGTCCTCACATCCGCATCTCCTGACATCAGGGCAAATGTCTTTCGGTTATGGCATATATCTGAAACGAGCCTTTTGATATCAGCCTCCGTGTTTCTGCCGTGAATGCTTGTGATCACAGATCTGTCATAGCTTTCTCCCAGTGCTGCCGCAAGATATGATACCGAAGAGATTCCCGGTAACACTCTGATGTCTGCATTCGGAAATAGTTTACATAACTCATCTCGCACCGGTCCGGCTCCGCTGTAAAACCCGGTATCCCCCGAGAACATCACTAACGCCTTCCTGATATCTCCGCTATTTTCAAGCACATGGGCTATGGACTGCGCATCATACATCTTATATTTTCTTTTTGCATTTATGCCGTCAAAGATCCGCTTTGAAGCAAAGACCGCATCCGCACGTCTTATGGCATCGCTTACTTCACGCGTCATAAGATCTTCGCTTCCCATGCCGGCACCCGCCAGGATGATCGTAAGCTTTGGCTCATACCTGTGTCCCGTTATCTTCTCGTACACTTCTTCAATTCCGATCCCGTCTTCCTGCGTGGGGCGCATAAGCAAATGTACCGTTACTCCGAGTTCTTCGGCCGCATCGATCTTTTCGGCAAATCCGCCGTTATCTCCGCTGTCCTTCGTCAGCATATGACGGATGGAATACTCTTCCATGACTGCTTTATTCATCGCCTTTGAAAAAGGTCCCTGCATCGCGATGATATGACTGCTCTTTATGCCCAGTTTATGGCATATATCCACGCTCTCGGTTGCCGGAAGTACTCTTACGTACGTTCTTGCCAGGGTATCGGCTCCTACGATATCGCAATACTCATCAAGAGTGTTCGTACCCGTTGTCAGAAGTATATTCCCGCTGCTTTCGTTTATCTTTCGGGCAAAAACAGGCATCGAAGCATATGCCTCATGACAACCGTCATCTTCGCTTTTTCTTAAAACTCTGTATAGGATGCAACCGTACTTTGACGCAACATTTTTGATATTTGCGCTGACCTTGTCGGCATAAGGATGTGTTGCATCAACAATGACATCTCCCTTTCCGAACTGCTCCGTTTTCAGGTAATCTTCCATCTCGTTTGCGTTCATTTTTCCGACACGGATCGCAGCGCACGATTTAGTTGACATAACTTCGCATCCGTATTCACTCGCCACGCATACAAAGTGTTCCGTCCCGTCCTCCGACAGCATTTCGGAAAGTCTTCTTCCTTCTGTTGTTCCCGAAAAGATCAGTATCTTCACTGCAGCTTATATCCTCTTGGTGTGATCAAACGGTTTTTGTTTACATAAGTCGTGGAGTTCCCTATAAAGACCGTCGTGAACATATCCACCGTCTCATCGGCAAGTTCCCCCAGCGTACAAAGCCTGACTTCGGTATCTTCCCTTCCGATGTTCCTTACAATTCCGCACGGCCTGTCTGCCGGTATAGTCTCAAGAAGAACAAGGCATGCCCTATTCAGATGCTCGGCCCTCTTTTTGCTTCCGGGGTTATAGATCGCTATACAAAAATCACCCCTTGCGGCACATCTCAGCCTCTCCTCTATCCTGTCCCAAGGAGTCAGCAGGTCGCTTAAGCTGACTGTGCACAGATCATGCCCAACCGCTGCCCCGAGAACTGCCGAACCGGACAGTGCCGCAGTTACACCGGGCACTATCTCCACATCATCAAAGCCATCCTCTGCCGCGATCTCAAGCATCGGGGATGCCATCCCGTATATCCCGGAATCACCGCTGCATATAAGAGCCACGGTCTTACCGCTCTTTGCCAGCTCCAGACAGGTTTTACACCTGTCGACCTCGCTTCGCATGGTGCTCTCCATGATCTCCTTATCAGGGTAGTTGTTCCTGACAAGATCCGTATATGTCTTGTAGCCGACTATGACGTCGCACGTCTTAAGAGCCTTTTGCGCTCTGATCGTCATGTCCTCTTCATCTCCGGGGCCGATGCCCACGACGTAGATCTTGCTCATGCGTGACTCTCCAATTAATGTTAGATATTCATTCATGCAGGTAGCACGGTTGCTCTTTTGCAGCAAAAAGACTTGGAGCACGTTGTTACTTGACGAGGTTTTTCACGAGTCTAGTAACGTGACGTGCGGAAACGAGCGGAAGCGCCTTTTTGCGCAAAACGGGCAAACGGGCTACCGTAACCTTGTAGTTTTTCTTAATGATATCGCCACGGTAATCCCCTCGCCGGACTGCTTAGGGCAGATAAGCTCTGCACCAGGCCCTGCGGCAAGCACCGCGGCTCTTTCACATACATTGTCGACCCCCACCGTCTTCTCGACAAAATCCGAGCCCGAGAATTCCCCCTTTGCACGTTTTAGAACCGAAGCCTCAAATGAAATTATTGGAATGCGGTATTTTACCGAGAATTCTTTTATCGCCCGCTCATTCTCCTTAATATCCAATGTCGCAAGCGCATAAACCTCTTTAATGTCTATCCCCCGGGGCTCTATAGTTGACATAATATGCCTCTCCAGCGCACCCGGATCAATACCCTTCCTTGCTCCGATCCCGAGTACATACGGTTTTGGCGATAGCAACAGCGAGCATTCCCTGTCTGTTTCATCTGCTATGATTATGTCAACCTCTCCGGTGGGTGGATAATCCTTTATCGACAATGTTACAGGCTTTCCCTCAAGTGCCTTTACGGCTACTCTTTTTATACCTTCACGGTTCCCTACCGTCAGCCTGTTTTCCGAAGCGAATACATCTGCGGAAAAAGCATCGTTTATATCCGTTGATGTGGTTATAACGGGAATGGCACCGAGAAGTTCCGCGATCATTACAGCAAGCTTATTCGCGCCGCCTGCGTGCCCCGATAATATCGGGATGACAAAACCCCCATTATCATCGATCACCACAACCGGAGCATCGTTTAGCTTATCCTTTATGCATCCGCTCACAGCTCTGACCGCTATACCTACTGCTCCGACAAAGATAAGCGGATGACCGGCCGAAAATTCTGACCTTACCAGATCGGGCAGCGAAACCCCGCTGTTTTTATCCGACAGGTCGTAAACGTCCGCAGGATCGATACCCGAAGCATCAAAAGCCCTGTTCAGCTTCTCTGTGACTTTTCTTCCTTTTTCGTTAAAACTTATCGCGGTTTTGATCATTATTCCTGTATCCTGTACTAAACGACGGATCATATAGTTTTGATCTTTCGTACCGGCTGTGAGATACCGCATCCCCTACAAGGACGACTGCCGTACGTTCGATCCCGTTTTTCTTTGCCGCATCAGGCAGGGTCCCCACGGTACAGAGCACTGTTTTCTCGTCGGGATGCGTAGCCTTACACACAAGAGCTGCCGGCGTATCGGCGCTGTATCCTCCGGCGATGAGCCTTCGAGCGAGCTCATCAAGCATTCCCGTGCTTAAGTATATCGCCATTGATGCGTTGTGAACTGCCAGGCTTTCAATGCTTTCCTTCCCGGGAACAGCGGTCCTTCCCTCCATGCGGGTGATTATAAGAGTCTGCGTTACCCCGGGAAGAGTGTATTCCATATCAAGTGTTGCCGCGGCACCAAAGCAGGCGCTCACTCCCGGGCACGACTCGTATCTTATGCCTCTTTTATCAAGCTCATCCATCTGCTCCCTTACCGCCCCGTACAGGCTCGGCTCTCCCGTATGCAGCCTTACCACGCTCTTGCGGGCAAGCTCGGCTCTTTCCATAACAGCTGTTACTTCTTCCAAAGTCATGGTCGCACTGTTGTATATTTCGGGATCTCGTTTTGAATATTCCAGAAGTTTGGGGTCGACAAGGCTTCCCGTATAAATGATGACATCAGCCTCTTCGATGAGCTTCATGCCACGTACTGTTATAAGATCACAGGCTCCCGGGCCCGCTCCGACAAAACTTATCATCTAGTTCTCCGATCCTGTAAATACCTGCCTCATCATTATGTCAGCACCTGAAGTCTTTCCCATCAGTCCGTAACTGTTTGAAAAAACTATGCACTCTATGCGCATGTTTCCTGCCCGCTTTTTCAAATGGTATTCGATCCGATCCATTATGTATGAGAAGCACTGCCTTTCGATCCCGGCCTTTATCATAAGCTCATATGCATCATCCACCGAAACACAGTCGAGTATTTTCTTTGCTGTTTCCACGCGATCCGACGCATGTATCACCGAAGAAGCCATGATCTCCATCCTGCAGTCCGCTACCTGCGAATGCGTGTTCATTATCCCTCCGGCCGTTTTCACCAGCTTGCCGCCATGTCCAACAAGGAGCATCTCGGAAAAACCGGCATCCTTTGCAAGATCAATGGCTTCTCCGATATAGTTCGAGCACTTTACCGCTCGGTCCAGATCAAATCCGTATGTATCACGCATGAAATGGAACCCGTAGTTTCCCGGCGATACTACCAGGATTTTTTCGCCCAAAGCCATCTTCTGCCGTATTTGGACCGCAATTGTGTCAATGAGTGCCCTTGTGCTCATCGGTTCAACCAGTCCCGTTGTCCCTATTATCGATATGCCCCCTTCTATTCCGAGTCCGGAGTTAAAGGTCTTTTCAGCTATCTCTTCACCTTCCGGAGCAAAGATCACAACATCCACCGATCCGCTGTAGTCATATTCGTCCATAACAGCCCTGACCTCACGCTCTATCATCTGTCTCGGGACCGTATTTATCGCTGCTTCTCCCACCTGCCTGTCAAGGCCGGGACGGGTTACTCTTCCTATCCCTTTTCCGCCCTCAATGATCACCCGGCCCTTATCCTCATCACGAAGTGATACTTTTGCGTAGATCAGCATATTGTCGGTAACATCGGGATCATCTCCGGAATGCTTTCTTACTGCACAGCTTACGGCAGTTGCGCATCCTCTGTCACCTTCCATGCACACCTCCTCAACAACCGTATCAAATACGACACCGGCAGGAGTTACGATGGCTGCCGAATCAATCTTCGTTTTTTCAAACAGCATGATTGCTGCCGCCTTCGCAGCGGCCGCAGCACAGCTTCCCGTTGTAAAGCCCGTCTTTTTTCCCGTATTTATCGTCATTTTTGATCATATCCCCTCATATCGTACAAAAGAGCATTTACTATGGCCGCAGCCACGTTACTGCCACCTTTTCTCCCCCGGTTGACTATATAAGGGATATCACTTTCCGTTATCAGTTCCTTGGCGTCGACAACGTTCACGAATCCGACCGGCACACCGATAACGAATGCAGGAGTATACATGCCGGCATCGTAGCATTCACGAAGTGTAATAAGAGCGGTCGGTGCATTTCCGATCACAAATATAACAGGTCCGGGGATGCTCATCGCCCGATTCATTGAAACCGAGGCGCGTGTTACACCCTTCTTGACGGCTTCTGATGCCACATCCGCATCTGCCATAAAACAGACGGCGTCACAACCGTACCCCTTAAGCTCCTGCTTGTTTATGCCCGAAAGAGCCATATTGGTGTCAGTGACCACCGTTGCACCTTCCCTGATGAGACTCTGAAATGTCTCTACAGCCCCATCAGAAAAGCACAGAGTCTCAGAATAGTCAAAATCAGCCGTAGTATGAATACAACGCTTTATCACTGACAGCTGCCCGGTTGTGACATCCCTTTGAAAACCGCGTTCTTGCAGTTCCTCCGTTATGATTTCAAAGCTGCGTTTTTCTATGTCTTCAGGCCTTATTTGCTCCGGCATTCATTACCTCTCTTACTGTCTCAATAAGTCTATCATTATCCTCGTGACATCGAACGGCAATGCGGTAAAAACTGTCATCAAGTCCATGAAAGTCTTCGCACCCGCGGATCAATATCCCTTTTTTTAAAAGCAGCTCACACAGTCCTTTCATGCCCTTTACGAGAATAAAGACCGTATCGCTTTCATATACCTTAAACCCCAGTCTGCAAAACTCTCCGGTCAGATAACCTCTTTCCTTCCGGATATACTCTGCCGATCTGCTTAAGTAGTCTGAGTTACTAATGATATCGGAACACGCCTTCATAACCTCAGTCGCTACTGAAGACAGGTTCCATTCCGGAAAATAAGGTATCAATCCGGATATGTTCCGTTCGGTTGACATAACATATCCCATTCTTATCCCCGGAAGGGCAAAACTCTTAGTATATGAACTGACTATATACACGTTATCAAATCTGCTCAAAATCTCCGGGGTTGGCATCGGATCATCGATCGATCTGTCGGAGAGACGATAAAAGCTCCTGTCATACAATACCGTTATATAACATCTGTTAGCTTTTTCGATTATTGTATACATCAGCCCGGGATCCGTTGATTTTCCTATAGGATTGACAGGATCCTGGATATACAATATATCAATATCATCCGTTATCATATCGAGCACTCCGTTCGTAATCCCGAATCCGTTTTCCTCGTCCAAAAAGACCCTTCTTATCTCACAACCCTCACAGGTACCAAGCGCATTTTCATAACCGCTGTAGCATGGTTCTATCAGAAGAGCCTTATGGGGCGCCGTCATCACTGTGATCGCCTTTATGATCTCCGATGCACCGTTTCCGGCATATACACACCCCGGATCCACATCGTTTGCCCGTGCTATTGCTCCTCTTACGTCTTTTTGTGCCGGATCTGGATAAAAGTGTGCATTATCCATGCCTTTAAGCATAGCCGATCTTATCTTCTCTTCCGAATCCTTATCCATTTTATAAGGATTCAGGTTCACGGAAAAGTCGATATCAACTCTGTTACTATATATATCACCGCCGTGCATACACCCTCCGCTCCAAACATCAGGTTTATCGCTTTTTTTATATCTTCAGGCCTTACCGGTCTTGTATCATCGCCAATATACGGCTTTTCCACAAGGATCCCGCCGTAATATGAGTCTCCCCCTAGCCTTATACCGAGTGCTCCCGCACATACGCTCTCGGTCTGGGCTGAATTGGGACTCTTGTGCTTCATCCTGTCCCGCCGCCAAATGCGATATGCACTCCGGGCACTGTAATTCTTTGAAACGAGCCCATAAAGCCCCGCAGCTGCTATCATAAAGCAAGCGCTAAGCCTCGACGGGATGAGGTTTGCAGCATCATCCATGACCGCTGCAACCTTTCCGAAGTACTCATATCGTTCGTTCCTGTATCCGAGCATCGAGTCCATCGTATTGATCGCTTTGTATACAAAGCCTCCTACAGGTCCAAACAGCGCTGTATATATGAGCGGAGCCACTACACCGTCCGATGTATTCTCCGCTACCGTCTCCACCGCGGCCTTTGCTACCCCGTCTCCATTCAGCCTTTCTGTGTCTCTTCCGACGATCATCGACAGATCATACCGGGCTTTCTCAATATCACCGGTGTCAAGATCCGTAAAGACCTTCATGCTCTCATTTCTAAGGCTCCCTGCCGCCAGGACGAAATACGTCATCACCGCCTCTAATGAAGTTCCTATCCTCGGATCCACGCTGTAGCCGGCATACATGATAAGAGAAGACACAACCGCCACCGGTATGATAACAGCCGCCCAAAGGGCCGCACCGGCCGCTATCGCAGCACTTCCTTCCTTCCTGTACAGGAGCCGCTCCAACCTGTCTATGAGGCTTCCGATGAGCCGGATGGGATGAAGGCGCGTATGCGGGTCTCCAAGAACTATATCAAGTATTATTGCCACCGCCAAAGCGGTCATATGACAGGTCACATATTGTTTCATCATTCTGCCTGAATCTGAGTATGTATCCCTCCAGATTATCAACCTGAAAGCCGTAATAGTCTTTTCCGGTAAGAAAGCTCATGATCGCCATGATATTCCCGCCGCAGCAGGTAATAAGAAGCTCATCGCCTTCTCCGGCAAGAGATAGGGCCTTATAAAAGCCCTCTATACTCCTTTCGGAAAAATCCGCCCTCGATTCTCCGCCGCGGGGAGCAGGAAGTTCGCCGCCTATCCATGCTCTGTATTCCTCCAGATCCTTCAATTCCTCGTAGGTCTTTCCCTCAAACACACCGAAATCTATCTCGGAGAGTTCCTCTATGATCTGTATATTCTTTGAAGGGCAGAGTAAGGATGAAGTTCTCCTGCAGCGTTGTAAAGGTCCGGATACTACAAACGGATTCTGAAGTATGCCCCGAACATGCTCGCCCACCCTTCTTGTGCGTGCATTTTCCTCTAGTGTGATATCCTCATCCGTTCTCCGTCCCGTATATCTTCTGCAAACATTTCCGGCAGTTGCAGCATGTCTTATCAGTAAACAGTTTTTCATCATACGGCAGGCGGAAAAACAAGCATAGACATCGCAAGGAGAACGCTTGCGACGGTTTCACTCAAAACTATAAAGTACCCGCATGTGTCGCCCGTGACTCCTCCGAAGTTTTTCATGGCCATCCTATTATATACAATTATCACAAATGCGAAGGCTGCTATCAACACCCCGGCATATATTATATTGTAGTATGAGATAAGTGCCAGAACCACGATCACCGGTATGGCAAGCACTATCACATCTGTGTATTTTGCACCTTTAGTCTCAGATGCAAGCATCCCATCATCTCTGGCATTTGTCAGCGAAACCGATGTGATCCCGGCAAGCGCTCTTGATATGACAAAGATGCTGCCCATATACAGGACCACCGGAACACCTTTTACCGACTGGACATACATTATCTGATCCGTGGCAAATATCATAAACAGCATGGCAGTGACCAGTCCTGTTACCGCAAATGCCCCCACATGCGCATCTTTTAATATCTCAAGTTTCTTTTCCCTGCTGCCGTATGATCTGAGTGCATCTGTTGTATCCATAAACCCATCCACGTGAAATCCTCCGGTTATCACAAGCGGTACCACTAAAATGAGTATGGAACCTGCAAATGTCGGACAACCAAGCAAATGAAGCAGGTATGAAAGCCCATACATAGCAGCAGCTATGACAACACCGACAAGCGGCAGGAATGTTATGGCTCCTTCATAGTCTTCATCCGCTGAAAGGTGCGGCATCGGTATCCTCGAATAGATCGAAAAGGCCGCGATCATCTTTTTGATAACTTTCATTACATCACCTCCATCGTCGTAAGCGACAACGATCTTATACTCTCATTCACTTCATGCAAGAGTCTCTTGTACAAAGCAGTCTCTGCATCATCCGCCTCATCGAGTTCATATTCCGATGATACCACAATAAGTGTTCCTACCTTATTATTAAGCTGCAATATCATATCTGTAACATATCGGACAAACCGATCAGCTGCCTGCTCCTCTCCCCTCATCAGTATCTCATACCACCGTTCTTCATGCATCGCATTTCCCACAAGGTTTGCGGCACACTCCAGAAGGAGTACACTGTTTTTCGGATCATCCATAAGATCAATCGCTTCTTCGATCCGATATGGGATCTCCAAGGTGGCAAAGCCTTTACCGGCCCGCATTTCCCTGTGTTTTTGAACACGCTTTTGTCCCGACTCATCCATTACTTTCATCGTTGCCAGATAGTACGGCTTTAACCCGGTCTTAAGAGCCATTTCTTCTGCTTTGGCACTTTTCCCACTGTTTGGTCTCCCGATGATCGCGATCATCTGTCAAACCTCTCGTATCCTGCTATATCCGTTTCTTCAAAGCTCGTTCCGCCCGTAAAATATGACATGATCATATCGAGCATCGGAAACAGCATCACTGCTCCGGTACCTTCCCCCAATGCCATATCAGCATCTATAACGGGTGTCAGACCCATCATACCAAGTGCGACGGTACATGCCTCTCTTCCTTTATGGGATGCTATCATATATCCTTCACATCCCGGAACGATATAATGTGCAGTAAAGGCTGCAACCGCGCTTATCGCCCCATCTATAACGACCGGGATATGGTAAAGTGCTCCACCTATGAACACTCCTATGAGCCCTGCGATATCAAGACCTCCTACTTTCGTAAGCGCATCAACCGCATACTCTCTGCCGGGCGTATCCGGGCAGTTAGCCAACCCGTGGTGTAAAACGGTGTCCGTGATCACGCTTATCTTCCTTGCCAGTCCTTCATTGGACAATCCGGCGCCTCTTCCTGTAATCTCAGAGGCTTTCCTTCCTGTAAGTGCACAAAAGAGTGCTGTTGCACATGTTGTATTACCTATACCCATCTCGCCCGTTGCTATGATTTCAGTACCCTCACTGATACAGCTTTCGACCATGTCAATCCCTGTTTGTATTGCATCAAGACACATCTGTAATGTCATAGCGGGTTCTTTTGCTATATTACCGGTCCCTCTTGCAATCTTTCTGTCAAGTACTCCCTCTATCCTATTGTCAGAGTCGATCCCTATATCCACCGGTATGATCCTGACAGGATAAGATTCGGTCATTTTTCCGACGGTGCTCATGTTCTTTCCCATCAGACCGGCTACGGATGCCGTGACCCGGCTGTCCGACTGTGAAACACCTTCTAATACCACTCCGTTATCAGAACACATTATGATAAGACACTTGTTCGAAATGTCGGGAATATCCTTACCCTGTATAGCCGCGATCCTGCAAATAAGATCCTCAAACCTTCCAAATCCGTCAATAGGCTTGGCCAAATGGTCAAATCTGCTCTTTGCCCGGTCGTACACCTGAGCAGAAGGTTCTTCTATGCTTATATTAAAAAGTTCCTTTTTAGTCATTACTCATGATCCCGTATATTTTTTCCATATCCAGGCTTTTGCGTATCAGATCCGCCAGACGGTCGTATTGCTGCTGTTTATACTCATCCTGACCTATGATTTTCGAAACATCCGCTTCTTTTCCGGCTCTGCCGCCGACCGATCGGATCAGCGCACACGCCATATCACGGCTGTCAAATATACCGTGAATATATGTGCCGTACACGTTTCCGATACAATATCCGCTTTTCGATGTGAATTCTGATAGTTCCGAAAGAGCGGTTGTTATGCCCATATGAATCTCATATCCCTTTATCCGACAGCCTTTTGCGTCAGATAATACTCCGGTAGGCTCAGATAACTCGCCTTCATACTGTGTCACTGTCTTTTCTGTGGCCATCACAGTCCTGACTGGAAGAAGTCCCAGCCCCTCGATCTTCCCGCCGCATTCACTGTTTTCCGGATCCGATATCGATTCGCCCAGCATCTGATATCCGCCGCATATCCCTATGATCACCGTATCGCGTCCGGCCTCTTCTTTTATCCTGTGGGAAAAACCGGTATCCGTAAGCCAGCCCATGTCTTCTATCGTATTCTTGGTACCCGGTATCACAATGATATCGGCTGTTCCGATGTGGCTTGGATCTGCAATGAACCTGACCGACACATCATCCGTCTGGTCAAAAACATCAAGATCCGTATGATTGGAGATATGCGGAAGCCTGACTACGGCTATATCCACCGTCCTTCTCTCTCTGATGCCAAATCTCTCCGTCAACGAATCCTCGTCGTCAATGTGTATATCCGCATAAGGTATGGTTCCAAGCACCGGACAAGCTGCTCTTTCCTCCAGCATCTTTATCCCGGGGTGAAGCAACGCCTCATCCCCTCTGAACTTATTGATGATAAGGCCCTTTATACGCTTTCTTTCACTGTCTTCAAGAAGATCGAGAGTTCCGATGAGCTGTGCAAATACTCCTCCCCTATCAATATCTCCGACCAGGAGCACCTGTGCATCCGTCATCTCGGCAAGACCCATGTTCACGATATCGTTCTCCTTCAGGTTGATCTCTGCAGGAGATCCCGCACCTTCAATGACGACAATATCGTACTGCCTGTTAAGCCTGTCAAAAGCTTCCTTTATGACCGGGATCAGCTTGGTCTTATAGTCAAAATACTCGGAAGCGCTCATGTTTCCGATGCTTTTTCCCATGACAACGACCTGCGATCCGCTGTTTGTCACCGGCTTAAGAAGTATCGGATTCATGCAGACATCGGGCAAAATACCGCAGCACTCTGCCTGGACCACCTGTGCGCGTCCCATTTCAAGGCCTGATGCCGTAACATACGAGTTATTCGACATATTCTGGGATTTAAAAGGTGCAACCCTGTATCCGTCCAGCGAAAACACCCTGCAAAGGCCGGCTGAGATAAGGCTCTTTCCCACATTGGACATTGTCCCGACTATCATGAGAACCATGGCTTGTTTCCTATCATTTCCGTGCTCATATCTCCAAGCTTATACAGCTTTCTTATGAAATCTTCGGTAAAAACTTCACGCGGCGTGCCTATACGCATAACCTGCCCGTCTCCCACCGCTACCACTACATCGGCCAGTTTCATGGCGATCTCGGGCTCGTGGATCGACATCAGTACTGCAACTCCTTTATCTGCTGAAAGACTCCGTATCTTTGTCAGTATATCTATCTTATATCTGATATCAAGAAATGAAGTGGGTTCATCAAGCACCAGAACATCCGGATCCTGGCAAACCGATCTTGCCAGAAGGACTCTTTGCCTCTGCCCGTCACTTATATTGGTAAAAAGCTTGTCGGCTACGTCCTCTGTTTCCGTAAAAGCAATGGCTTCATCTACTTTTGCACGATCATCAGGCGACAGTCTTCCAAACATTCCGGTATAAGGATACCTTCCGCTTTCTATCACCTGCCTGCATGTCATAAGTTCCGGCCGGATGCTCTCAGTCATGACCATTGAAAGCTTCGACGCTGTTTCCTTGACAGACATCTGCGTCCTGTCTGTTTCCCCGATCAGTATCCTTCCTCCACGTGCAGACAACAGTCCTGTCACAGTCCGCAGTAGCGTTGATTTACCGCTCCCGTTAGGTCCGATAAGCACTACTGTCTTTCCCGGTTCCACACTTACCGTTATATTCTCCAGTATATCTTTATCATACCCGACATTCAGATCGGTCGTATAAAGTCCGTCCACTTAGCCCTCCGGATAAATCTATCTTTTCCGTTTTATCATGACCGCAATAACGACCGGCACAAGGATAACAGCCGTTACCGAACTGATCGATACTTCTGTCGGCGCAAAAAGAGTTCGCGCTATGCAGTCACACGCAAGCGTTATAAGCGCTCCGAGCAGGAAACTTCCCGGTATCATGACTTTGGGTTCACTCGTTCCCGTCATTCCCTTCATAAGATGCGGGACCGCTATACCTACAAATGATATGGGGCCGGCAAAAGCAGTAACTGTTGCTGCAAGTCCGCTTGAGATCAAGATCAGCATGATGCGAAGGAACCTGACATTAACCCCCCCGCCTGCTGCATAAGCCTCGCCAAGCCTGTACGCCCCTATAGGTTTTTGAAGCATAACGGCTGCTATTAAACAAATTCCTGTCACTACGGACATCATGATCGCATCATGACCGCTTGTCCCCGACAGGCTTCCCATCGACCAGTTGTGAAGATTTACGATATTCGAGTCATCAGCAAATGTCACGACCAGATCTGTTATGGCCGAACATATGTATCCGGTCATGATACCGCAGACCACTAGAATGCCTGCACTTCTGACTTTAAGCGATATAAGGAGCACAAAACCCATCGACAACAGCGCTCCGACAAAAGCAGCACCTACAAGAAACAGTGAACCCGCCTTATACCCCCCGGACATCAGAAAAATGAGCGCTATAGCCACCGTAAGCTTGGCTCCCGAAGATATTCCGAGTACAAAGGGACCCACTATGGGATTATCAAAGAAAGTCTGAAGCATATAACCTGACAGTGCCAGAGCTCCTCCGAGGATAACAGCCGCGACAGTTCTGGGAAGTCTTATGTTCATAAGGACTTCAGTCTCCATTGAGTCGGTTACTTTCCCAAAGAGTATGTCAAATACTTCAGAACCGGTTATCCTGACCGTTCCCGTTATGATATTTATGTATATCATCGCTGCAAGAGCCAGTATCACCGCAGCAAATGAGAGTACACATCTTCTGTTCATAAATCTACCGCAACTTTGTCAAAAACACGCACTCATCGCCGTCTTCGGCTATCGTACGAATATCACTTATAAAATCAGCCATTCCGGTCGTTTTTTGGAAAAAACCATTTTCAAGGCAGTATACCCTGTTTTCCTTTACCGCTTTAAAATCGGCAAATATCGGATTCTTCCCTATAAGATCATCCACCGATGAGATCTCCCCGTCAATCGTACTGTTATATATCAGTATATCAGCTTCTCTTGCCTGCGCATAGAAGTCTTCGGCCTGCATGTTAAAGGTTCCGGCAGAGCCTTCGTCCTCAAGTCCCGCGGATGAAGGAGTATATGTGCATCCCGCAAGACCTATCATCTTTGCTATGTAGTCATTGGGGCGTCTTACGTTGATCATTCCGGTAGCCGAAACCGAAAAGAATGCCACCGTACAGGGTTTTGTTCCTGCCGGCACCGACTCGATCCTTGAGGACTCCCTGTGGTAGAGTTCATCTGCCTCCTTTTCCTTTCCAAACAGCGTTCCGTACAGTTTGATCCATTCAAGTCGTCCAAGCGGGTCGCTTTCATAACTTGATGTCTCGACAATTACCGGAATACCAAGCTCTTCAAGTTTTTCCTTAACCTCGGGATCGTGAAATATCATCGTATTCTCTATCGCAAGATCACAGCCCTTTGAAAGGATAAGCTCATAATCGGGCATTCTGTATTTTCCGGCATATAACATCCTGCCGCTTTTCATACGGTCTTTTGCCGCATCTATATACCATCTGTCTTCCGAAAGGCTGCAGAACGCTATACTGTCAAGCGCTCCTATACTTGAAACAAGGTCCATCGCAGAAGTGGAAACGAGGTATGTATGGTCAACCGGCATATTTATAACAGTCACACCTTTCGGAACATCAGCCGGCGAACTTTCACCTTCCGGAACAAGGAGGTAATCCCCGACTCCGTATATACTGATAAGCCTGTACTGCCCGAACTGTCTTATATCAAACCCGGTAGCATGCGTAAGTTCCAGCCTGCCTGTCTCCTTTATACCATTGATCTCCGTTATCGCGGGGGGCTCATCCGGCCTTATACCGAATCCCCTGCCCGAATTATCCACGGTCTCTGTATCCGTTTCTTCCGGGCTCTTATTCCAGATGATCGTATATTCGATCTCATGAGGCTGACTCATGGCAAGCGTATCGCCTATAAAGTCAAGCGGCTCATCCAAGCTTGCCACAGGTATTGTAAATGTCGAAGGTCCTCCCTCGTTTTCATTATAGTATTTGTTTCCGTCAACTATGATGTAATCATAGTTTTTGCTGCTCCACACAAGCGTTACATAAGTAGTGCCGTTATTGGTAACGACTTTTACCGGAGATTCAACGTGGGCCTTCCCGGAGCCTCCTCGAAATGTTATGTTAACCATTTCGGTCCTGTCAACAACCGAAGTAACCTCCCGCGAGTTGCAGGAGGTTACCGATATCTCACATATTAAAACGATAAATAATAAACAGATCCGTTTTAGCAGATCAAGGTGTGACCTTAACCTTGTGATCATACCACTTACCCTTCGTTCCTATAATAGCAAGATCGAACTCTTCATCAAGGGACGGAACCGGAACATCAAATCCATAGACTTCCTCGCTTGTTCCGTCGGAATACTCCACGATGTCAACGGTTGGCTCTAAAAGCACAGCGCCATCCTTCTGCGCATCTTCTGCCGTTCCCGGGAACAGGTTTACGATGTTCTTGGATACAAGAGTGATATGTATTGTCTTCTTGCCGTCTTTTACGGTCAGCTCGCCCTTTCCGTCTTTTGTTTCATTAACCTTAAACATTGAGCTGTCGGTTGTAAACTTTGCATCATAAGTTCCGTCTGCAAGTTCCGAACCTGCAGATGACGAAGTCTTATCGCTCTTTGCGCCATCCTTGATCGCATCGGCTGTATGAGCCACATACAGATCCCGGATCGCCTTGATCCTTCCAAGGCCTGCAATCTGACAGTCGACCGAATCAAAAGCTCCCGATGCAGTGAACATGCTCTTCCAGCTGTCATCATCATCTCCTGCCATGTCGTTGTTGGCATGATCTCCCGCAACGACCATGAGCGGACGAAGGATGACTTTCTTATATCCTGCTGCCTTGACAGCTTCGATAACGTTTTCACATGCCGTTTCCTCAGGTTCTCCTTCAACTGTTCCGATGAACACGTTCTTATAGCCGAGCTCTTTCATCTGCGTTGCCATCTGGCTGTAGCTGACCTTAGCCGTATGAGCGGTTCCGTGTCCCATGAATACATAGGCGATACCGTCTTTATCCGCATCCTCAAGCGAAGCTTTTCCCGAATCCGCAACCGCTTCAGCAACTATCGCCTCAGCGACCGCCTTTTTATCATCATTGATGACAGTCGCATCCGATCCGACTTCACCGAGAAGCGGCTCTGCAATTACTACGCTCTCAAACCTGTCGGCGTACGAATCCGCAGCCTCCTTCAGTTCATCATATTCGGCACCGTGCATCAGGTGTGTAGGCTGTATGACAAGGTTCTTGACGCCGTTTGCGACTGCTCTCTCAAGAGCCTGATCCATATTGTCAATCTTTTCTCCGTCACGTGCCTGGACGTGATTTATGATTATCTGCGCAGTAAAAGCTCTCCTTACGGACCAATCGGGATTGGCCTCTGCGATAGCCTTTTCGATTCCGCTTATATCCTGTGCCCTTGAATCATTGAACGATGTTCCGAAGCTGACCACAAGTATCTCATTCTCGCCGATATCATCACTGTTGAGCGGATCATCAGCCGATGCATCTCCCGTATCTCTTCCGAAATAATCAGGGTCTGCCTCCTCTCCCTCAACAAGTTCCTTCTGGGCATCGGTAAGCTCATCCCACGCTTTTTTTGCAGCCAGGCAGAGTGCATCAGTCTCATCGGTCCACTCCTGCACGTAGATGGCATCGATAAGAGCCGCAACCGCATCAGCCTTTGCCTGATCGTCTTCCTCTTCCGCGGTCTCCTCGACAACCTCCGTTTCCCCTGCATCATCCGATCCACCCGGGGTTACGTTTACATCAACAGTTGCACATCCGGCAAGAGCGGCTGAAGCAACTGCAGTTGCAAACATCATACTTAAGATTCTTTTCTTCATAATACCAGATCCTTTCTTTTCCAGGTCTTCAAATATCGAAGCCATAAATACAAAAACTCATCTTACATATGTAAAATGAGTCATTGATCGTACGCAAATAAAAGGAACCGTTGTTCCCGATCTTGCTGTAATCAGACCAATTACTCGTGATCCTTTTACGTAAGGACGCTCGCCGATTTGGTTCCGACTTCGTCGGAGCGGCTCTTACTACCTTGAAATAGTAAGGACGCTCGCCGATTTAGTTCCGACTTCGTCGGAGCGGCTCTTACTACCTTGAAATAATAATGTCGCTCGCCGATTTAGTTCCGACTTCGTCGGAGCGGCTCGCGGTGCAGACAGGGACTTCCCACTGCGTGGGCCCCTCCTATCTGCATACGGCAGGTTTCCTGGCTCGCGGATCATCATATACCGCAATACCTTCCCGGTTCTCTTGACAGACACGCCATTCAGACACCAGTGGCTTCCTCCTTACGAGGATGCTTGCGGCACACTTCCCGCTTACAGTGACGAGTTCGCACAGGTCTTGCACCTGTTTCCCTTTTACCCGGATCCATCATACGCTGTGATGATCCGGCACCGTTTGCCTTAGTATTCTGTTCAGTTATGAATGATAACACAGGAGTTTTTAACGGTCAACGCCTTGAACCACTTGGCAAATTGTTATATAATAACGCGGACTGATTTAAGCATGGAGATTATATGAACGATCGGGAAAAGATAAAGAATTATATCACATATGCAATACTCGGACTGACTGTACTCCAGTTTCTGTTCATAGTCTATCTGAACATATTTGAATGCAGAAGCTGGGTAGACCATGATGCGTCGATGCTGTACAGTCACACGATCAATATGTGGGAACGGGGCAGGTATATTCTTCCCTTTTATGTTGAAGAAACGTTTCTTAACATCGATACTTCATGTCTTCTTGCCATGCCGCTGTATGGTCTTACAAAAGACGTATTTCTTGCCTACGGTATCTCCAATATAATATTTGCTATCCTTACGATCATGGTGATCATGGATATCACGATGAAGATGGATGTGCCTAAAGTATACAGATATATCGTTGTTCTGATGTATCTGATCCCATACAGAATGGGGATGCTCGAGTATACGTCAATGATGTTCTACGAGTGCAGTTTCTACAACATTCCCGTGCTCCTTGGGCTTATGTGTATCGATCTGTATCTGTACCGAGAAGAAGACACTCATTCCGTCAAATACCGGACGATCATGACCGTGTTCCTTCTTCTTATAGTGATCACGGCTTTTTCACGCGGAACCTACGCGATGCTTATCGCACTTCTTCCGATAATACTTTGCTACGCTCTTGAAGTCATCCTTTCCAACGACGGTATCAAACACATCAGACGCTCCAAAGTGATTCAAACATGCCTTACACTTCTTGCTTATGGGGTTGGTATGGGGATCGGAAAGATCATGGGAAAATCACCTGAGGTTACAGGGTATTCCCTTGTCCTTCCGCGTGACATCTTTGAGAATTTTGTTCATGTATTCTGGGGACATTTAAGCCTGTTCATGGACCCCGGCGATCCTGAGGTTTTTTCGGTCGAAGGAATAAAGGCACTCATCATGTTCGGATTTGCGATACTCATTATAGTATTGCTCGTGTTCAATCTCCGCCATTGCTTTAAGGACGATCCTTACGCCGGAATTCTGCGTTTTCTCACTCTTGTATATATCTGGGATTGCATCGTCTGTGGTCTTACAGACTGTTCCCGCAGTAAGTACGCGTTTCCGGAGCGTTACCTGCTCCCCGGATTTGTTCCGCTCATAATATCGTTCCCGATAATGCTGATCTATATGGAGAAGATCAAGCGGGAGCTTTTACGCGGTGTTCTTCGTTTAGGCGTATGTGTTATCTCATTACTTGCATTTGCCGTCGCAAACATCAACACGTTCGTAAGTTTTAAGTCAAATGCCGATGAGTTGCAGGGAATCCGGGAAGTACTCGCATTTGCGAGGGCCAACGACATAGATTCGGTATACTTTCTGAATGACGATAATGCCGGCCTTATCAGCCGCAGCCTGGATCATCCCCTGAAAGTCGTTTCGGTAGATACTCTCGATGACGGCACCTATGATCTTCGTGTTAGGGAGGATTACATGTGTGCTCTTGACAGAGCTTACTATGATGATGATAATCTTCTTGCCGTAACATGGAACAATCGCCCCGAGGATGTTCTTCCCGAATACATGCTCAGTTCATATCAACCTGCCGGTGACGTTAAAGACTATCATCTTTTCACTGCCGGATCCAACAAGTTTGACGATAGCGCGGGATTTCCTCTGAATGACGGTATTATGAACGAAAGCATCGACTTCTGCCATACAAAAGGCTACCAGATCGCCGGACAGATCGATCTGTACGGATATCTTGAGGCTGAAGGTAATGACAACTTTGTTCTGATAAGTCCTTTGCTTGATGGTCCCTACTGTCCGTGTGATGTGACGGTAAATTATGAGATGGGATTTAAGACGTCGGATGAGGATTATGATAACGGCAGTTTGCGCACTGTCGGTCAGTTACAGATACTGAATCCCGCTGATATGTCCGTGATCGCCTCATCAGAACTAAGCAGTGACCGACAGGATTCCACGGTTACAGTGGACAGCCTGCAGCCCTGTTATGTCGCCGTGACATTAAACTCCGGAGAAAAGATCACGCTGTGTGATGTTCATTTTTCGGTTCACTGATCAATTCTTTTGACGCCGTCCGCCAGATCATCGGATACCGGCATATTATAATCAAAGCATTCATGATACGGTGAAGATGGGAAAGCATAATACCAGCACTGATCTCCTTCATTCGGAAGGTATACTCTTTGCCCGTACCAGTCAACTTCCCTGACATCGGCAATCGGATAATCAACCTGCTTCACCAGATGATCTGTGTAGGAAAACCGTCCACACGACTCTTCATAATCAAATTTTACAAGTTCCTTTGTGCTGTATAATGACGGCAAGAGTATCACTATCGATACAGCGGCAGATATGATGATGCCGACGATTTTCTTTGATCTTACCGATGATTCCAGTACATATCCCATGACCATAAGCGGAAATACGAGAACGGGACCGTACCCGTATCTGATAAGCGGAGCTTTTATCATATAAAATGCGACCGATGCAAGCATAACCATCATCAAATACTTAACAAACCATTTGGATCGGGTAAATAAGGTAATGATCATGACGGGAAGCGACAGCAGGAAAGAAGATACGAACAGCCTCGTTGCCAGGAACTGTTCATCCCACCAATACTTCAGCCATTCGATCGTCGAGCCGTCCCCGGATCCTCCCGTATGAACGAGCCGCGCCCATTCACCTATTTCGTTGGCGTCGCTCTCAAGTGTTTCCTTTGCAAATTTCCACGGAACATCAAACAGATCGAAATGAGCTACGGGATAGACCGGCCATCCGCATATGATCACATTGCGGACCACATACGGAAGCACCATGAGAGCAGCAAGAGCTCCGCACAGTATAATGCTTTTCCACAGCTTCTTTCTGATCAGCATAACAAGCGGCCAGACAGTCACAAGAGCAAAGACCGCCGCTGACAGCTTGAATCCCACGAGTGAAAATGAACTTATGGCCAAAAGACACAGTCCCGCAAGTCTGTTATCTTCATTTTCGCAGTTATTTACTTCGACCAGTCGGATCATCAGCCATATGAACAGAAAAATAGTGACAAAATCGGATTCCGGAGATGTGATCTCCAAAAGACATATGAGAAAGTAAAAGATCGGTGCGATCCTTATGAAGCCGCTGCAGATATCGCATTTCTTTATCCATCCGTAAACCGAGTACATACACAATATCATGGATATGAACCCGCTCATGCTGTGAAGCGACTGTCCTCCCATCACATCTCGCATGCTGTACAGAGCGCAAAGCGGAAAATATGCGCTGTTATATGCAAATCGGACGTGAAGAAGCCCTAATCCTTTGATAACTCCATAGTCTTCCAGCCAATGAATGGACTGGGCATGGTAGAGCCCCGTATCGTAATGAAACGAACTTTCGGCGGTATGCATAAGGTTCAGGACGAACAATGCCAGTCCCAGTATCACAAGTAATATGCGAACGGTTCTCTGCAACACTGCTGCGGAACCGGCACGGGTGCGCGAGAATACTTCCTCTTTGATCTTACTTCTGTCGACATATAACGCCCCTATACAGAATACAACAAGCGCTGCATTTGCTGCCATTCCGACCCCCGAAAACAGGCTGAATATCTGGGCATAAACAGTGGCGATCACAAGTCCCGCAACAACCCTGTCGCACCAGTTAAATACCGGTGTGCAGCCCTTAATGATCAACTTTGCGATTCTCGGAAGGGCAAAAAAACCTACGATATATGATGTAAAGAAAATGTATACCCAGTTCAAAAGCGTAACTAACATATGATCCTCCGATCAGATCACTCTACTATATTCTGCATCCATACACCGCTTGAGGATATGGCAAATCCGATAAATACCTTGATAAGTGCGGTTCCCTCACATATCGCATATATACTGACTATATCCATGCTCGTAAATCTTGTCAGAACATACGCAAGAGGCACTCCTATCGTCATCAGGAACGCACTGTCAAACAGGAAAGTGATAAAAGTCTTTCCTCCAGCCCTGATCGTAAAATAAAGGCTGTGACACAATCCGAACAAAGGCATCATCAGACCTGTAATGCGAAGAAAATCACTTGCCAGGCCTTTAACCTCAGCGGTCGTATTATATAATTCCGGAAGAAAACCGGCTACCATGTACAGTATACTACCTACTACAATACATGAGCAGGTAACGAAAACATTGATCTTAAGGCCCGTTTCCTTGGCTTCCTTCATCTTACCGGCGCCAAGAAGATGTCCTACCATGATCGCTACAGCATCCCCGAACGCGATAAAGCATATCGCAAATACGTTAAAGAATGTTGAATTGATGTTAAGACCTGCGACAACGGCAAGTCCCCTTGTGGAATAACTCTGCTTCTGAAGGACTATACCGAAAGACCACAGGAACTCATTGAGAACAAGGGGAAGTCCGGTAACACAGATCTTGCGCACCAAGCCTGCCGATACGCGGAACGTCTCATATGCTCCAATGATATAGGGTTTGAGATCCCTGTGTCTGTGTGTCCAAATAACAACTATCAGTGCCTGTACGATACGCGATATTGCTGTTGCTATCGCTGCCCCGGCAACTCCGAGAACCGGAAAACCGAATTTTCCGTATATAAGAATGTAATTGAGCACCAGATTGATAAAAACAGCGGCAAGGCTTGCCCTCATCGGTACAACGGTCTCTCCTGTCTCACGAAGAGTTGACGAGTATACAAATTCGGCAGCCTGCGGCAGGAGTCCGGCCAGCATCAGCATCATATATGTATGCCCGTATTCAAGGGTTGCCGCAAGATCTCCTGTTTCCGAACCCTCATGAAGGTAATAGGAAATGATGGATCTGTCCTTCAGTGCAAACACGCTGAGTCCCAGAAGCATGATGATACCGCATATCATGACTTTTATACGAAATGTTTCTCTCACTCCGTGGGTATTGCCCTGGCCGAAATACTGGGCCGTGAATATCCCCGCTCCGCTTATTGCGCCGAACAGGCACAACTGGTATACGAACATGAGATCATTTACTATGGAGACGCCTGAGAGCTGCTCCGTTCCGATCCTTCCGACCATCAGATTATCGAGCATATTCACAAAATTGGATATGCCGTTCTGTATCATGATCGGAAGCGCAATGGCAAATACGCTCTTATAGAATTGTCTGTCACCTATGAATCTTTTCATAGCTATATGGATAGTCTTGTCTGTATTGACAAAATCGAAATCATTGTGATAGAATCTGTTACGGTTTTGCTGACGTGGCACAGTAGGTAGCGCACCGCATTGGTAGTGCGGAGGTCTCGGGTCCGATTCCCGACGTCAGCATATGTAGATAGGGGGACCCGCATTGCGGTGGGACCCTGTCTACACCGCGAGCCTCCTACTCTACTCGTTTTATTCTGTTTTTCATCCCCCTTACAGCCCTTCTCGGAAGCCTCAGAACCCTGTCTATCTTTTCGTGAAGCTTTGCCTCATCTTCATAATGCTTCCCTATATATACCCTGTTCCTTCGAATGGCTTCTGCCGGATCCTGCGAGCATATCCTGTACAAAAAACCGGACAGATAATCATCCTCAAAACATCTATGGGCAAGCGAGCCTTCAGTGACTATCGGAGCTTTGACCATCTTAAGATATGCCGCATCATCAGAGTCTATATTCTTTACAAAGTCCACAACCTCATCAAAGCTTGCAAAATCATGGCAGTTTATAAAACTGTCCGGATTGAACTCCTTCGCGATATCCGGGTTCCCCCAGTAGATCGGAACGGTTTGAGACGCAAAGCTTTCCATTATCTTCTCGGTCGTATAGCCCCGCGATCCGCTGTTCTCAAAAGCGATCGAGAACTTGTAGCCCCTTGAAAAATCTATCTTGTCCGCCACCGGGCCTCCCACGTTATTGTGGTATCTGCCTCCTGAAGCAAGGGCCTTGTATTTTTCAAGTTTACCGATCATAATGCCACGCTCCGGAGAAGACATCGCATTACTGATCACGTAATTGCAGAATTTCCTGTTCAGGAGTTCTTCATCGGACATCGATGGTTTCGAGAGAGCAAGATCACATGCCCTCGGGTAGAGCAGATAATGCGGGAGCCTTAAATACCTGTCATAATAATCGATCTCGGGAAAACCAAGTGCATAATCCACAAGATTAAAATCAGGGTCAATATTCTCTCCGGTATAATAGATCTTGGCACAGTCGTATTTCAGGTGTCTTCTTCCGAATATCGAGCAGAATACGAACTGCGGATCCTTTTCCGATATCTCAACTTCGAAATTCTTCCGCAGGGCTTCCATTATGAAGTTTTCATTCGGATCAAATACATCCCAGAAATCTGTAAACGCTATCCTGATCTTTTTCATTCTTCCAGTATCTTTCTCACTTTTCCTTTGATACGCGAAAGAGCATTATCCGTTGATTTTGCATCCCTTCCGAGTATCCTCGCTATATCTGTGTATTCAAGGCCTGTAAGGCGAAGGTTGAGTACTTTGCGTTCAAAATCGCTGAGACTGTCATATATCCTCTGTTCAAGATCCTCTGTCTGCTCTTTATCTATGAACATCTCTTCCGGACTGCGTCCCGTCTCCGACAGGATCTTCTCGAGAATACTCGTCCCTTCACCCCGTTCATCCTTATCATTCTCATCATCGTAGATCGATACATATGAATTGAGCGGGGAATGCTTTTTGCGGTTTCCGGCCTCCACAGCCTTATACATCTGCCGGGATATGCACAGATCGGCAAAAGTATAGAAGCTTGCATCTCTTCCTGCATCATAGTCACGGACCGCGTTGTACAATCCGATCATCCCCTCCTGAATAAGATCCTCCTTATCGGCACCGAGAATGAACATGCTGCCCGCTTTCTTTCGCACAAGGTCTTTGTACTTCTCTATGATGTATTCGATTATCTTTTCGTCCCCGTCTCGAAGGAAAGATATGAGTTCTTCCTCGGGAATATTGTCGTAATTCATGATCTTCCCAATTCACTTCGTGAACCGGGCCCCTCCTATCTGTCTCTGCCTAACCACTTCGTACATCAGAACGCCTGCTGCGACCGATGCATTGAGCGAATCTATATCACCTTTCATCGGGATGGAACATACGTAGTCACATTTTTCCCTGACAAGACGGCTCACTCCCTCACCTTCGTTCCCGATAACAAGTCCTATGGGACCGGTCAGGTTTTGATCATACATAGGCTGTCCGTCCATATCCGCGCAGGCAAACCATATCCCCTGCTCCTTCAGTTCATCTATAGTCCTTCCAAGATTAGTGACCTTTGCAACCGGAGTGTAATTGAGAGCTCCGGCGCTTGTCCTTGCGACGGTAGCGGTCAGCCCGACCGCTCTGTTCTTCGGTATGATCACTCCGTGCGCTCCCGCAAGATTGGCTGTTCTGATTATCGCCCCAAGGTTATGCGGATCTTCGATATTGTCAAGCAGGATGATAAACGGATCCTCACCCTTCTCCTTTGCTTTTGCCAGTATATCGTCAACCTCGGCATACTCATATGCGGCACACTTCGCGATGACGCCCTGATGATGCCCGGTACGGCTCATATTATCAAGTCTGTCCTTATCAACGAACTTGATCTGGACATCATTCTTTCTTGCCTCACGCTTTATCGTGGATATCGGGCCGTCATTGCTGCCATCGAGTATGAAAAGCCTGTCCACCGGTTTGCCCGACCGAAGTGCTTCTATGACGGCATTACGCCCTTCTATTGTGAACTCTTCGTATCCCATTGTCCTGATCTCCGAATGACAAATCACACTACACTCATGACCTTCTCGATGATATCCATAACCCTTCCCATATCACCTTTCAGATACAGATACCCTATAAGTGCTTCGAGTCCTGTTGCCTTACGATAATCTCCGACAGGAGCATTCTTTGCCACTGTAGGTGACTTCGTATTTCTCCCGCGTCTGTATATCGACATCTCTTCATCCGATAAAAACCCGTTATCAATAAGATAGTCAGCCCCCTTTGCCTGGCTGACTGCCTTAATGTATCTTACCGCTTTGCGATCGAGCGTATTGGCCGGACAATTTCCTTCAAGAACAACTGCCGTCTTTACAATGGCTCCGTATATACTGTCTCCGATGAACGCAAGCGTCAGGGGAGAATACTGACCGGGATCCGCTCCTTCATGCCCAAACCTTCCTTTTATCGCATCAAGAAGGTCAGTTTTCATTTCTTCTCCCACTTGGTTCCTTCCCTTGTATCGGTGAGCACGATCCCTTCTTCCAAAAGCTGTGCTCTTATCTCATCCGCAAGCGCAAAGTTCTTCTCCTTTTTGGCTGCAGCGCGCTCCGCTATTTTTGCTTCCACATGTGCCGCAAGTTCCGGATCCGTATCAGCCGATGCATCCGTAAGATGCTCATCCGCCGTAACAGGATCAAGGAGTCTTAAACCGAGCACCTGATCAAAATCAGCTATTACAGCGCGTTTTGTCGCACCGCTCAGGTCGGCTTTTAACACATCATATACAAGCGTAAGACCCATGGCGGTATTAACATCATTACCTACGACTTCCGCGAACTTATCGTGCCAGTCCTTTACGGCAGATGCGTCAACATCGCCTCCGTCCTCTATGGATGATATCCTGTTCTTTAACTTCTTGTACGTCTGTACAGACTGATCAAGCGCCTCATACGAGAACACAAGCGGCTTGCGGTAGTGACTCTGGAGCGCAAAGAGACGATACACGATCGGGTCGTACCCTTTCTGCTCAAGCAGTGAAACCGTAAGAAACTCACCTTTTGACTTGCTCATCTTACCGGTCTCATCATTTAAGTGATGAACGTGGAACCAGTAATTACACCACTTGTGGCCGATATATGATTCAGACTGCGCTATCTCGTTCGTATGGTGCGGAAACATATTGTCTACGCCGCCGCAGTGAATGTCCATGTATTCACCAAGATGCTTCATGCTGATGCAGGAGCATTCTATATGCCATCCCGGATATCCGACACCCCACGGACTGTCCCATTTAAGAGCCTGATCTTCAAACTTCGATTTGGTGAACCAGAGGACAAAATCATTCTTGTTGCGTTTGTTCTCATCCTCGGTCACATCGTCCCTTACTCCCACCATTAGTTCTTCTTCGTTCTGATTTCCGAACACATAGTAGTTGTCAAGCTTTGATGTGTCAAAGTATACGTTTTCTCCGGCTTTATATGCGTATCCCTTCTCAAGCAGCACCTCGATCATATGTATGAATTCAGGGATACAGTTCGTTGCAGGCTCCACGACATCAGGAGTCTTGATGTTAAGTTTTGCACAATCCGCAAAGAACGCATCGGTGTAGTACTTTGCTATCTCCATTACGGTCTTATGTTCACGCTTTGCGCCCTTAAGCATCTTGTCTTCGCCCGTATCGGCATCGGAGGACAGGTGTCCTACATCGGTTATGTTCATGACCCGGGTGACATCATATCCCGAATACCTCAAAAGCTTTTCAAGCACATCCTCCATCAGGTAACTCCGCAGGTTCCCGATATGAGCAAAATGGTACACTGTAGGACCGCAAGTGTACATCTTGACCTTTCCTTCTTCATTGGGTACAAATTCTTCTACCCTTTTTGTAAGGGAATTATATAGCTTCATCATCTACCTCACGATCATTTTTTCTTCTTTTTCTTTTTCGTTTTCTTTTTATCTTTACTGCCCGAAGGTTCCTTTACCGGAAATGCCCCACATCCCGGACATGAGGAACAGGACCTTCCCGAATTCGGCAGTACATCTGTCGCGATCACCGTACTGTCAAGTTCATCAACGCTTGACAGAAGACATACAGCCTGAGAACTAATACCTTCACATCTTCCGGTAAAGCTCAGCCCCTCCTCCGTTGTAGCCTTTACATTGACCTGCGAAGTCTCGATCCCGAGAATCTGCGCGATGTTTTTTATCATCTCTTCTATGTACGGTCGCATCTTGGGCTTCTGGGCTATTATGGTCGCATCTATATTCTCAATGATCCAGTGACGCTCCGCAAGAAGATCTCCCACATGCGAAAGGAGCTTAAGTGATGAAATGCCTTTATACTTTTCATCCGTATCGGGGAAGTGTTTACCTATATCTCCGAGTGCCGCAGCCCCAAGGAGCGCATCCATTATCGCATGAACCAGCACATCCGCATCGGAATGCCCTATAAGGCCGAACTCATATGGAATTCTGACACCACCCAGGATAAGGTCTCTGTCCCGCCCCAGGCGATGCACGTCATAACCCGTTCCTACTCGCATGATCATTCATCCGCCTTAATATCGATACAGGGATCATAATATGGCATGAGCTTTAACTTGAACACGTTGTTCCTGTGTTTTTTGTCTATAACCTCTTTTATTGCCGGATCGTCGATCAGGCCGGTCCTGATATATCTGTCGAGGACCGCATATGTAAACCCCAGATTATCTTCATCCGTCTTGCCGCACAGTCCGTCTATCGGTGTCTTGTCTACAAGAACATCCGGAAGCCCCAGCTGCCTTCCCACAGCCTTGACCTCCTGAACCGTCAGGTGTGACAGCGGAGAAAAATCACCTGCCCCGTCTCCGTACCTCGTCGCGTAGCCGACCCAGTCTTCGGACAGGTTGCACGTATTGACCACTCTTCCGTTCATACTCTGGGATACGGCATAGACAACTGCCATCCTTACTCTCGGAGCAAGATTGGTCCTGCTTTGCTCCGACAGTTCAAAAGGAATGGCCGACTTCAGTCCATCCGTTGCTGCCTTTATATTGACAGTATAATTCCTGATCCCAAGATGACTGCACAGAAGCTGAGCCATATCTATATCAGCCTGCTCACCGTCAGGCATCATCACTCCGATAACGCGGTCTTTCCCAAGCGCCCGAGCGCAAAGGGCTGCAGCAACCGACGAATCCTTCCCTCCGGATATCCCAAGGACGGCATTACAGTCTTTGCCGTTCTCCTCGAAAAAATCCCTTATCCATCTGACACACTCGTCTGCTGTTCTTTTTGCATCAAACATATATGATCCTCTGATCGAACTTACTGCTTTTTGTTTGACAGCTCCCTTACTTTATCCTCAAGCTTGAGGAGCCTCGTCGTAAGCTCGGTATTCTCTTTCTTAAGAACCGCTATATCCTCCGAAACCGGATCCGGAAGATCGGTCTGATCGAGGGTTTCCCACGGAGCTGCAGCATCTTCTCTCTTTATTACATGTCCCGGAACTCCGACTACGGTTGAGCGCGGAGGCACTTCCTCGAGAACGACCGAACCCGCGCCTATCTTGGAGCCTTCACCTATCGTAAATGATCCGAGAACTTTTGCACCTGCCGATATCATTACATTGTCGCACACGGTAGGATGACGTTTGCCGCTCTCCTTTCCGGTACCGCCAAGCGTGACTCCCTGATAGAGGGTCACATTGTTACCTATCTCGGTCGTTTCTCCGATAACGACACCGTTCCCGTGATCGATAAAGAATCCCTCACCGATCACTGCTCCGGGATGGATCTCGATCCCCGTCTTTCTGGCCGCACGCTGCGATACAAACCGCGCAAGAAAATAGTGCTTTTTCTTATACAGTTTATGAGCCAGGCGGTAGCTTATCATAACCTTAAAAGAAGGGTACAACAGCACCTCCATGGATGAGTGTATGGCCGGGTCCCGTTCCTTTACAACCGATATCTCATTTTTTAATCTTCCGATCAAACCCATAAGATGAATTATACCTTGAAACAGTAAGAAAGTACATATATAATGATGTGAAACGGAGCAGTGTATAACATGGAAAGATTCTACAGACCGGTACTGGCCGCAATGGTCATCCTCATAGCGGCAGCGCTCGTGATAACAAAGGCTTTTGCAACCGCCGGCAAACCGGGTATATATATATCAGAGATCTGCCCTCATAATGTTGACTTGATCCATGATTCCGTAGGATTCTTCAACGATTACATCATAATCACCAATTCTTCATCCTCACCTGTCTGTTTGGGAGATTACCGCCTGTCTGACGATGGAAACCAGTTGGATAAATTCATATTTCCGTATATCACTCTGGAGCCCGGAGATGATCTGTTTTTGTGGGCAGCTCCCAAAACCGAATTCGTGATGTTCGGAGAGCCGTATACGGATGATGAAGCACTGTATACGGGATTCGCGATCAGGGATCATGAGATGCTTTATTTAAGCGAAGCCTCCGGCACAGTCATCGATTCGGTAAGACTCCCTTCGATGAAGGACAACAAGTCTCTTTGCAGGCAGAGTTCAAAAGACAGGGGACATATATCGGATCCAAGCATACTGTCAAATGATCCTCCTGTTATTTCCGAACAGATCGCTCCACCGGTATTATCAAGATCATCGGGCTTCTATCCGGATGCTTTTGATCTGTCTATGGACGGGCACGGGTTAAGTGTCTATTACACGACCGACGGATCCGATCCCTACTCGTCGGGGCTTTTGTACGAAGGGCCGATAAACATCGACGACAGAAGCAAACAACCAAACGTTTATTCAAATATCACCGGAGTTTCGGCTGTTTTTGATGATCACATTCCAACAGATCCCGTCAGCAAGGCTACCGTATTAAGATCCGTTTGCAGGAACGACAGGAACGGACGGTATTCCCGCGAAAGCGTGGCTGTATTCTTTGTCGGAAGCAGTATCCGCAAGGAATGCAGTCACTGTTATACACTTTCTCTTGTTACGGATCCCGGGAATCTGTTCTCCTACGAAAACGGTATTTACGTTGCCGGGAGCACGTGGGACAAAAACCGGGAAAAAGCCCTGGCATCAGACGGGGATCCGTATTATGCTCCCACAAACTACAACATGCACGGTAAGGGATGGAAAAGAGAAGCTCATCTGTCACTGTTTGACCCCGCCGGAAACCTGCTTTTCGACGAGGATGACACTGTGGGCATCCACGGGCAGTCATCCCGGTCAGACCTTCAAAAAGGCTTTAACCTTTTCCCGAAAGAATCCGGACAACGGGTTTTTGCCGGACTGTTTGAAGGTGCCGGCGATACTCTTATGCTGAGAACCGGAAGCTCATCCGATATGTATGATACAAACTTCAGGGATGCGCTTAACGGACGTATTTCAAAGGATCTTAATGTATTCCCGCAGAGTTCCGTATGCTGCCAGTTATACCTTGACGGAGAATACTGGGGGTGTTATAACCTCCAGGAAAGGCTTGATGCGAGTTTTGTGGAGAACAGAAGCCGCGTCCCCGCCGACAATATCAATATAATAAAGATCGATCCCGATGCCAAAGCATTATCCGAACGCGATTACGATCTGTCTCAATACTCAAAGTTTTCCGAACTTGTAAATGAAAACGATCTCGGAGACGACGGCAGTTATGACAGGTTTTGCGGTTCAGTGGATATAGACAGTCTGATCGATTATTATTGTGCCGAGATCTTCTTTGCGAACGACGATGCATATTACTGTAATCTCGCCATGTGGAGATCACGTGTGTCGGGGTATTCGACCTATCAGGACGGCAGATGGAGATACCTTCTGTTTGATCTTGATAATACCGACGGATACCTGCCAAACGCCGAAGCAAACGTTGATTCATTTACAAGCGGAAGCTATATGGGCATCAACCCCGATACCGACCCGGTATTCTCAAATCTTGTAAAAAACAGCCGTTTTCGCAAAGCGTTCAGAGACAGATTTGAATACCTTCTGGCAAATGACTTCTCCTACGAAAGGATCGAACCGCTGATAGACGAGATGGAAGATACTTACACGGTTCCGATGGTCTCATCCGTCAGAAGATTTCATGATCCGGACTTTGACAGCGAAGACTATCACAAAAACGTTGACAGGATCCGTGACTTCTTTAAAGCAAGAGGCGGATATATACATGACTATATGACAAAGTTTATGGGAGACTGACAGAGAATGCGCCACGAAGAAAAATACATATATTCCGAGAGGCAGCTTCTGCTCCTTGAAAAGCGGCTGTCGGCTATAATGGAGTCGGATGTCAATCAAACGGGAACCGATTACCGGATACGAAGTCTTTACTTTGATACCTTTGATGACAGATTCTATAACGAATGTTTAAGCGGGGTTGACAAAAGACGCAAGTACCGTATAAGGTTCTATAACATGGATGATGCTTTTTTTCGCGCGGAGCGCAAAGATACTGAGGGCGCTCTCAAGCAAAAATACTCATCCGCCGTCACAAAAGAGTATGTTGAGGTGCTGTTATCCGGCGGAAACATCCCCGAAGGCGATGGCAGGGTGACGGAAGAAATGCATGCCATGCAGCTGTCCGAAGGTCTTCATCCCGTTGTAGTGATCGATTATCGTCGAACAGCATTTACATATCCGCTTGGTAATATAAGGATAACCTTTGACAGAGATATATGCTGCACAGCGCGGACCGATGAACTGCTTGATCCCCATGCCCTGCTGTATCCTGTCATGCCACCGGGAAAGCACGTTCTCGAGGTCAAATATGACAACATCCTGCCGGGATTCATAAGAAGGGTTCTTGATGCGGAATCTCCGGGCAGAATTTCTTTTTCAAAATATGCGTATTCAAGAAGTTTGATAGAAGGAAACGGAAGGAAGGAAGACGGATATGACATTTAAGGACATGATTAAAACTTCGGTGCTGAACAGTTTCTTGGCTGATATAACCCCGTATCGTATAGCGATCGTTCTGGCGGTTTCGCTGCTTCTGGGGATATATGTGTTTATGGTATACCGTATGGCAGTCAATAACGAATTCTATTCAAAGGATTTTAACAGGACTCTGGTTCTTATGGCTGTTGTTACCGCTGCGATCGTGCTTGCGGTACAATCAAACCTTGTAATATCTCTCGGAATGGTCGGCGCACTGTCGATCGTAAGATACCGTACCGCCATTAAGAGTTCCCTTGATCTTTTCTTCCTGTTTTGGGCGATCAGCATCGGGATCATCTGCGGAGCAGGACTGTATCTTCTCTCGATCGCGCTGTGTATCGTAGTAACACTCGGTCTGTTCATCACGGGAAAAATGGCCGCACCTGTCTGTCTGGGGCTGTTGGTCATCAACTGTGATTCCGTAGAATCCGCCGGCCGGATCATAGATGGTGTCAGATCGGTCACCAGGTTTTCAAGACTAAAGAACAAGACTGTATCAAGCGACAATGTTGAGCTGATACTTGAGTATAAACCCGGAGACGAAAAAAAGCTGGACGATCTGCTTTCCTCTGACAGTGGGATCAGAAAATACGCCATAATGAATTATGACAGGGAAACAAGGATCTGACGGTATCCTACTTGGCAACGATCGTATAGTCCGGATATGTGATATCGACAGAGAATCCCTCCTCTGTAGTCAGATATGATGTTATGTGTCTTAAATTGTTATCTATCAGGTAAACGGTATCCCCCGACAGATCCAGTCCGTCAGGCATATACCATTCCACTCCGTTGAAATACCTGTCATGGGGATCGTTATCCCTGAAAAATTCGTACGGAGATGTCTGTGTATACAGAGCTATCGAAAGAGCCGTTTGCCAGCCTTCATTCACCAGCGCGACTACAGGCTTTCCGTTTGCTATCTGCTTGGCAAGTGCCGCCGCCTCTCCGGCCTCAAGATCACAAGCCAGGCTGTCGCCTTCACCGAACGCGTCATTTATCAATCCGTCATACGAATAAAAATACTTTGAAAACGTAACAAAACAGATCGCATAGGCAGCAGCCACTATTGCAAAATATACTGCCTTCTTTTTTATCTTATCCGCCACAGTCTTTATCCCGTATACGGTAAACAACAGATATGCAGGATATATTCCGTTGACCCTGTTTATATTGGGATATTTAACAAACAGCAGGAACAATCTGGAAGATAGGAAATACAGCCAGTTAAACAGCCACGGATTAAGTACCCGTGCCTTAATGTCCTTTATAACGCGGTATCCCGATGAGATCATTCCGATAATGATGAACGGGACAGACACATAGTACATCGTTCCCCATCTGGGATTTGCATCATACCCCGACCTGTCTGCCACATAAATATACTTAAATGATTTGGTCAGATTTTCCAGTACGTTGGCTACAGAGATCTCATCACCTCTGTAATGTGAAGATCTCCAGAAATCAACCCATCCCATAAATGAAAAAGGCTCGATGATCCCCATCATAACCAATTGCTGCACAAACAAAGGCACTCCCAGGATCATAAGCGGGATACCTGCTATGATCGCATTTTTCAGGCTCAGTTTCCTGTAGGCCAGAAGCACTATGAATGACAGCAGAAGAAAAGACGGGACCATGATGTAAGACATGGCATACGTATACAAAGTGATACCCCAGAACAGTCCTGTAAAGAAATAGTGAACGGAGCTGTTTGTGATAACGGCTCTTATCTGGAAAGCCATGGATATAATGACAAAACTGATCATCAGATAGCATTCCAATCCCCAATGCTCACTCATCATGAACACCGGCATGACGGTCATAAGAGCCAGTCCTACGGCTGCATACCATTCATCCAGCATGTCGCGGAGCAGAAAGAAAAGCGCAATGAACGCTCCGGCGGCGCATATGACCGCAGGAAGCCTGAAGCTGAATATCGATATACCGAGAAGCTTGAAGGTGAACACGGCCAAATACGTGTACAATGCATTTTGGCCCTCTCCAAAGCACATAAAATATACCGGCATATGGTAACGGAATTGATCCACTCCGTACTCGGAAATACAAAATGAGTCATATGCCGCACCAAGCTCATCAATATGCATTATATGGGGCCCGAAAGGAACAACATCAAGCCTGTACAGCCTTGTAGCCAGGAACAGCCCTGCAATGGCCACGATGAGTATTATGATTAACTTTGATCTGCTTTTCTCCATCCGATCCTCCGTAACAGGATCATTCCTGTTATAAATAACAAAAACCCCGCAAAGTATCTTTGCGAGGTTTTACTCAAATAGCGAGGAAGAGACTTGAACTCTTAACCTCCCGGGTATGAACCGGACGCTCTAGCCAGTTGAGCCACCTCGCCATATGGGACCTATAGGGCTCGAACCTATGACCCTCTGCTTGTAAGGCAGATGCTCTCCCAGCTGAGCTAAGATCCCTTTGTTCCATAGCAGAACATTTGAAATTATATAGATACAGACGGTTTTTGTCAAGTGGTTTTCTTGCGCTTGAAAAACAGAAAGATCAGGCTTCCGATCCCTGTAAGTACCGATACGCATTCGGAGATCCTCCATGATATCGGCTCCCTCCAGAATACATGCAGAATGCCCGAATAATCAGCCGGCAGCAGAACACCGACCGTTCGGTTCTCTCCTTCATGTATCTCAAACTTTTGCGAAGGATCAACCGCATCCTCTGCATGATAATACAAATAATCAAAAACAGGAAACTGTATCCATCCGTATTCGGGTCCGGTCACGCATGCGATCAAAAAGTCATTGCTGTCTCTTGACACTATCTCCATGCTCAGAAGCCCTTCCGTAACAAATCCTGTCGGCAGATCGTCAACGGTAGAGTGTTCAAGTTGGAAGTCCATAGCGTAATACCTCCACTCTCCCAGATCCTCCGTGGTCATATAATCGGCCCTTTTTTCATATGTACGGCTGTGCACGCATATCTGAACACAATTAAACACACATATAAGGCAGGCGATACACCCCAGACTTCCTGCGATAACGGTCTTTGATCTTTCCGAGGCCCCGGAGGCCGTCTTTGTCATGATCCCGTTTATCAGATCCCCGGCAAGCAATGACATGAACACTATCGCAAACGCAAGGTAACGCATGGGAAACTCGATCGCAGTAAGTATCCCTCCGAAAAAGGGAACATTGTCTTCTATAAAGTTCCACGGAAAAGCAGCGGAAGACATTATGAGCAGGATCATTGAAGCGGTCAGTTCAAAAACTATCCTGCGATGATTTGCAAAATACACCTTTTTAAGCAGGCAGATAACAACGTATGCTACAGCAGCTATAAGAGCTGTCATGAGCGCCGGGCCGGGTGTCCTCTGTATCCGTCCGTTGCTGTTATTAAACGGATTGCAGACAAAATCAAAATAATCCGCAAAAGGTATTCCCTGTCCCTGGATATTGTTTTTTCCTTTGAGAGCAAAAGCTATGTCCGCATTAAAGAAAAAATCAAGAAACGGAAGAATGAAAAACATTGCGAGCAGAAGCGTGAGTATCCCCGAAACTGCTATATTCGCCAGTCTGGATAATCTCTCCTTCTTTTTAACGAACAGCACCAGGCTTATGGGACAGAACAGAACAAGTACCACAAGCAGCATACTGGTCGTAAGTGTATGTGAACAAATGACAGACACAAACGCAAATGCCAATACTATTGAATATTTCCACCTTTTAAGACTGTCCTCTTCCGTGATGATCAAATGGATACATGCCGCTATTGCCGGGAAAAATGCGATCGCAAGCGTCTCCCCTATGGCAGACCTGACATAGACATCAACAAGACGGTACGAAGCCGTGGTATATACCATTGTGGATACGACCGGTACCCACCCTTTATTAAAGGTCTTAAACGAATAATATGATATCAGTACCGTCATGGTGTTGACGCATACCATGAACAGCCTGAATGCAGTGATCACCGGAAAACCGAGTCCTCTGAAGAATGCTCCTATGTAGAGAAAGATATCTCCGTAAAGTATCGACACGGGATATCCGTATCCTCTAAGCCATCCGGACTGCATTCGGACAGGAAGGCTGGTCAGTGACACATCCTGAAGTATTCCTTCTATTCTTTGCAAGTGGAATAAAAGATCATGCCCCTTCGCAAGATCCATGAATAACACCGGCCATGATATGGCGATGATGATCATCAAAAGAGCAATGGCTTTCCACTTTTTCTCAGACAGATCGATCCTACCCATGATAATCTCCGTTGTATCTTATCACAGCAACATCATTTACCCCTTCGATCGCCCTTATTTCCTCAGCAATACCGTCGTCCTTTTTCATATCTATCTGAACGGTCATTTCCGTTTTATCATCTTTAATGATACAGCTCTTTACCGTGTGAACATACGGACTGAGCTTATCAAGGACAGACTCCTTTACCGATCCTGTCGCAAAATGAACGACCATGACATAAGCACCGCTTGTTTCCTTGGACCTGCTCATGCAGATCACCAATACAAGCATGATGAGCATTCCGACAGCCGCAAGTATATACATGCTTGCACCCACCGTGATCCCTTCGGTTATAGCCCAGAACAGATACATTATATCAAGCGGCTCCTTTATGGCCGTACGATATCTTACAATGGAAAGTGCGCCCACCATACCGAGGGAGATAACGATATTTGTACTTATGGCAAGTGTGACCATACATGTCAATACGGTCATTCCGATAAGAGTAAACGCAAAATACCTGCTGTAAACAACTCCCGCAAAGAATCGTTTGTATATCCTGTAGATCATATATCCGATGATCAATGCCACTATCATGTCTATGACTATAGTCATAAACGTGCTCAGTGAGATCGACTGATCATACACAGCAGATTCCAAAACCGATTTCCTGATTACATCTTTTACACTCATTTTTGTCCCTTTCCGGTCTCCGGTCTTATGATCCCGGATCCTATCTGAACGAGCTTAAAACATCCTCACACATCACATACTTGGACGCAGCTATCTGGCACGATGTATCCGGTAAGATCGCATGAAAAACATCCGGCAGATACTCGTTGTATTTCACTTCCATGATAAGAAGATCCTGTTCCAGCACATTATACGCGGCACTGTCTGTCTCAAATATGTCAAGACTGTCAAATACCGCCTTTATGTTCATATCAAATGTGATCCTGACTCCTCCGTATTCACATACAAGCGGTTTACGCATGTAATCCACGATCACTTCAGGCTTCAGGCGGTTCATGCGGCACTCTATCGCGAATTCCTTTGCGACCTTCTCGTCTCTTTCCAGAAGGAATCCGGTCTCGCCGTTTATTATCATATCATACTCGGTTCTTGAAATGACCGCTGATTCTTTTCTTATATACGATCCTTCTTTTATCTTCTTTTCAAGGCTTATGAATCCGTCATCCATATCATATATACGGATGCGGTATTTGCGCCGTGAAGCAACACCGCTCAGTTTATCCTCATACGCCGATCTGTACTCATCATCGAAATACAGGCTTCTGACAAAATACTCCCCCTGCGGGGCATGAACATCGTTCTTCGTAAACTGCCGAAGGATCGGCAGGCAGCAGTCCGCATCCCGTTTGTTCATCAGATACTTCAGTTCGTGACGGTATGTTATCTCTTTAGCCATTCAGGTATTTTTCCTTGATATCATCCAGGTGATCCCATCTCTCCATGAAGAACTTTCGGATCACATCCACGCTCTTGTCAAATGACTCCCGGGCTTCCTCGGCTGAACAGTCCGAATACCTCATCCTGTCAAGGATCATCTGCTCCTCCATACGGTCCTGAAGATCATCGATAAGCTCAAGTACCTTTTGCCGTTCGAACTCATTTGAGCTCATCTCATCTATCTTCTCTACCAGATCCTGCCTGAAACCATCATCCTCTCCCGTCAGCTTTTGAAAAGGATAAAAGTTCTCAAGCATGTATTCGATCGGATCATAACCGGGACTCTTCATGGATCTTGAGTTCATGTCAAAAATGATCGGACGCATTTTGGCATTACCATATTCCGTACCTTCGTCCGATCCCGTACGCCAGAATCTGACATTGAAATCCGGCCAGTCACCGTCATGAGCGACTATTACATTTGATGCATAATACTCCAAAAGGCTTTCCCTGTCGAAGTTGTCAATTCCCCATTCATCCCCGCTCGTAAAATCTTCCTTGTCAATGACCTCGACATCTTCTGCATCAACTCCGTATCTGTCCGCAAAAAACGTCCGGTCGAATCTTTCCGTAAGCCAGTAAAAGCCGGCATAATCACCATTTATGAAAAGACAACAGGGAACTCTTTTGGCGACGGCACAGCCGCTGTATTGCATGCAGTACCCCATAATGGCATCCACCATCTTAGTCGCCGTATCCTGACCGCATTTATCGATCGCAAGCGAATGCAGGGAAAAATCCACGTCATCTGTCGTAAAGGAGGCTTTTGATCTTCCACCGTATGCCTGTCTGAAGAAAACACTGAAGCTTTTCTGATCATCCCATCTGGATGAAAGCCCTTTGATCCTTATACCTGCATTTGTATCCAGAATGAGTTTGTGGCCTTCATCAAACACATCAAATCTTATTTCTCTTTCCGACGTACGCCCTCTTCTCGTAAAGTTTGCCTTGCTTGTGTCATATTCCTCAGGTTCTCCGGCTGCCACGTACATGTCATAATCGATGCCGGGTACCATTATACCGTTCTCATACGAGAACAGATCATCCGGATCGGCAGCAACCGACAGGACCGTCATATTGTCATATGCGGTCTTTTTATCGAATCCAACAAAATATACATACCTGTTCTCTCTTGTATATCTCCCGAGTAGATCCACAGCGACCGCTCTTACCACCGTACATCTGTCGATATCATCCGACTTATCTTCCACATGGATCGGACCGTTGTATTCAATTCCGCTCTTTCTCGGATCAGCGCCGTCCGTTGTATAAAGAATCTTTCTCCCCCAATTCGAAGAAACAAGATCAATATCTATCTCATCCTCATAAAACCCCGTATCTTTCGAAGCGATAACGCTTCCTTCAATTACCGGATCGACAGGTTCCGCATCACTGTTGGAATACCCCGGAGTCGGTGTCATTATTTCCCATTTCCCGGATCCGTCCTCCGATCTTGAGTATGTAGTGTCATACTCCAGCGCCGGGATATACACGTGATCGACATACTGTTTTTTTCTGTTGAGAAGGTTCACGCTGCATCCTTTTGATGACATCGTAAAACCCGGATCCAACAGAAAAAAAGACCCCGGCCCCAGTACAGTCCCATCCGGGATCACATACTTTTCTTTGTTTGTATCCGCCGACTTATTCAGCGTAAATCCTGACAGATCCATATCCATGTCTGTCGGATTGTACAGTTCTATCCAATCGGGATAATTGCCGTCAGCGTCCTCACAGCAGCTGACGTTTGACGTACACACTTCATTTATCCTGGCACTTCCCACAGAACGACAGAATATTATGATCCCACTACAGCAAATGATCGCAGCAAATACCGCGACTGCGATCATATAAGCATATTTTTTACAGAATAAACCGATCTTCTTCATCAGATGTACTTAATGATGGAAAAGCCTCACACCGTTGCAGACCATTACCATTTTGTATTCATCACAGGCTTCGATGACAAGATCATCGCGAACGGATCCACCCGGCTGTACTATATATTTCACACCGCTCTTTGCTCCGCGGTCGATATTATCACGGAACGGGAAGAACGCATCGGAGCCGAGTGATACACCGTTCATCTTATCAAGCCATTTTCTCTTTTCCTCAGCGGAATATACATCCGGTCTGGTCTTGAAATACTTCTGCCACACGTTATCTCCCAGAACATCCATGTAGGTGTCACCGATGTAATTATCTATGGCATTGTCCCTGTCTGCTCTTCCGATACCTTCGGCAAAATCAAGTTCAAGTACCTTCGGGCTCTGACGAAGGAACCAGTTATCCGCCTTCTGTCCCGCAAGGCGTACACAATGAACTCTTGACTGTTGTCCGGCACCTATACCGATCGCCTGTCCGTCCTTGGCATAGCAGACCGAGTTGGACTGTGTATACTTGAGAGTTATGAGAGATATGAGCAGATCATGCTTTGCCTCTTCGGGAAGGTCTTTGTTTTTTGTCACGATATTGGTAAGGAGCGAGTCATTTATCTCAATATCGTTTCTTCCCTGCTCAAAAGTGATCCCAAATACTTCCTTGTGCTCGACAGGCGCCGGTTTATAATCCTTGTCTATCCGGATGACCGCATAGTTTCCTTTTTTCTTGGCAGATAATACCTCTAGTGCATCCGGATCGTATCCGGGAGCGATCACACCGTCCGACACCTCCCTTTTGAGGATCATGGCTGTTGACAGATCACACACGTCCGAAAGTGCGACAAAATCACCGAACGACGACATCCTGTCCGCACCCCTGGCCCTTGCATATGCGCAGGCAAGCGGCGAAAGATCGCCCAGATCATCAACAAAATATATCTTTTTCATCGTGTCTGAAAGCGGCCTTCCTATCGCTGCTCCGGCCGGAGACACATGCTTGAATGAAGTTGCGGCAGGTAAACCGGTTGCAGCCTTCAGTTCCGAAACAAGCTGCCATCCGTTCAGCGCATCAAGAAGATTGATATAGCCCGGACGACCGTTAAGGACGGTTATCGGAAGATCTCCGCCGTCTGCGCGGTAGATCCTGGAAGGCTTCTGGTTCGGGTTGCATCCGTATTTGAGTTCAAGTTCTTTCATGATCATTCTCCTAAACGTTCTTGTTTACTATCCTGGTTTTTGACTCTCCGGTGGCAATATCAATGAAACGCACGAACAGAGATACTTTGTTGTCAAGGTTGAGGCTGTTCCATATCTTTGTTGTAAATGTCTCGATATCGCCTTCTATCGATACAAACTTAGGCTCCCCTTCAAACGAAGGCAGAGGATTGCCGTCTTTCATGTAAGTATGGATAAAATGACCTTCACCTGCGAGAGGATTATCATACGCGAAGGTAAAACGGTTACACTCTTCAGGGTTTCCGTTGTCGCTCTTTAATATCGATAGTGCATATGTATATTTGCCGCTCACTATGTCCATGATACCCGAGATACGTGGCGTATAGTTTGGTGCATCAGGTTCAAATTCGCGGCTTCTTAACGATTCTTCAAATGACTTGCCTGCTTTTAACCCGTCATATATCGTGTCGGTCTGATCGCCGTTTGTCACGATCGTCGTATTTCCAAGTACCCTGACAGGCGCATATATGATAAGTGACGGATCCTCAAGCTTGCTCTCGTCAAACGCTTTTGTACGTATACCGTCACCGTCTTCAACAAACACTCGGTTTCTTGAATTGGTACTTCTTCCCATGATGAAATACGCCGTCACAGCATACTTTCCGTCAGCAGATCTGCCTATGACTATTCCTCTTCCGGGATATGAATTGGCATCAAGTTCCTTGAACAGATTCAGTTTCTGCATGTTTTTCCCTCCGTATCTTCTTGAGAACCTGATCGTTCTCCCTGATCATAAATGAAACAACTCCGAACAACGCTGCAAATAGCGGAAAAGGCATTATATACTGAGAACCCTCCTGCGGAATGGAGATCATAAGCGCGAGCGCATACAACAGTATCGGGAGCATCGATGTTAACACCCGGAATTGATGCTTCCTAAGAAGTATGAATGCTGTCAGTATCATCAGATACAGATACAGTCCGCCTCTGTAAACAACTGTCCGTCCGATACCGAAACTTCCCAAAAACATCTTCAGGCTTTCCGAAAAGTTGTAAAACTCTCCCTTCCTCATATGATGTATATCGTAGTGCTCAGGCGCGGAGTGAGGGCTGTACATCTCCAGCCCGGGTGCCTTTGCTATTTCCCAAACAATGGAATTTATATCAAAAAACGATAATACAAACTGCCTTGGATAATGGGTCAGATAATACCAGTTCACTCTTATGATATCCGATGCGATCTTGGGGTCATTGAGCTTTAGTACATTGTCACCGATCTCATGCCATGGCCTGTCTATAACATCAGCATCATAGGGGCAATAGTATTCCGCCCACTTTTCCATCGGTATGATCTGTTCCATCATCTGTTTTATCTCATCATCGATCACAAGTCCCGTCTCCTGACTTCTGTATGCCATGGAGGCTGCAAGATTCATGGGGATCGTGTATTTTATATACGCCGGATTACGTTCGGCCTTAAGCAGCCCAAACCCTATCCCTTCCGTAAAGATGAGAAAAGATGCAACCGTTGTCGCAAAGATAAAAGCAAGTCCCTTTATGTCTTTCTTCTTCTCTTCTCCGGTCTTTTCTTTGCAAAGTGCCGCTCCGACAGCGGTAAACACAATGGTGATAAGAACTATCTCCCAGAGCGAATGTCGAAACAGCGAAGCAAAAAAAGCAAAGATCGCCATATTGATGTACTGCCTTCTGTCATGCTCGCGGCTAAGTGCATGATCCAGCAACGATACCGCAAACGCAAGCAGCATCGGAGTGCTCAGGTTATTTTTCTGCACCTCGCCGATATACATGCAGCTGTAAAATCCGAAACACATATACAGACACATGTATATCCATCCTATGTATTGACGTGAAGGAAAATGCTTTCTCAGTACCCCGACGGTATAATTGGCCGTCAGGTAATACATAAGCGAAGAAGCGATCGTTATCATGAACGGTCTGTCGGTAAAGATCGTACATAACTTGATGAACATCAGATATCCGACCGTATGCCAATCGCTCCATTTTGTTTCATATCCCCACATCCATTCTTTCTCAAAATCGGTATGCATGACTCCGGGATAATATGCTATCAGGAACACAAAAGAAACAGCGATATACATCCATACGGGATAATAGATCCCCAGAAACTTTCCGGAGCCTGACGCAGGTCCATCTTCACCCGTCGAAACGGTACGTGAAGCGAAAAGGGCATAGTCGATATCTATCATAAGGGAATAGATCAGAACAGGGAAATAGATCAGCTTAAATACGGTGTTAAACAGCTCACCGTCCATGGAACGCATCGCCTTCAGTATCTCTTCAAGTGAAAGCATCAGAATAAACAGTACGGCAAACACTATATCGTATTTAATATTCTTTTTATCGGGAAAGCAGCTGTAGTCCTTGCAGAATAAAAGAATGACCGCACAGAGCGCGATCGGGACTATCGAAAAAGTGACCGCATCACAGATAAAAGATGTTCGTATCAGTCCGATCATTGAGATTAGGATAATATTCAAGACTATGAACAGCTTGCGTAAACGCATTATCCTTCTCCCGTTTTCAGATACTTCGCTTCAAATTCACTTCTCGGCATCGGCTTATCAAAATAGAACCCCTGCACCATGCGCACGTTCATATTCTCGAGAGCCTTAAACTGCTCCGCGGTCTCAATACCCTCGACACAGACCCGGACACCGAGGGCCTCGGCAAGTTCACCGATCATCCTGACGAACGACTGTGCATATGTATCTGTGGCAAGGTCAGTAACAAATGTCTGGTCCACCTTGATAACATCAAGCGGTATCTCACGTATATGGTTAAGCGATGAATAACCCGTTCCGAAATCATCAAGCGCGATCCTGATGCCCAGCTTCTTAATGTTGCCGAGGATCTTCTTCATACGTTCCATATCATTGATGGCAAGTGACTCGGTAACCTCAAGCGTAAGGTTCCTCGGGTTGACACCCACCTCATTGATGGTCTTTTCTATACACTCAACGATATCGTTCTGCATGAGCTGAACGACCGACAGGTTAACGTTGACTTTGTAATAAGGATGTCCGTTCTCATTCCAGTACTTGACGGCTTCACATGCACGCCTTAAGACATGCAGTCCAATGGGATTGATAAGGCCGAGGTATTCCGCAAGAGGTATGAAATCTCCCGGGGAGATAAATCCCAGCTCCGCCGAGTTCCATCTGATGAGAGCCTCTGCACCGGTACACGGATTGCCGGGCTTTGTGATATCAACGATAGGCTGATAGTATACTTCGAACTGATCGTAATCGGCAGCTGTTGCGGCACGCATGCTCTTCTCCATGTCGAGCCTCTTATATGCCTCGTCATCGGATGCATCCGTGTAGTGTGCCATCTTGTTCTTACCTGATTTTTTGGCCGTATACATCGCGATATCGGCCTTACGGATCAGATCCTGCACCGTCTCCCCCTCATCGGGGAACGTAACGATACCGATACTCGATGTACAGTAATAATCCGCACCCTTAAGGAACCACGGCTTATTGAACACCACCCTGATATTCTCCATGATCTCCTCAAACCTGTCATAGCTTGTATGCGGAACGAGGATTACGAACTCATCGCCGCCCATACGGTAACATGTATTCTCAACACCGTTTATGCGCGACAGGCTGTTTGAAATGGCTTTAAGGAGCACATCACCGTACTGATGCCCCAGTCCGTCATTTATATGCTTGAAATCATCAAGGTCAAGGTATATGACAGCACCCTTGCCGCCGCACTCCTTAGCCTCGTCAACTATACGCAGAAGGTCTCTTTCGCAGCACATACGGTTGTAAAGCCCCGTAAGGAAATCATTGTTCGCCTGCTGCTCTATCTTCTTCTGATACTGCTTCTTCTCGGTAACATCGATAATGGCATAGAGCACTACCTTTCGTCCGTCAACCCATGTCATGTTGGTCGATGTGACGTCATACCAGCGGTTCTTCTCTTTGTAATTGACCTCACGATAGCTTGATGCGGTATTGTATCGGGAGCCTTCTTCGAACAGTCCTACGATGGATCCGCTCATTATCTCCTGCTCAAATGTATTCTTACACATCCTGTTGACATATACGATGCTCGAACTGCTGATATCGCGCACGTATATAACGGATCCGACGTTGTCCAGTATCGTCTCCAGTGATTTATATGAACTTGTAATGGAATTACGCTGGATGCGGTTTGTTGCACTTGACTGAATGACTTTCGTCGCATCTCCGAAGAACTTGACTTCATCCATGCCCCATTCTTTGCCTATCTTGTTATCCAGATAGAACGCATACATGGCTGTCTTGCCGTTTATGGCAATGGGGATGGCAACTGCAGCCGATATCCCGATGGAATCAAGCCAATCCCGGTTCTTCTCTTCGATCCTTGTGCGATATGATATTATCTTGGTCTGATCGCCTATCTGAGACAGAAAAGACTGGGACATAATGTCTATGACGGGATCAAGAGGTGACTCACCCGGAGATGTATAACTGCCGATGATCTCGATGCCGTTCCCGTCCCTTTTGGGGCGAAGAACATACGCATGTGATATTTCCGAATATTTCCCGGTATAGTCAAGAACCCTGTTTGCGATGACTTCGAACGATTCATCGCTTCCGAGCTGTGATACGACACCGGTCATGGCTTCGGAACGCTTCAGGGCCTTTTGCATCTCTTCGGCGCCCGACATTGCACGCTTCGCATCGGCAACCGCCTCAGCAGCCACATACGACTCGCCGTAGATCCTCTTGGAAACCTCGCGAATAAGATCGACCGATGAATTGAACTTGTACAAAGGGATCGTACATTCGAAGTTGGTTATGTCATTCTCTCCGCCTTCATCAGGCATTACGCCGGCTATAAACCACGCAAAAGAAGGAACTCCTCCGACCCTGACCCCGACCGTTGCGATCTTCAGATTGGGGTATTCAGTGTTCTCTATGACCTGCTCTTCGACGGAATCGAACAGAACCCTGTTGATCGCGGCTCTGATCTGCATTTCGTCAAGAAGGGATACAACGCGCCCTATCTCCTCAGGGTTCCCGGACATCTCGGTAACGCGCTTTCCTGTTTCATCCACACAAAAAATAAACAGGTTCGCAACCTGCGCATAAACATCCTGTAATCCCTGTAGTTCACTTGTATCGATCATAAAACCCATATGTTAAATGATACCCTAAAAATCGCGTATTATCAACTGATTATTTACTCTGCGAACTTAACCACAAGCACACCATTCACCATTTTTACCGAACCTTCGGCAGGGTACGGCGGCATCTTTTCCACAACGCTCTTATCCTCTATATCGCTCATGCTTCCTTCAACCCGAGCAAAACCGCACCACATGTTCATCGTTTCTTCCCACGAAAAATCATTGATTATCGAGTTTCCCTGATACGGCGGAAGATATATGGCATCAAAGATCTTTGCTCCCTGAAGGTCATCATCGTTCTTGGACCTTCCGCTTACATACACAACCGGGGTATCTTCCGAATACCCTTCTGTAGACTGGATCCTGACGATCAGCCTGTTATAGTAGTTGATCGCCTCATTTTGCATGATCTCCGCCTTCAGGTAGCAAACATTGGCATACCTGGCCATCATTATCCCTATGGCCAGAATAAGCGCCACACATACTTTGCTGATGATCCGTGTATACCTGTTCTTTTCTCTTATCCTCTCGATCACGTATACCGCCAGCACGAACATGAAGGCTTCCCCGTAGGCCATCCCCCCATGTGCGTCTTCTTCGGCTACCATGACATATATGAAATAGGCAAACAACGGACTGATGACAACAAGAAGTCCGATCTGCGCTTTTTTTGTCATCTTGGGAAAATCCGTTAGCCAGAAAGCGATCAGGATCACGACAAGAAAGACAAGGATCATGTGAAGATATCTTATATTCAGCGGAAACATATTAGCTGACGCATTATTATAGTTTATGTAATCGACAGGCTTGATAAATCTCTTATACGCGGTAACGATACGAAGCAGGTATCCCTTGATATCCGTTGCTCCAAAAGAATTCACTCCTTTGTAATCGTACATTTCCTGATGATTCAAAGTCAGGAACACTCGATTAAGCACAAAGTACTCCGCCATAAAGCATATGCAAACGATCGCATTCTTGCCCGTAAGGATCATGTACTGTTTCCAATCCATGTCCGAACCGGCAACTTCGTCAAGCATGAATATGAGCATAACGATCAGAGATATGGCGATATTTGACTGGTATATCCCGGTAGATAAGGCCATAAGAAATGCGCATATGATGATCGACGATACACTCTTGAATTTGTAGAACAAATAGGCACCCACAACAGATAAAAGTGCGCTGATGTAGTAATATCCGGCCGTAAACACAAAACCGAAGATGTTAATGACTGACGGGAAGCAGATCATAACGCCGCATAGTGATATTATCAGGACATTGGACGTTATCTTCAGCCGTTTGCATATTATGTAAACCATTGTGCCGATCGACGCGATGGTCAATATTCCGTTAAAAACGGGCATACTGTAATTATGACTGTCAAACAGCCACTCTATCATTTTTCCCGAAAATCCGAGAAACCACCTTCCCAACCCGTATGTCTCACCGACGCCGTTAAACCAGGGAACATCATCATGATATGAATACTTATTGAAGATCGCCATACCATGGGCAAGTATCCCCCACCCTATACAGCACAGCGTGATCAGGCTTATCCGTTTATCCTTGATATGAAGATCCATACTACTCTGCCTTTTTGTTATATACGATGATCCCGATGACCATCGCCGCAACGCCGTACACTATACCTATCGCAACTATGAGAGGAACACTCCTCTCGGGATAAGACGGATACGGCACCAGTCCAAAACTCTGTGTGATCGTATATCTTCTGATCGCCCTGAAAAATCCTAGTTTGAATGAATCCAGTGAAAAGATCCTTATAAGCTGCGGAATGATCACGGTGATCGTTGCAAATCCCATATATGCCATCCATCTTTCTTTAAAGATGAACAAAAACATTATCGCAAAAGAGATACCGGCAAACCAGAGCGGCAGAGACAGAAATGCCTTTTTCAGGAACAGCCATACGATCGGCCATTTGATGATCCCTTCGTTCATGTGGAAGATCCACGTTACAACATAGAGAAGAACAAACGCGATAACAAGAAATACAGCCGCAAGCATTACCGTCTCAATAAGTTTTGAAACGTATATCTGCCACGGTTTTAATCCTTCCTTCCGGGGGCGTATATTCTCTCTGCCAATAGCCGTTACAGCCAGGATGATACAACTGTAATACGGGATAAGGAAACACCATGATGCATATTCAAATACGTTATATGCAAACGTTCCTTCATTGCTTCCGTAAATTGCCCTGAAGCATATTACAGCGATATTTGCCAGCAATATCAGCCCTACAGTGCCGAAGAAATATATCTTCGCTCCCTTGGACCGTATTGCCCTCTTAAAATCATTTAGGATATAACCAAACATATTGCCTGCCTGTTATCATTCATCAACCGAATAGTTCGGTGCTTCTTTTGTAATGTGTATATCATGAGGATGGCTCTCACGAAGCGCTGCAGCGGAGATCTTAACGAATCTTCCGTTCTTCTTAAGATCTTCTATTGTGGGAGTACCGCAGTAACCCATACCCGAACGGATGCCTCCGATAAGCTGGAATACGGTATCTTCAACCGTTCCCTTATACGCCACACGTCCCTCGACTCCCTCGGGAACGAGCTTCTTGGCGTTTGTCTGGAAGTATCTGTCCTTACTGCCGCATTCCATGGCGGAGATAGATCCCATACCTCTGTATACTTTATATTTTCTTCCCTGATACAGTTCGAACGTTCCCGGGCTTTCATCACATCCTGCAAAGATCGAACCCATCATGCAGACATTCGCGCCTGCCGCGATGGCCTTTGTCATATCTCCCGAGTATTTGATACCTCCATCGGCTATGATCGGAACATCATATTTCTTTGCGACATCATAACAGTTCATGATCGCTGAGATCTGCGGGACACCTATGCCCGCAACAATTCTGGTCGTACATATGGAACCGGGACCGATACCGACCTTGACCGCATCACACCCTGCTTCGATAAGTGCTTTTGTACCTTCACCCGTAGCAACGTTTCCGCCGATAAGAGACAGATCCGGATATGCATCCTTTATCATCCTGGCACACTTTAACACATTTTCCGAATGTCCGTGAGCACTGTCAAGAACGACCACATCGACTTTTGCATTTACAAGAGCTTCGACTCTTTCAAGAACGTTCGAAGTGATGCCTACGCCTGCTCCGCACAAGAGTCTCCCCTGAGAATCCTTGGCGGAATTGGGGTATTTGATCTGCTTTTCTATATCCTTGATCGTGATCAGGCCTTTGAGATTGAAATTATCATCAACTATGGGAAGCTTTTCTTTTCTTGCCTTCGCAAGTATCTTCTTGGCTTCGTCAAGTGTGATGCCCTCTTTGGCCGTTACAAGATTTTCGCTGGTCATACAGTCTCTGATCTTCTGATCAAAGTCAGTCTCAAACTTAAGATCACGGTTTGTGATTATTCCGACAAGCTTTCCTCCTTCAGTAATGGGAACACCGGAAATACGGTATTTTGCCATAAGATCGTCGGCATCCTTAAGTGTATGTTCCGGAGATAACGAGAACGGATCGGTAATGACACCGTTTTCGGATCTCTTAACCTTATCAACTTCATCGGCCTGCTCTTCAATGCTCATGTTCTTATGGATGATACCTATTCCGCCCTGTCTTGCCATAGCTATGGCCATACGGTGTTCGGTGACCGTATCCATACCGGCACTCATCATTGGAATGTTAAGCCTGATATCATGTGTCAGATACGTCGTTACATCCACCTGATTGCCGATCACGTTTGAATATCCGGGGATCAGCAATACGTCATCAAAGGTTATTCCTTCCGAAATGATCTGTCCCATTGTCGCCTCCTTTTTTAATAATCCGAAACCTTACGCGGGAACACATTCTTGATCGCCCGCAGCATCTCCTCATCGGGTTCTATGTTTACAAGGATCGTACCTTCCCTGCCCGATTCAAATACTATAGTATATACGGTTGCCCCATCCTCGCCGGATGTAAAATCATGTTCCTTGAGCCCCCTTGCCCTGTACGAGTCAAGCTCGTGAGAGTTTGACCTGGCCATGATCTCCATCTTCTCAAGATCGATGTTCATGACCTTGGCGCGTTTTTCCTTGGACATGATCTTATCGATCGACAGTTCCTTATCAAGATACAGGTATTCATACTCTATATCCAGCCTCGGAAAAACAAAATAGGCGAGACAGGCAAACGCTATCACGCCCACAAAAAACACTCCCTTGGCAAACGTAAGAAGAAAACAGACAACGGCAAGCACATACATAAGTATACGTCCTACTCCCACAAGAGGATTCTTTTTCCTTGGTACCAACACCTCAACGTATGTATCGTTCATCGCCGTTTCTCCAATAAATGTTATTTAAATAATACTAATACCCTCTCGGGACTTTATCAATAGGAATATTTTCCAATGTTTCACTCTATCGGAACAAGAGTTTTGTCATCATTTAACCTCTTAACCCGGTACAATCCGCCCGGAGCAAGACTTTCCCCGCTTTCGGTCAGTTCAGCCGTTTCATTCCAGTCTCCCTTATATGCATCCGCTGCGTTTTCGGACACGTATACATACGCCTCCATGTGATTTTCTATGAATGAATTGATATCTCCAGGTTCTATCGCAGGAACGTTTATGAACATATCTATGGGCTGAGGAACGGCATTATACTCCATAAACTGTGTCGTCTCATCCCATGCATTCGTCACCACACTGATCCGCGCAGTTCCGTCATGAACCAGCCCAAGCGCCGGTATACCGGATCTGTTCCATTCATCCTGCGCATCCTCCGACATCTTCACATACTCATCCGTCATGGATTCATATCCTGAAGGAAGAAGGTATTTCATGTCCTTGTAAGGAAGAAGAATGACAAAGACGGCCGTTGAGACATACAGGAGCATTCTGATCCTTTTCGATACTCCGCCTTCATCCCCGGATCCGCCGTAAGCCTCTTTAAGCAACAGACAGCAGCTTACCATGAACACTCCCCCCAGATACTGGGTTATATACCTGTCGTACTCCAACAGTCCGTGGGCTTCCCACTCATCAAACACAAAGAGATACATGGATAAGTGCGCTGTTGCGAACAGCAAAAGCCCCACCAGAGACGATATGAACAAAACAGTCCTATCCTTTGTTTTCGGGCATAACACGTATACCGCAATAACAAATAACGTTATGAGAAAAGCCGTGGCACCGACAGTGTTTCTGGTAAGAGGATATGTAAAGAAATGTGTGATGTAATTACATATCACCTCCCAGGTATACTCCGGAAACTTCAACCCTCCGCCTTTTATACCATCCTTAACACGGTTTGACAGATATCCGTTATTCCACGAATAGCGAAGGAATAACTGCCAGCTTAAATACGACCCGAAAGAAAAGAGCGCAAGGACCGCCGTTTTAAGAAGTGCAGCCGCCTTCTTATCTGTAATGATCTGCCTTACAAAGAACATGATGAGCGCAAATATGCACAAAACTATGCCGCTTGACTTGATAAGAGCCAGAAATGCAAGGGTAAGTGCCAAAACTATGATCCTGAACACCTCGTTTCCAAACGGTCCGTTATTGTCGTCATCCGGATCATGCGAAACCAAGAAATGCGGATCAAAAATATACAGCAAAGAATACCCGAATGTAAGTGCAAGGAACAGATCGACTCCAAGCCTGTAATAGAACTGGGACGTCAGAATATGCGGAAAGATCACATACAGCACGCCCGCAATGATCCTTACAGGCAGCGGACGATCCCCATCTTCGATCCCGGAAAGCATGGGAAGGAGCAGGATATAGATCAGGCAGACGTTCGCCCTGAACATGGTCGGTTCGGAAAATGTCCTGCGTCCGAACATGGCTATATACTGGAATATCTGAATGATCGGAGTGTAATCCTTGTAATCGACCGAGCAGTTCTCGAACAGATGCGGGAGTTTGTTGATGCAGAAGATGTTCCTGGTGTAGAGGCCCCAGTAGCTGAGATCATCATAATAGAACACCATGCGGTTCGAGAGCAGCACGCAGAATAAGATACAGATTGCTAAAAAGACTAATAGCGAAGGGAGAGCTAATAATCGTTTACAGCAAAAGACTTGGAGCGCGTTGTTACTTGACGAGGTTTTCCACGAGTCTAGTAACGTGACGCGCGGAAACGAGCGCAAGCGCCTTTTGCGTAAATGATTAGTAGCTCGACCGATACCTGATAGAACAAAGAGTAAAACTGCTCCCGTGCAAATCCACACCGCTGCATTCAGCGACATAACAAGACCGAACACATACACCGTAAGCGTCACCAGGAACAGGGACGGTGCCAGCGTTTCATGCAGTTTTCTGTTGAAGATCACGGCCATTGCAACAGCCGCGATCAAAATGAGCAATACCGCAAACATGCTATTGATTATATCATAGAATTGGGGTATAAATCTAATCATGAAAGTTCTGATCGTGATCCCCGCTCTCAATCCGGACAGCGGACTTATAGGGTATGTAGACACATTACTGTCACACGGATATGAAGATATACTGGTGGTTGATGACGGAAGCCGCACCGACTGCCGGTTTATTTTTGATGCAATAGAGGCAAAAGAAGGTTGCCGCATACTGCGGCACCATGTCAATCTCGGCAAGGGGCGTGCTCTTAAGGATGCTATGCGCTATTTCCTTGATGAATGTGATAAAGACAGGATCAGCGGCATCATAACCGTAGACTCCGACGGTCAGCACACCGTGGAGGATGTCAACAAAGTCGCAGCATGCATGGAAGGAAATCCCAACTCTCTCATACTTGGGGCAAGGGACTTTTACGGCGGAGGAGTTCCTCCGAAGAGCCTGTTCGGAAACAGATGCACACGGATCGCTCTAAAGCTCTTTATAGGCGGAGATATCCACGATACCCAGACAGGTCTTCGCGGCATACCCTCATCACTCGTGGAACGTTTTTCCACGCTTAGCGGGGACAGATTTGAATATGAGACCGTTCAGCTCATTGATGCCATACATTCCGGGATCGATATAAAAGAAGTGAGCATTCAGACTATATACATCAATAATAACAGCGAAACGCACTTTAATCCGATCAAGGACTCGATCAAGATATACCGTGTCATCTTCGGAACATTCATAAGATATGCGCTGTCATCACTTTCATCGTTTGTTGTTGATTACGGGGTATTTTGCGGAATGTTCCATATGCTGTCCGGCTCTTTTACGGAAAGCCGCGCGATATGGATATCCACCGCCGCAGCCCGCGTCATTTCTTCACTTTTCAACTACACGATCAATAAAAAACTTGTATTTAAAAGCGGCCGGGGTCCGGAAACTCTCTTTATGTACTATGGCCTGTGCATCGTACAGATGGCGTGTTCTGCGGCTCTTGTCAGCCTGGTAAGTGCCGTCATCCCGGTACAGATCGCCAAGATCATCGTAGATACCCTGCTGTTCGTGATAAGCTATCGCCTTCAGAAAAGGTTTATATTCGGAGAACGACTCAAAGACAGGCCCTGACGTATTCTATCGTTCGTCTTGCGCCTTCCTCGAAGCTGACAGCCGGTTCAAATCCCGTATCTTCTTTAAGCTCACTGATATCGGCACACAGATGCATCACCTGTTTCGGCGAATACTCTACTTCTCCGAATCCAAGCGGCAATTTCGGATCTATCTCATCCCTTATGATCTCTATGTATTCTCTGAGCGGCCTGGCATTTCCCGAACCTATCGGATATACCTTGCCGTCAACTCCCTTTTCGGCAAGCATCATCATCGCAGCAGCGGCATCTTCAGAATACAGATAATCCCACATTTGCTCACCTTTTGTAAGCGCCGGTCTGTCGCCATGAAGCAGTTGTCTTATAAGGGACATGACCATTGTCCTCTCACCGTCATATGGTCCGTATATACTCAGGATCCTGGGCCAGATATGTCTTATGCCAAGTTCCAGGCACAGTTTGCGTGTTTCTTCCGATGTCTTGAGCTTTGCTCTGCCGTATTCATTTTCGGGATCACACGGAGTATCTGCAGACAGCTTACCCGGTACTCTCCCATATTCAGCCTGTGAACCTGCTCCGATAAACACTTTGCACCCAAGCCTGTGAGCAAGTCCTACCGCATCCGATGCATAAGCTGCGTTCCGCTCCTGCAGGTCTTTATCATTCCTTGCATCCCCAAAAGTGCCTCCCCAGGCAAGATGGAACATGGCATCCATGTCCGGCTTTACATCAAGCAAGGTCGCATCTGCCGATGCAAGATCATCAAGCCCGCATTTTATGACTTTGACAAGGGGGCTTTCCGGTATCCTTGTAAGACGCCGGCTCTCGGGATTGACCAGTGCTGTCACTTCAATACCCCGTTCTATGCATTTATTCATCAACGCCATACCGATCGTTCCGGTAGCGCCGGTTATCACTACTCTCTTCATATATGCTACCTGTTAAGCGTAAGAAAACGAAGGAACTCTATCGCATGATCCGTTCGATTTGAATTTGCGGCGACAGTGAACACAACCCGCTCATTTTCACTTTCGGCAACCGGATAAGCTCCCTGCTCGCCGATATTGTTCAGATACGCGCAATTATCAAGATATATCCCGGCACAGTACGGTGTCAGATCCTCGCCTTCATAGTCCTCTATCTCATCTGCACCCGGATCAAAATAATAAAGCTCATATTCCCGGTCAAGAAGCTCATCCATAAGATCCGGCGGAACTATCTCGTCAAATCTCGCATAAGCCCCGCAATTGGCGGGTCCTTCCATGATGTTCTTCGGCCCTATCACCACATCAAGCTCACCGGCCGAATAGTTTGCGATCAGTCGCTGCTGATACGCCATCATAGTCGTATCAAAGCTATCCTCCGAAAGCGTTGTCTCTACTCCTATGGTTAGATGCTCCTTTGAAAGATCGATACCCGCTTCCTCTGCAAAATCATTGAACATGCTGTTACTTGCGGCCGAATCGATACCAAGATACGTGTTCAGCATTTCCACGTACAGATATGTGGGCTTGGAGTTCTCGCGGTAATCCCTGATGAAGATAAAACCGACGATGATCGCCGCAATACCTCCGATGATCCACCATTTATAGTAATCCCATATGAACTCGGCCTTCTGTTTACCGGAAAGGTCGCGTTTATCCTTTTCGGAACTCTCTTTTATAAGATCTGCCAGTCCTTCGGATTGTGAATTGTCTTTGTCTGATCCTATTTTCATAACGGCGAACCCTACTTTACGGCCTCAACGATCGCCATACAGATATGATCGAGCATCTCTTTGGTCATACCCGGATACACGCCGACCCAGAAGGATCTTTCCATGATAAGATCCGTATTGGCAAGATCTCCCACTATACGGAATCCCTTCCCGTTTCCACGCATTTCATCAAAGCAGGGATGCTTCGTAAGGTTTCCCGCAAAGAGGGCTCTTGTCTGAACGCCGGCCGCCTCTGTCTTCAGGACGACGCTCTTACGGTCCACGTCTTCACGGCATGTCATCATGAATCCGAACCAGCTTGGATCCGAGTGATCGCTTGCAACAGGAAGGATCAGTTTATCTTCGATATCCTTCGCGGCGCTTTTAAGACCGCCGGTCAAATGTGCGAAGTTCTCTTTTCTCCTCTCCACAAATCCCGGGAATTTCTTAAGCTGTGCACATCCTATGGCAGCCTGCATATCAGTCGCCTTGAGGTTGTAACCGAAATGCGAATATACGTACTTGTGATCATAACCGACGGGAAGCTCGCCGTACTTTCCGTCAAAGCGGTGACCGCACAGATTGTCCTTACCCGAAGGACACACGCAGTCCCTCCCCCAGTCTCGCAGACTCCTGATGATCTTATTAAGCAACGGGTTATCCGTATAGACAGCCCCGCCTTCGCCCATAGTCATATGATGCGGAGGATAGAAACTTGATGTCCCGATATCACCGATCGTTCCGGTAAAATGCCATCCGTCTTCCATCTCATACCGGCTTCCCAGTGCATCACAGTTATCTTCTATAAGCCACAGACCGTGGTTGTCGCAAAATGCCCTGACAGCCCGAAGATCAAAGGGATTACCAAGCGTATGTGCTATCATGACGGCCTTGGTCTTATCTGACAGCGCATCTTCAAGCTTTGACGTATCTATATTGTACTCAGGTATGGTTACATCCACAAATACAGGCACCGCACCATATTGAATGATCGGAGCCACTGTGGTGGGAAAACCCGCTGCGACTGTAATGACCTCATCACCCGGACGTACACGGCGGTCTTTTCCGTTTACATCGCCAAGAAGAGGTGAAGTAAGCGTCATAAATGCGATCAGATTCGCACTGGAACCTGAATTGACCAGACTGCAGAAACGTATTCCGAGATAATCCGCAAATGACCTTTCAAATTCATCCGTATATCTGCCCGAAGTAAGCCAGAACTCAAGCGCCGAATCAACAAGATTTGTCATCTCATCACTGTCATATACGCGCGAAGCATAAGTGATCCTGTCCCCCGGTTCAAAAGGTTTCCTTTTGTTATGATAGGTTCTGCAGTATTCATCGACACTTTCAAGTATCTGTTTTCTTGCTTCTTCTTCCGTCATATTCTCAAACATCACTTCATATCCTTTGTTCTTCTGGCGCCTTCTTTTTCAAGGTCTCTGTTAACGCTTAAGTAAAAATCATATGCCGATGATTCCGGTATCCCCGGCCACATCTCACTTTCTTTCATTCGTCCCGGATGAAACAGGATCTCGAGTCTTCGACCATCCTCTGCCGCTTTATTCCTAAAATGAGGAAACAGCCTTCTTATCCTCTTTACGTCCATCCTTCCGCTCATTATGATTCCCCACAGATACATAGGTTGATGCCCTGCTTTTATATCATATCTGTTGCATTTTGAGGACAGTACCCGGAGGATCCTGTTCTTTATCAGATTAACAAACCTGTAACTTTTCCAAAACGGGCGCATGGATATGAACGGTCCGAGTGGTTCTCCGGGACTGCGGATATACTCGACATCAATCCCGTCCCTGTCGATGCATTCCATAAGAGCAGTCCATACTATAGGTATCACGTGAGAATTCCGGTGACTGTCGATCCTGACTTTCTTTTGAGAACAGGGAATTCCATTGTCCCCTGCGATCTTAATACACTCCCTGATGGATCCGTCGCATATCTTTATCTGCCTGCTGATCTCATTTACGAGCTTTTCTATGATATCTTTTCGATGAATGATCCTGAACGAGTCCAAAAACAGACTCTTCCATGAGCTTGTGATCAAAGAGCCTTCCTGACCGGAAAGGCTGTATCCTTCCACAAGATTGAGGTGTACTGACATAACCGGAAGAAACGGAAGGCTGGGGATCGCCTCTTTTAACATACTGATACAGGTCTCGTAGCAGTCTGAGTTGGGAATGATACTGATACTGTCAAGAACCCCTTCCCGCATGAGATCGAGTATTTGGCTCGATGTGTTGACCGTAAGGGCATAGTCATCCGCATGAATATCCATAACGGCAGGTGGATTTACCAGCATTTCCACGGTGCCTTTCCGGAATCCCACATCTCTTCGAGGCGGTCCTTCTCACGCTTTGTATCCATGCACTGCCAGAACCCGTCATAGCAGTATCCCATAAGATTTCCCTCCGCTGCCAGTTTCATCATCGGACCCTTTTCAAACACGGTCTCATCACCCTCGATATAATCAAATACTTTCGCATCCAGCACCATAAACCCACCGCTGATACGTGAATTGTCAACCGATTGCTTCTCACGGAAAGATGTTATCTCATTATCCCTGTTCATCTCCAGCACGCCAAATCGCTGATCGACTGCGATCGCTGTTACCGTTGCAAGCTTTCCGTGACTCTTGTGATATTTAAGCAGTTCATTGGGATCTATATCCGAAACCGCATCACCGTATGTCAGCATGAAAGTCTCATCCCCGACATATTTCTGCACACGCTTTATCCTGCCGCCTGTCATCGTATCGATACCGGTATCCACAAGAGTAACCCGCCACGGCTCAGACTCGTTATTATGCACGGTCATATGATTTTCCTGCGTAAAATCAAAGGTTACATCACAGTTGTAGAGATAATAATCCGCAAACCAGTCCTTTATCATGTGCTGTTTGTACCCGCAGCAGATGATAAAATCATTATACCCTCTTGCGCTGTATCCCTTCATGATATGCCACAATATAGGCTTCTCGCCGATCTCGATCATCGGCTTCGGGCGAAGATGACTCTCTTCGCTTATCCTTGTTCCGTATCCGCCGGCTAAGATAACTACTTTCATCTAATGTTTCTCCTTATCCTGTACGCTTATCTCGTCTCCGATCTGTACTTCGATCAGCTTCAGCTCGGTATCGGCAACAACCTTATGCTTCTGTCCTGCCTTCATCGTAAGAACGTCTCCGACTTTTATCTTAGTCTCAACATCATCGATCGTTGCTGTTCCGTTGCCGGATATGACTGTCCAAACCTCATCCCTGAGTTTATGGGAGTGATAATGCATCCCATGTCCGGGATTCAGCGTGACCATAACCGTCATACTACCTTCTTCAACCTCTATTACCCGGTAGCTTCCCCAGCTCTTTTCCGAGAACATGATCTGTTGATCGATCTTATCAACAAATGGCTTGATATAACTTGACTGCTCCTTGTCCGATACAAGTATTCCCTGGGCGGATGCACATATTACGGCGTTCTTTATTCCCATGGCGAGTATCGGAACGTTCAGTTCATTTATCACATGAACGTCTTCACACTTATCGTTAAGAATGGCTTCACCTATGGACGGCTCCTCCATGGCCTCAGAAAGCGTATTCCATGTTCCGAGATCCTTCCACTGCCCGGAAAACCTCATGACCTCAATATTGTCTTCCTTTTCAACAACAGCATAGTCAAAAGATATCTTCGTCAGCGTATCATACTTATCAAACAAACTCTTATAATCACAAAAACCTATGATCTCTTTTGCCTTGTCGAGCACATAAGAGAGCTTATATGCGAACACACCCCCGTTCCAGAGTGCTCCCTGCTCAAGGTATTTCTTAGCGGTTTCAAGGTCAGGTTTCTCTTTAAATTCCTTAACAGATGAAAAAGTCGCAGTCCCAACACCGACTTTGTCGGCGTCGCCTTGACACGCATCTGCTTCGCAAATACGTGTCATAATGTAACCGTACTTTTCACTGGGATATGTCGGTTCCATTCCCATCAGAACGAGGTTTGCGGATCCCGCGGCAGCACGATCGCACAGTGTCTTCAGGGCCGCGAAGTAATCATCCTCAACGTACGGGTCGACAGGGCAGACCACAACCGCCTCGTCAGTCGGAACATGCATCACATCCGCAAGATACGCTGTTGCAAGTGCTATCGCAGGGAAGGTATCTCTCCTGCACGGTTCTATCGATATGCCCACATCCTCGCCAAGCTGATTATTGATTGCAGAAACCTGTGTCCTGCTCGTTGCGATAGTCACGGTTGCCGTCGGATCCACAGCCTTGATCTGACGGTACATCCGCTGAACCATAGATTCGTATGTCCCGTCATCCTTTTTGAATATCTTGATGAACTGTTTGGATCTTATGTCATTGGAAAGCGGCCACAGGCGCTTGCCCGAGCCGCCGGATAACAGAATAATGTTCACTTTGTTTTATTCTCCTGATAGTTATTTGGTTCTTCCGCGATGAATGATCAATCGCTCATCATAAGTTCCTTGTTTTTAAATTCTATTTCTTCTACCTTCCAGTTATTCAGATCATAGATATCATCATGAACCGATAACCAGTCATCATCGTCAAAAACATACTGCTCACGTTCATGCTTCTGAGCATCCGATATTTGCTTGCCTGTGTTCGGATTAACCGGGTCTTCTATCAGCCCATTCATTGCGATCGTCGGAACATCCGCATTTGTCATGAACTCATCAGATGTGGAAAACTGTCCGTCGCCAAAATCCTTTACCATCAGAAGAGGGGTCATTCTCTCAAGATCTATCACGCCATCCCCCTTATCAAACATCATATCATCAAATGCGAAATAATAGAAACCGTGATCCGATACGAGAATGATGCGGGTATTGTCATACAGATCATTATCTTTCAGATACTTTATCCATTCCGCAATGCGAAGATAACAGGTCATGTTCACTTCATAAGACTGTATTGCCCAGTCCGTATACATATTTATCTTCCTGTTTCCCGGAGTACTATCAAGTGTGTTTCTCCATTCATCAAGATATGGTGAATTATCCACTGTATCCTCCAGTGTGTAGTCCGGCATCTGAAGATCGGCATTAATACAATGCGGCGTCAGATTGCAGATAAATGTATATGTCCCGGTTCCCTTATCCGTCACTGACGTCATTTCACTGAGTTTATCCAATTCACTTACGTGGCCTCTTAATGTTAATCTTTCATCTACTTTCGTTTGCAAGTGATACTGTCCATCATCATAGATCCAAAGGCGGATAAACTGCGGTGCTGCCAAGAACAAACTGTGTTTTATATAAGTTTTTTTTGCGATTCCTGCAAAATAGTCATAGTCTCTCTTTGCCTCTTCAGCTGTTCTCATCACTCCATCAGCATAATACGCATCTATATCCGTGGAAATACCCTTGTAATAGTCTTCCAATCCCTCGTTTCCCGGACTTATCGGCGGGTCTAACACCGAGCATTTATATCCATTCTCCGAAAAGATCGTCGGCATAACATTTATACTACTTAACCTGAAATCCTTATACTCATCATCGACCATGTCTTTCACGTTATATGTTGTATACTCGTATCCACCCATAAGTGCAGGTGCGCCTGTCAACGTATGTGGTCCATAGGTGATGGTATTGGGATAAAACGTAAAGCCCGAAAAAACATCAGCCAGTTCAGGTCGTTCATTGAATATGTACGGAACATACTGTCCCAGAGCACGGTCCAGCATGATCACAACGACGTTATCGCCTCTTTTGTCAAGTGTAAAATGAGCATCGCTTTGTGTATAGTATTCATTATCCTTAATATGCGCCGTATTGTTAACGGCCCTCTGAATCTTCACTACATTATATCCGGTCATGAACACAACAACCGCCATGAGAGAAATACATAATCCCCCAACTGTTCTTTTGTTGTATTTATATATGCCGTAACAGACAAGCAGAACCCCCATCAGCACAGCCGCATTAACCAGCTTTTGCTGCGTTGTGATATCCAGTAACCTGTTATACTGCATGTGGACAGACATGTTATTCAGGTTTTTTCTGAAAAACTGCGAATTCACAAGAACACATGCGGATATTCCAAACATGGCAAAACACATTACCTTTTGCGATCTTGATGAATTAAAGGCACGTAGTATATTACCCCACAACACGAATATCCCTGTTGCCACAATGATCGGATATATTGCATGGACCACAGGATTAACATAGTAGCCTCTTACGACAAACTCAGCAGGTGAGGATGCGATCGTGACGATAGGGATCAGTGCCCCGACTGTCAGCGCCGTAACGATCGACGACAGGAGGAATACCGATTTCTCCTCAGCGGTTACGCCCTCTTCATCCCTGTTCTTACGAACCTTGTCGAGCAACAGTCCCAATAATGGGAGAGTTCCGATAGCAAAGATCAGGATCATCGTGATCCTTCCCTCGGGCTCCGACCATCTTCCGTATGTATAGCACTTAAAGCAGTATGCACAGACAAAAAGAAGCGACAAAACGCCTATTATGGGGCGAGGGCGTTTCACGATCTTCATGAATATATTCTTGGCAAGTGAAAACAGATTATTCAGCGTCCAATAAAAGACCAGTCCCGACGGAGAATCATAAAGAATAACGAGAAATATGCCTGCAGTTATGTATAACTGGAGCTTATCCTTTAATCCCAATCCTCTTGTATATATAGCTCCTGAAATGATATTTATAAGAGTCATCAAAATAGGCATAACATTAATTGCTATACCTGCAACAGTGATCATTCCATCGGGTTTACCCATATCCCTCAGAAAATAAAATGATGCTCCGTCAAGCGCCGAGCACTCTGAAAGGAAATTGTATGCAGCCATAAAGAAAGGTATCTGAAGAAGAAGGGGAAGGATTCCCTTGAGTTGGTGATATGAGTGATAATTCTCAAACCGATAATACATAGAGAGCATCATCACTCGCTCATCGCCCTTGAATGTCTTCTTGATATGCTTAACCGCAGGGGCCATCTCCTTCTGACGGTCCCTCTCCTCCTGCTGCAGCTCATCCGCACGTTTATACAGCGGAAGTACCAAAAGCTGGACTGCCAGGCTGACAAATATGATGGCATATCCTGCACTCGGCACCATCTCCATAGATATGGAGAACACCGTCTCTATGAACATCTCAAGAGGATATATGATCAATGCGTATAAATAACTTCCCATAAATAAACCTATATTCCTTCAAATATTCTTGATGCATTCGCAAGATCCTCAGCGTTATCGATCTCATACCACTTTTCATCTTTGAGACATAACGCACCCATCAGCGGTTCATCAAGCATTGTTATGATACGAAAAACCTGCTCATAATACTCATTCTCACCGAGCGCATGCCGATATGCGTCCATAAAAGGAACATAATACCTGCGCGAAAACTCTTTACCGAGTTTATATACGTTCACGGTTTTGTAATACTTGTCAATCTCAGACCTGTCATAGTCCTTCTTGGGGATAAAACGTGTGATCATTCCGTCATCCCTGAACATAACGCATGTGCCATCCATCCATGGCTCATATTTGGCAACAACCGCCAATGTATCTCTGCTGTCTTCAAATACAGCTGATATTATCCTGTCCTCAAAGATCAGATCCGATTCAAATAGGACCGTATCATCCTCCAGCAAAAAATCCTTAGCAAGTGCCAGTGAATAAATATTATTTGTCTTATCGTATATCGGGTTGTTAACAAACTCCACATCGGTTGCAATCCCGAGTGTTCTTACATAGTCTTCCAATTTCCGGCCTTCATAACCGACTACTATAATGATCCTGTCAAGACGTCTGTCGTCCAACTGTCTGAGAAGTCTCTCAATCATGGTCACGCCGTTTACTTTGACCATACACTTTGTATTATCCTGTGTGTACTCTTTAAGCCGTTTTCCCATACCGGCAGCGAGAATTATCGCCTGCATCTCATCCTCCTTATCAGACAACCTTTTCCTGACTTTCGATCAATTCATTGATCCTGTTCTCAATATAATCAACACACTTCTCTGCGCCCTGTCCATGATTATACCAGAAGTGTTCTCTTGCATATGCCCTGCCTTTTGCTTTCTCCGTGTCTGTAAGCGCACTATCAATAATACTTTTGAGATTTGGCAGGTCTTTCTGTTTGATCTCCACTGCCATTTCCGGAAGTATCGTCACTATCTTGGGATCTTCTTCGATCCACCATGCATCATACGGATCTTTGTTAAATTCAACAAGTGAGTATATTACCGGTTTATCAAATATTATCGTGTAGTCATATACAACTGCGGAATGGTCCGATATCATGATATCCGAACTGCCAAGGACATTCAAATTATCATTATCGGAATTCCAGTGAAGATTCTCGTTCTCCGGATATTTTTTCTTTAATCTGTCGATTAGATCAGCCTCCGCTGTATATGATTGCGGATGAGGACGGATGATAATGTTATATCCCGTCTCAATAAGCCTGTCTATCAACTCATCACCCAGTTGATTAAACAGGCTGTTCACACCCCATGTAGGTGCAACAAGAACCGTGGTTACATCCGCTCTCTCAAATGTCCTGGATCTGACCTCCTGATCCATAACATCAAAATAAGGAAGGCCCGTCTTAAGCATTAACTTAGGCGGCATATGGCGCATTTTTTCGAGTTTTCTCAGATTTTCTTCGATAAAATCACCCGGAAGCATCAAAACATCATACCAGTCGGTACCAAACATCCTGTATAACAGTCCGCTGCTGGCAGAATGCCATATATGTATATATTCATCCGTATACTTTGACCTTTTCCATTGATATACTTCAAGTCCGGGCGTTGTTGAAAGGCAGATGTATGCGTTCATGATATTCAATTTTGTTATCGCTTTATTAAGATTTCCGATATACCGGGCTGTTATATGATCATACTGAAAATCAAATGCAGGATCGTCTTCGGATTCCGTCCAATACTCCGTTCTGATCCCTCTTCTTTCAAGTTCATCACATATAGGGTGAAAAATAGTCCAGTATCTCTTACTGTCGGTAAATATCACAACAGGAATTTTATCTTTCGATATCTTCTCAGCTTTTCCTCCCAGAAACAATGCTTTAACCCTGATCCATACTTTACGCAAGGCGAAGAAAACTGCCATGAATATGCCCAATAGTACGGAAAACAGCATGCTCCCGGTTCCGGGATCAATATACAGTAAAACCAAAACACCCTCCTAATTCTTTAGTCCGCTGTTACTATTATCATAAAGTATTCAGCGTTCAGCCCTCATGGGATTATTGAGGAAATCCTCGTAACTAAGCCTTATTCCATCCTCCAGTTCGGTCTTGTATGTCCATCCGAGTGAGGCTGCCTTGGATACATCAAGAAGCTTTCTCGGTGTTCCGTTCGGCATGGAAGGATCCCACTTGATCTCTCCCGTATATCCGATTACCTTGGCAACAAGCTCGGTAAGAGCCTTGATCGTGATCTCTTTGCCTGTTCCCGCATTAACCGTCTCGTTTCCGCTGTAATTGTTCATGAGGAACACACACAGGTCTGCCAGATCATCAACATACATGAACTCACGCAGCGGAGATCCGTCACCCCAGCATGTGACTTCCGTAAGTCCCTGCTCCTTTGCCTCATGAAACCTTCTTATAAGTGCCGGGAGCACATGGGAATGTCTCGGATGATAATTATCATTCGGTCCGTACAGGTTGGTCGGCATAACACTGATATAGTCGGTCCCATACTGTCTGTTAAGGAACTCGCAGTACTTAAGACCGGATATCTTTGCAAGCGCATAAGCTTCATTGGTCTTCTCCAGTTCACTCGTAAGGAGACACGACTCCTTCATGGGCTGCGGAGCCATCCTGGGATAAATGCATGAACTTCCAAGAAATTCCAGCTTCTTACAGCCGTTCTGCCATGCCGAATGGATAACGTTCATCTCAAGAACCATGTTCTCGTACATAAAATCAGCCAAAGCTTCATTATTGGCGGCGATCCCGCCGACCTTGGCTGCCGCCAGAAAAACATAATCGGGCTTTTCTTTCTCAAAAAAAGCCCTGACAGCCGCCTGATCGCACAGATCAAGCTCCTTATGTGTTCTTGTTATTATATTGTTGTAACCCTGCTTTTCCAGTTGCCGTACAATAGCGGAACCAACCATGCCGCGATGTCCGGCAACGTAGATCTTTTCTTGTTTTTCCATCATTTTACCACACCCTTTTCCAGGTATTCCTCAAGGTTCATGCGGATATGCTCTCCGGCGCGCTCAACGGCAACCTTTTCCATATCATGATCGACCATTATCTTAACCAGTTCTTCGAATGTTGTGGACTGCGGATTCCATCCGAGAACTCTCTTTGCCTTGGAAGGATCCCCGAACAGATTGACAACATCGGTCGGACGGTAGAAGTCAGGCGACACCTCAACAAGTACTCTTCCCGTGGCCTTGTCTACACCCTTCTCATCCATTCCTTCACCGGTAAACTCAAGCTCTATACCGACATAATGAAATGCCAGTTTACAGAAATCTCTAACGGAATGCTGCACGCCCGAAGCTATGACAAAATCATCCGGCTTATCCTGCTGAAGGATCAGCCACATACACTCAACGTAATCCTTGGCATAACCCCAGTCGCGAAGTGATGACAGATTTCCGAGATACAGCTTGTCCTGCTTGCCCTGAGCTATCCTGGCTGCCGCAAGCGTGATCTTACGTGTAACAAACGTTTCGCCACGCCGCTCCGATTCATGATTGAACAGGATACCGCTGCAACAGTACATGTTGTATGCTTCCCTGTACTCCTTCACGATCCAGTATCCGTACTGCTTGGCTACAGCGTAGGGGCTGTAAGGATGGAAAGGAGTCTCCTCATTCTGCGGAACTTCCTCGACCTTACCGTACAGTTCCGATGTGGACGCCTGGTATATCCTGCATGTATCCGCAAGTCCGCAATTCCTGACTGCTTCAAGAACACGAAGTACACCTGTTGCATCTATATCAGCGGTAAACTCCGGCGAATCAAAGCTTACCTGAACATGCGACTGTGCCGCCAGATTGTATATCTCATCCGGTCTCACCGAACCCACTACCGCAACTATACTCATGGAATCACTGAGATCACCGTAGCGAAGATGAAAATGCGGTTTGCCTTCAAGGTGTGCGATCCTCTCACGAAAATCCACGGAAGAGCGTCTGATCATGCCATAGACTTCATATCCTTTATCAAGCAGAAACTCCGCAAGATATGAGCCGTCCTGTCCGGTAACGCCTGTGATAAGTGCTTTTTTACTCATGTTTAATCCTACTCTCTTATATATTTTGATTTATCGAATATCATAACTTTTTGAAGTCTGACGCAGGGTGTTTACATACCGGGCAGATAAAGTCTGCCGGCAACTCTTCACCCTCGTATATATATCCGCATATCGTACATATCCAGCCTTTCTTGGATTCCTGCTTTGCTGCAGGGGCAGGCTTAATGTGTGCGAAATAGTATGCGTACGTAGCCGATGCCTCCGGATTCAGAACCTCTCCATCGGTAACATCTGCGATGAACAGTGTATGTGTACCGAGATCTATGCTCTGTATTACCTTGGCGGAGATATAGGCATTAACCTCAGCGGAATCAAGGTATATCACATCATTAGCGGATCTTTTATATGTGATGCCGACTGCCTTATCGACATCTCTTCCGCTCTGAAAACCGAAATGCTTAAACGTATCAAACTTGGCAGCTTCGCTGAGTATCGACACGTTGAAGACTCCTGTCTTTTTTACCATATCATGAGTGAAGTTGCCTTTATTAACCGCAATAGTGATCCTGTTCGGCTCGCTTGTTACCTGTATTGCCGTATTGATGATACATCCGTTATCCTTGTCACCGTCCTTAGCCGTAAGAACAAACAGACCATAACTGAGCTTCTGCATTACCTTTGGATCCATGCGTAACCCTCTCTTTCTTTGAACACCTCTTAGCGTATTGCGATTAATAATTCTCTGCTTTAACCTGGAAATATGCCCGGGGATGATTACATACCGGACACACTTCGGGAGCCTCTTTCCCGACTACGATATGTCCGCAGTTAGCGCACTGCCACACAGCGTCTCCGTCCTTGGAGAATACCAGCTTATCCTCAATATTCTTAAGGAGCTTACGGTATCTCTCCTCGTGTTCCTTCTCTATAGCAGCAACTCCTTCAAAGAGTTCCGCTATCTCATCAAATCCCTCTTCCCTTGCAGTCTTTGCAAATGAAGGATACATCTCTTTCCACTCATGTGCTTCACCGTCGGCAGCCGCCTTTAGGCAGTCAACGGTACTTCCTATACCCTCAAGTATCTTGTACCATATCTTGGCATGTTCCTTCTCATTCTCTGCTGTCTCGGCAAAGATATTTGATATCTGAACATACCCTTCTTTCTTTGCTTTTGAAGCAAAATATGTATATTTATTACGCGCCTGACTCTCGCCGGCAAACGCCTCCATAAGGTTCTTCTCTGTCTTGGTTCCTTTCAGATCCTGTGCCCTGCATCTCCATTTGTCTGACATAGTACTATCCTCCTATAAATCAACATAATTGAACACAATGAAGTCTGATGTTCATTTTACCAAAATCCGTCGCTTTTCTCAACGTAGTCCATTCCGTATCAAGATCTCTAATCCCCAAACATATACGAATACCTTCGGCGCATTTCCATAACGGTGTTGATGACCCGTTTCCTTTGCATATTGTCATAAATATCTGCTCTGTCCACTACAGCCTTCACATCGTCATATACGAAGTTAAAGCATATCCTGCGTCCGTACAACTGCTCAGCGATGTCAAGCTGTTCCGTAAAATCATTGCAAAACGTTTTGGGCTTAACCTTATCTATAAGAAAATACAACTCTCCGTCCATTGGATACTCAAGCGTGATATCAGACAGGAGACATGCCGCATTATCAAATATTGGTGCAGGTTTGAAATCACCTTTATCATTCATCATCACCGCCAGATTATGTGTATGCCTGTCTTCATTGAGAAACAGAGCGTCGACCGCGAGTATCTTGCTCATATATCCGCCAAAATCCCTGATGCCCGTAGCTCTTTCAACCTGCTGCGTCAGCACCTTCAGACGTTCTGTATGGTCTTCAACCGAATATATCACGCTGTTCAGTCCGTGGCCATACATCTGTTTGAACAGACGCTCCAGCGTTATCAACTGCCACCCTTCGGTAAAATCACGACTCCTGCATCCCCTGAACACCTGTCCGTTATATTCTATCTGCTCGATCTCATAGTCAACAAATTCGTCCTCTTCAAGAGCAGAAAAAGCAAGCAGCTTTGAAACAGTATACTCGGCAAGTCCCTCATATCCCAGATAATCAGCTTTGTACCAGATGCCGTCCCTCTCGAATTTCATCTGGTTGCCCTTGGATGAGCGTCTGTCATTTGTTCTTATATTCTCATCAAAGAGTTCGATCATTCCCCTGCCTCTCGATCCTTATCCAGAAATCATCTTCCGCCATTCTCCCCTGTGTTTTCTCTATTATCATGACAGGATCATAGAAAGGGATATCGAGCCGCTTCAGCTCTAATTTAAGCTTATCACGATCCCGCGGAAAACACCTTGACTCAAGAAACTCCTCATAATCCCCGTAATCCGGCTCCGTGTTTACACCAAAGGCTCTGTACATGGGATTATCGACATAATTTAACGCCCTCACCCTCCTGCTCGTCTCATCCACATCTATTACAGTGCAAACGATATTTTCATACATATACCACAGGCGAAGCTTAAAATCATTTGCCGGAAGTTCAAGTTTTTGCGCCAATTCGGGCTTACGAAGAAGTATTTCAGCAAGCGTCACAACGGGTCCTGTGATCTTATCCCCTTTTGACTCCCAGTTTTCAACCGTTCTCACCGCACTCCCTGTAAATGCAGCAAACTCTTTCTGCGTCATTTTTAGAAGTTTGCGCAGCCGTTTGATATCGGCTCCGGTTATATGCTTTTGTATAACATATTCCTTACCCATGCCTATATTAAACCACATATTTTGCGGTATTTCAAGTTGTTTCTCCCGCAATATTTGCGGGTTTGGTTGTTATTATGAGTTCTTGTTTGATTTCCTGTTCCTTGCATCTTTTTCGGCCTTTCGGAGAAACAGTTCATGAGCCTTTCTGAATATCCGGATAAACAGAATCCTCGGCAGGATACGATACAGCACTTTTTCCATTCTTACCGCAAATCCGACGTCTGACTGAGTCTTAACATAACCCTTCCAAAGTGAGTCTTCCAGATATTTATCAAAAATATCATCAAACGGATGAAGGTTTCCTTTGTTCCACGGAAAATCACCCAGCCACCTGTAGCAATGATATACTACGGCATTACCGGCTGCCTTTTCTATCTCCGCTCTACTGTAGTACGGAGGCTGTCCGAAACAGGAGAAATACTGGCCCGGCGTGTATCTTTCATGCAACGGCTGATAGTTATATATAACGGGAAGCCGACAGATATCCCCGGCGCATACGATGTTCAAAAAGTCCTGATCCCCTATGTAACTGCTCCGCACGTTCCTGATATGGTTTACAATCTTCCCGCAATAATCGTTCTCGCGCCATTTATCAGCATCAAAAAGTATTACGCCTGAATTGTAGTACTCTGAATCCCTGCCCATTCCGATCATGATCTTATAATCATCCGTGATGGATTCAAGCACCATTCCGATACTCTTACCTTCAAGATCATAATTCATGAGCGGAAGCAGATCCCCGCCAACGATCGTGTCTGCATCAAGATATAACACTCTTTTTACATCACTGCCCATGAATTCCGAAAAGAACATCCTCAGATACACGGAATAAGCGCCTCTGTATGGGATCATTCCCATTTCCCGAAATCGCTCCAAAAGATTCTTCGTATCCGGGAAAGCAATGTTTCTTCCATATTTCGAAACAGACTTTGACAGAATATCCTTCGATGCGTCTGAAAGTCCCTCTCCGAGCACATAAATATTAATAGCCGATGCATCCTCATTGTTTATGAGCAATGACGTGATGGATACACCGGCATAAGGTACGTATTTTTCATTAAACTGGTATATAACGTTTATCTCATCCATTTGTTATCTTCTAAACCAAAGTCTGAAAAGCCTCTTGGGTATGATCGTAACATAGTATAGCAGCGGAAAGCACTCCCTGATACTCGAATCGTCCTCCCTGACCATTTGAAGATAATTACTCTTATCGGCACTGATACCGCCATCATGATCAAAAGAGCATATAACGCGGTCAACATGTTTAAAAGAACGCTTATCGGACAGAGCTCGAACAACAAAATCAAAATCAGCGGTTATCTTATGATCCTCTCTGAAGCCGTAACGTTTCATCACTTCAGTTTTGGTGAACTGTGTTTGATGGCAGAACGCAAGACCGCATAGCATCATTCTGATCCTTTCCCAATGCGTTCCTTTGTATTTTTGGATATAGCTGCCTTCTTTTGTGCGCCTCAATACATCGCCGTAAACTATATCTTCCCGAAGATAAGGTGCCACATCAGCCAATACATTTTCATCAAGGAAAAGATCACCGCTGTTCATGAAGATAACGTACTGTCCGGAAACAAGTGTAAGGGATTTGTTCATCGCATTAAACAGACCTGTATCCGGCTCCGACATATACTTCATTTTTGGATTATCCGCATATTCTTTTATGATATCCAAAGTTCCGTCTGTCGACGCGCCATCCATGATAATGTATTCATAATCATCATATTTCTGTGCGAGAACAGACTCAACGGTTTCTCTGATCGTATTCTTTTCGTTGTAACAGACCGTAACTACAGATATTTTCAAATTTACACCTAAAACAGTGTTTTCCATACTTTTATAAACTAGAGACTTATATGCTGAACCAACATAGGGAACTTGTCCCTCCCGGTTCGTTCAATTTGCGTAACATAATCAAACTCAACATCAACTTTATAATCAAAGTATGTCATTTCTCTAAGGATTCTTAATCCCCCTACAAATCTTTTAATATAATTCTTTTCTTTCATAGAATAATGGTTCCAATGACACGTTCAATCTCATCTTTTTCCAAATATGGGGAGAAGGGTATACCAAATGAGCATTTTGCGTATCTTTCTGCTCTCTCCAGATTCTCACCGTATGTATTTATTCCCTCAAATACAGGTAATAAATGCAACGGATTGGGATAATACCTTAATGTTGGAATATCCGCCGATTTTAGTCTTTGCTGAAGTTCCCCCCTTTCATCCTCGTCTCTGCAGCACAGTACGTACTGTGCATATGAACATACCGAATCTTCCTCTATCCGCGGAACAATAAATCTCTCTCCAAATGCCTCATCATATTTTTTTGCGATCATCTGTCTTTTCTCTATCTCTTCTTCCAAAACCGCAAGCTTAGGTATAAGAACTGCCGCCTGAATAGAATCAAGTCTTGAATTGAGACCTATATGAATGTTGTCATACTTAGTTTTTCCCTTACCATGTACCCTTAGTGACAGCAGTAACCGATACATGTCATCATCATTTGTAAATACCGCACCTCCATCGCCATAACATCCTAATGGTTTTGAAGGAAAGAATGAAGTAGCAGCTATATCTCCAAAAGAACCGCATTTTTTTCCATGATAGCTCGCACCCATAGACTGAGCCGCATCCTCTATCAAAAGTAGTCCGTATTTACCCGCGATTTTCTCAAGTCTGTCATAGTTTGCGGGACTACCAAGAAAATCAACAGACACGATCGCTTTGGGAGTATACTTGCCCTCAGATAATACTCGTTTAATCTGACGCTCCAGACTTTCGACACATATATTATAATGTTCATCTATATCGCAAAATACAGGTGTGGCTCCAAGCATGCACGCCGGTTCGATAGATGCTATAAATGTCATGGCCGGACAGAATACTGCATCTCCCCGCCCAATATTATATGCCATATATATCAGTTGAAGCGCTGATGTTCCATCCGAGCACGATATCACATGCTTTACCCCAACATATTTTGCGAGTTTTTCTTCAAATTCTCCGACAAAATCTCCTAAAATAAAAGAAGAGTTGTCAAGAACTCTTTGAATATTGGCATCGATCTGTGGCTTCAATCGTTTGTATTGAGCATTAAGATTAATATATTCCATCACTTTTCCTCTGTTACAATTCCATCCTTAACCAGGTATTGTTTACTACATCTGCTGCACTTCATATGATCGTCCAATGTTTCACCGCATCTGCAAACATACCCCTTGACCCTTCCGGGATTACCTATAACCAATGCGTGATCCGGAACATTAACAGTCACAACAGCACCTGCACCCACAAGGGCATATCGCCCAATAGTATTCCCGCATAGTATTGTGGCATTTGCCCCTATAGTGGCTCCTTTTTTTATAAGTGTAATTTTAAACTCATCCTTTTTTTCGATAAAACTTCTTGGATTCAGGACGTTCGTAAACACACAGTTAGGTCCGAGAAAGACGTCATCCTCACATATCACACCATTATAAAGCGAAACATTGTTCTTTATCTTAACCCCATTTCCAACCTTCACGCCATTCTCTATAAATACTCCCTGTCCTACCCTGCAGTTCTTACCTATAACAGAATCATGCATTATGTTGCAGAACTGCCATATCTGAGTACCGTCCCCGATCATTGCCTTAGGATCTATAATACTTGTCTCATGCGCATAATAGTCGCTCAATCCGTAAATCTCCCTTTAAAATCCAGTGTTGCACAATCCCTAACAGGAAATTTCACTGCCTTGCCTGTTGCTGCTGACTGGTATATTGCTAAAACCAGCTCCATCGCCCTCTTACCGGCCTTTGCATCTACAAGCGGATCCCTGTCCGTAACGATTGCGTCAATAACATCTTTATATAACTTTGAGTGGCCAAATCCATAAACATTGGGCGGTATCTCACTGCATTCTTTTTTGACGGTCTCAGGCTCGTCAAGGTAATCCGAGAATCTCCATTCTTCTATTATATTGACAGCTTCACCGCCGGCCTTAACTGTTCCCTTTTCACCAAACAGATACAGTGTTTCTTCGAGATTTTTAGGATAAATATCGGTTGTACCCTCGATAATACCATAAGCACCGCTTGCAAATCTGACAAGCGCAATTCCAAGGTCTTCCGCCTCAATATAGTCATGTTTCAGTCTGTCGGTCATTCCGACCACTTCAGTTACTTCATCTCCCATGAGCCATCTGAGGAGATCTATGTCATGAATACATTGATTCATTAACGCTCCACCATCCTGCTCCCATGTCCCTCGCCATGCTGCTCGGTCATAATACTCATGATCTCTGGCCCATCTTATATTGGCCGTACCATACAACATTCTGCCAAACCTACCCATTTCAACAGCTTCATGAATCTTAGCGATAGATTTATTAAACCTGTTTTGATGACACGCGCAGACTTTGACCTCATTCTTTTCCGCCGCCTCAATTATCCTGTCAGCATCTGAAATAGATAATGCGATCGGTTTCTCGATTATCACATTGCACCCTGCATTAATACAATAAAGTGCTATTTCTGCATGTTTTCCGCTTTCTGTTGCAACTGCCACAAGTTCCGGTCGTAACTCGTCAATCATGGCTCGATAATCTTCATACAGCCTTGTCTCATCTGTAAGACCAAATTTCTTAACCTTATCGATCATATTATCGTGGACTATATCGCAGATCCCTACGATATCCAATCCATTATTCTTCGCCGCCACAACGTGATTCGCAGATATTCTGCCACATCCTATCAATGCATATTTCATGAGTTTATCTCCACAACACCATTAATTCACTCTTTTATGACTTCTTTTTTATCTCTTTCAACAGCTCTTCCATTCGTGATCTCATAAATCTTATCACAATTTCTAAGTGTTGTAACTCTATGCGCGATTATTATCAGCGTAACCGAGCCAACCAGAGAATCGATTGCTTCCATTACCGCCTCTTCTGTTTCATTGTCCAAGGCAGATGTTGCTTCATCAAGTATGAGAATCTGAGGATTAATAAATAATGCTCTTGCAATGGCGATTCTCTGTCTTTGCCCGCCCGAGAACTTTACTCCACGTTCTCCAACAATAGTGTCGAGGCCTTCCGGAAGTCCTTTGACAAATTCATCCAAAGAAGCTCTTTTTAGAGTTTCCCATACTCTCTCATCATCTGCTTCTTCCGTTCCAAACATTACATTTCCTCTGATAGTATCATCCATTAGAAAAACATTTTGAGGAACATATGATACAACTCTTGACCATGTATTCGGTATTGTTGAAATATCTATACCATCCATATATATCCCGCCCGCCTGAGGCTTGTATAGCCTAAGCAGAATATCGGCAAGTGTCGATTTACCTGTACCCGATTCACCAATAATCCCAACTGCTTCCCCTTTTTTTATAACAATACTCAAGTTATCTAGAATTTTGGAATCCCCCTTGGGGTATTTCCATTCTATACCCCGAATACAGAGTTCCGACTCAAACAGCCGCCCATCTTTGTCTAAATCTGTATTAGCAATCTCCTGCTCGTCACTTATATAATCTCTTGCCGAAATATAGTTCTCATACGTTGCTTCCAGCATGGGTCTCGAATAAATCAGCATAGAGACGTACCCCGTCAGCCTAGAGATAGATGGAAGAAGTCTGAATGCACCCATAGCAAATACAGCCATTTTGGGAACAAACTCTGCCGCATCCACTCCAGTATGTATTCTTATCAAAACTATCAGAATTATTCCGGATACACAACTGGCTTCAATAATCCTCTCCGGCAGCAGTCCAAAAAAAGTACTCTTTGTATCAGCGATATTGGCACTCTCATATGCCCTATCATAATTATCTATAAAAAAACGTTTCTTATTGAATACAGTTATATCCTTAATACCGCCGCTTATCTGAACGATCTGTTTATTCAGTTCTGCCGCCGCTGCCCTGTATAGGTGAGACAATTTTGTAAGTATCCTCTTGATACCAAAGATAATTGCCAGCATACACGCAAGACTCACAACGACAATTCCTACCGCAAGCATCGGATCAACCAAACAAAGATATATCGCAACAGCTACAACAACAAAACCTTCCGCTGCAATCTTAAACAAGTTTGAGAGTACATGATAAACTCCCATAACATCATTATTTACGCCTCTGAGTATTGCTCCACTGCCATTTTCCACAAAAAAAGAATATGGCCGATCCACAAAGGACTCCAGCACGAGAACGGATAATTGTCTTTTTGTATTGTTACTGTAAGAAACCTGTAAATATGATGAGAAGGCCAAATAAGTGTTCTTGATAAGATAGATTACAACTATCCCTATCCCGACCATTATGACCAGAGAGTGTCCGTCTGACAATCCAAGCAGATTACTAAAAAAAGAAATATATGGCTTGCTCATCAGCTCATTAGGGTCTAAAAGCGCCTGAATAAATGGCAGCATTACAGATACTCCCAAAAGTTCAAACACAGAACCAATAAGGATCACTATCATCATCCCTATAAACTGAAATCTCTGCCTTCTGTTAAGAATTGTCATCAACTGACAAATCATTGTTTTTAAGGTTCTGATATCTTTCATGAGATAATTATTCTTCCACGCTCGCTAGTTAAAAAGTATATATTCTGACTGATGTTGATAAGAATACTTTTGATAATCTCCTTCTGCCAATTTCTTGGCATTTGTACTATAAAGCGAATATTGTTTCTTCATCCTGTTGATCGATTCGATCAACTCTTCATAATTCCACTCCTTATCAAGATAGATCCCATTGGAGCCAACGATTATATTAATATCCTCATCTCCCTCATTACACGCCATTATGATCGGAAGGCCACATGCAACGGCTTCCTGTCTAAGGCAACTGGGACTTCCCGGAAATATAGCTATATCCACTGCGAGATATAGATCATATATCTGTTTTTGTTTCAAAGGTCCTAAGAAAATGACGTCCTTACCGGCTTCTTTCCTTACCCTGCACTCATATTCGTCATCGGAAAAACTGCCAAAGACCACTAAAACGGAATCTGTGATCTGGTTGAAGGCTTTAACAAGTTCATATGTTTTCTTTTCGCCTGACAGTTTTCCTCCTGTAACAAACACAAGTTTATCATTTGGAATTTCCTTAGATTTATGAAACTCATCTTTAAGGACAGATTTCCTGTCAAAATCAATCAAATCCGAATCATATCCCAGCGGCAGATACTCCGCTTTTTTTCTTGGAACCCCATACAGTTTGATCATCATATCAACCGTCTGGCTTGTTATCCCATAGAACCTGTCAACATCTTTATAACACAGAAGTCCCGTAGTTCGCATCAATCCGCATATCACCATTTCGCGAAGTGTTAGTTTGTCCCCGTATGAATTACATTTGGTCATATGCGAATCCGCGACAACCTTGCATCTTGGATTCTTTTTCTTATACAGATGAACAGCCATACAGGATGTCGGATTAAACACGTGATTCATGATGAAATCCGGGCAAAGCGCAAGCAGTTCCTTATATATTCCAACAAAATCTCGTTTGCTCGTCAGATCAGATCTGTGAGTATCAAGTCTTATAATCTCAACGTCATGACTATTCTTATAACGACCACATTCACACAGTGTCATTGATCCATCCAGATTATAAGCGATGTTGGTCGTTACAATATAAACCTTTTCATGGGTTTTTCTGTTGCAATTTGCCAACATAGTTTCCTGATATGTGCTCTCATCCATAAAAGGACCGGCTGTCCATAGATGAACTATAATATTATTCCTATCATGTCTTGATTCGTTCTTTTTCATGTCACCAATACGTTGCACCATCGATGTCATTAGCATACGAAGGTTTTGTATCTTCGCCGGGGCGGATCCAGTATTCATTATATATTCCGCTATTATCCCATCGTTTCCCCTTTAATCCAAACAGAATGTTTAGAGCGCTCCCCATTTGAACAGCCTTTTTCCCGGATTTCCTGATCCTTGCAGCAAGGGCCAGTCCAACCGATCCGCAGGCCAACAGAGCAACGTCAAAATCCCTTGACAGGACCCTGTCCGAGAGTATCTCTATCGACTCAAAAAACCCTTTTTCCCTGACCCATATACCCGGATCAAATTCCAGATGGCATTCGGGGATCCTTCCATCAGTCCAAATAAGATCCCTCTTTTCATATTGTATCTGAACCTCTTTAAAAAAAGGAGAAACCACAAGCACTTTCTTTCCTTTAATTGCGCTTGTCCACTTCACATCATAGCCACCATCACAGTTTAACACCCCCTGGTTGAACAAACATATTGAACTCAGATTGGGGAGCAATTGCAATACCGCATCACACATGAACACATCAGCATACGTACCTATTCCATCTAGACTGTTCATTGCGTCCAATGTAATATCGTAAAAACGCCGAATGTCTTTGTTCTTTTTAAACTGTTCAATACCTCTTATGTATGAGGGTGTCCAATAGTAGTGAACTTTGCTGTTGTAGTACTTTTCATTTTGGGCACAGCAAATATAGCCAATCTCACTAAAGCCGGTTTTACCGACTGCAAACGGCTTGTCACTCATTAATCCGTTGTAAATATAATCATTCGCTTCCAGATCAGAAGAAAACCCTATTCCGGCATATTTACTCTTATCAACATAATACTTGCCGGTTATGGCGTGAACGCACCTGCGTCCAAGCCACTCGAATTCCTTGCCTGCCCACTTCAGTTTATTCATATCAAATCCACATCACATTTCTAAACATCTGAACCAGACTGTTTTCTTTCCGGTTCTTATATTTTGAACAGAAACCCTTTATCTTTTCTCCTATTCCTGTATTTACCGCATCTTCTGTCATACTCACATATTTGGAAGCTATAACCTGCTGCCTGTTGCATTCATCGATATAATCCCTGTACAGTCCCAACAGATCCTTTATTTCACTGCGTCTTTTTGTATTCCACAGGTTTAAGCTGACTATATGCTTTGAAATATGATTGAGGGTATGAAAATGGTACATCAAAATCTGTCTATCGATGTGATCATTGCTTATCCAATAATCGTCACCCCGCTTTGTAACCCGATAATTGTTCACATTCCACGGTGCAACATCAATCCCATCATCCTCAATTATATATACACCCCGGTATTTTCCGGGCCACTCGTTCAGATATAACTGGTCTCCAAAAAGCCCCTCCGTAGGTCTGTTTGTGCACTGTTCCAGGCACTGTTCTTTCCATTCACGAAGAATTTTCAACGAATTCTCTTCATTTCTGAAGACATTAAACGCCACGTTGAAACGCCCATCGGATTTGATATGCTCATCATATGATTCATCCTTGCGAAACCTGTGCTCAACTATCCCCACGGAACAACCGGCTTCTTCGATCAGATCAAAAACCCGGCAGGGATCACCATAAAAAAAGCAATCTGCATCAATATACGTACACCATTTCTCATAATAACATGTCAGAACATGTTCTATAATGAGAGGAGTGCATGTCCAAAACATAGAAGCGCCCAATCTGTTGCTGAGCAGTTTTTTTAGCTTTTCATCAAAAACAGATTCTATACTGACAACAGTTATCTCGTCCGCGTTCAAAGCTTTCAGTGCTGTCTTTGTCTCTTCATCCATAGCAAGAACATACAAACGAAAACCGGGTATGCATCGTTTCATGGAACTGTATAGTGCCAGTCCTCTGACCAGATATGATTGATTAAACAAAGTACAGAAAATATTTTTCACTGTAAATCCTTCTCCATGAATCTCTTAAGGATGCCTTAACGGGTTCCGCATTCCAAAATCAACTCACAGATCCTGTCTACGTCTTCAAGGGCAAGGTCCGAATACAGTGGCAATGTCAAAACCCTTTTGCTGATATGAAGCGCAACCGGCGTCTTAGTCACATCAAACTCACCATGAAAAGCAGAAAATGCATTTGTCAAAGGGTAAAAATACTTTCTTGCCAGAATTCCCTCTTCAGCCAGCCTGTCAAATACTTCTTCCCGCGTTGCTCCGAATTCTTTTTCTTCGAAAACCACCGGATAATACGCGTAGTTGCTCTTTACTCCGGATTGTGTCACATTTAGTTGTAACCCATCCACGCCTTCAAGATGTTCCCTGTATCTGTCAGCAACTTTCTTACGCTTTGCTATCTCTTCATCTATATGCCGTAAATTGCATAAACCCATCGCAGCACAGAACTCATTCATCTTAGCATTTGCACCTACAGCACTGACTTCTTCCTTACCATGTATCCCAAAGTTTTTCAGATCATACAGTATTTCTCCTATATGCTTATCCCTATAGGTCGCTGCTCCACCCTCAATGGAATTAAAAACTTTGGTGGCGTGAAAACTAAAACAGGAAACATCTCCATACTGTCCGATGCCTCTGTTATTATATGTTTCGCCAAAGGCATGGCATGCATCATATATAACTTTTAATTCATGCTTTTTTGCTATTCTTTCAATCTCTTCGATGTTGCAGACATTACCATAAACATGAACAGGGAGGATTGCACAGGTTTTGTCAGTTACAAGGCTTTCCAATTGTTCAACATCCAACGTATAGTTAAACGGGTCAATATCACAGAATACCGGTCGGAGGCAATTCCTGATTATGGCGTGAGTTGTTGAAGCAAAAGTAAACGGTGTTGTGATCACTTCACCCTGAAGGTTCAGAGCCTGAAGTGTGAGTTCTATAGCCATATGACCATTGGTGAAGAGTTCAATATTCTCAACTTCCAAATAATCACGCAGTTTATCTTGAAATTCCCTGTGTTTGGGACCCATGTTTGTTAACCGGTGTGTATCCCACAGCGTTCTGATCTCATTCACATATTCATCCAAATCAGGCATGGAAGATCTTGTTACAAGTATTTCCCGATCCATTTATCCGGTCTCCTCCGATAATCCGATCATCAGTTTGCTGTTTTCCGCAATATTGAAACATCAAAACGGGACATTGCCATGCACGAATGATAAATCACTTCTTTCTTTACTGCAAAGGCTTTCAAAAGCAAGCACGATTTTCTTTCTGGTCTCACCCGGTGTTATAACTTCATCGATGAATCCCATTTTCGCTGCTATATACGGAGACATCATGTTTTCATTGTACTCTTTTATTCTTTCATCTCTTGTCTTTTCCTTATCCTTACTGTTTTCCAATTCATGTTTAAACACAATGTCTACAGCACTTTCCGCACCCATAACGGCAATCTGAGCGATCGGCCACGCATAAACAATATCTGCTCCCATACCTTTACTGTTCATTGCGATATATGCTCCCCCATATGCCTTTCGCAAAATAAGGCTTACCTTTGGAACAGAAGCCTCGCAGTATGCGTAGAGCAACTTTGCCCCTCGACGGATGATTCCGGAGTGTTCCATCTTTGACCCGGGCATAAATCCGGGGACATCGATCATCGTTAACAGTGGAATTCCATAGCAATCACAACACCGGACAAAACGGGCAGTTTTTTCACTTGCGTCAACATCCAATGCCCCACCCATATGTATCGGATTACTTGCTATTATCCCTATAACCTTTGAATCCAGTCTTGCGAATCCGATCACGATACTCTTGCCAAATTCTTTGTTTATCTCAAAGAAAGAACCATCATCAATAAACGATTCTATAACCCCATGTACATCATATGGTTTCTTCTGATTGTCTGAAACGATCCTTTCCAATTCATCGGACTTGTCAATGATCTTTCCGGTAACGGTCTTAGGCTTCTCCTTATAGTTCTTGGGCAGATAATTCAGGAGCAGTTTCACCCCATCCAAGCACGAGTATTCATCATCATATACAAAATGCGCAACTCCGCTTAAACTGCTATGGACTTTGGCTCCTCCAAGAGCCTCTGTGGTTATCTCTTCGCCAATGGCAGACTTAACAACCTGTGGTCCCGTCAAAAACATTTGGCTTATATTATCTACCATAAAAACAAAATCGCATAATGCCGGACCATAACATGCACCACCGGCGCAAGGGCCCATAACCACCGCAATCTGCGGAATTATACCTGATGCTCTCGTATGTCTTAGGAACATATCCCCGTAAGCATCAAGTCCCGCTATTCCTTCTTCTATTCTGGCACCGCCGCTGTCATTGATCGTAATAAAGGGAGTTTTACTTTGAAAGGCCATATCCATGACCCGAACGATCTTCTTGCTGTGGTATTCCCCATAAGTACCACCCATTACCGTAAAGTCTTCTATTGCAGCATATACTGACTCGCCATTTATTGTGCCAAAGCCGGTGATAACACCATCACCCGGCAGTTTCTTTTCGCTCATGCCAAAATCCATAAAGCGGGACTCAACAAATGCACCAACCTCCTGAAAAGAGCCTTTGTCAAACAGATAATCGATTCTTTCCCACGCGGTAAGCTTCCCTTTTTTATGCTGGTCACTGATCCTTTTGGTGCCACCACCCTGCTTTGCAAGATTTCGCCTTTCTTCTAATTCGGAAACATAGCGTTTGTCCCAAATACCATCATGATTTTCCATATCGTCACCCGTTCAACATACCTCAAAGATCAGTGTTTCTTTTCAAACACTAATCCTTTATCATTTTTTCTGATAAATCTTGCCGGATTACCTGCCACAACAGAATTATCTTCTACATCATCCACTACAACCGATCCAATTCCGATAATCGAATTACTCCCGATCGAAACTCTGTCACGGATATTGGCGCCACTGCCAATAAACGTATTCTCCCCGACAGATACAAAACCCCCCAGAGTACACCTTGGACTAAGAACCGAATAATCGCCAACAGTGCAATCATGTCCAACCAACGCACCTTTGTTTATCAAGCAACCCTTACCCACCTTGGAATCAACTGATATATATGCATCTTCATGTATGATGGTTCCCGGGCCTACTGAGGAATAGCAAGGATTAAAGCGCGATGATAATACAACGCAAGCTTCATTTATTCCGTTTCTCTTTAGTCTTTCTGATAATTCCCGCCTATAAACAGGCTCTCCGCACGAGATTACAACACTATAGTCTTCACTTCTTCTGGTTTTTACCAGTTCTTCTATAGTAGTGATCTTAACCCCCATGCAAGAATCAAGTTCTGTATCATCCACTATAAACCCTGCCAGATTAAACTCTTCGCTAACAATAAGATTTGCGGCAAGTTCTCTTCCGACTCCGCCGCAACCATATACATATATGTCATTCATAACGATCCATCTCCTTATATTATTCGCCCAATAATTCGGGTTAAGTATTATCAAAATTGATGCGTTCTTCCTCAACAACCACAGGTCGATGGATCACACGCGTATTGATATTTAAAACGTATTCTCCCAGAAAACCAATGAAAAACAATTGAAGCGATCCAAGAAGGAAAACTCCTATGACCATCGGAGCATAGCCGGCTGTGAATGAATTCCAATGTGTCAGTTTGAGAACCGTATACACAATGGCCACAACAAAACTGATAACGCCCGCAATAAATCCTATTATAGTCGCAAGACGAAGGCCAACCTTGGTGTAGCTTGTAAAGCTGAGCATCGCGCCATCATATAAGCTATAGAAATTGTTATGTGTCTTACCGGCCCGGCGTTCCTCTTGCTCATACGTAACTTCAGTCATATTGAAGCCTTCACCGTATTCAGCTACTATACCGCGAAGAAACGGTATCGGATCATCAAGCTCCTTAAGAAGTCTGACGAACGTTTTATCATATAATCCAAACCCTGTGAAATGCTCTATCAGCTTCACGGGCGACATTGTCTTGATGATCTTATAGTAGCAGCTCCGAAGGAAGAACAATAAGCCCGATTCCTTGCTGGATGTCTTGATTCCGCTTACGATCTTGTGTCCCTTTTCCCACTCATGCACAAACACGGGTATCATGTTTACAGGTTCCTGAAAATCCGCAGCGATCGAGATCGTACAGTCACCTGTTGTCTGGCAGATACCATAAAACGGTGAATTGAACTGTCCGAAATTTGTCACATTAAAAATCGCTTTTATCTTGGGATTATGGGCGCAGAGATTACGAATAACGTCCCGTGTGCCGTCTTTTGAACAATTGTCAATGAACACTATCTCATAGTCATATTGAGGCAGTGCTTCATTAAATATGTTGATTATTGAATTTGCCATCAGTTCCGCATTTTCAACCTCGTTGTAGCACGGAACCATAACGCTGATCGTCTTCACGATAAACTTCTCACCAAAATAATAATCCGTGTAAACACACGGATTATTTTACCATTATCGGTTATTATAGTCAAAAATGTAGTTACTTATCTGCTCCCCGGTAATTGCTGTAAGATCTCCGCCCGACTCATATACCTTGTACCATCTGACAAGTTCCTCCATTGCCTTGTCTATATTCCACACAGGATGCCATCCAAGTCGCGTTTTGATCTTTGTACAGTCCAGTTTCAGGTAATTGGCCTCATGCGGGCCGCCATCCGACCGGTTGACCCATTTGATCGTTTTAGAACCCGATCCTTCCATCGCATTCCACAAATCACAGAACTTAGTTGCAATCCATGCCGTTGTGACAGCATCGGAATCATCCGGTCCGACATTATAACATCCGGCAATATCTGCCTTGCAGTACTGCTCTGCCGCGATCATAAGATAGCACATAACCGGTTCCAGTACATGCTGATACGGTCTAGTCGATCCGGGGTTCCTGACGATTATGTCCTCTCCTGCCATTGCAGACCTCACACAGTCGGGAATGATCCTGTCCTTTGCAAAATCACCGCCGCCGATAACATTTCCCGCACGCATAGTAGTGACCGCTATGCCTTTATCACCAAGGAACGAATTCCTATAGCTGTCTGTAACAAGTTCAGAACATGATTTTGAATTGGAATACGGGTCAAACCCGCACAATTCCTCATCTTCCCGATAACCCTCAGCACGCTCTTTGTTTCGGTATACCTTATCAGTTGTCACGTTTACCACACTTTTAACCGAATCAGTCATCCGACAGCATTCCAAAACGTTAACCGTTCCCATTACGTTTGTCTCGAATGTTCCGACCGGATCCAGATATGATTCCCTGACAAGCGGCTGTGCCGCCATATGGATGACTATATCCGGTTTGGTCCTGTCAAATGCTTTTTTTAGACTGTCGATATCTCTAATGTCCCCAAATACATTTGTCAGTTCACCGGAGTATCCGTTACTTGTCTTATCAAATCCCAACAGTTCAAACAAGTTCGGATCTGAAGGCGGCTTAAGAGCATATCCCGTAACATTTGCCCCGCACTTAAGAAGCACAGCTGTCATCCAAGAACCCTTAAAGCCGGTATGACCTGTGACTAATATGCTTTTCCCTTTCAGGAATTTCAAAATATTACTCTGCATTTTATACATCCTTATGATCTTTAGTGTAGCTGATAAGCAGAAAAAACAGATGTATCCCACAAATGCTCTGCCTGACTGATCTTATCATTCTGTTTATATATGGTTTCAAAACACTCTTCTTTGCAGTCCGGATCCCTGGGGACATACACAAGAAGTTCCTCTGCCGAAGCAATCTCCTTATCATTCGCGGTGTTGAGTTCATTTACCGAAGCAAAATATACCCTGGGGTACAGTAATATCTGTTGGATCAGGGTGTCATACATCCCATCATCGTTTTGGAATACTACTACTTTTGAATCCGGATTATCAGCGGCATATTCCTTCGCCGCCTTCTCTTCTTCATACAGATATAAAACATTCTTTTGACAATGCCCCAGGATCAGTATTCCGCACACAAAGATCAATGTCATTATCGTTGGTGTTTTTTCAGACCCCGTTACCGCTTTTATCGTCCGGTATGATCCTATTGGTATAAGGATCAGAAACAACGCGTATGCAATATAATACTGCCTGATACATGTTATCCCATCGATCAATGCTATCTGCGTCAGAACGAGAAAAGACAGCAACGATGAGATAAAGACCATTATAAAGCCCTTTGTCGGAATAGAAAGAGCATCCATTACCGGCATCTCTTTTTTATAATGGATCATCCGGCACTTTTTTACAAGCAGGATCAGGCCGACTAGTAAAACGATAACGAACAGCAGCATTGTGCCACCAAACACCATTGTATTAAGGTATTTAAGATGCGTTGCAAATCTGTCCGGCCACTTTGAAGCATCCGTCAATTGTGAAAAGGCCCCTTTACCCCGGTATCCCTTAAAAATGTGATAAATGCTGACCCTCCAAACGAGGAGTGTACAGACCAGCGAAGCAAGTGCTGTGGCCCCGTATATAAAAGTATCACGTATCCTGCGCCGAAATACGAGAAGATAAAAGGCGTATGAAAACGAAACAAAAAACATGATCACAACAAAGAAGTACTGTGTCAGGAAGCCAAAAAACCCACATACAAATACCGGTATCAGGAATTTTTTTATAGATAACGAATCTCTTTCCAAGTCCGAGATGTGTATGTATACATACAAGAGTGTCCACAATGCAAGCAGCAGATACATCCGGATCAGCACAACAACCGATATCGTAGCGGGCGAAAGCCCAAACAGTGCAACAGTCAGCAATGTGACCGTTTCATTGTTTCCGGACAGTTTCCCGGCAATTCCTCCGGTCAGCAGCAACACCGGAATAAACAGTATCAGATTCACCGACAGACCTATCCATTTGCTGAACACACCCGAAAAGACAGAAGATACGAAATGGATGAGCATATAGGACAGAAAAGGATGCACATCATTTGCCGTGTTTTCATACATCTGACCATAATGAAAGTTTTCCTCTCCCTCAGAAACAAGCTGTCCTTTAAATCTTGATGTATCGTTCCATTTGCCGGGAACAATGTCAATCCCCAGCTGAGTTCCGTTCGACAACGTATATTGATAGTATTCATCAATATAATATCCCTGCTTTTTTTGTCCATAAGCAACGGCTGCCAATAATATCCCGCACATCAGGACTATATTCAGTAACCTGTATTTAATACTCTTATGGTTGTTCAATCTGCTGTTATCCATACCTTTACATCCCCTTGAGATATGCAATTGTGCAACCTCTGTGGGTCACTGACCCCTCCTCGGTGATCCTGAATGATCCTCTGACATCGTCTTCTCTTCCTTCATTTTGGGAAGGCATATATATGTATATAAAAGGCTTTCCAACGTTCAATTCCCGAACCGTATCCTGTGACGCAAATATGTATTTTACATTGATCGGATCATACCTGTCCTCATCATAACTTGCTCCAAAGCCCGGTGCCCTCATGTTTTTTTCTTTGTCCCACAACTCATCAAACTCATAAATCCCACTGTCAACATCAAATGTCCACTTACCCGACATAGTCCAATTGCTGTCCGACTTTCCTGTAGATATTACAATTGCAGTGTCCGGCTCATTAACAGCCTTTGCCATCACTTCGCTTATCGCGATATCAAATCCGTAATACTGTCTGTTATAAATTGTACTGTCACAAAGCCTTCTTCCTGTTGAATAAAGCGATGTTTCACCTATATCCACATTGTTAAACAACGATTTTGAAATCGGATCTGCAGAGGTAAGATCAGATAAAACAAGTAATCCGCCCAACAATGCAAATACTGTAATTCGAAATCGATTGTCCTTTAATACCATTGTCATAAACATAAGTGCCATAATAAGAATACTCGGATAAAACGGATCCGTGTATCTTGGATTGGTAGACGGGGAGATTACAACCAGATTAAAACACAGAAAACATAAACCGGATATAGAGAGTATTATAAAGGCTCTGTATTTATCCGCATCTTTTTGAGAGACTAATACCATATAGACCGCAAAAGCAACAGCAAGTACTGTCAACACCCACGTATAATTAAGTACGCAAAAAACTTTGAGCAGTCTTAATATGTGTTCACCATCAAACCCGATGCTTTCATTATGAGGTTCCGACCCGAAAAACCCGAATCCCAAAAAGCACGCAAGAAAGACAAAACCCGGCAATGTCATAAACCAGTATCTGATATCCGTTATAATATCCTTTATTCTTTTCTTTTCCACGGAAATATCACATATTAGTACGGCAAGGCATACAGCGGCATAATAGATCACTTCCGGTTCTTTTATAAAAACCGCAAATATCCCGCAACAGACAAACCAGACCCATTTTCTCCTGTATGCCGTCAGCACAATAAGAGGTGTGATAGTGATCGCAGCATAATCAAAAAAGTAGAGTGTGGAAATACCGGTTATGTATGGAGAGATCATACATAACACCAGCAAAATGACATGGGTAGATGTCTTTTCGGAAGGGAAAATGCTTTTAAACAGAAAGGCAAATCCAAAAGCCGAAAGAGTTAAGCAACATGCATTATACGCAAAAAAACCCGCTTCAATGCTGTTAAATAAAAACGAAAACAGGCTTATCGGATAAAAATACGATACCGACAAGTGATAGCTCATCTTCATGTCTTTGGGTTTAAACAAAGAGAAAATATCGATCTCCCTGAACACCTGGTTGTATGCCAGGTTGGAATCCCAGACAAAATGAGGCCCGTCTGTATCATACGAGCAGATTATTGCTGCTGCAGCAACAATCAGTGTAGCGATGATCAGGTATTTATTATCAGCAATGAAACGAACTATACTCAGATACTGTTTCCGGTCCTTGATGATACCCCTTACCAGCAGGAATATCGGAACAAATGTCCATACAATCAGATAGCATATTTCCGAATAATACCGGATCGCGATCACCATCCGAAGCGTAACAACACATAAAAGAACCTGAAAGATCAAAAGGAGCATATTGACAACGATCAGTTGTCTTCCAATGTTTTCGTCTTTATTATTAACAGAGCACAAAACATACATCAAAGCAGACGCGGAAAAGGCTGCCATCTTCAGGATCGCCAGCGACCCTGACGCATCCTGAATAAACCATCCAATAATGAACAGTGCAACCGAGGATATTCCCATAAGAGAAAGAACAACTCTGTTAGTAATCCGACGCATTAGATCCTCCATCACCGATCTGCATAAAACACGACTTCATATGCCATGTTTCCCATCTGAAGATTGATCCTGTCAATACAATTATATCCTATTTCTTCACAATACTCTTCATTAAACATTCTTTGCGTCGGATTAGTCTCAAAAGTAATAAGGGCGTAGCCATGGTCCCTTGCCTTTCTGCTTATCGACTCCCGATACCTCAGATTCTGGGCTACAAGTTCCTGTGCATGGTCTATGTACTCCCTCGGAACGCCTGCTCTTATCAGATCATCCACCGTGTATTGTGAAACCTCACCGTCATGATCACATATCCATTCCCCGTTACCCTTTGCAAACCCATCATATGCAAGGCTTCTGGAATAAAATATATCCCCGGATTCACTGTATTTTTCCACATATTCATAGGCCTTCTCCCAACTTGATTTTTCTTCTTCGGTAAGGATATGGAGCGGCAGCTTGTGAAATCCCATATAGATCGTCGATATGGCAAATCCCGTGTACAATAACACGAACAAGGTCTCGTACTTCGGAATATCGATCCTTTCAATGCCGATGAGCGTTATCACGGAAACAGACGGCATCCACAATTGAAGGAAATAGGAAAGAAACGCTCCGTCATTTCTTCCCAGTATAAAAAGCGGGATGATCATAATGAGCGTTGCTACAACATGCAGTGAAAACGGATCATTCTCTCTGATCTTTATATTCCGAAGCCTCTCATTACTGCGAAATAGTCTGACTATCGACATAACCGCAATTACTATCAGTATCGCAAACAGTGCGGCAAACAATACAGCCAGGTATTCCAACTGATCCATAATGGTTGATATCGATTTACCTCCGCCCACCACAGTTCCCAGGTAGGTGAATAAAAAGGCCTTGGTCCAATACAGCGGCCAGAAGCGCGTAATAGCAAAGGCAACAACGGCATTGATACCAACCGTCCATCCAGCAAGCTTAAATGCCTCTTTTCGCGAGTACAGCAGCATATATATAAATACAGGTGCCGCAACAAGCACATAATATTGCTTGGTATAAAAACAAAGGGTGATCCCCACAGCACAAAACAAGGCCTTATTCCTGATCTTCGGGCACGTTGTCATATATAGCGTAAGAACAAAAAACAGCAGGCCAAGATCATCCGGCGCCGCAGAGATATATCCGAATCTCCAATGACAGAACATAAAAAGGATCGCCGCAAGGCACGGCGCGACCGTAGTACTTGACTGATCCCTAACGATCATAAATCCTATAACAGCTGAAGCAAGAATACTGAATACAGAAATGAAAAAATGGGCAGTTACAGCACCGCAACCCGACACCTTCGCTATCCCCGCTGCCAGAATACTACCCAGAAATGCATAATCATAATTAACCCCGGGAACGTTCTGAGATAAGATCGTCAGAGAATAAGGACTGCTTCCCGAAAGCAGCTGATCGGTTAACATAATGTTGGAAGGCTCGAGCAGTTCCTTGGGATAGGGAAGTGCAATGATCCCCGCATATATGATTTTCAGTACAAAAAACACGGCAGCACCAAGAACTGCCAATGTTAACAGTCTATAAGCAGGCTTTTCCTGTCTAAAGAGTTTCATCACTTATTATCTTATCTATAGTTTCTTTTCGCGATGCAAGAAATGCTTCTATCTCCTTCATTTCCGCTTCATCCCATTTGCCGCTTGTCAGTTCTTTATTGATACTGCTATCGGAAAACGTTGTTTCTCCGAGCTTTGTCAGCCGTTCATACAATCTGTTCCTGAAGTTCCGGTTACTCATGAGCCCTCTGTAAAGATCGCTCTTTTTTAGAGGAACGCAGTCATCAATACCTTTTATATTCACTCTAAATGCATAATCACCGTCATGTAATACCCACCTGAACCGACCGTCTCCGTATGGCGAATCATCCGTTTCCCGCACCCTCCAGTACATATCATTCTCATATTCACCCCAATCGCCGCATCCGGCCCAAATGTTTATTGCAAGATAATCTATGTAAGTATCAAAATCCATCATGGTTTGGATCTTTTTATAGTTCGAATCTATTGTAAGATCATTATTCCTGGCAAATTCGTCCAATGCAAGATAAAGACTCCTGTCTGCTTCCATCAGGTCATCATTATCACCGCCAATTTCCGGGAAAGACTCGTTATAAAGTATCAGATTATCACTTTCCACTCCATAATGATCGTAAAAATACCGCTCATCAAGCTTCTGTCTAATGTATACGTTATTCCAGAACTCTCCGTTTAAGAAGAGTGCAACCCTATCTGTTGTCTTCTGTTTGGTTATAGTTTCTCCGTCAACCAGAGAATAAAACAGAGACTCTCTGAACGAATCATCAAGTATTACTGCATCCGACCTGTATTTCTCGTTATCGAAGAAGTCATATTCCAGAATATCCGACCCGCTGTAGTTGTCCCTTGCGCGAAGCTGGAAATTCTTGATCCTTCGCTCTCTTGTCATCCTTCCGTGAAGTTTCAGACCGCATTTTTGGTCAACAACTTCTCTGTTACTCCTGAAGTAGGCCATATCTGCCGGTATCTCCCAATCGCGCCCCTTTTTTTTATAATTACAATCCGGCTTATCTTCTGTTCCTCCGCCAAGATACCATTCATCGTATTCTTTTCCCACGGACAGTATTCCGTAATCGCCAAAAAGATCTTCCGGGTCCGCAATCACCGACATGACATTCCTGTATTTGTTTCCACAAAAGAAATACTCTTTCGTGACGACATCACTCATATTTCCATAGTTATCCATAGAAGCGGCTCTTATGATGAAAGCCTTATCAACCGGTTCTTCTATGGGCTGCTCGATCTGCTTCCCGTCAACCTCTTCTTCAAGATAATTCTCTATAATATTGGGAACATTTACCACTCTGTTCGGTTCACCGGACCTGTCGTAAACACGTATCGGTTCAGTATACACGGGCGAATCTTCTCCCGGTTCGCTCCCATCGAGCGTATAATGAATAACGCTGTCGCCCGCGGAAGTGATCGAAACATAGAACTCCTCATTATAGAATCCGCTTTCGGCAGACAATACCGGTTTAGCCGGTTTCATCGAAGGGCTGTATGTAAACAGGATATTTCCCTTTGAATCCGAAAGATACACACTTTCATTTTCCGAATGGTTCAGTGCAAAACTCCAACTTGGGTCAAGCTTTATCATGGAAGAAGACCCGATCTCGATCACTACACCATCGAGCGGAAGCTTTTTGAGGTCACCCCTTGAATCCGATAAAAACAGCCCTGTCAGATCATACGGATGATCGGTAAGATTCTTGATCCTGACATAGTCTGAGAATTCAATTTCCCCGTCTTCCTTTACTATCCTGGGACCTTCCGGATGTACATCAAATATAATAAGCTCCGGCAAGGCTTTTGCATGCGGAGCAAAATACAGAATGACAGCCAGGAGCCCTGTCATGATCCCCAATATGGAACAGATGACCAGACGCTTTCTTGTCTTCATAAGAAAATATTAAAAACTCACTTCTCCGTCGTGAGACATGATCGATACAGATGTAACACCGTTAATCGAGGATAATGCTCTGGAAAGTGAAGGCACATCCTTTGTCCGCAGTTCATAAACAAGTTCAAGGTTTCCGTTTATAAGAACCCTGGACTTTTCCTCATAACAATTTGTATTGTTCCTGATCTGGGCCAATATATCCGGATCAGAGTCTTCGCTTGAGTTAACCACAAGTATCATGGGTGCTTTAAGGACCGGCATACGATCAAGTATGAATATCACAGCGGTTGCTACAAGCGAAAGAATTATCGCTATCTCAACAAGACCGGCTCCGCAAATGATACCGACCGATATGGCCCAGAACAAAAATGCCAGATCCATCGGATCCTTTACCGCCGTTCTGAATCTTACGATCGAGAGAGCACCGACCATACCAAGCGATATCACAACACTCGACTGTACGGTAAGTATTATCGAAGCCGTAATGACCGACATCAGTACGAGCGAAATGTTAAAGCTCTTGGAATAAAACGTCTTTTTGGTCAAAAACCTGTACACAGCATATATATATAATCCGAGAAGCACCGCGAAGAATATGACTACGACTATCTGTTTTGCTGACAGTTCTATGTTGGCATATCCTTCCAGAAATGATTTCTTGAAAATATCCGAAAAAGTCGTCATATCAACCTCCATGATTTATCAATGACACATATCGTCCCTTAGCGCTGTATGGTAATCGACGCGCAAGATAGTACTTTGAAAATGTTTCACGGCGCATCCTGCCGTGTTCGATCGCATGAGCAATATGATCCGGAAGGTATGCATCATATTTCACTTCGATCAGGTTCTGTCCGGACATAAGGACCGGACGGCATGCAAGTGCTCTGTCCTCAAGAAACGCTCCGATCTCCGAAGATGATCGAATATTTCTGTCTATAGTAACACGTGTATTTCCTTCAGCACATACAAACGGCGTTCTTTCGTATTCAACTACGATAACGGGACGAAGTCCCCTTAGCTTGATCTCTTTTATGAAGACATTAAGGAGCGGCGGGTTGTCAGGGCTTATATCCAGGCTCTTATTCAATATCGCTTCAAATTCCGCCTCACTTACGGTACATGACTGCTTTGCGATCAGATCGGACTTGCGCATCTTGCGCTCAAGGCTTATATGATCTCTATTTCGATCATATATCCTGATCCGCCATTTAGTTCGTTCATCGACTCCATCGATATTCTCATTCAGAAATGTATTGTGAAGATCATCGAAATAAAGGCTTCTTATGCTATAGCACCCGTTATCGTGCACATGACTGTCTCTCTTCAAAAGTGCACCCAGCCGTGTCTCGATGCCTATCAGATTGATCTCAGGCTCTATATACTTATGCTCATGTCTGTATCGGTCGATCTCTTCAAACATACTCTATTCTGCCTGTGCAAGTCTCCTCATGAATCGCATTAAATAAGTGATCATGCTACATTTCAATATAATATCCTATTTTGAGCATAATTCAAGGATTGTTTTCGAACCCGTTTCGCGAAAGCATAGGCTACATACTATCATATTCATTCCTTGCAACAGCAAATTCCCTGAATCTGGGCAGGATCAATCCAATATACCCGTATTTTGACACATCAACCAGACCTTTTCTGATCAGTTTTTCACGATACGTAGAAAACAGACTCGAGCTCATTTCAAGAGCCTCCCTGAGGGTCTGGATCTTCATGTAATCCTCCGAACCCGACATGGCAAGTACAACTCGCCTGTCCGTATCACTAAGCTCATGCCATATCTTGTCATATATGTACTCAGCAAGATAGTGGTCATATTCGGGTATGATCTGGTTAAGCGCACGTCCCTTTTGTATCCACTTTATATAACCCAATACCTGAAACGCAAACGGATAACCCTTTGTCAGCGCGGCCATCGCGGCTGCCTCCTCAGCTGATATATCAAAAACGGTTGCGTAAGTACCGGCTACCGTCGGCAGATTCAACGGCTCTAATACCAACCTCGGAACCCGGTACAAAAAAGTAAGCGTCTTCTCATTCTGAAGATCATATATATTCTCATAGAGTCCGGTCATTATCAGATAAACAGGATATCCGTTTCTTAGCATTATCTGGTATGAATGAGCGAACTTCTTAACATATTCACTGTTCGAAACCTCATCTACCGTAATGATCAGTCTCTTTCCATGTTTTGCCAAGACCTTTAGCATCTTTTCAACTATAACTTCGCTCGTCATAGACGGACCCGTCTTCTCTACCGAAGCTCCGGATCCTGCAACCGACAGGTTGATTCTGGCCTTCGCAAAGAACGGCTTGACGTTTTCGAGATTATACAGTTTTGAAGCCAAGGCATCCATCATCTCATACTCGGGATTAAGCTCCACGGCCACCCAGTCGTCGCGCTCAGAAAGCCTCATAGCGATCTCAGTCAGCATGACCGTCTTGCCGGACCCCCTTACTCCTGTAATCATATATGTATTTGTCCCCGGCTTATCAGCCAGAAAATCACTCAATATGGTATCAGTCTGCCTGGGTCTTGAAATGAACTGTTCGGGAAGAGTACCAAATGAAAGAGTAAACGGATTATTCATGCACTACCTCTTGCGTTACTATAACTTACTATAACTTTTAATTCCGAACTATAACTTGCTATAACTTCGCTATCCCAACTATAACTTACTATAACTTTTTCGTCAAGCCCGGGCCTGTTTTTTAATGCGCTTATTCGCTACGCGTTGCTTCGCTCATGTATGGCTGTCGCCATACATGGATAGAACGAAGAAACCCCTCAGATGAATACTAGCATTCACCTGAGGGGTTTCTTCATTCTATCCGCGCATTTCTCGTAGCGGGATCACATCATTCCACCCATTCCGCCGCCTGCAGGCATCGGAGGGGTGGGTTCCTTAATGTTGGCAACAACCGATTCTGTTGTAAGCAGTGTTGATGCTACGCTTGTTGCGTTCTGAAGGGCACTTCTTGTAACCTTTGCAGGATCAAGGATGCCGTCCTCGACCATATCAACATACTGTTCCGTAAGGGCATTGAATCCCACACCCTTCTTGGATTCACGTACTTTATTGACTATAACGCTGCCCTCAAGACCTGCGTTGGCAACTATGGTATAAAGCGGTGCTTCAAGTGCCTTGAGTATGATGTTTGCACCGGTCTTCTCATCGCCTTCAAGCTTATCCGCAAGCTTTGCAACATCCTTTGCTGCATGGATGTATGCGCTTCCGCCGCCTGCTATGATACCTTCTTCAACAGCTGCACGTGTTGCTGCAAGGGCATCTTCCATACGAAGCTTGGCTTCCTTCATCTCAGTCTCTGTTGCTGCACCAACTCTGATGACAGCTACGCCGCCTGCAAGCTTAGCGAGGCGCTCCTGAAGCTTTTCTCTGTCAAAGTCTGATGTAGTCTCTTCAATCTGAGTCTTGATCTGGGCGATCCTTGCCTGAATGGCCTTCTTATCGCCTTCTCCGTCAACGATCGTTGTTGTTTCTTTCTGAACTTTAACTGATTTAGCACGACCAAGCTGATCGAGTGTTGCTTCCTTAAGGTCAAGGCCGAGTTCATCGGAGATCACCTGACCGCCTGTAAGAATAGCTATATCCTCAAGCATTGCTTTTCTTCTGTCGCCGTACCCCGGAGCCTTAACGCCGACTACCTGGAATGTTCCGCGGAGTTTGTTGACGATAAGGGTTGTAAGAGCCTCACCCTCGATATCCTCTGCGATGATGAGAAGTTTTGATCCGCTCTGTACGATCTGCTCAAGGAGCGGAAGGATCTCCTGGATATTGCTGATCTTCTTGTCCGTGATCAGAATGTACGGATCCTCAAGGTTTGCTTCCATCTTGTCCATATCCGTAGCCATGTATGCACTGATATATCCTCTGTCGAACTGCATACCTTCAACAAGATCGAGCTCTGTCTGCATCGTCTTGGATTCTTCTATCGTGATAACGCCGTCATTTGATACCTTTTCCATTGCATCCGCAACAAGGTTTCCGACTTCATCGTCTCCTGCTGAGATCGATGCAACTCTTGCGATATGATTTTTGCCGTTTACGGCCGATGCCATCTTGGCGATAGATTCAACAGCGGTATCCGTAGCCTTCTTCATACCTTTTCTCATGATGATGGGATTGGCTCCGGCTGCGAGGTTCTTCATTCCCTCGGTGATCATTGCCTGTGCAAGTACGGTTGCCGTTGTGGTACCGTCACCTGCCGCATCGTTTGTCTTGGTTGCAACTTCCTTAACGAGCTGAGCACCCATGTTCTCAAATGCATCCTCAAGCTCTATCTCCTTGGCGATGGTAACACCATCGTTTGTGATAAGGGGTGCACCGTATGACTTATCAAGTACAACGTTTCTTCCCTTAGGTCCAAGGGTAACTCTTACTGTATCTGCCAGCTGGTTTACACCGGACTCGAGAGCCGCTCTGGCCTCTGCTCCGTATTTGATCTCTTTTGCCATGATTGTTTCCTCCTGCTTATTCTATACTCTAATGATGTTCAGTCAAAATCATTACTCGATCACAGCGAGAACATCATTCTGTTTAACAATGATGAACTCCTCATCATCAAGCTTCACTTCGGTTCCCGCATACTTGGAATATATGACCTTCTGGCCGACTTTGACCTGCATCTTGACTTCCTTACCGTCGATCACTCCGCCGGGACCTACTGCTATTACCTCTGCCTGCTGGGGTTTTTCTTTACTCTGTCCGGGAAGAACTATTCCGGACTTGGTTGTTTCTTCAGCTTCAAGCTGTTTAAGAACGACTCTGTCGCCAAGTGGTGATAACTTCATAATATATTGCCTCCTTTTTATTTAAATCATGTAATATCCTTTATCACGTTGTTAGCACTCCTTATTGTCGAGTGCTAATCCACAAATGATAAGATAGCACCGGACCATACATATGTCAAGTGCTATCTTACATAATTATATGAAAAAAAAAAGTGTTCGCTGCCTGATCAGATATCTTTGATCAATTTGAGGTATTCCCCGTAATCTCTTACGTATTCGTTTCCGTCGTAATGAGTGCTCGCAAGTACAAGAAGAACCGAATCCTGAGAAAAATCATACATCTCCTTCCAGATCATCTTGGGAATATATACTCCTTCCATGGGACGGTTAAGCTCTACCACTTCCTTATTTGTTCCGTCAGTGATCATAACTTTTGAAGATCCCGCTACATTAATAAGAACAAATTCCGAATCCCTGTTGGCGTGCTGTCCTCTTACGACCGAGTCATCGGAACCATATATATAAAACACACGCTGAATTGAAAACGGTATATCTATCTCACCCTCGGCGACCACAAGTTTTCCCCTGTCATCACCCAGATCTGCAAATTGAAGTTTACGGTATAATTCTCGAGTCATAATGTCTGTCTCCCTTGTATTTTCGCGGTTTTTCGTGCATCATCATATGTGCACATATGTGTAGGTATGTTTAATTGACAAATGAATCCGGATTTTTGAACTCATCAGCATGCTCTCTTATCCAGTCTTCGCCCTTATCCCACCAGCGAAATTCCATAAGCTTGCCTGCCGTCTCATCATCAAATCTCGATCCTATCTTATGAGCAGGAGTGCCTGCATAGATCGCATACGGTTCAACATCATCCGTCACAAGACTTCCGGCGCCTATTACGGCTCCGTCCCCGATCGTAACTCCGTCGGTGATCATAACGCCACGGCCTATCCAAACATCGTTCCCTATGACTATGTTGTATCCGTTCTGCTTATCGGCATATCTGACCTCTTCAAAAGATGTCTTGTCAACATATGAATAACCATACTGTTTCGCCGACGAATAAAAAGCCGGATGGATCGAAAGATTCTCCCCCTTAACGGGATGTCTTCCAATAACGGTCTCTAAACCGGCGATGCAGCAGAACCTTCCCACTCGTGCATTACTTATATTCGATCCATTGCCGATATAGGTGCTGTATCCAATGTTTACATTTTTAAGCAGCACATCATTTCCTATGAAGTCTTTTCCTTCAAGTTTCGTGCCTTTTGAAAGATATGCGCCCTTGCCGATAATACTGTTATATTTTCTCTCAAGTCTCATCTTCACAAATGAGAAGCCTATGTGTCGGTATAAGACAGATCCCGCATCAGATAACTTACGTTTGATGTATTTACCTGTCGATTCCATCTTAACCATCATTCTATCCCCTTAAGTTCCCTGTACAGTCTTCTTGCATAACTGTCTGTCATCCCTGACACATAATCCGTCGCAAGCAGGAGCCTTAGATACAGCTTATCATTTTCACTTTTACCTTCCGAATGGATCTTGTATATCTGCTTGAAAGAAGGTGAGAGAAGACCGACCATTTTTTCGTCTACTGCGCATGCGTGCACTTTCCATTCTGAGGTATCGTAGTAACGAAGTGCTCTGACCAGTCGTTCCAGCAGAAAATCAAATATGGCATCTGCCGCCACTTCCAATTTAAGGATCGGTTCCGACAGGAAAGCATATCTGTACGCAACATCGCCCAGAACTTCAAGCAGGAGCGAGCCCGGCATATCGGCCAGCAGCTCTTTTTTGTATGTTCCTGACATAATGTCATCATAATGCATCATAAAACTATTTACTGCATCTGTGAGAAGAACGCCCTGTACTCTTACCACCCAGTTTTGCACGGCATACAGTTGTGGTTCTTCATATTGCTGGGCCATGGCTTTTTCCAGATAGTACTCCAGTTTCTTAAGAAGCTTTTCCGCGGTCTGTATCTGCTCCGGTGACCGGTTTGTGCCATCCTTTGCCTTTTTCGAAGCAGCTTTTATCTCCTTCATCAGGATACCCGTATCAATCAGGCCCTTCTTTACCGCATCCTCGATATCGGCAGTCCGATATGCTATATCATCGGCCGCTTCAAGCGCAAACGCAAGGGGATGCCTGCGCCCTCGGGTACCGCACCCTTCCTGAACACTGTCAAATACATCGGCATCAGCCGCAAAATAGCCCATTTTCTTTCTTGATATATCCGCGTCAGGATCCTTCTTATCATAACAGATCTCAAGCGACGAACACGGATACTTCATTATCGTTGCAAGCAGAGCCTTCGTCAGATTCATACCATGCTCATCCACGATAAAATGCAGTTTGCTCACAACCCTGAGTGCCTGAGTATTTCCTTCAAAATGGTAGAAATCTCCGATCTGCTGGTCCGTAAGGGCATCTATCAGTTTACCGTTCCGATAATCTATGTCGGAGAGATTTCGCTTAAACCAGTCACGTATCGCATCCTCACCGAAGTGTCCGAACGGCGGATTACCGATATCGTGAAGAAGTCCCGCGCATTCAAGCACGGAGCAGATATCCTCTTTTGTGTATTCGGTAAAATCCCCATCTTTTTCTTCACTTATTATCCTGTCACCTATCATTTTTCCTATGGAGCGCGCAAAATTGGCCACCTCAAGAGAATGAGTCAGCCTTGTCCTTATAAAATCGCTTTTATCCAGCGGAAAAACCTGCGTCTTATCCTGCAGACGCCTGAAAGATGCGCTTGATATGATGCGTTGGTAGTCTTTTTCGAATTCAGTTCTTGCATCCCCTGAGGAACTCCGTGATACCGGGCGTATCCTCTCCGGACACATAAGTGTTTTCCATTCCATAAATATCAGTTAATTGGTCACGCCGATATTGATCTTAAGATTTCCCTCATTCATATTGCATTCGACCTCGGAAGTCTGTGATCCCTTTGCAGTCTCGGCATGAATGGTATACATACACGGAAGAAGGGGACTTACGATCGCGCTCTGTCCACTGTCCATCTGCTGATCCGAAAATCCCGAAATGGAAATGGTAGTCCCATCATAACCCATATTGATCGTAAACTGTAATAATGGGAGCTTTGCGATATACGCAGATCCGTTCTTGGCCGAAAACTGCGTCGGATCCTTTATCTCCTCAAGAAATGAAGCTCTTTTATCGGGATTTTCCGACATGTACTGTGTAAAATGCTCAACCACCGACTGCGGATATCCTATAAGATTATGGGATTCCGAATCCTCGTATGCAAGCTTTGTCCCGACGAAACCGGCATCATTTGATGAGAGCGCTTTGTCGAGCTGTGTAAGCAACTCTTCATGGGACACGGCTGTTGAATAATCTCCGTAAGGTTCTCCCGTATCTAGTGCCATTGTCGCGCCGGTGGTCGAATTTGGTATGGTATTTGCAGCACTTTCGCCCAAAAGAGCATTGTTTTCATCAGGTTGAGACTCATCGGTACTGCTGTCAGATGTCGCAGACGCACTCGCTGTATCCGGATTCGCCGCTGCATTTTTTGCACTTGAGGCAGCCTGCCCGGAACCGAGTCCTCCGCTTCTGTAGTCGGCAAATATATCTTTGACAACGCCGGAAATGGTAAACACATTATGAGGATAGTATATCCTTCCTGAACTGCCTCCCAACTCATATGCCAATACGGCGGTAAACAGAGCTATCGCAAGAACAAGGCTGTATGCTATCCAGGCATAATCCAGTATCCCTCCGGTCTTTTGCATGACTATAGGGCTTTTGGACGCAGAAGGTCTGATGCCTTCGGTTTTTTCGGCTATCTTCTGGCTCATGGCCGCGCTGGGAGCTTTCTTCGGGCCTGAATACCCGCTTTTAAATTTTGGACGCGAGGCTGCACTGTTTCCGCCAAGCACATCCTGAACGTTATAAACCGTTCGCTTATTCTTATCTGCCATAATATCTCTTATCTGTCCGCCTTACCGGCAGCACGTCCTGTAACTCCATGTAGTTTGATTTCAAAATCCTGCCGCTCCTTCTGCTTTACGGAATCAAGTATCAGCCCCGCAAAGAACGACTGTATCGCTGCCATAAATACAAAGCAGCAAACGACAACCGTAGGAACCTTTTCAACATACCGGGTCTGCAGAAAATCCACAAAAACCGGAATGAAGAACAGAAGCGAAATAACCGTGAGTATCAGCGCCAGTCCGGCAAAAAAACGGAATGGCTTGTATATCCTGAAGAACTTGATTATCGTAAATAAAACCTTAATGCCGTCTCCGACTGTATTGAGCTTGGACTGGCTTCCTTCCGGACGGTCCCTGTACTGAACGACAACATTTTCCACCTGCATATTCTTGTCGATGGCATGTATGGTCATCTCTGTTTCAATCTCAAATCCCTCGGAAAGTACCGGGAATGTCTTGACGAACCTGTAACCAAAGGCTCTGTAACCCGTCATGATATCCGTGATATTACTGTTAAACAACGCATTGATCGACTTTTTGACTATGGTGTTCCCGGAGTTGTGAAACGGTCTTTTGTTCTCGGTAAAATACGTTGAGGACAACCTGTCACCAATGACCATGTCCGCCTGTCTTTCAAGAACCGCATTGACCATTTCTCTTGCACTGTCGGCCGGATACGTATCATCTCCGTCTACCATAAGATAACAGTCGGCATCTATTTCCATGAACATACGCCGGATCACGTTACCTTTGCCCTGTTTATATTCATGGCGTACTATCGCGCCGGCATCCCGGGCGATCTTTGCCGTATCATCAGTGGAGTTATTATCATACACATAGATCACTGCCTCGGGAAGCGCCGCTTTAAAGTCCGCCACAACCTTGGCAATGGTCCTACTTTCGTTATAACAAGGTATCAATACCGCAATGGAATCCAAATCACGTCCCCCTTATTCCTTTTCTGTGCGGGACCGCGACCATAGCCACGATCATCATGATAAAGGGACATATGAGTCCCACGACTACTGAGGTTCCTATTGTCTGCTTTGTTCCTTCTATCACGCTTTCGTACAGGTTGGCATCATTTATCAGGAACTCAAGCATTGGCATCAGAAACATCGCCAGGATGATACTTCCCATGATCTGAACTGCATTAAAATCGATAAAATCCTTAAACGAAAAGTGCAGGCGATCATAATGAAACTGTCCGATGTACATTCCCATGAAGAATCCGTACAGGCCCAGTACCAATATCTCCGGATAATTGATGCTCTCTTCAAAGAGGATATTGACAAGAAGATCACCTCCGATCGCACACACAGCCCCGCTGATCGGTCCGAAGAATACCGCGGCGATCATAATGGTAAGCACCTGAAGGTTTACCCAGTCAAAAACGATCATACCGGATATACCCTGTGATACCATATACTCTTCAAGCGCGCGCTCACCGCACACAAGCGTAACGGTAACAACGGTCGCTATTATCTCTTTTGTTCCGAACTTCGTTTTATTCATTCACGGGATCTCGCAATATCAATAAACTCTAGGCTGAAATAATACCATAAACACGCACTTTATGCAACGGATATGGCTTTTCTGAGCCTCGTGGAATATATCAGAAGATCCTTTACAGGCCGTCCGGTGATCTGTGACAGAGCAATACCATAGTACTCAAGCTGAGCCTTGTATCTTCCGATGAGCATTTCTTCGTTGTCTACCCGGTCTGTCTTGTAATCGACTATGGTTATACCGTCTTCTTCAACAAAATACGCATCAATGATACCCTGGACCAGTATCATCTCCCCGGATCTGTCGACTCCGATCACAAAAGGCTGCTCCCTGAACAGCTTACCCTCTTCTTTTGCTTTTCTCATCCTGCGTCCCAGTTCTGAATTGATAAAAAATGCAACGTCATCGGGCCTTATGGCATCTGCCTGCTGCCTCTCCATTCGGTGAAGACCGTGCATTTTCTCGGCAAATGCGGTGATATCCTCTTTAGTGACGGTATCCGACTCTTTCCCGGCAGGGTACTCCCACAGTTCCATTATCCTGTGGAACGCAGTGCCGTAAAATGTCCCTCCGGTCGCTGTTTCGCCTTCGGATCTGGCAAACCTCGGAATATACTTTTCCGGCTCGGTCTCTCCGAAAAGAGGTTCATCCCCCGTAAGCAGCTCGCCTGCTGCCTTCTTTTCTTCTATGGCCTTGTGCTTAAGGTCAGATACCGACAGTTTCATGCGAAGATCTTTATCTATCGGATAAGGATACCCGTCTCTTACATGGGCCAGATATTCCGGAAGCGTGATATTTCCCGTCTTATCCGTATCTTTTGCACATCTTTCGTCCTTTATGATCGCCATAATCCTCTCTGATGCATCCTCTTTTTCTATTTCCTCCTCAAACCGTCCCAGGACAAGATCTGCCTCCGTCACGATCGAGACATCGATGTGCTCAAAACCTTCCGTCCCATGGGCATGCTTTAGCATGTCAAAATATGTGAGGCTGTTTTCAATGGGTTTAGCGGGTCCGTCAAAAATGTCTTCCTTTCCGATACCGACCATAACAAGCTTCTCCCGTGCCCTTGTCATTGCTACGTAAAGTACTCTCATCTCCTCGGCTATGCTGTCTGTCTTGTTTTCTTCACGTACAAGCATCTTCGGAAGTGTTGTTCCGGTTATCCGCCTGTTTATATCAACATAATCGACACCGAATCCGAACCTGTTATTCCATATGACCTTCCCCGTTTCGTCAAGAATATTGCGGCGCTTTTCAAGCCCTACAACGAAGCATACAGGAAATTCAAGACCTTTGCTTGAATGCATCGTCATAAGCCTTACCACATCATCGTTCTCGCCAACCGTTCCGGCTTCCCCGTCATCTATCTCATATTTACGTATCTGGTCCATATATCTGACAAAACGGTACAGTCCTTTAAAGCTTGTCCTGCCGTAATCCTCGGCCTTGGCAAGCAACAGAGCCAGATTTGCCATCCTCTGCTCCTGTTTTCCCATACATCTGACATGATCAGCGTACTCTTTATCGATAAAATCAGATATTATGCCGCTTACAGGGGTATAACCCGACATATCCCTGTATCTTGCAAGCAGCTCAAGGAGCCGTACGCATTTGGCCTTCAGCTCATCGTCTTCGCGATCAGCGGCTACTGCCTTTATCCTGTGATACAGGCTCTTATCATTACCGGCTGCTGCCGTGATCTCTGCCATGTCCTTATCGGTAAATCCTCCCACCGGACATCTTGCAAGAGCGGCCAGTTCTATGTCGCAAAGCGGATTGTCAACGGCTGACAGGAAAGAAAGCACCGTCTGAACCTCAACCGTCCCGAAATAACCCTCGCGTCCGTTAACAAACAGCGGGATCCCCGCACTTGCAAATACATCCCTAAAAGCCTTATCGTACTTCTTCATCGATCGCACAAGTATCGTAAAATCACGAAATGTTGCGGGCCTCGTGATCTTGCGGGATTTATCATATACACGGTATCCGTCCCTTATCATCGACATGATCCTGTTTGCCACAGTATTGGCGCTGAATTCTTCATCAGACAGATCCCCGGGAACCCCTATGAGGATCTCCGCCCTGTATGGATCTTTTCCCGAAGGTGGCTGCTCATAATAATCCGCCGCACGTTTGAGCATCGCATCATCGTCATATTCTATCCCGCCCGTATCCGACTTCATTATCGCGGTAAACACCTCATTTACGGCATCTACCACCTCATCCCTTGAGCGGAAATTGTCATTGAGCAGGATCCTCCTGTTTTCTCCCTTCTCATCAGAGTATGAACTGTATTTTGAGAGGAACAGATCGGGGCGTGCATGTCGGAATCTGTAGATGCTCTGCTTGACGTCACCTACCTGGAACACATTTCCGGCATCAGGCCTGCAGATAAGAGATACGAGCACTTCCTGCGTCATGTTGCTGTCCTGATACTCATCGACATATATCTCAACGAACTGCTCCCTGTAGATCGCCGCGATATCGGGATTTCTGAGGATTGATACAGCCATGTGTTCCATGTCATTAAAATCGATCACATTCTGCTGCCTCTTCTTCTCCTTATAGACAGCTGCAAAATCAGACACCACATCGGTAATGGCAAACAGCGGCCCTTTCGCGATCATGATATGCCTGTAGATATCCTCGGTATCAAAGACGACCAGCTCCCTCAGCTTTTCAAGCTCCTTTTTCATATCGCCGCGAAGCGACGCCACTGCCTTCTTGGCTTCTATTTCCGACGCTTCAAGTCCTGCTTCACGGATCGGCTTAAGAGACGGTGGATCGATGAGTCCCAGGCCTTTTCGTATAATACCGTAGATCCAAAAGCTGCGCTTTTTGTCCTCCGAAGAAGCCCCGGCATTTTCAATATCCCGGATGATGGCGTCAAAGCCTTCCTTATAAGCGTTAATGCATGCCCTGTACGGCTCGATACCCTCGTTATCGTCGATCAGCGAAAGAGCCTTTTGGGCTACGGAACTCAATCTGTTTAAGCCGCCCGCAATTCGGTTTACATAACTTTCAAATAGCTCCGATCTTTCAAACTCCTCGTATGAGTCAAGATCATAACAGTTTCTGCACTGTTTAATGAATTCCTCGGGATCGGGACTTGATACCACGAACCTGTACATCGGTATTATCAGATCGGCAAGTCCGGAATCGTTCTTGGCCTTTGAGAAGCACTCAACAGCCTCAAGAAAAGCCGGGGACGCCTTCTCGTATGCCGCTTCGAGGCATTCTTCCAGGGCATCCTGCATCATCAGTTTACACTCATTCTCATCAGCTATGCGGAAATTCGGATCAAGAGATACTTCCTCAAAATGATCGGTGACAACGCTTTTACAAAATCCGTGTATCGTTGTGATCATGGCATTATGAGCGATCATGCTCTGTTTTCTGAGGTGGGCGATCTTCTCCGCGTCCGGCTCTGCTTCTTTGCAAAGCCTTGAGATCTCACTCTCGATTGCGTCTCTTATGCGGCTTTTCATCTCAGCGGCGGCTGCATTGGTAAAAGTCATGATGAGCAGACGGTCAATATTTACCGGATCACCCGATGTGATCCGGCTGACTATGCGCTTAACGAGCACACTCGTCTTCCCGCTGCCTGCAGCCGCGGACACGAGCACGTTACAATCACGTATATCAACAGCCAGTTGTTGTTCACGCGTCAGTTCCATCCGCTCATTCCTCATCTTCCTTTACGGCATTTCTCATAAGAGCGATCCAGTCATCTTTCTTAAGTCCTGATATATCTTTGTCCGAAACCGGCTTTTTCGTATTGGCGCATATCGATGTATAAGGACAGAACCTGCAGTCGGGCCCTGTAAAGCGCTGCTTTCCGTCAGGCTCAGGTATCGCGATATTCCCGTCAAGCATCTTTGACCCGGCTTTTTTTACGCACTTCCCGGCATATTCCGCCATGACCCTTATATCTTCACCTGTAACGGCCTGCTTGTTCTGCTTAATTTCACCTTTACCGGTTAATGACAACTCCGTCACGGTCGGCGCGGTAGCTATATCCTCATCCATAAGGACCGGAATATCCCCGTCGGTATTTACAAATCCGGAAAAACACAGCTTCTTCATCAACTCAGAGTGTATCTGCTCAGGGCTTATCCCGCTTTTTTCTTCAATAACGGGATCATCTATATGATAGTACAGCACTCCTGCAGGGATAATGACAGGTTCATTTACCCCTTCAGCTTTTGCGACATCGTTTCTTACCATCCCCATTGCCGCGTCCAGATAAATAAGGAGCTGGAGCTGTCTGCCTTCATATACGGCGCCCGGATCCATTTCATACCGTGATGACTTGTAATCCACGATCCTGATGTATACCCCTTCGCCGGCCTCATATGTATCGATCCTGTCGATCCGGCCGTAAAGGCTGATATCTTCACTTTCATTCTTACTGAATTCCGCCTCGAAATACCTGGGCGTAAATTTACCCTTTTTGATCTGATCGCATATAATATCTGCACTCCTGTGCATGGTTCTCCGTATGCGCTCTTTCATATATGCATACCTGGCACCCGAAGACAGCTTGTTGTGACCGCAACCGGCTATCGCCCGGTCAACTGCCGTGTCCATAAGCTCCTGCTGCTTTTGGGAGTCCGTATCAGCCCAGTCATTTCCGGCCTCTTCCATAAGCTGGGAAAAGATCCTCATGGACTCATGAAAGATGTTTCCGATATCTCTTGCTTCAAAAGAGAAGATCTCCCGCTCACGAAGGCCTATCCCGTATTCCAGAAAATACCTGTACGCGCATTTTGCGTAACTCTCAAGCCGCGTGATCCCGGCAAGTATCTGTTTTCCGTATATTGCATGTGCAAGGGCACTGCCTATGCTATCCCGGCCATAGTCAGTCCGAAGAAGATCCTTCTCGCAGATGCATTCAAGACGTCCTTTGTAATCTTTTCTGTCCATGAAATACTCCAGTAATCCCTCCACCCTTTTTACGTCTTTCGCAGGAAGGGTTCCGGACGTTGCAGGATGGATCATTGAAGTCAGATCTTCAAACGCTTCCTCTTCATCTGCATAGAAATCTCTTCCGGCCGGGGCGGTCTTTGTTTCGGCATCGGGATACCCCTCCTTTATCTTGCCGATCAGATAAGACGGCATAAGCGATTTCCCGGATCCGGACACAAGTGAATAAGAGACGAAAAGAGATTCCGTCGGTTTATTAACAGCCATGTAGATATAAAGCTGCTGAGTATATATATCCTCCTTTGAAGAAGGAGCCAGACACAGGTCATCGTTATGTGTCAGCAGGAATTCCCTGTCATTTTCGTTTATAACTCCTCCTGCAGCAGGTGCCTTTGGTATTATCCCGTCATTTGCACCGACAATGAACAGTGCTTTTATATCTCCCACGCGGCTCCTTGTCAGATCCCCTACCTGAATATAATCGATACCCATAGGTATCATTCCGATCATGATATTGTCAAAACCGGCATCAAGAAGGCTTCCAAACCCTCTGATATCGGTTATCTCATCAGGGATCAGATCGCACAGTTCATCAAGAGTGTTCATTATCTTCACGTATATCCTGCCATATTGGTTGGCAAGATCCCTGTTTCCTGCCTCTTCGAAATCCTTTGCAGCACTTTTAAGCTTTTCCTCTATACCATCAGCTTCTATTATCCGGTAAAGGGCCATACAGAACTGCCTTATACTAAACCGGGATCCGGCATTTATCATGCCTTTTTCGTCAAGAATCTCCGAAAACAGGTCAAGTTTTTCAACAAAAGTCGTTCTTAAGGCATTTAAGTTCTCAAGCTCATCCGCTCCGACAGTCTGAGTGTGCGTATCAAATCTCTCATGCCACTTCTTCGCCCCTTTGATACCGGCCGCAAGACAATAGTTCTCAAGAGCATATATATCCTCATCATCAAATCCCGTAAGCTGTGACTTCAGAAAACGAAAAACGGATGATATGCTGTAATTGTCCGAGATTATATCAATGAACGACCTGATATACTCTATAAAAGGATTGAGCAGTATCGGCTCACTGCAATCTATAAAGAACGGGATATCGTGTTTGATAAATTCCCTCTCTATAGTGTGACGATAAGCGTTCATATCCCCGGTAAGGACCGCGATATCTCTGTAGTGATATCCCTTTTCGCGAATAAGGGTTTTGATCTCGGAAAAGATCATCCGTATCTCTTCGGCAGGATTGTTTGAACAGATAATCTGTACGGATGTGTTATTTAATTTCAGTACGCCGTCATTTGGCGTGTATACAATATCATCTTTTGCATTACGTGTGTTATTTTTATTGATTTTATCAGCTTCATAGGGGTCATCTATTATAACGTGCCTTTCGTCCGCCATTCGTCCAAGCTGATTTATTGTCCTCTTTGACAGATAAAATAACTCATGTTCTCTAACGTGGCCGTACTCGCCGTTTTCTTGTATACAATCTTCCATAAGCAGCGCAACATGAACCGATAACGCGTTTTCAAGAAGAACTCCTATGAGCTTGTTCTGCACCGGAGTAAACCCGGTAAACCCGTCGAATATGATCTCGCTGCTTGCGACCGTCCGGGATGACGGAATAAGAGTGCTCACCACGTCAAGCATCTCCTCGACCGTCGTATACCTGTCCTTTATGTAGTCCTTAAATGCCCGGTACAAAAGGGCAACGTCGTGAAGCTTTCCCGCAAGAAGATCCCTTCCTGCCGCATCAGCCGATCCCGCCAATGCAAATGCCTTATCCGTGCTGATCCCGTACTGCATGAACTCACATATAAGGGATTTGATCTTGTCCACATACCCCGGTTTGTCCAACTGATCCCCAAATACGGCCAGCTCGGAGCGCATCCTCTCTGCAAGCATACCGATGATCAGGCTTTTACCCATCTCATCAAGCATTGTTATGTCTGTACTGTAAGATCCGACCTCATCACTGATCCTGTGGGCAAATCTGGTAAATGACAGAACGTCGATATTCAGTATCCCGTGATTTTTTGAACGAAGAACAAGCTCGCGCTGTGTTGCGAGCCCAAATTGTTCCGGAACGATGACAAGATACTGACGTTGCGGATGCTTGTCCGCTTCTTCCAGAATGTATTCGGTTAAACGGCGGGATTTATCGCTTGCGACGCCACCAAGCCAGAATTTAAGTGCCATTGTGGGTTTATTTTATACTTGATATGTCCGTATTGTCAATCGAGTCACGTGGTGCTATACTACGATATGTTGTATGGAAGCTGGGGGTGACCGCAAGCGGTCTGAGATCATACCCCTATAACTTGATTCGGTTGATACCGACGTAAGGAAGCGAGGTAAAACATGAAACGATCCTTTTCAGTAAAAGGATTGGCAGCTTGCGGCGTATGTATCGCGCTCGCATTTGTCCTGTCCTTTGTCAAACTCTTCTCTGCTCCGCTTGGCGGGAGCGTAACCCTTTGCAGTATGTTCTTTATATGTATCATCGGATATTTCTTCGGTTGGAAATATTCCCTTACCGCTGCCCTGGCATACGGTATACTTCAGTTTGTTCAGAAGCCTGAAATATACACGCCCGTGCAGGTTATCATCGATTACGGATGTGCTTTCACGGCACTGGGCTTATCCGGATTCTTTCAAAACAGGAAATACGGCCTATGGCTCGGATACCTCGCAGGAATAACCGGAAGATTCCTGTTTGCAACACTGTCCGGCTTCGTATTCTTCGGAGAATATGCTCCCGAAGGGTGGAATCCCGTCATATACAGCGCCGCCTACAACGGCTCCTACATCTATATAGAAGGGATCATAACGCTGATACTTCTCGCGATACCTGCGGTAAGAAAGGCAGTTGACAGAGTAAAGAATTCAGTTATTTAACAATATACGTAAAAAAAGTGGATCGGTATATTCCGATCCACGTATTATTCACTAATTATATGTTAAACAACATATCCCCATACTGCGGGAACGGCCAATAATTCTTCGCGACCATCTGCTCCATCTGATCGCATGTCTTGCGAAGGCTCTCCATTGCAGGGATCACCGAATCCCTGTAATACTGCCCGCGGGCCAGATCGTCCTTATAGTCCGTCTTGGCAATTAGCGTCTCAAGAAGAACAAGCTTGGTAAAAGCCTTGTCACACAGCTGCGACAGGGCTAACACTGTCTCCTCTTCCATGTTGTGCATTATCTTTTCGTTCATCTTATTCTGAAGATCGAGCTTTGCGGTAAGTACCGAGGACAGCTGTCCCACGTAGCGGCTGACTGCGGGGAGTATCTCTTTTCTTGCCATATCTATCATCGTGTGAGCTTCGATGTTGATGATCTTGTTATACGTATCGAGAAGTATCGCATAGCGGCTTCTCATTTCCTTTTCCGTGTAGATGTTATGGCTCGTAAAGAGCTTTATGTTCTTCTCAAGAAGGAATGCCGGGAGAGCATCCACGGTCGTACGAAGGTTTGCAAGTCCCCTTCGTTTTGCTTCCTCCTCCCAAACTTCCGAATAGCCGTCTCCGTTGAAGATTATCCGCTTATGCTCTTTTATCGTTTTCCTGATGATCTCATTGAGTGTTGCCGTAAAGTCATCCTTTCCGGCCTTTTCAAGCTCATCGGCAAATTCTTTCAGTTCCTCAGCCATGATTGTATTGATGACCGTATTGGCTCCTGCTATCGACTGCGAGCTGCCGACTGACCTGTATTCGAACTTGTTTCCGGTAAATGCGAACGGAGATGTACGGTTTCTGTCAGTTGAATCCTTGGGGATCGAAGGAAGAACGGACACTCCGATCTCCATCCGTCCGGATTCGGCTCCGGCATATGATTTTCCGGTCTCTATACAGTCAAGAACCTCCGCCAGATCATCACCTATGAATATCGATACGATAGCCGGAGGAGCTTCGGCCGCCCCGAGACGATGGTCATTCCCGGCAGATGCCACGCACACACGCATCATCTCCTGGTATTCGTCTATTCCTTTGATCATTGCAGCAAGGAACAGCAGAAACTGCGCATTTTCATAAGGCGACTTTCCGGGTTCAAGGAGGTTCACTCCCGTATCCGTTGCGATCGACCAGTTATTATGCTTGCCGCTGCCGTTAACCCCGGCAAAAGGCTTCTCATGAAGAAGACATACCATTCCGTGCTTTCTTGCAACGTTTTTCATTATCTCCATGGTCACTTGATTCTGATCGGTGGCCTGATTTGTCGTAAGATATATCGGTGCGAGCTCATGCTGGGCGGGAGCAGCCTCATTATGCTCCGTTCTTGCATATACGCCAAGCTTCCAGAGTTCCTCGTTAAGTTCCTTCATAAACGCGGAGATCCTCGGTTTGATGGCACCGAAATAATGATCATCCATCTCCTGCCCCTTGGGTGCAGGAGCCCCAAACAGCGTCCTCCCGCAGAAGATCAGGTCTTTTCTGCGATTATAGAGCTTGCGGTCCACAAGAAAATACTCCTGCTCGGCTCCGACTGTCGTCCACACATGCTTTACCTCTTTGTTTCCGAACAGGCGAAGTATCCTAAGTGCCTGGGTATTGATCTCCTCCATTGAGCGAAGGAGCGGGGTCTTCTTATCAAGTGCCTCTCCTCCGTATGAGCAGAAGGCAGTAGGGATGCACAACACTCCGTCCTTTACGAAGGCATAGCTTGTCGGATCCCATGCCGTATAGCCTCTTGCCTCAAATGTTGCGCGAAGCCCGCCGGACGGGAAGCTTGAAGCATCAGGTTCACCCTTGATGAGCTCCTTGCCTGAAAACTCCATGATCACGCGGCCGTCTGACTGCGGAGATATGAAGGAATCATGCTTTTCCGCCGTTCTTCCCGTCATGGGCTGGAACCAGTGGGTAAAGTGCGTTGCCCCTTTTTCTATGGCCCAATCCTTCATTGCCCCGGCAACCGCATTCGCAACGGTGATATCAAGCTCTTTTCCGTCCTCTATCGTCTTATGGAGCGATCTGTAAGTATCCTCCGGGAGGCGCTCATGCATCACCGCATCATTGAATACCATGCTTCCGAAGATCTCAGGTACGTTCGTCATAACTATATCTCTCCTTCAAATACTGTGACGGCTCCTCCCGTCATGTATACGTGATTGTCGCTTTTATCCCAAACTATATCGAGATCTCCGCCTTTTAAGTGGACTATCACATGATCATCCGTCAGACCGTTTAATATACAAGCCACTGCCGTCGCACAGGCTCCGGTCCCGCAGGCCAGGGTCTCACCTGCTCCACGTTCCCATACCCTCATCCACACGTTCTGTCTGTCCAGTACATGAACAAACTCCGTATTTATGCGGTTCGGAAAACATACATGATTTTCGAACTTCGGACCAAGTTCCTCGATCGGCACTGTTCCCACATGGTCCACGAATACTACACAATGAGGATTGCCCATCGATACGCATGTCATCTTATAATTGGAATCATCAACGAACAGATCGTGATCGATGACTCTGTCGCACCCGTCAGAAAGCATCACCGGTATCTTATCCGGCTCGAGGATAGGCTCACCCATGTCAACACGTACTTTATTGACAGCCATGCCGTCTTCACGCCTGGAGTACGTCTTGCCCGTCAGGTCATTCACCTCTTCCGGACCGGTCTCTACATGAACCTTCTTGATCTGGCCTCCGGAGAGTATCGAGATATCCTTGCTGTCAACGATCCCGTTGTCGTATACGTATTTTGCCACACACCTGATGCCGTTTCCGCACATTTCCGAATACGAGCCGTCCGAATTGAACATCTTCATCTCGCAGTCCGCCCCCTCAGCGGGACATATGAATATCGCCCCGTCGGATCCTATGCCTTTGTGCCGGTCGCTGACCTGCTCTGCAAACACTCCCATGTCCTGTACCGTTTCGGAAAAACAGTCAACATAGACATAATCGTTTGAACAGCCGTGCATCTTTGTGAATTTCATGGTCTTCCCCCTCTCATCACAATGCATCATATATCTTTTTGATCTCTTCGGGCGAAAAAGTATAGGCCTTATTGCAAAAATGGCACTTCAACTCAACCGGCTCGCCGTCATCGACCATCTTCTTCAGTTCAGCTCTTCCGAGGCTGATAATGACTTTTTCAACCCGGTTTCTGTCGCAGCCGCACCAAAATCTCGTCGGGATCCTGTCAAGGATCTGAAGATCCGCATCCCCAAGTATCCTCTCCAGTATATCTTCAGGCTCGTTTCCGTCATCGAGCATCTGTGTCATCGACGGTATCCCGGACAATTTCTCTTCAAGAGATGCGATCTGCTCATCGCTTGCCCCCGGAAGTGCCTGTATTATCAATCCTCCAGCCTGCTTTACCGTATTGTCTCTCTCCATGAGCACACCAAGCGATACCGCCGATGGTACCTGCTCGCTTGATGTAAAGTAATATGCCAGATCTTCGGCTATCTCCCCGGAGATGAGCTCCACCTGCCCGACATAGGGATCTTTCAACCCCATGTCCTTTATGACGGACAGTATCCCAACTCCTATCGCGCCGGACACATCCAGTTTTCCCTTACTGTTGGCCGGTATTATCACGTCACCCACCAGGGGGTAACCCTTTACATCAGCCTTCGAATCTGCCGTGACAGTAATCCCCTTCATAGGCCCCGACCCTCGAAGCTGGAGCGTTAATATGTCGTCTTCACCCTTTTGCATGCTGCCCATCATCGCACCGGCTGTAAGAAGCCTGCCGAGCGCGGCAGTCACAACGGGAGAAGTATTATGGCAGCTCCTGGCATACTCCACAAGTTCCCTTGTTGTCGCACAGAATGCCCTGATACTTCCGTTTGCTGCTGTTGCTCTTATAATATGATCACTCATAGTGCAAAAATCGCTCCGAAAAGACCCATGCTGACGATCCCCATGATCACCCCTGCCAGCACGACCCCGAGCATAACCGCTATTACGCTCGATTTAAAATCCATATCCAGAAGGCTTGCCGCAAGCGTTCCCGTCCACGCACCCGTTCCCGGAAGCGGTATCCCCACGAACAGAAGGAGTGCGACGAACAGTCCCCTACCGGCCTTTGCCTGAAGCTTTTCTCCGCCCTTATGTCCCTTTTCAAGGCAGAATGTGAAAAATCTGCCTATGACCGGTTTGTCCGCTCCCCATTCCAGCACCTTCCTCGCAAAAAAGAAGATGATCGGCACCGGGAGCATATTTCCTACGATCGCCACAACGTAACAAAGCGGCAGTGACAGCGGCACTCCCGCATTGATAAACCCTACCGCATACGGAATGGCACCTCTTAGTTCGATCAGCGGCACCATCGATATCAAGAATACCATTATGTAATGTGTAAATTCAGTCATTTCTGTCTTCCCCTGTTTTATCCTTTCATGATCTCATCCACTGCCTTGATGAGAGCCTGCATCTCCTCATCGGTTCCGATCGATATACGGAGTCTGTCGCGAAGCCTGTCCTTATCCCACCATCTGACATAGATGTTCCTCTTTTTAAGACCCGAAAACAATTCCCGGGCGCTTATCCTGTCTGCGGGAGGCGCCGCGAATACAAAGTTTGTCCTTGAGTCCGTGACCGTAAATCCTCTGTCTCTAAGCTCCCTGGCAGTCCATTCTCTCGTCTTAACAACTTTTGCAACCGCATCGGCATAGTACTCCTCATCCGAAAGAGCCGCGATACCGAGTTCAATGGCCGGACGGTTCATCGTATAAGAATTGATCGAGTACTTAACATCGTTCATATATTTGATGAGGCGGCTGTTTCCCATGGCAAAGCCGATCCTCATGCCCGCAAATGCCCTTGATTTTGAAAAAGTCCGCACTATCAGGATATTATCATACTTATCTATGAGCGGAAGTGCGGATACTCCGCCAAAATCCACGTACGCTTCGTCAACTATCACAACGCTGTCGGGATTTGCTTTTACGATATCCTCGATGAAGTCGACATCCTTATCCTCGGATACACCTGTAGGCGCATTGGGATTTGCTATGACGATACCGCCGTTTTCGGTCAGATAATCGCTCTTTACAATGTGAAATTCTTCATCAAGTTTCTTTATCTCATATGTGATCCGGTATACATCGCACCAAACATCATAAAACGAATATGTTATATCCGGGAAGATCACCGGTCTGTCAGAATTGAAGAACGTAAGAAAAGCCGTTGCCAGAACATCATCGGATCCTACACCCACAAACATCTCGTCAGCTTCTACGCCATATCTTGCCGCCAGGGCATCACGAAGCGGCCCCACATCGGGAGCCGGATATAATCTCAGACTGTCGACATCAAATGCTGCCAGCGCCTCGGCAACTTTCGGTGAAGGCGGATAAGGCATCTCATTTGTGTTAAGCTTTATTACTTTGTGATCATCACTTGGCTGCTCGCCCGGAGTATAGGGAACAACCTTTCTGACTTTATCTTCCCAACTCATATCATTTAAGCCCCAGCTCCTTAGCCAGCATCTCGAATTTCGGCAATGAGTTCACCACCGTCTCGTATGATACGCAATACGCGATCCTAACATAACCTTTGCACATGAAAGTAGATCCCGGGACTATAAGAAGATTGTATTTCTTGGCAATATTGGCAAACTCCTTATCATCCTCCATGGGAGACTTCATGAACAGATAGAATGCTCCTTCCGGCTTCTGACATGTAAATCCGCATTTGGTAAGTCCCTCGTAGAGCGTATTGCGGTTTCTGTCATAATATGAAACATCCGTGGTGGAATCTATACACTTTGCTATTGCCAGCTGCATGATGGACGGAGCATTTACGAACCCGAGTATCCTCGTTGCAACGGTTGCAGCTGCGACCAGATCGTCAAAATCATCCGCCTCGGACGGGATCAGAAGATATCCTATCCTCTCACCTGGAAGCGACAATGACTTGCTGTATGAATAACCTACTATCGTGTTCTTATAAAATTGCGGAACCCACGGTACCTCGATCCCATCGTATGCGAGCTCCCTGTATGGTTCATCGGTTATGAGGTATATGGTCTTTCCGAGTTCCTTCTGCTTCTTCTCGAGTATCTCTCCCATCTTAGTGAGTGTTTCGCGTGAATAAATAACGCCCGTCGGGTTATTGGGAGAATTTACAATAACACATGCAGTTTTATTCGTGATCTTTTGTTCAAACTCAATAAGATTGGGCTGAAACGATTTTGTGTCAGGTGTTATTATAACCATCTCTCCGTCAAAATTAGCTACGTAATTATTGTACTCGCCAAAATACGGAGCGAAAGCTATCACCTCATCTCCGGGATTCAGTATCGCCTTAAGAGCTACATTGAGTCCCCCTGCGGCACCAACGGTCATGATCACGTTTGATGCGCCGTACCCCGTCCCGAACCTTTTATTGAGAGACTTTGCTATAGCTTCCCTGACCTCTTCATGTCCGGCATTGCTCATATATCCGTGAAGCTTTAAGCTGTCTGTATTCTTTACTATATCAAGTAATGCTTCGTTCACCTCTGAAGGTGCCGGAACATTGGGATTTCCGAGAGAAAAATCATATACGTTCTCTGCCCCGTACTTGGCCGCCATCTGTTTTCCTTCTTCAAACATCGCACGGATCACCGAGCTGCCTGCGACCAGCTTTTCCATTTTCTTCGATATCATGGTCTATCCTCCTTGGGTCTTGAGAGCCCAGCCATTTAGAATCCACTTCACAGAAAACTTTACTGTACCGGAGTTCTGCCATGGTCAAACATGAGTGACTTCATCCTGGCAAGAGCCGTAACGAATATCCTTTCTTCAACCGCCTCGGTCCAAAGCTTCGCTCTTGTCTGACCTCCGAGCACATACTTGCTTATTATTCCGCGAAACAGGTCTATATCCCTAAGGGTTGCCGATTCCATGGCGATACGCTCCGCTTTGGCATCGGGCATCTTCCATTTACGATATACGTACGGATAGTTTCTGTACATGAACTTGGTACTCCTTGCCTCCTTCACAAAGCCAAGAAGCGTCGAATCATAGACCGGCACGGGAATGACCTTGTTCTCCCCGTCGCCTTCATAATAATCCTGAACGTCTTTTCCGCCCTTCTGTTCTAAAAACGGCAGATATTTCAGGAGTCTTACCAGATCATCCTTGTATTCTTCAATGATCTGTTCCTTAAGGTTTGCTTCCTTTCCGTACATACAAGTTCCTCATTTTTTGAGTGCCAAGGCGTTCATGGAGCCTTGAATTCATTGCAAATAACAACAATTCTAATTATAATTATATAGTTGATAATTGTCAAAGAAGTGATTTGCGAGGATTTGCCCTTGAAAATGCGTGCTTACATAGATCCGTCCATAGCGGACCTTCCCGTAAAACAGAAGATCGCAGAGTACATCGGACTCTTTATCGTCTCTGTAACCCATCTTCTTCTGTTCTCCCTGTGGACAAGTCCGTTTTACCGGTACTGGTACGGCTGTGATGCGAGTTTCTTCTCACTCGTGGGACGGGGCATAATCGAAGGCAAAGTCCCCTATCGTGATTTTTTTGACCTTAAAGGACCTTATTTCTTCTTTATAGAAGCTCTCGGACAGCTTATGGCCCACGACAGGCTAGGGGCATTTCTTATACAGATACCTTTTGCGTTTGCATCTCTCGTTCTGATATACGAGATATCTCTTCTGTTCATATCCCGCAAAAAAGCGATTTTCGTGATGATCGTCTATCTGTGGGGCAACATCACAACATTGTGGGGCGGTAATACGCTTGAAGAGTTCGCTCTTCCGATCTCGCTTGCCTGCCTGTATGTCGTTCTAAGAGCAGTTGTAAAGGATAAAAAATCACTTTGCGACCTTTCCGTTTGGACCGTCATGGTATTGGGACTGTGCCTTGGGATCGACATCTTCTCCAAGATAAGCGTCTCTGCGCCGATACTCGGGATAATAGCCGCAATACTGTTTGATGATCTCGTTTCGAAAAACATAAAGCGCTTTTTCCTAAATCTCATATATCTGCTCCTGGGACTGGCTCTTTCCGCCCTCCCCGTGATCATTTACTTCGGTGTGAACGGAGCCCTTTCGGATATGATCTACTGCGTATTCCAGCTTGGTTTTTCCCGCTCCACCGACTACTATGAGGCATTTAACCTTACGTGGGAACTTAAGCTTGGCGGCTGCGCTTTTGCATTCATATTCGCCATATTACAGCGAAACAGGATCCAAAGGGAAGTCTCGATCATACTTATGGCAATGTCGGCTGCAACGTGGCTCCTGCTCCATCTGGGAACTCCGTTCTACTACTACTTCACAACGGTATATCCCGCCCTTTGCCTGGCTCTGATACTGTTCCTGAAGATATATGATCCTCTCATAGTCTTTGAAAACTGGAAACAGGCCGTGAGCATAGCGTTTTTCTTTATATTCCTGTGTTATTACATTCCAACGGGCCTTGATACGGTAAGGACCGTCCTGTACAGCAGGGGAGATTCACTTGAAGATCCGTACTACTTTAATGCCAAAGATATAGGGGCTCTTATTCCCGAGTGCGACAGGGACAGCGTTTTTTCATTTATGATCGATATGCAGATGTTTGAGATAAATGACATTACGCCATGCTGCAGATATGTTGTCAACCTTCCGTACTTTATCGAACTGTATCCCGATGCTCTTACCGATATCCTTGATATGCTTGAGAACGATCCGCCCAAGTGGTTGATCATAGGGGATGATTTTGACGGAAGCCTGCCGGAGATCTACGACAGCGTGATCGAGAAGTACGACTGTATCTACGAGAACTCGTCCGGACACCTGTATCTTCTTCAAGAATAATAAAAAGCCCGCCGTAAGGCGGGCTTTTCAATATCAATTCCAATTATCCTTTCACAGATCCCAGTGCAACTCCACCTACGATAAATCTTGACAGGCAGAGATAAACTATGATTACCGGGAAGATCGAGAATGCGATCGTTACATAAACCTGACCCATATCAAACTTCAGGAAATCCGCCGAACGAAGCTGTGCAATGAGGATAGGAAGCGTCTTCTTCTTCTCATCGTGCAGGATAAGTGCGGGAGTGAAGTAATTGTTCCAGTTGAACACGAATGTGAAGATCATCTGTACTGCGATGGCCGGCTTCATCATAGGAAGCGATATCGTGTTGAACGTACGTACTTCATTGGCTCCGTCTATCCTGGCTGCCTCTACTATCGCATGAGGCAGTGCACTCTCCATATACTGCTTCATGTAGTAGAATGTCGCGGGAGCGGCTATTGCGGGAACGATAAGCGGGATAAAGCTGTCCTCGAGCTTGATACCCTGTACCAGCTTTACGAAACCGAGAGCCGTTACCTGGGTAGGGATCATCATTACCGCAAGGATAAATGTAAATATCGCCGTCTTGAACTTGAAATCGTATACATGGATGGCGTATGCCGTCATGGTCGAGAAGTATACGCTAAGTATCGACGCGCAAGCTGCTATTATGAATGAATTGAGCATACCTCTTGCTATAGGCTGCGTGCCATGCATAACAGCGTTAAAGTTCTTGATAAGTGCTGAACCGGGAACCATGGTAAATCCCGAGGACAGCTGTGAGTGCGTTCTGGATGAATTAACAAACAGAATATAGAACCAGAACAGGCACAGGAATGTGAGCAGTATCAGTACTACATACGCTATCACACGTCTGACGGTTAAACCTAAACCGCCCTCAACATCATATTCTTTGTCTTGTCTCATTTAGGTTCACCTCCTTATTTCTTGTTCTTGTCTCTCTTCTTAACTTCGTCAACATTATCTTCTACCGAGAACTTATATACTATAAAGCTCAGTATACCGGTGATTATGAACAGGAATACCGACAGAGCACCGGCCATTCCGTAGTTCTTGGAGTACAGATGCTTGTTCAGGTACATGATAAGAGTCATGGACTGACGCATCGGAGTTCCTTCGCCGTTGGTCAGGACCTGAGGAACATCGAACATCTGCAGACCACCGATGAGCGAAGTGATCATAACGTACAGCAGTATAGGACGCAGAAGCGGAAGCGTGATCCTGAAGAACACCTGTGTCGACGTAGCACCGTCAACCTGCGCTGCTTCAAAGAGAGATCCGTCTATTCCCATCATACCTGCCATCAGAAGGATCGTCGTATTACCGAACCACATAAGGAAATTCATGAACGCTACAAGCCCGCGGCTTCCTGCAGCATGACTTAAGAAGCTGTACGGCTCGGAGATCATTCCCATGTTCATGAGGATGGCGTTTACGGGGCCCGTCTCTGCAAACAGTGTGAAGAACAACATCGCAAATGCGGCCGCCATTATAAGGTTGGGCAGGTAAATAACGGTTTTGAAGAAAGCTGCACACCTTATACGCAGTCTGGAATCGGCAAACCACGCACCCAGAAGAAGTGAAAAGAATATCTGGGGAACAAAACCAAGTACCCACATGATAAGAGTGTTCTTCGCGTATGTGATAAGATCACCATTTGCGATTATTTCCTTGTAATTGTGAAAACCGACGAAATTCGGACCTATCTGTTTGATACCTGACAGATAGTTTTCAAATAAACTGTTGTAGATAGTAGTGATGAGCGGGATCATCTGGAATATGAGATATACCACGATGAAAGGAATCAGGAAAATATAACCCCACTTGTTATAGCGTACGACCTGACTCTTCCCCTTTTTCGGCGTATTTGCCATAAAGCCTTACCTCCTTCTCCTATTAAGAGTCTAAAAGACCTCTATTAAGAGATATTGTATCACATTTCGATGCTGATATCACGCGTTTTTTCGATAAAAATAGCGCCTGCCCACAGAGGCAGGCGCCATTTAATCATCTGATCATGAGATCTTTAAATGCTTATTATTTTGTAAGCTCAGGATACTTCTCGATAACAGCCTTGTAGAAGAGATCAAGAGCATCTTCGTATGTAGCGTTTCCTTCGAAGTAGTTCTTCATAGCTGCCTGAAGTTCTTCGTTACATCCCTGGTCATAAGCTGAAAGGTTTGAAAGGTCGATCTTCTCAGCACCGTCTGCAAGCATCTTGTAAGGGTTCTGTCCGCCAAGAAGTGCAAGGTTACCTGAATCATCTGATGAAAGCTCTGCAAGAACAGTCTTGCTGTTTACACAGTCAGCGTCCTTCTGAGCGATGTCCTTAAGAACAGCCTTATCTGTTGTCATTGTAAGGATGATGTCCTTAACAAGGCTTGCATTGTCTGTACCTGTAGCTGCGCAGATCCATGTGCCGCCCCAGAAGAATGACTGAGGTCCTACTACATAGCCCCAACCGCCGTTGTTAGCAACTGTGCCTTCCTGATCTGCATCAAGACAGAAGTTGAAGAACCAAGCCGGTCCAAAGTAGCAGAAGATCTTTCCTTCAGGCTTCTTACCCTTTGCCCAGTCATCGCCCCAAAGGTCATATGTGTTCTCTGCCTTAGCATCAACGAGTTCCTTAGAGTCATTTACCCAGTTCTCAAGGTTCTTGTCAACAACGATCTTGTTGTCCTGTACCCACTTACCGGATACGTTGTTTGAATATACACGGTATGTATCGTTAACTGAGCACATTACATAACCTGCATCAGCCATCTTCTTAGCTGTCTCTTTATACTTAGCCCAATCTGAAACTGCAGCCTGAACTGAATCAGGATCATCAGCGCCAAGAACTTCCTTAGCTACTTCACGGTTGTAGATAAGACCAGCTGAGCAAGCCTGCCATGAAGAACCCTTAAGAGCTCCGTTTGAATCTGTAACGATATCCTGTGTATACTTGTACTGATCAGCAAGGTCAGCATCTGTGATACCAAGATCTGTCATAGCCATTGTGTAATCTGTGTCAACATACTTAAGAGCGTAGTCAGCCTCAACAAGGAAAAGGTCGATCTTGTCGTCTGCTGCTGCGTCAGCCTGCTTAAGAAGTGTAGCATCAAGGTTGTTCTGGTAAGCGTTGTCATCTGAAGGTGTGATGTTCCAAACAACATCTACATCACCGATCTTACCGTGTGTAGCATCAACTTCTTCGTAGTTTCCGTAGTGATCTGTTACACGGCTCTTGAACTCCTCGTTCCATGCATAGATGTTAAGAACTTTACCTTCATCTGCTGCAGGAGCTTCAGCTGTCTCTTCAGCTGCAGGAGCTTCCTCTTCAGCTGCAGGAGCAGCCTCTTCTGTTGCTGCGGGTGCCTCTGCTGCAGGAGCAGGAGCTTCTGCTGATCCGCCACAACCTGCAAGGATAGAAGCAACCATTGCTGTTGCAAGTAAAGTGCTAAGTACTTTCTTCTTCATTACTTGAATTCCTCCCTTTTGTTGAAAATAAGTTGTTTGATTCCGAAAAAGTTTCCTTAATCGTTTTCGTGATGTAAGTATATTGCAATAATTATAATAATGCAACCCCTTTTTGAATTATTTTTTGGGCAACATTTACATTTTGGATAAAACATTCAAGAATTTTATATCTGATTTGTCAACTTTGCTCAAGTAAATAACTTAATTTCCTTAAAGGTTTTCGTGAACAAAATATGAACAGCGTGTTAACTCACGGTTAACACGCTGTTTCTGGCACTTTTACACCGTATAATGCCGATCCCATGCGGGATCCGCTATGTCACTGTTTCATATAAACCATCATATATACGGCATTCGGATACATCGTGTGGAGCTGATAATATCTGGAACCGTCCGTATACCACTGGCTCGACAGACTCTGATCGAACTCGAGCGGACTTAATACCACTATGGCGCCGCTTGATAACAGCGCTATCATCGCGGGAGCATATCCCACAGGCGTACGTCCGTAGAACTCGAAATTCATGGGTCTTATAAGGCTTGCGTTCGGAGTATATACATTATTGAAGAACTGACCTATCTCCAGTCCGAATGCGTCTCCGGGTACGCATCCCATTGATTTTGCAGCATTTGCAAGTATCATCTTGGCTGCAGGAGTCGCTGTCTTTATCTGTGTATAAGGAAGCGCCGGACCGCCGGCATTGGTACCTGTTGCCAGATACTGATTACATCCGTAATAGTACTGGTTATGGCAATGCTCATAATGTTCGCAGTAATGAATGCCTTGGATACTTACAACTCCGCCGCCGATGTTTACCTTCTTGGGAAGTTCGTTACCTATGTCGATGGCAAGTATCGATCCGCTGTTTATATTAGCTACCGGAACAAAGTTAACATAACTGCCGCATTTTGCCGGAACAGCAAAAGCAGATGTAAGAATACCTGCCAAAGCTATACCCGCGATTATCCTTATTATTCTCCTCTTCATTGAAAAACCCGCCTTTCCGATACTATTTTATGCACGTTTTCCGTGTTATGTCAACAATATTTTGCAGGAATCATCCCTTAAGTCCGCGGGACTGTCTGTCCATATCCTCTACGACTATGTCATAGATCTCTCCGAAGGTCCTGCAGTACTCAAGCACGAGCCACGGCTCGTTCGTATGGTAATGGAGCTTTACTATGGCCTTTTCGCCCACTTCATCCTCACCGGAGTCACCGGCTACAACCATTGAATCCCCCTTGAAAGTCTCAAGTATATGGTCCCTTATCTCATCAACGAGGTCATCCGCAACATCATCGGGGTCTTCGCCATCAGTAACATACTTATCAAGCAGCAACTGTGTATCATATCTGAATTCTATCGTATCCATCGATCCGTAATCTCCTTATCATATATTACATTTTATCAGGTTCGGGATAATCCACCCCGAAAGTCTCAACCGTGACGGTTTTCATCACCTGAGGCGTTCTCGGCCTGTCGGAATAGTCCGTATCAACAACCGCAATGGCATCTATTACATCCTGGCCTTCCGTGATCTTTCCGAAAGCAGAGTATTCACCGTCAAGATGAGGGCTTGTCTCATGCATGATGAAGAACTGCGATCCGGCGGAATCAGGAACCATGGAACGAGCCATCGAGAGCACTCCTTTTGTGTGCTTCAGATCATTCTTAAAGCCGTTGCTTGCAAATTCACCCTTTATCGAATAACCGGGACCGCCCATTCCGGTACCTTCGGGATCTCCGCCCTGGATCATGAATCCCGGGATTATCCTGTGAAACGTAAGTCCGTTGTAAAAGCCCTTGTTTATAAGTGATACAAAGTTGTAAACAGACTGGGGAGCAACATCCGGATAAAGCTCCGCCTTGAATGTGTCACCGTTTTCCATAACAAATGTAACTATCGGATTCTGTGCCATATCGTTCTTCTCCTTGAAACAGAAATAGTATGATTTTCGGTAAATCCGCTTCATTATATCAGATACGCGCAGGCCTTTGCAATGCGCATGAGTGATGTTATTATATAGAAATGATGTACACGCTGATGATCATTTTACTGCAGATATTTCCGATAGGGCTCCTTGTGCTGACATTTTGGGGCGCAAAGGTCCATAGGAATGATTTTAACGATGATTTTCTTGAACTGACAGAGTCCAAGAAGATCCAGGCTGTTGCCTGCCTTGGCGTGATACTCCATCATCTGACCCAGCAGATCACGGGCTACGGGGTTGTTCCCAAAGGTCTGGTCACAATATTCAACTATGCAGGAATACTGTTCACTTCGCTTTTCTTCTTCTATTCGGGCTTCGGTCTTGTCACAAGCATACGAAACAAGCCGGGTTACCTGAATACTTTCGTAACAAAAAGATTCCCGACGATCCTGATCCCCTTCTGGATCATAAACGCGATATATGTACTGTACCGGACTGCAGTGTACGGTGCGTATGACCTTATGCCAATGCTTTCGCGCATATTCGGAATCATCCTCATAAACGGCAACGGGTGGTTCATCATCGAGATCGCGGTGCTGTATGTCATTTTCTATTTCATATTCATGCTTATAAAGAACGAAGATATCGCGATCGCGCTTCTGTCTGTCGGCGCGATCCTGATCATCATATATGCTTTCATGAGAGGGCATGACATCGGCGAGGACTACCACTGGTTTCGGGGTGAATGGTGGTATAACTCCACTATAGTGTTCGTTTTCGGGCTTGTTTACGCAAGGTGGCGCAGCAGGATAGAAGCCTTCTGTAAGAAACACTACAAAGCAGCTCTTATCACCGTTTCGATACTGTTTGTTATAGCTTTCCTTGTCTCGATCCATACCGTCAACCGCTACGGCTACTATAACAGCCTTACAAATGCGGCAAGAGACGCCCTTATCACTCTCATCACGCAGTCGGTCGCGTGTCTGCTTTTTACTATGCTAGTCCTTCTGATAAGCATGAAGATCCTTGTGAAAAATCGCGCACTTACGTTCGTTAGCGGCATCAGCATGGAGCTGTTCCTGATACACGGACTCTTTCTTCACAACATTTTCGAATACCGGGTAATGAAAGATCCGGTACGCTTTGCCGTTGTCATATCGTGTTCGGTCGTTGCCGCAGCGCTTATCAAGCCGGTCTGCAGCAAAGCGGTTTCTGTTGTAATAAAGGTTCTGAATCGCAAGAAACAGCTGAACGACACGCTTGAAGGTGCCATCATCGCCAGAAAGCGGGAAAAGATGCGGAAGATAGCGTTCATATGCATCCTTACAGGTGCCATAGTCCTCGTGGTGACCGTCTTCTATCTCACAACAAGGAGATATCTGTTTGCCGGCGCGGAGTTTCGTGAGGAATCCGCCATGATAAGCGAAGCACAGGTCGGCGACACGGTTTTGTACGGTCACTTCGATACAAATGATAAAAAGCTCGGACAGGAACGCCTTGAATGGATCGTTCTTGACAAAGACAGCGAAAAGGCCTGCCTTATCACAAAATACGCGATAGCCGGCGGACCTTACAACCGCGCCCACAGGAAAATCACATGGGAAGAATCCGATATGTGCGAGATGCTCAATTCCGAGGAGTACCTGGATATGTTCAGTGAGCAGGAGCTTTTCATGATCATTCCCGTAGGTGACGATGCGTTAACTCTTCTTACAGCGGAAGAAGCGGAAAAATACTTTGACAGCGACGATGCCAGAAGAGTTCATATAACTGAAGCCGCGCAGACAGGCAACACCAACATCAACGAGATCACGCGTCTTAACGGATGGGTGGAGCGCGAAGATAACTACAGCTGGTGGTGGCTCCGCGGCACCAACACATCAGGTTCCATAACCGCTCCGATCGTCGATTCCGACGGTTCAATCAAACCCGATAAAATGGAAGTAAATAAAGCACGGGGCGCCGTGCGCCCCGTGGTGTGGGTTGAAATAATGAATTGATCTGTTTCAGTTTTAGTTAACAGTTACTATGGCCGGATAGTCTGCACCGTCTACGGTAACTACTACCGCAAACTTCTGTGCAGGGGTACCTGCAGGGATTGCAACCGTACATTTTGTATAGCTCTCCTTTACTGCCACAGGAGAGGGTTCAAAATCAGCCTTTTCTGATGTGGGTTTTCCGTCCTCCCCAACTTTGACTGCCTTCCATGCATCGGCAGTAAGCTTGATATCCTTAGGAACATTTGAAACCGTAATAGTTACGATCTTATCCTTTCCACTCGCATTGGGCTTAATCTTTGCGTCCTTTACGGTAGGAAGCTTAGCCTTTACAGTGTATTCGATCTTGCCTGCATTCTTAGCTGCATTCTTTCCGGCAGAAGCATCATATCCGTAGTAAGCGGTCACCTTGAAGTTTCCTGATTTAAGAACCTTAAGAAGTCCTGTTGTATGATCGAATTCTACGAAACCTTCTTTTGCATTGCAGTCATAATAATTTGGAATGATATGAAGCCCTTCGGAGTTGATCATCTGAGAAGGTGTTACCTCATCTCCCTTTCTGACTACATCCTTGTTCTTTATATCCTTCTTGCCGTCTTTGAAATACTTCGGTTTCTCGATGATAAGTGTTATCTTGCCCTGGGGCACATAAACCTTTTCATCTTTTCTATACCATGTGACAGTAACATTTTCACATTCCTTCTTGGCAGTAAAGAATCCGTTTGACACTGATCCTACACCCTTAGGTGTAACTTCAAACTTATCATTTTTTCCAATGGTAGAATCATTGAAGTAATCCGCTGTCTTCAGATCCACTTTCTGTTTCTCTGCCAGATAGCCACATGCTTTGCTGTCTATTACAGAAACTACGCACTCAGCTGTAAGCGCCTTCTGTTTTGAATTGACGCCATTTGTTGTGACTGTTATTTTAGCCTGTCCCTTTGTAAGTGCCTCCACTTCAAATTCTGTAACACCTTTTACCGGTGTATCGGTGATCTTTGTGACCTTAGCGATTCCTTCGGGTTCCACCTTGAAATCTACAGTCGGATCTGTAGCTTCTGAATTAACGTAAGCTTTTAACGTTGCCTTTTCACTCACAGACATAGGTATTACTGTCGGATCGAGTTTAAGGGACTTTACGGGCTTATCCGTGTTTTTACCCGTGGAGATCATAAATCTGTATTGTCCGGACTCACCTAAATTAATCTTGTTGCTTTCGTCAGTAACTTTTTGTGTCAGAATACCTATAACATATTCTCCGGCCATAAATTCTGGTTTAAGCTTTTTATAGACGATACTAGGATCTTCATAATAAGAGTTCAATAACTGAGTAGAATTAAGTGGCTTGTCGGGTGTAGCACAGTACTCATCACTTTGCATTATTACGTCAGTGCCGGATTCGGAATAGAATCTGGGATTATTACTCCAGTATCTCAGTGTAACAAAGCATTTTCCGATGCAATCATCGGATTCAAGTGTCATATATAACGGTCCTTTTTTGGGAAGTGTAAAATGATAATAATCAATCCTACTGTCTTCCGTAAGGATCCCTCGATAATACTTATTGGTCTCTACTACGGGCATGGCTTCTTTTTCGTAGTACTCTCCGTAGCCTGTTGCCTTAAAGTTAACGTTATCGTTGCTTCCGTTTACACGGGTATCGATCAGGAGCGTCTCCGAACCCTTCTTCTGCAACGCCTTATAATCTTTAAGCTTGAATTTGTAATTAAGCGCCTTGTCATATCCGGTTCCGATATTTCCCCATATCACGAGGTAATACTCGCCTGCAAGAAGACTGATCCGGGCCTCATCCGAATCATCTCCCGTATTCAGCCATGTATTGTGAGTTGTTGTTGCATAACTCTCTTTGTCATGAGTATGGTATTGCCATGACATATTCGTTCCGGTACTGGAAAGGATGTCATCAATATTATTGCATATCGTATATACCGTATTGGTCTTATAAGGGTATGTAGGCCTTGTGGAATCATCTTCAATATGGAAGGTGAAAGTTCCCGGCTCTTTAAGTGAAAACTTGTAATAATGCTGAATATATCCTAATTTGCCATGATCCGTGTTCATGAATCCATCAGGGCAGCAATGACCTACGTATTCCTTATTAAAGGCAACATCTACCGGATCTTCCTTCGTAGATAATGTAACCTCATACATTAATGAGACCGTGAAGTTGAAATCTATGGGAGGTCCTTCTCTGCGGGGCTCAGCGACAAGATAATACCATGTATCCTTTATCAGATCATAAGGTTCATTCTCCAAATTGTATGAACTTCTATTGTCGTGATAATAACATCCATCCGTTCTGCTGGTTACATACTTATCTCCGTCAAACAGCCTGAGCAGAAATTCCCCCTTCAATTCCGGGTATCCCTGCACCGTATATGATCCGTTGATCGCGTACCTTCCGGTCGTATCAGGCTTAAACTTGTAGATGGCAAAACTCTCCATTGATGTAATGCCTGTTACTTCCTTGTTAAGTTTTATCTCTTTTGCTTTCGTAAGATCGGGATTTTCTTCCTTATCCGGCTCAGAAACCTCTTCTTCTACGATAACTTCATCAGCAAATTCATCTTCTGCTGATGCGTTTTCCGTAACCTCTGCCTCGGACTCTGATATCACTGCCTCATCTTCGTAGACGTCAACAGTTTCCGACGCAAATACACTTGCGGGAACAGCTGTTGCAACACACGCTGCAGCAACAAGTCCTGCGAAAACCTTTCTCAACAACTTTTCATTCTTTCGCATTTCTTTTCCTCCTAAAACACTCTATTCTGCATATACTCAAATACCGGAGCAATGTTCATACAGAAGACAATAAAATAAGTTTACTACAATAATGCTTTTCGTGCCATAAGAATCCTTTCGGCAATGTCACCGGCATTATACAATCCGTTCTCCTGCAATTCGTCTGCCGCTTCTTTTATTGATTTTTCAAAACAGTCAAGCACCATTTGATAGTTGCTCATAGCCGGCTTTTCGCCTATACCAACCTTTGATGCCAGTGATCTGAAGCTATCTTCATTAACGCTGTCAATATTTCTCATCCCCCCGATATTAAAGGACATATCACGTGTTGAGCTGTCATAGATCACCGTGCTGATCATATCATAAGCAGGTGCAAGGCGTATCCCTTCCATATGAGGATCATAAAGAAGCGAGAAATTCTTAATATGGGCATCCGTATTCCCAAGCGCATAATTAAATACGATCCTGTTCCAAAGGCTCAGTTGATCCTCTAATGGGTTCACAGCATTATTGCGGATGATATCGAACATTTTTACTGCATAGTCTTTACTATCGCTCTCATATTTCCGGGATGAAGGTATTCCCATAGCCTGCGCAAAATCTTCCTGATGTATCCGAAACGGACGCTTCAGCCCGTCTATTATTTCGGATGTTCCGTCAATGATCCTGTCATATCTTTTTGTCGCGAATAGCACTTCTGAATCCTCACCATTTCCGACATTGATAATAAAGCTCTCAGGAGTATCTATCCCGCATTTACGTGCTGTCAACATTGACAGCTGCTCATTGGTAACTATTCCGTCAAGCCTGATATGGCTTTGTTTAACAATATGAGTACTGGGCGCTAGCCCATGCGGCAAATACCAGCATCTTTCTTTTTCATTATAGTACAGGCCGACTTTTCCTGATGCACCGGTAAGTGACAAATGTGTTCTGATCAACATCTCCGCGGACTTGGCAGCTCCATTTGCTGCAAGTTCCTCTACCTGTTTTGAATCAATAACCTCATAACCGGATTCGGGCTCCTCGTCCGTTTCATCAATCCTTATGGCACCGATACATTCCTTACCAAGGTTATAAAGGATCGAAAGGTAATCATTCTCATCAAAGTGCATACTGCCTGCAATAGACGTTCTCATAAAGCCTTCGGGAAGAAGTCCGTCAAAAAAGGTTCTTGTTTGCTCAGGCGAAAAAGGCTCTTCCTCTATAGGTAACGATATCGAAATTGCCTTGGAACCGATCCCGGATATGTATTCTTTATCGTATGAAAACCGGGCATCCTCGGAAGTGTTCCCCTCGATTTTTCCAATCTTTATCTGTTTTCCTGAAACTTCAATAAATACATCGAATCTTCTCATTGCCTTCCCCTCGCATCAACTGCAACATCTAGTCCAAGCATATTGGCAAGATAGATGGCTTTCCCCAGCTCAGCCGTACTCTTACCGTTCTCCAGATCCGATATAAAACTTATACTGAAGCCGGTGAATTCAGAAATGTATCGCTGTGTATATCCCAGTTCTTTTCTGCGCTTTCTGATAGTAGCACCAAAGTCTTTTGAACTGTTTATTATCATAGTCTCGTCCTCTTGTGAGCCGTTCGGCGAAATCTTACCTTCGGAATTATTTAATAAGCCGTTCGGCTTAATTCTCTAATCATGATTGTATAATAAGTCTTACGGCGAAGTCAAGCTATGCAAAAGACCACGGGGCGCTAAGCGCCCCGTGGTATGGATTGAACTTATGTATTGATATGTGTCAGATTTAGTTAACGGTTACAATGGCCGGATAATCTACATCATCTACAGTTACAACTACAGCGAATTTCTGAGCAGGTGTAGCTGCAGGGATCGCAACCGTACACTTCGTATAACTTTCCTTAACCTTCACGGGCGTAATTACAAACGCCGCCGGCGTAGTTGTCGGATTACCGCTTTCATCAACCGTTACAGCCTTCCAGTCAGTATCCGCAAGATTAATGCCCTTGGGAACGTTTGAAACCGCAACAGTTACGATCTTATCCTTTCCGCCCGCTGCGTTAGGCTTAACCTTTGCATCCTTAACGGTAGGAAGCTTAGCCTTAACTGTGTATTCGATCTTGCCCGCATTCTTAGCTGCATTCTTTCCTGCAGAAGCGTCATATCCGTAGTATGCTGTAACTTTGAAGGTTCCTGATTTAAGAACCTTGAGAACTCCTGTATCTTTATCAAACTCAACCAGTCCCTTCTTATCATTACATTCATAATGATTTGGTTTAACGGTAGCCTCTCCAAAATCGATCATTTCTTCAGGTTTAACTTCGACTCCGGCCTTTAACACATCTATCGTCTTTATATCCTTTTTCTTTGAATCCTTGAAATACTTCGGAGCTTCGACTGTAAATGTGACGCTACCGTTATCAAAATAACTCTTGCCGACTTTCGTTTGTCTTGTGACCTTGATCTTTGCTTTACCGTTTATCTTACTGCCGGCAGCAAATACCCAGCCCAATTCCTTATCCTTCTTAACAGAACCGAGCTTTTTGTTGATCGTATCGGTTTCGGCATCCTTAACCACCCATTTATCCGTAGATGCTGTTACAAAGTCTTTTCCAAAATAATTGTCATTGATCAGACCGATCTTCTCATTCGAAACAACATTGGCTGTTTCAGGAAGATCCTTCGTAGTGTCACTTATCTCCTGATCAAGTACTGTCAACTTGCATGTTGCGGTAGCATTCTTGCCATCTTTTTTCTTGGCTAACGTGGTAACCGTAATTGTTGCTGTACCTGCTGATTTTGCTTTGATCTCACCCGTTTCAGAATCGATCGTCGCGGTATCGGTATTATCAATACTCCACGATGCACCCTGTTCTGTCGTATCCGGAGAAATCTGATATGTCAGGGTCTTGGTAGAGTTCTTGGTCATTTCATAAGCTGATATTGCCTTCTTGGTTGCCGGATCGATTATCTTGACAGCTGTTACAGGTGCCTTCGGGCCGGTAGAGATTTTTAGTTTATAGCAACCGGTACCGGGTATCGAATGGCCCTCACCATCGATCGGCATACCGTTACCTTTGGAGAATTGGATCCAGTATTCCCCCGCCGGAAATACGGAAGCTTTCTTCGCCCTGAAATCTGTATCACTGCTATAGAACGGAGTACTTGATTCCCCAAAATACTCATTATTCTTATCATTTACTCCATCAGGTGCGTAAACATGCGGAAGCGGTGATCCGAATACGCTGACACCGTCGGTATAATTTTTACCCTTATTTAAATTCGAATACCCGACATACCCTACCTCTGTAGTAGCCAGTTCCACATATATAGGTGACGCCTTTGGAAGGACAAAGTGGAACCAGTCAAACTTGTTACAGTTATCCTGCGTTGACTGTGCTACATATAACTGATCGACCTCAATATCAAAAGCATCATCCTGTGTATTATTCGAACCTCCAACTACAGTGTCAAAAGCAGGAAGTTCACCCTTTGCAACCTTTATGGGCTTAAAATCCATTGCGAAAGAATAATCGACATTATCATCTTCTGTGTTATATACCTTCAGGTAATAATCGCCGCCTATAAGATCCACATAATCTTTTTTCTTTTCTGTATATTCACCTGATCCGGCCGGTTTCCAATAAAGTTTTGCAAGTGAATCAAAATTCATATCATTACTGTATACCCAAGTTACACCCTTTTCCGATGAGTCAGAGTCGATCCATAACCTTCCGGGCTCTTCAAGATGGAATTTGTAATAATGATGACCGTATTCGTATGGATCTTCTTCGATATCCCTATAGCCATATCCGTTATTCCTGAAAGTGGCAAAGAGCGTTCCTCTCCCGCTGCACTTATTACTCTTGAACGTAAGAGTCCACGGATCGTCTTTTTTACATCCTGTTACCTCATTCTCAAGTTCCATTTTGAAGTCGAAATCCACTTCTTCTTTAAATGTAACTCCTTTGTATATAACTATCCAATAGTCCTTGCCTGCAAGAAGGTCCACAGTTTCATCCTTCAGTTCATAATCACCTGAATCCGTATTCTTGTAAGTGGGACGTTCCCAATTCAAGCCCTTAAATGACGTCTCCGTAAAGGCTTTTGCGGTATCAACGATCTTTACGTAAAAATCACCGTCTCGGGATGATGCCGTAACACGGTACCTTCCGGTCTTTGCAAGATTGGAAATCTTATAGTAGGCTCTTACATCCACGCCCGCTTTTCCGCTAACAGTCTGACCCAGAGTATACGCTGTGGGATCTTCCCAGTTATCCGATGCAAAAACGTCAGCTTCTTCCGTCTCAACTTCAGTTTCATCCTCAGATTCAAAAACTATGCCATCAGCCTGTTCTGCGTCTTCAGACTCGTATACCACGATCTCCTCGGGTTCTGTAATCTCATCCGCAAATACCATTGACGGTACAGCCATCATTGTCATGGCAGCCGCAACGGCAGCAGCCATCGCTTTTTTCCATTTGATTTTTACCATAATCGTGTCTTCCTCCTATAAAAATGACTCTGTTTATATCAGATGACATCATGTCATCAACTGTCCTCTATGATACTCTCAAAAGGGGCAAATGGCAAATCCGGCGTTTTATGTGCAGATGATCTTGATAAATGATACAATCCTTTTATGAACTGTTTTGATTTCGGGAATGAAAAATCATCAAATGTGCTTATTCAGCCTGTGGACGAGCATGATCTGAAGTTGATAGAAAGTGAAGTAAAGATCATTCAGGAACTGGCCGGGGATGATTTTCACCTTGTTGCAATAAAGATTGGAAACTGGAACGCTGACCTGTCTCCCTGGTGCAGTCCCGCCGTGTTCGGAAAAGAAGATTTCGGTAACGGGGCAACCGATACGCTTGAAGAAATCACCGGCATATGTACTGATCCATCAAAGACATATTACCTTGGCGGATACTCCCTTGCGGGACTTTTCTCGCTGTGGGCTGCATATCAGACCGATCTGTTTTCCGGCGTAGCCGCGGCATCCCCTTCCGTCTGGTTTCCCGGGTTTACCGACTACATCAAAGACCATAGGATCCGTACCGGCGCAGTATACCTTAGTCTCGGGGATCGTGAAGAAAAAACTAAGAATCCCGTGATGCGCACTGTCGGGGACTGTATCAGACAGACATATGAATCGATAAAAGATCAAGGAATCAGATGCTCACTTGAATGGAATGAGGGTAATCATTTTAAAGATGTTGATATCAGATGTGCCAGGGCATTTTCGTGGATACTTGGAACGCCTTAAAGATATGGGTTCTTTTTTGACAGCAACATCAATTCCCTAAAAGGTGACTGACGCGGAGACGCCCCGCCTCATTTTTTACAGTTTCTTTAATCTCATCGAGAAGTTTTTCGTTGCGGAACACGTAGTAACAGCAGTGACAAGGGGAGCACAGATACTGTGGAATCTCATATCCCAATTGACCGGCAAGATCCACATACCAGGAAAGCCCTCTACGAAGCATAACGTACAAGTAATCGTTAGAAGAAATCCTTCTGTCCAAATCCGCAAGCTTTACCTCATGCGCACTGCCAAGGTTCAGGGGTGGGATTTCCCTGCAAAATTGGGAACAGCACATATAATAATTGCCGTCAAAGTTCAGGCTGGCCATCCCAAAAAAAGGACAATACGCCGCCTTTGATGCAAAATAGCGGATAAATTCGCCTTCTTTAACCTTCTCAAGTGCATTCCCGGCCGGCAACATTGGGTGGTTAGCTATACTGGATTGGTAGATCTCAGGGCGAAGCGCCTCGGTCATGCGGACTATATTTTCGGAAGTGGAAGTTTCCATGATAGTGACATCAAGTAACATGTTGTGGGCTGTAACTGCCCGCATGGCCATCTTTAGATCTGCAATGGGAACATATTCCTGATGTATGTGGTCAGCCGAAAAGGACATTGACTCCACTCCTGCTTCCTTCAGTTTTCCAACCAGTTCAAAGGCTCTTTTTTCATTTTTCCCCCAGAATCCATTAGTATTGACGGAAACACGAAGTCCCAGCGAATGAGCGTAAGCGCTGCATTCCAGCAATTGGTCAAAGACCATGAAAGGATCGCCACCGGTAAATCCGATGCTTTGGATTCCATTAATTTTGCTTGCCTGCAAAATAACATCTTTCATGAAATCCGTGCTTAAGGTATTCTTGCCCTCGGGTGAACATTTAAAGCAGCACATTTCGCAGGATGCGCTGCACTTATCTGTCATAGCGATAGCTATCTTTGAAATGACAGATTTTGTGCTTAATGCCTTTCTCATGATTCTCCTACCCCATTCAGTATGGATCTGACTAACATTTTTCCATAGAGTTCCTCTACAAAGGGAAGCATCCTCTGCATGTTTTCTTCTGTTCCAAACAATGCTCGACAATAGTCGCAGGAGCAGCCTGCTTCTTCCGGTACGATGATACCAATGTCCTTCGCCTTATCCACCAGATATTTAAAACGATCATTATGCATCAGAACGTCGCATATTTTGGGAACATCACTTTTGTTTATACCCTCTTGCAGGGACATATTGCTGACATTTCCAAGTTTCATTGCTGATTCGTAGACCTGGTGGCGACAACAGGGATATATATCGCCGTTATAAAGAACTGATATAGCATGTTCGGAGAGACAAGTGATATGTACATCCTCGTATTTGTACGTAAGAAACCACTCGGACGGCATATGACGAGCGCGTCCGCAGCGGTAGACGGGATAGATGAACATGGGAACCCGAAACCTTCGGTTGTCAAGGCTCATCAGAAAGCGACCGGCCGCATGTTCATCCTTTAAGTCGGCGACAAAGACCCTAGTTTTTATATTCAGAGCATAACAATGGGATAATGCTTTAAAAAATACATCTTCAGGAATGAACTTTCGATGAAAGTCATCATAACTTATGCCGATAAAATTCGGTCGAATCCTTTTTAGTATTTCATCGATTTTATCATCCTCCCACGCACCCCAGAAGCCGTTGGTCGCAATATTAACCTCCATGCCCTCTTCTTTCGCAATTTTAGAACCTTTTTCCAAAAGTTCCGGATACAAAAAAGGTTCCCCTCCGCTAAAGCCAACAGCTCTGATTCCCATTGTCTTAGCCTCACGTATGATACGTTCCATCATCTGCACGTCCATTACATGATTGTTTTTAGGGGTACATGAAAAACCGCAAAAGTCACAAGCAGCATTGCACCTGTCCGTTAAGACGAGACTGAGCCTTTCAAATTTCATAATGATTAGTTCCCAATGTCATTTTTGTAACAATTTCCAACAAAAGAATTAATTTAAAAAGGGAGAAGAAGCAATCTTCTTCTCCCTCGTTTCTCAAAAACATCAGTTTAAAGGTAACGGAATTTAGTTTGGTGTAACAATCGTTGATGGCGTAACAAACCAATCCGCGTATGCAATGGTGCTGTTAGCACTACCTCCAGCAATCTTCTCCAGCTCTTCCGGAAGTATTTCCGTATTATTTTTGATGTCATCCTCAGTAAAGTTGTAGCCTTCGGCAGCTGCAAGCTTGATCAAAGTAGCCGGATCCTTCGCATCGGTGAATTTCTTTGCGAAATCGTCATCAGTAACAATTTTCTTACGGAATTCGTTGTAATCCATTTTCTACCTCCTGTGAAATATATTTTTTTCAATTATAACATTAACATGTGAAGCATAACAATAGAAAAAAACAAAAGATTTACTATTTCTAACCTAATTCCTTAACAATGACAGTTAACATGTAACTTCCGCTATCCGGAATCTCATCAACGCTTCTGTAGCACTTCTCTTCCGGCATTCCGCAGTTTTCAACCGCATATACCGATACTCTTTTACCCTTTAGCTTTTCTTTTATGACGGATATACTTCTGCCACATTTCATAAGAACCTTAGTTCCCGGAAGTTCCAACATCCCTTCGATGTCCTCTGTATCAGGAATGACATGAAGCTGCGTTCCCGCATCACAAAGAGTTACTCCAAGCCTGTTGGCACATGCTGTTATTGAAGAAACCCCGCTTACAGCCTCAGTCTTGATCCCGTCTTTTTGTGCCAGATCGGCAATATACGAATATGTCGAATAAAGCGCCGGATCCCCTATCGTAAGAAAAGATACGGTTTTCTTTTCCGATACAAGCTTTTTTGCCGTCTCATATATGATCCGGTGATTCTTGGCACGAACGTTTTCATCCCTGACCATCTCAAATTCAAGAGCCAGCGTTTCAATGTCCTCTATCTCGGGAACGGATTTCTTTGCAATCCGGTATGCGCGGCATTTCTCCGGATCATTTGAAGGCAGGATCAGGATATCGGATTCCTTGATACACTTTACGGCTTTAAGCGTAATATCCTCAGGATCGCCTATTCCAACGCCTATTCCATATATCATGCCTTCTGTTTTCATATCAGTCTTCCTTAACTATGATTATGTAATTATGCCTGTTTGAGTCTATCTATACCGATATTTGATATGGTCAAGAACAGTTAATAAATATGATAAAAGATCTAGTGCCGCAGGCCGGGGTCGAACCGGCACGGGTATTACTACCCACGGGATTTTAAGTCCCGGGCGTCTGCCAATTCCGCCACTGCGGCATATGACTTGATCGCGCAGCGATCGAGTCAAGGCGACATTCGTCGTCAGACGAATGTTGGTGCTATATCTTGCATCGAAGATGCTAGATAAGAATCAAGTCATTTACGACCCAGACGGGACTCGAACCCGTGACCTCCGCCGTGACAGGGCGGCGCTCTAACCAACTGAGCCACTGGGC